>JAHFVD010000062.1 GCA_023264735.1 Mycobacterium sp. | reverse complement strand
AGGTGATCACGTCCATCGACGATGCGGCGTCCGCGGTCGGCCAGGAACTCGGCGTCAGCGAGTGGCTGCAGATCGACCAGAAGCGCATCAACGATTTCGCCGACGCGACCAACGACCATCAATGGATCCACGTCGACGTCGAGAAGGCCAAGGCCGAAAGCCCTTATGGCACGCCGATTGCGCACGGTTTCCTGACGCTGTCACTGGTCCCGGCGCTGAGCAAGGACAACTTCCGCCTCGAGAACCCGAAGCTGGTCGTCAACTACGGGCTCAACAAGGTCCGGTTCGTGGCCGCCGTGCCGGTGGACAGCCGGATCCGGGTGCGCTCCGAGCTGGCCGCCGCCGACAAGGTCGACGACAACACGGTCAACCTGACCGTGAAGCACACCATCGAGATCGACGGTGTCGACAAGCCCGCCGCCGTGGCCGAGATGATCGTCCGCGCGATCTTCTAGCCCACACGAAAAGGCCCCCGACACGCAGTGCGTGCGGGGGCCTTTTCGTTTCGACCTACTCAGGCTGATGGAGCGACTCCTCAGCGGCTCGTTCCTCGCCGCATCGTCGTCACTCGGGGGTGTACCCGAACGGCAGCAGCACACTCTTGGCCTGCGTGTACGGCTCGATACCCTCGGGTCCGTTCTCGCGGCCGATACCGGAGTTCTTGTAGCCGCCGAACGGCGCACCCGGATCGAAGGCGTACATGTTGACCGCGTAGGTGCCCGTGCGGATCTGGGCGGCGATCTTCATGGCCTTGTCGTTGTCGGTGGTGAACACCGAGCCGGCCAGGCCGTAAGGGGAGTCGTTGGCGATCCGCACGGCGTCCTCTTCGGTGTCATACGGAATCACCGACAGGACCGGTCCGAAGATCTCCTCCTGCGCGATCGTCATCGAGTTGTCGACGTCGGCGAACACCGTCGGCTGCACGAACCAGCCGTTGTCGAGTCCCTCGGGACGGCCGCCACCGGTGACCAGCCGCGCGCCCTCCTCGATGCCCTTCTTGATGTAGCCCTCGACACGCTCGCGTTGCTTCTCGCTGATCAGCGATCCGATCATCGCGCCGGGGTTGTCGGGCAGCCCGACCGGCATGGCCGCTGCCGCAGCGGAGATCTTCTCGACGACCTCCTCGTAGCGCGAGCGCGGAGCCAGGATGCGGGTCTGCGCGACGCAGGCCTGCCCGGTGTTCATCAGGCCGGAGAACACCAGCATCGGCAGCGTCGAGTCCAGATCGGCGTCCTCGAGGATGATGGCCGCCGACTTGCCGCCCAGTTCCAGCGTGCACGGCTTGAGCCGCTCGGCGGCGATCTTGGCGATCTCCTTGCCGACGGCGCTGGACCCGGTGAACGTGAACTTGTCGATCTCGGGGTTGGCGGTCAGCGCACGACCGGTCTCCGGGCCACCGGGAACGACCGACAGAACACCTTCGGGCAGCCCGGCCTCGGCGAAGATATCGGCCATCGCGAACAGCGACAGCGGGGTCTCGGCGGCGGGCTTCACGACGATCGTGCACCCGGCCAGCAGCGCGGGGCCGAGCTTGTTGGCGGCCAGGAAGAACGGCACGTTCCACGCCGTGACGGCCGCGACGACGCCGATCGGCTCGCGCAGGACCATCGTGGTGCCGTAGACCCCGTCGCGGAAGTCGCGCCAGGTGAACTTGTCGGCGGCGCCGGCGAAGTACTGGAACGACGACATCGCGGCGCCGTACTGCATCATGTCGACGATCGTCGGCGGCTGACCGGTCTCGGCGGCCAGCAGGAACTTGAGCTCCTCGGCCCGCTCTTCGAGGATCTTGACGGCGCGGCCGAGGATCTCGGCGCGTTCGGCCGGTGTCAGGTGCGGCCACGGTCCCTCGTCGAACGCCTTGCGGGCGGCAGCGCAGGCGGCGTCGACGTCGGCCTTGGCGGCCAGCGGCACCTTGCCCACGAGTTCGCCGGTCGCCGGCGAATGCACTTCGATGACCTCAGTGGTGGACGGCTCGACCCACTTCCCGCCGATGAACAGCTTGTCCCATTCGGTCTTGAACGCGGTGCTCTGTGTCATGACCGTCACATTACCTACTGAAGACAGAAACTAGAACATGTTCATTTTGGTGGCATCGGCGGCCGCAGCACCAGCACCAGATTGCTCACCAAGAACTCCCGTATCCCGGGCGCTGATGTCAGCCACCACGCCCATCGTGGGTGGTAGCGCGGGAATGCCGCGACCAGCGCTCCTGTGCCGGCGGCCCAGTTCAGGCCGTCGGCCGCGGAGACGGCGAAAAGCGACGACCCGTAGTTGTTCTTGGGGGGCCGGCCGTGCTTGCGGGTGTAGCGGGCGGCCGCCCGGGCCCCGCCCAGGTAGTGCGTGAGACCCATTTCGTGCCCGCCGAACGGTCCGAGCCAGACGGTGTAAGACAGGATCGCCAGCCCACCGGGACGGGTGACGCGCAGCATCTCCGCACCGAGCTGCCATGGCCGCGGCACATGTTCGGCGACGTTGGAGGACAAGCAGACGTCGACACTGCCGTCGGCGAACGGCAGCGCCATTCCGGACGCCCGGACGAAGGAGCCAGGTCCGGCCTGGCGCACCTGTTCCGCGGCGTGCATCTCACTGGGATCCGGTTCGACACCCACGTAATTCCAGCCCGCGTCGGTGAACGCGGTGGCGAAGTAGCCGGGTCCGCCGCCGACGTCGACGAGGGTGTGCCCGCCCGGGCTGCCGGTGTGAGTGGACTGCCAGAGGTCGGTGACCATATCGGCGGTATCGGCGGCCAAGGCGCCGTAGAAGCGGGCGGGGTCGCTCTGTTCGTGGCGGAATTCGCCCAGCAGTCGTACCGAACGGCCCAGCGTCGCGCGCTCGGCGAACAGGTCGGTGACGGCCACGGCCCCACCATAGCCAGCGGCGAAACTCACGATTCGCAGGGAAAGTTCGAGTGAAGAGCTGCAAAAGGTGAAACTCGGCGAGCCGTCTAGGCTGAACTGCGATGTCCACACCCGTTCGCTCCGTCCTGCTTTTGTGCTGGCGGGACACCGGCCACCCACAGGGTGGCGGCAGCGAAACCTATGTCCAGCGCATCGGCACGCTGCTGGCCGAGTCGGGCATGGATGTCACCTTGCGCACTGCCCGCTATCCCGGCGCACCCCGCCGCGAGGTTGTCGACGGCGTCGCCATCAGCCGCGGCGGCGGGCCCTACAGCGTCTACATCTGGGCAGGCCTGGCGATGGTCGCCGCCCGTCTGCGCCTCGGCCCGCTGCGACGGGTGCGTCCCGACGTCGTCATCGACACCCAGAACGGTGTGCCGTTCCTGGCCCGGCTCGCGTTCGGACGACGCGTGGCATTGCTGGTGCATCACTGCCACCGCGAACAGTGGCCCGTCGCCGGCCGGTTCGTTGGCAGGCTGGGCTGGCTGGTCGAGTCGTGGCTGTCGCCGCGCATGCACCGGCGCAATCAGTACGTCACCGTCTCCCTGCCGTCGGCCCGCGACCTGTCCGACCTCGGGGTCGACGCCGCGCGGATCGCCGTGGTGCGCAACGGCCTCGACGAGGCGCCTGCGGACACCCTCACCGCGCAACGGTCGTCGACGCCCCGCGTCGTCGTGTTGTCGAGATTGGTGCCGCACAAGCAGATTGAGGACGCACTCGATGCGGTGGCCGCACTTCGCCCGCGCGTTGCGGATCTGCACCTGGACATCGTCGGTGGTGGCTGGTGGCACGAGCCGCTTGTCGAGCGTGCACACCGCCTCGGCATCGCCGACGCGGTCACCTTCCACGGCCACGTCGACGACGAGACGAAACACGCTGTCGTGCAACGATCCTGGGTGCACGTTCTGCCATCCCGCAAGGAAGGCTGGGGCCTAGCCGTCATCGAGGCCGCCCAGCATGGCGTGCCGACCATCGGCTACCGCTCGTCGGGCGGCCTCACCGACTCCGTCATCGACGGCGTGACCGGTGTGCTGGTCGATGACCACGCCGACTTGGTCGATCGTCTCGAACACCTACTGGCCGAACATGTCCTGCGTGACGAGCTCGGAGCCAAGGCCAAGGCGCGCAGCCGGGACTTCTCCTGGCAGCAGAGCGCCGACGCCATGCGCAGTGTGCTGGAGTCGGTGCACGCAGGCACGCGTGTCAGCGGTGTGATCTAACCTCGCGCCTCGATCAGCGCGATGAAGTACTGAGCCGCCGCGTCCACGCCGGCATCGTCGTTGGTGCCTGCGAGGTCGAGCAGCAGGCCACGCGTGACCGCCAACCCGAGGCGGGCGATGGCGGGCTCCACCTGTGAGTCGGTCTGCGCGAGAGCAAGCCAGCGATCGACCGCGGCGGGCAGCATGCTGGTGAACGGCGACTCCCCTTGTGCACCACGGGCATAGCACTCGAAGAACAGGCGCTCGATACTGCGCAACTCGGGCTTGCGCAGGTGCGCCCACATCGCGGCGAACTCCTGCCCGCCGTCACCAGTGGTCAGCTCATGCAGCAGCGCCATCTGCTTGCGCTCGACATCGTCCACCACGGCCAGAAGGAGCTCCTCGCGTGACCCGAAGTGGTGCAACAACATCCGGTGACTGGTGCCGACCGCATCGGCCAGCTCGCGCAGCGAGCGCCCGCCGACACCGTTCTCGGCGCATTCGGTCACCAGCGCGTCGAGCAGTTCACGGCGCCGCGCAAGGTCAGGCGTTCGAACCACGAAGCTTCCACAGGCCTTCGCTACGCGCCTTCAATCCTTGTGCCTCCAACGCCAGGTACCGCTGCGTCATCTGCCTCATGAGCACACCCACGAGTGATCCGAGGATTCCGCGTTGTTCGAGTTCCTGACGCACCAGGGTGCCGCCACCGGCGGCCGCCGACACGTCGTGCCGCGCCGACGTCTGGCCGCCGGGGGAGTGCTGTTCCCACGTCCACGATGCGCCGGGAACGACCTCGGTGACCGTCCACACGAGTTTGGGCATCCGCGGCTGTTTGATCTCGAAGCGCCGGCCGACCGCGATCTGTGGCCCGTCGAGGCCGGTCAGGCTGGTGACCGAGGCGGTCCAGTCCGGCCAGTGCTCGACATCGGTGAACACGTCCCACACCAGATCGGCAGGTGCGTCGATGTCGACGCTGCTGGAGCTCAACATGTACCAGATGGTACATGTTTGCGGCGCGCCGAGATCGACGTTTTGACGCGATCTACTCGAACTTTTGCGGCGGTTTGTCGGTTTGGGCGAAACGAGCGCGCCATCGGCGGCCCGCCAGAGCGGTGATCCCGGCCCCGGTCAGCAGCACCAGCCACACCGCGTGGGTTGCGATGGCCAGCGTCCGCTTTCCTTGTGAGGCAGCCTGACTCGACCCGCCGACGCGATACAAGATGAGGTCGGCATCGCGATAGGCCACCGGTAGCCCCTGCAGCGTGCGTTGCGCGTCTCCCAGGGTGCCCGCGCTGCGTGATTCGACGACAACCCAGCCAACCCCGGCCTCGGCCAGTGAGTTTGGCGGGGCGCCGGCCAGCAGCATCCGCTGCACGTCGCGGGCGTGGCCCCCTTCGCCGGGCACCGACTGGCCCGAGATCGTCAGGTCGCCGGTGGCCAGCACCTCGGCGCGGATCCAGCGCGGCAACGGGTCGAGCACCGGCGCCGGCCCGGACCACGGGAATTGGCGCATGCTGTCGGCGGGCAGTACCGCGACGTCCGCGGGCGTGGCGTTGACGATCCCGGCCACCGCTGACCAGCCCGGCGGATAGCGCACCGAGGCGACCTTGCCCCACACGCCGAAGGCCAGATCGGGCAGCACGGCGATCACCGCGACCACACACACGAGCGCGGTGATCGGCGGGCGAAGCCGGTGCCGCAACGTCACCACGGCGGCCGCCGCGGCGACGGCATAACCCGGCATTGCCAGCGCCACCCACTTCTGCCCGTCGCGCAGCACCCCCACCCCCGGCGCGGCCTCGACCAGCGCGCGCAGAACAGCCAGCCCAGGTCCGGTCGCGACCGCCGCGGGCAGCAGCACACTCACCGCGGCCAGCACCAACAGCGGCACCGCAGAACGGCGCCGCACCACCGTCGGCAACCCGACAGCCACCACGGCCAGCAGCACCACGGTCGCCAGCAAGGCCAATAGCGTTGTGCGAGAAGGCGGGACGGCCTCGGCGTTCCAGATCCCACCGAGACCGGCAAGGGTGCCCAGCGTGCCAAGGCCCGGTTCGGCACGAGCCGCGAACGCGACCACACCCGACGACGGTGACGAGTCCAGCGCGTCGCCCAGTGCCGACGCGATCAACCACGGCGATGCGGAGAGCACCGCGGTGATCAGCACCCCGGTCGCACATCGCGGCCGCGATACCCCGTCGCCCGGGACCGCCACACAGGCCAGCGCCACCACGGCGGCCAGCAGCAGACCCGTCGGCGTCAGCCCGGCCAGCGCGATCCAGAACACCACCGTCGCCCACTGCGCCCATGAGGGTGCGGGCTGCTCGCCGCGCAACCGGATCACCGCGGTGGCCACCCACGGCAGGGCGCCGTATCCGACGAGCAGGCTCCAATGCCCCTGCAGCAGCCGCTCCGCGACATACGGATTCCACACCGCGAGCGTGGTGGCCACCAACTGGCCGGCCATCCCGGCATCCGGGACCAGTACGTCGGCCAGCCGCGCCGCGCCCCAGCCCGCCAGAAAGACCCCGGCGATTAGCAAGGCCTTGACCAGCACCCCGCCGTCGAGGACGGGCGACCCGACAGCGATCAGGAAATCCTGCGGCACCGCCCGCGGCGCCGACTCACCCAGACCGAGCGCGGTGTCCGAGAGGTACGACCGCGGGGTGGACACCGCGTCGCGCAACAGCAGGTAGCCAGGCACCAGCAGCGGTGCGGTCACCGCGAGGGCCAACAGGAGGGCGTACCCCGGCACCACCCACTCCAGGGCCCGGCGTGCCTGGGTCATGCCGCGCTCACCGCTGTGGCGGTGGGGGCTCCAGATCCGGTCTGGCCGCGGGCAGCTTCTCGGTGGCGGCCTCGGCGGCGGGCATCGGCCCGGTTTCATCCTTGCCGAAGAATCCGTGGTCCGCGGTGTCCAGCCCCGGGTCGATCAAAGCCGACTCGGCGCGCACGCTGAACGTGCCCAGCAGAACTCCGCCGACCAGTGCCACCAGGCCTGCCGCGGTGAAGCTGATCGGCAGCACTCGCGACCACAGCCCCACCCGGTCGCGCTCGTCGCGGGCTGAAGCCACTCGCGATTCGACGGTCTGCTCGCTCGAGGTGACCTTGTAGTCCGCCAACGCCATCTCCGGGCGCACCGGATCGCGTGCGTAGTAGTGATTCGCGTGCTCGGTGGACTTCACGATGACGCCGGTGACCGGATCCACCCAGAACGTGCGCTGTGCGGCGTAGAAGCGGGTCATCGTGACCGGCTCTTCCGGCGGTCCGGGCAGGCCCCACAGCTCAGCCCGCGCGGTCACCTCGCCGTCCTCGTCCTTGTCGTAGAGCGACGCGTACTTGATCGGATCGACCAGCTTGCCGTCGGCGTCGTACCCGATGTTCTGGGTGAACCGATAGGTGGTCAGTCCGTTGACGTCCTCTTGACCGTCGTAGTTGGCGTCGAACGCCTTCTGCGCAATCGGATCGAAGTACGGATACGTCTTCTTCTCGGTGTTGAACGGGAACCGGTAGGCCAGGCCCTCGTGCGGCAGCGCGATGTTGGTCGGCGGCTTGGTGTCCTCGATGGTTCGCGGCTTCTGCACCGAGCCGCCCGGGTGGGTGTCATCGGACACCGCCAGCGCGGTGCCGCGGTTCACCGTCACGGTGTCGACCATCGCCAGCAGCAGACCGTTGTCCTGTTGCTTGTCGCTGCGGCGCACGCTGGTGCCGACCTGCAACGTCACGACATCGGCGTTGGCCGGCGACTCGACGGTGATCTGCTGCTGGGACACCAGGGGCACGTTCTTGTCGACCACGAACTTCTCGCCCAGCAGCGACGACGGATCCAGCGCGGTACCGGTGCCGTCGCTGACCAACGTTTCGTCGATATCGAGCGGAATCTTCTTGATCTTGCCGGAGGTGTAGGTCGACAACAGCAGCGCGGCGATCAGCAGGGCGGCTCCGAACCCGATGATGCCGTATGCCGTGATACGCAACATACCTGCGCGATTCACGCTGCCGTGGCCTCCCTCACTCCCGATCGTGCTTTGCGCCGCCTGACGGCGAAGCAAACGTGTCTGACCCTAACAGCAGAGCCCAGAGCACTGGCTCATTAGGAGGTCATCGCCGCAGCCCAGGTGTACCCACTTTCGCAGGCAACCCGCGCCCCGGCAGACTGGCTGCATGACACCGGAGGCGGAGCAGGTCGGGGGCACCCGCAGCTTCCTGCCCGCGGTGGAAGGGATGCGCGCCTGCGCGGCCATGGGGGTGGTGCTCACCCACGTCGCCTTCCAGACCGGTACCACCGCCGCCGTGGTCGGTCGCCTGCTGCACCGCTTCGACCTGGCCGTTGCGGTGTTCTTCGCGCTCTCGGGCTTCCTGTTGTGGCGCGGTCACGCGGCCGCGGCTCGCGGGCTGCGCCGGCGCCCGCCCACCGGCCACTATCTGCGCTCGCGCCTGGTGCGCATCATGCCCGGGTATGTGGTGGCGGTCGTCGTCATCCTGACGCTGCTGCCGGAGGCCAACCACGCCAGCTGGACGGTGTGGTGGGCCAACCTCACGCTGACTCAGGTCTACGTCCCGCTCACCCTGACCGCCGGCCTGACCCAGATGTGGAGCCTGTCGGTGGAGGTGAGCTTCTATCTCGCCCTGCCGATACTGGCGTACCTCGCGCGCCGGCTGCCGGTGCGCGCCCGGGTGCCGGTGATCGCTTTTGTGGCGCTCGCGAGCCTGGCCTGGGGTCTGCTGCCGATTCACACCGCACAGGGAGTGAACTTCCTGAACTGGCCGCCGGCCTACGCCTCCTGGTTCGCGGCGGGCATGCTGCTGGCCGAGTGGACCGTCAGCCCGCCGGGGTGGGCGCACAAACTGGCCCGAAATCGTTGGGCCATCACGGGGATCGCGCTGACGGCCTACCTGATCTCGGCCTCACCGCTGGCCGGGCCGAAGGACCTGGTGCCCGCGACGTTGGGGCAGTTCGTGATTCGCACGTCGATGGGGGCCATCGTCGCCGGTGCCCTATTGGCGCCGCTCGTCCTCGATCGCCCGGACACCCCGCACCCGATCCTGGGTAGCCGGTTCATGGTCACCCTGGGCCGCTGGTCCTACGGCCTGTTCGTCTGGCATCTGGCGGCATTGGTGATGGTGTTCCCGATGGTCGGCAAGTTCATGTTCAACGGCAACCTGATCGTCATGCTGGTCCTCACGCTCGTGCTCGGCTTCGCGATGGCAGCGGTCAGCTACGCCCTGATCGAGTCGCCGTGCCGGAATATGTTGCGGCGCTGGGAGTACCGACAGAAGAAACCGGTACCGCCGTTGGACAGTTCGGTCAGCGATGAGCCGGAGCCGGTCATCGCACGCTGATCTAACCGCGCAGCCGGGCGATGACCTTGTCGCGCACCGCGGATCGGCGGGCCTTGCCGGCGTCGTCGCGCAGCGGGGTGTCGACGAATTCCACACTGCGCGGCACCTTGTAGTCGGATAGACGCTGCGCCACGAACTCCGCAACATCGTCGGCGCTGAGCGCGGCACTGTCGGTGTGTACCAACGCATGTGGCACTTGGCCGAGGTCCTCGTGCGGCACCCCGACCACCAGGCAGGACAGCACGGCGGGGTGCTCGGCGAGCGCATTCTCGATCTCGGCCGGGTACACGTTGCGCCCGCCGACGGTGAACATGTCGATCCGCCGGTCGGCTAGGTACAGATACCCAGCGGCATCGAACCAGCCCAGATCGCCCAGCGAATCCCAACCGTCGCGGGACTTGGCGGTGCTGCCGATGTAGCGATAGGTGGGGCCCGCACCTTCGTTCGGGCGCATGTAGATCTCGCCGAGCTTTCCGGGCGGGCACTCGTTGCCGTCGTCGTCGAGCACCTTCATCTCACCGGCCACCACGCGACCGACCGACCCGCGATGGGTCAGCCACTCCGAGCCGCTGATAAACGTCAACGCCTGAAGTTCGGTGCCGCCGTACAGTTCCCAGACCTGTTCCGGCCCGAGTAGGTCCACCCACGCCAGCTTGACCACCGGCGGGCACGGCGCGCCGAGGTGCCAGAACCGGCGGATCGACGACGGGTCGTAGGCACCCGGATCGGCCCGGTACACCGGCAGCAGGCGCTGCATGATCGTCGGCACCGTCGCAAGGAACGTGACGTGGTGCTCGCCGACTAGCCGCAGGAACTGGTGTGCGTCGAAGCGCGGCATCACCACGAGGTGGTGTCCGAGCAGTAGGCCCGCCGTTGCCATGTTGAAGCCAGTGCTGTGGCTCAGCGGCACCGACACTAGGTTCACGTCACCCTCTTGCGCGCCCATTGTGTAACCGTTCTCCGCA
This sequence comes from Mycobacterium sp., assembly GCA_023264735.1. Taxonomy (GTDB): domain Bacteria; phylum Actinomycetota; class Actinomycetes; order Mycobacteriales; family Mycobacteriaceae; genus Mycobacterium. The sequence goes on along the minus strand of JAHFVD010000062.1, from coordinate 34,334 downwards.
GGAACTCTGCTGTCCCCGCCCGCCTCGATCAGCTTGGGCCGTCCGGTGCTGCCGCCGGAGGTCATCGACTTCCAGACGGGCGAAACGGCCTCGGGTAGCGTCGCGTCCGACAGTGCGGGATCCGGCACGAAATCGGCTGGCACGCTGGGTACCTCGCCACATGGGTCGTCGCGGCCCACGATCAGGGCGCGTGGCTTGAGGTCGAGGATACCGATGAACTCCGCGTCGGGCAGCCGCGCCGACAACGGTTGTGGCACCGCGCCGAGCTTCCAGCACGCGATCATCGTCTGAATCCACGCGATCGAGTTGGGCATCGCGATCGACACGTAGTCGCCAACGCCGACGCCGAGTGCGGCGCAGGCGCGGGCCAGCCGATTGGTCGAGGCGTCGAGTTCGGCCCGGGTGAGCGTGCGGCCGTCACACGTCACGGCAGGAGCATCGGGATCCGCCTGGGCCAACGCTGAAACCTGTGTGGCGATCGGAGGAACGAGGTCGCTCATGTCAGTACCCACCCTGGTTCGCGAAGATCCGGCGGGGGTTGTCCGCAAACAGGTCGCTGGTGGAGATCGGCCCCCGCACGGTCTCGACCCGTGATGGTGCCGTCATATCAGGCGCGGCGATTAGTAGACACAGTCATACCAGGCACCCTAACGGGAAATGCTTGTGTCCTCGGCGGTTTCACCCTCAGCTCGAGGTGGCGGCCGCCGCACCGCGGAGGCGGCCAGCGCACCCACCGCAATCAGGGCCAGCAGCTGCACCCACGGTGAGTGGCCGATGTAGCCGTCGACCGACCGCCAGGGATACCGCGACAGCAGTGTCCCCGCCGCGATCAGCCCGCAGGAGCTGGCCACCAGCGTCACCCGGTCGCGCAGCCGCGCCCGGTGGCGCAGCAGATAGCCGGCCACCATCGCGGTGCCGAACACCACCAGCCCACCGACGCCGGCAATCAGCCCACCGGCGGCCAGCACGCCCACGCCGGCCAGCACAGGCAGCGCCCACGTCCGAGCAGGGCCCTGGCCGGTCCGCGGCCGGCGTGCCGGCACCAGCGCCAGCAGCAGCAGGAGCGGCAGCAGCGACAGGCCCGCGGCCAACCCGATCCGGTAACCCCGGTTGGACGGGAAGATCGCTGTGACGGTGCCCTGCTCACCGGCGGGCACCACCCAGCCTTGCTGCCAGCCGTTGACGACCACGGGCGTCAGGGTGACGCCGTCGGGCATGCGGGCGACCCAGCCGGGGTTGACGCTCTCGGGGACGACCAGCACCCGTGCGGTAGGTGCTCTAGTGACGGTGAACTCTCTGCGGTCCGGTCCCCAGCTGGTGATGTCGGCGGGAGATGTTGGCGCGGTGGGTATTTGGCTCGCCTGTGGCCCGGCAAGCTGGGCGCCGTCGACGACGAACGCGGAGCCGGGACTGATCAGTAGTTCTTGCTGGCCGGCCGGAAGGGCGATCGGTGTCGGGTCACACGCACGCGCCGGGATCGGCTGGCCGTCCAGCAGTGCCTCGACCGTCGTGGTCACCGACGTCTGCACGAACCGCCCCGAGACCGCGATGATGGGGCCGTCGCCACAGCGGATCTCGACGGTGTGCTTCCGGTTGGTGGCGGCGTCGGCGGCCGCGACGGGTTTCCCGTCCGGCCCCAGTACCGCGACCTCGGCCAGGCCTGGCGGTTTGAGCTGGTCGAAACCCAGTGCGGTGCGGTCGATTACGTCATTCCAGTTCAGCAGGCTGATCCGCACCGTATCGGTGACTCGCGGACGCAGGGCCACCGCCTGTGCCCCCCCGGCTTCCAGCCGGCGGGTCTGCGGGCCGTCGCCCAGGTCGATGGCCACCATCGTGGGATGGGTGGGCAGCGGCGAGGAACTCGGGGTCAGCGCCAGTCCGGTGACCTCGGTCGGCTTCGGGAGCGTGACAGTCAGCGTGGGCGAACTGTGGTGCTGCACCACATTCTGCGGCGCGGTCCACGCGGTGCGCGGATCGCCGTCCGTCGCTGCGTAAGCCGATCCATCGACGTCGATGAGGTCGGAATCGGCGTGGGACCGAGTGGTGCCCGGCTGGGCGATCAGGTCTGCCAGGTGTGGTCCCTGCCGGGCCCGCACCCACACCGTCGGGCTGACCTCGATCGGCTTGGGCACCGTCAGGGTGCGGCTCAGTGTGACCGGTTCCTCGGGGGCCTGCGCCATCGACGCGGCACAGTGCACGCCGTCGGGGGAATCCGCGCAGCCCTGCCTGCCGAGCAGCTCAGCGCCCAGATCCCATGCCGCGACCGCTGATCCACCGGGTGGGCCCGGCACCACCATGCTGTGCCGCAGGTCGACGGGATGGGCGAAGCCGGACGCGTCGTACTGGGTCACCGACAGATCGGTGATGCCGAACTGGACTCCTGACGAGCCGTCGTCGGTGCCGATCGCGGTGATCCGCACCCACGGCGACTCCCCGTAGGGCAGGGCCACCGCCAGCGGCTTGCCTGGATCGTCGAAACGCACTGTAGTGGTGCCGTTTTGGGTGGACACCTGGATGCGGCGCACCTGGGCGCCGACGGCGGTGGCACTCGGGGTGAGCGTCAGCGTCGCGTTGGTGACGGGATGGTCGAAGTCGACCTGCAGCCACTGTCCGACCGCGGCTTGCAGCGAATTGGACACCCACGCGGTCGCCGGGTCGCCGTCGATGGCCGCGGCCGGACCGCTGGACGGGGAGACATTGGGCAGCGCGGTGGCGTCCGAGGAGGAACTCGATGCGGACAGCCGCCCGCCGGTCCAGGCGCCGTGCACGAGCTTGGCGCCCGGGACCGGATAGTCGGGTACCCGGTTGAAGGTGTTGCGCCGGTCCCCCTCGGCCCTGGCCGCTGACGAATGGTCGTCGACGCGGCCGTAGTCGGTTTCCCGGTCGACGGGGGTGTCGGTCACGGTGACCAGCGGGACCGGAAGCCCGGCCCGCTGGGCGTCGGACGTCAGCAGCATCGGACCCAGCGGGGCCAGGCCGAGCAGCCGGCGCCGTTCGTCGGTGCGCAGCAACACCTCTGGGCCGCCATCGACGCGGGCCATCCGGTTGGCGTCGGTCAGATAGGGTGCAGCCGGATTGCCTTGTGAGCCAACATGATAGATCTCGACCGCGGGGTATCGCGGCCGCAGCCCGCTGTCACTGATGAAGCCCTCGAGGGTGCCAGGTCCGACCGGCTCACCGAACTGCGCCACCTTCTGCAGTCCCGGTGAACCCTCGATGGCGCGGTGCACCAGCAGTGGGCGCGCCGATCTCGACTTGTCCGGGTCGAGGTCGTTGCGCACTACGACATAGGAGATGCCCTGGCGGGCCAGCGTGTCCGCCAGGCCCGCCGACGGTCGGCCTGCCGCGAACAGGCGCTGCACCGAGTCTAATGCGCGGATCGTCTGTGGCGGGGTCAACGGGATCGAATCGCGGACGCCCCAAGGGCTTTCGCCGAGGACCTGGAGCGGTTCGTCGTGACTGTTACCCCAGACCTGCGTGGCGAACGGTGCGCCGGGAACCACGAGCACCCGCCCCGGCGTGGGGTCGCCGGTGTTGTGCTCGGTCAGCCAGTCCGCGGCCTGGTGCCAATAGTCGGGGATGGCGCGAAATGCGCCGGGCGGGGTGAGCCGGCCGGTCCAGGCCATCGACGTCGCGACCATCAATGCCGCCAGGACGACGATGCCGACGGCCACCCGCTTGTCGTTCTCGGGATGGGCGAAGGACCTGATCCATACCGGCCGTGGTGCGCTGCCGGGCAAGGGAATACGGCCGAGCAGGTGCGCCAGCCCCAGCAGCAGCGGGATCCGGATCACCGGCTCCAGCTTGTGCACGTTGCGCAGCGGTGCGCCCGCCGCGTCGAGGAAGGACTGCACCTGGTGTGCCAGCGCCGAGCCCAGACCGCCGGAGTAGCCGACGCCGAGTAGGACCACGCCGATCAGCAGCATGACGATCAGCCGGCCCCGCGCGGGCATCGAGCGCAGCGCCAACCCGGCCATCCCGCCCGCGGCCACCAACGTGGTGGCCAGCACCATGGCCGGCTGGGTCACCAGCTCGGCAGCCGCGGTGGCATTCGGTGCGACGTAGGGCGTCCAGCTGTCGGTGCCCCGCAGCATCTCGGTCAGCGACGTCCACTGCGTCGTGACCCCGGACGATTCGATGAAATCCAGGAACGGCGGGCTGATCCGGCCGAGCGCCAGCAGCGCGACCACCCACCACGCGATCGCCAGCGCCGAGGCCAACGCCCACCACCCGGTGAACCGCCACCACACCCGGTTCGGCCGATGACACAGCCACCAGATGATCGCGGGCAGACAGCCGGTGATCGTGGCCACGGCGTTGACCGCGCCCATCAACGCCAGCGCGATACCGGCCCGGCCGGCCAGCACCCGCAGGGATCTGCCGTCCCCGCCCCTCAAAGCCAGGATCACCGGCAGCAGCACCCACGGCGCCAGCATCATCGGCAGGGTTTCCGACGAGATGGACCCCAGCGTCGTCAGCACCCGGGGCGAGAGCGCGAACGCGACGGCGCCGATGATGCGCGACGGTGTGGTCCCGATGCCCAGCGCCTCGGCCACCCGCAGCAGTCCCCAGAACCCGGCGGTCAGCAGCAGTGCCCACCACAACCGCTGGGTGATCCAGCCGGGCACGCCGAGGGTGTCGCCCAGCAGGAAGAAGGCCCCGTGTGGAAACAGATAGCCGTAGGCCTGGTTCTGCGCCTGCCCGAACGGCAGGTCGCTGTTCCACAGATTGGCGGCGCGGGCCAGGAACCGCAGCGGGTTGGCGGTCAGGTCGAGTTTGGTGTCCGGTGAGATCAGCCCCGGCGACTGCGCGAAGCTCAGCAGCAGCGCAACGAGGAAAGCTCCGCCGAGCCAGCGCCGCGAGAGCGGCGGGGTGGTGATGTGCGCCTCCGTGACCGCGGGGGAGGCGGCGGCGAGCGTGCTCAGGCTAGCCGCGGTTGCCGTACTCGACGCGGTTCAGCACCGACGATGCGGGATCGCCGGGCGACAACGGCGGCTTGGTGTCCTGCTGGATCATCAACGTCACGCCGAAGATCGCGGCAGCCCCGAGCAGCAGACCGACCACGATGCTGGCGGCGGCAGGAACCACGAACCGGGTCATGATCGGTTCTCCTTCGCAGGTGCTGGGGGCGGCTGAAGCGCTGGGGGAATACCCGCTGGCCAACCTAGCATGCGGCGAACGTTGGTTGGCCAGCGGCGACGGCCATGACAGCATGTGCGGATGCCTACCCGTCTGCTCTCGATTCGTGGAATCGCGGCCCTGTCGGCACTACCTCTGCTTTTCGCCGGCTGCTCGGCGCCTGCCGCCAAGCCGGGGGCCTCATCATCGTCACCGGTCAGCACGTCATCGTCGGCCAGCCCGATGGCCGGCCCCGTCCCGGCACCCGCGGCGCCGGCGCCACCCGCCTGCGGCGACGGTCCGGGGCTGCTGAGCGCGATGTCCACCCGCGACAAGCTGGCCCAGGTGTTGATGGTCGGCGTGAAGAGCAGTGCGGATGCCCGCGCCGTGGTGGACACCTATCACGTGGGCGGCATCTTCATCGGCAGCTGGACCGACCTGTCGATGCTGACCGACGGCTCGCTGCCCGATATCGCCAACGCCGGGCCGCTGCCACTGGCCGTCAGCGTCGACGAGGAGGGCGGCCGCGTGGAGCGGCTGTCCTCGCTGATCGGGACGGCCCCGTCGGCCCGGGTGCTGGCAGCGACCCAAACCCCCGACCAGGTGTACCAACTGGCACTCGACCGCGGACGCAAGATGCGCGGTATGGGAATCACGATCGATTTCGCGCCCGTCGTCGATGTCACCGGCGCCGCCGACGACACCGTGATCGGTGACCGGTCGTTCTCCAACGACCCGGCCATCGTGACCGCCTACGCCGGTGCCTACGCGCGCGGCCTGCGCGACGCCGGGCTGCTGCCGGTCCTCAAGCACTTCCCGGGCCACGGCCACGGGTCGGGCGACTCACACACTGCCGGTGCGGTCACCACACCCCCGCTGACCGATCTGCAGGCCAACGACCTGATCCCGTATCGGACGTTGACGACGGAAGCACCCGTCGCCGTCATGGTCGGCCACCTCGAGGTGCCCGGCCTGACCGGGACGATGCCGGCCAGCCTCAGCGCGGCGGCGGTGGCTCTGCTGCGCAGTGGCGGGTACGGCGGGCCGGGGTTCGACGGCCCGGTGTTCAGTGACGACCTGTCCAGCATGGCGGCGATCTCCGACCGGTACGGCGTCGCCGAAGCCGTGCTGCGCAGCCTGCAGGCCGGCATCGATGTGGCGCTGTGGGTGACCACCGACGAGGTGCCCGCGGTGCTGGACCGGCTGGAGAAGGCGGTCAATGCCGGGGAGCTGTCGCTGCCCGCGGTCGAAACTTCTCTGCTGCGAATGGCGCGTCTGAAAGGGCAAAGTCCGCGGTGCGGCGGTTAGCCTGGATAAACCCCCGCATGGGAAGGCAGTGATATGGCAGGTGGCACCAAGCGGTTGCCCCGTGCCGTGCGGGAGCAGCAGATGCTCGACGCCGCTGTCCAGATGTTCTCGGTCAACGGCTATCACGAGACGTCGATGGACGTCATCGCCGCCGAGGCGCAGATCTCCAAACCGATGCTGTACCTCTACTACGGCTCCAAGGAAGAACTGTTCGGCGCCTGCCTGAGTCGGGAACTGAGCCGCTTCACCGAAACGGTCCGCGAGGACATCGACCTCGAGCAGAGTCCGCACGAGCTGTTGCGCAGCACCATCTCGTCGGTGCTGCGCTACATCGACGCCAACCGTGCGTCGTGGATCGTGCTCTACACCCAGGCCACCAGCTCGCAGGCATTCGCCCACACCGTGCGTGAGGGCCGCGAAAAGATCATCGACATGGTCGCGCGGCTGGTGGAGGCAGGCACCCGGCATCCCGAGCCCGACACCGACTTTCACATGATGGCCGTCGCGCTGGTAGGTGCCGGCGAGGCAGTCGCAACGCGGGTCAGCGCCGGCGATGCCGACGTCGACGAAGCCGCCGACATGTTGATCAACCTGTTCTGGCGCGGCCTCAAGGGCGCCCCCGCGGACAAGGAAGCCTCACCCGCATCGTCGTAGTCGGCGCTACTTCCCGTGCGACCCGCTACTTCCACATCGAGTCTGCGTACAGATCGCCTTTTCGGGCTCAAATCACGATCTCTGTGCAGACTCGATGTAGTGTGCGCAGACTCGGCGCCTAGAGACCGCGAATCGTTCCGGTGAGGTGCGGGTAACCCTTGGACATATTGCGCAATGAGATATCCCAGCCGTCGGCCACCCGGTCGACGTAGAGTCCGGCACTCGCCGGCAATATGACGGGTTTACCGAACTTCACCGAGTAGCGCACGGCATCGGGCAGCTGAGCTTCGATATTCGCCAGAACAGCTGCCGCACTGAACATTCCGTGAGCGATCACGGTGGGGAAACCGAACAGTTTGGCGCCGATCACATTGGTGTGGATCGGATTGTGATCCCCGCCGATCGACGCGTAGCGCCGGATCTTGCCGGGGCTGATGCGCAGAATTGCGTTGGGCGGCGGTAGTTTCAGCCGTTTGGGCGGCTCCGGCTTGGGCCCGCCGGACAGGCTGGTTCGCTGCTGGTGCAGGAACGTGGTGACCTGATGCCAGGCCAGTTCGTTGCCCACGCTCACGTCGGCGACGACGTCGACCAGCAGACCTTTGCGGTGCTCGCGCAGATTCTCGGCATGAACCTTCGCCGCGACGGTGTCGGTCACCGCGATCGGGCGGTACCGGGTGATTTCATTCTCGACGTGTACCGCGCCCATCGCGGCGAACGGGAAGTCGAAGCCGGTGATCAGCGCCATCACCGTCGGAAACGTCAGCACGAACGGATAGGTCAGGGGCACGGTATCGCCGAAGCGCAGGCCGGTGACCGCGGTGTAGGCGGCGACGTTCGACGGGTCGATGGCGAGTTCGTCGACGGTCAGCGTGCGGGCGGGAAGGTGGTCACCGCGTGGAATGAACGGCAGCGATCCGGCCGCCGCGCGCAACAGGTTTCGCAGACCACTCGGCTGTTCGGCCACGGTAGACACGGCTAGGCCCCCAGCATCGCTTGGCCGCACACCCGGATCACGTTGCCGGTCACGGCATTCGACGCGGGGCTGGCGAAATAGGCGATGGTCTCAGCCACGTCGACCGGCTTACCGCCCTGATACAGGGAGTTCAGCCGGCGCGCGACCTCCCGGGTGGCCAGCGGGATCGCCGCCGTCATCGCCGTCTCGATGAACCCGGGTGCGACGGCGTTGATGGTGATGCCCCTGTCCGCCAGCCCGGGCGCCAGCGCCTGGGTGAGGCCGATCATCCCGGCCTTGGTGGTCGCGTAGTTGGTCTGTCCCCGGTTGCCGGCGATACCGGCCATCGAGGACAGCCCGACGATCCGCCCGCCGTCGCCGATACTGCCTCCTGCGACCAGGCCCTCGGTAAGACGTTGCGGAGCAAGCAGATTCACCGCGACCACGGAGTCCCACCGGGCGTCGTCCATATTGGCCAGCAGTTTGTCCCTGGTGATACCGGCGTTGTTGACCAGAATGTCGGCGCGTCCGTCATAGTGCTCGCGCAGATGCTCGGTGATCTTGTCCACCGCGTCGGCGGCGGTAACATCCAGCGCCAGCGCGGTGCCGCCGACCTTCGCCGCCGTCTCTTCGAGCGCAGACGCTGCGTTTTCGATATCGATCGCTACGACCTTCGCGCCGTCGCGGGCGAACACCTCGGCGATCGTAGCTCCGATGCCGCGGGCCGCACCCGTCACGATGCCGACCTTGCCGGCCAGCGGCTTGTCCCAGTCGGCGGGCGGGGTGGAGTCCGCGGCGCCGACGTAGAACACCTGGCCGTCGACGTAGGCCGACTTGCCCGACAGGACGAACCGCAGTGTCGATTCCAGACCGGTCGCAGCGGGTTTGGCCGCAGGCGACAGATAGACGAGCGCGACGGTGGCGCCACGCCGCAGCTCTTTACCCAACGAGCGGGTGAACCCCTCCAGCGCCCGCTGGGCGATGCGTTCGTCGGTGCTCGCGGCCTCATCGGGGGTGGTGCCGACCACGACCAGGCGCGCCGACGGTCCGAGGTTGCGCTGCAGCGGGGTGAAGAACTCGTAGAGGCCGCGCAGCTGCGCGGGCTCGGTGATGCCGGTGGCGTCGAACACCAGGCCGCCGAACGAGTCGGCCCAACGGCCGCCGAGATTGTCGGCCACCAGGTCGTAGTCTTCGGCGAGCGCCGCCCGCAGCGGTTCGACCACGCGGCCGGTACCGCCGATCAGCAGCGAGCCGGCCAGCGGTGGTTCACCGGGCCGGTAGCGGCGCAATGTCTCCGGCTGCGGTATGCCGAGCTGCTTGGCCAGCAGTGACCCTGGCGCGGAGTTGACGATCTGGGAGAACAGGTCGGAAGCCACGAACGTGCCTTTCGAGTTGCGATGGGGGACCGGGAACGAACTTACTCCAGAGTAAGGACCGTGCGTAGTATGGGTTGGGTATACCCCCTGAACAAACCGAACTCTAGGCGGAGATTGACGTGGCCTCTACCAGTGGAAACAGTCGCCGGGTCGCCGTGATCGGCGGCAACCGCATTCCGTTCGCACGATCGGACGGCGCGTATGCGGAGGCATCCAACCAGGACATGTTCACCGCCGCGCTTGGCGGTCTGGTGGACCGGTTCGACCTGGCCGGCGAGCGGCTCGGCGCGGTGATCGGCGGAGCTGTGCTCAAGCACAGCCGCGACTTCAACCTGATGCGCGAGAGCGTGCTCGGCAGCCAGCTCTCGCCCTACACCCCGGCGATCGACTTGCAGCAGGCCTGCGGCACCGGTCTGCAGGCCGCGGTCGCAGCCGCCGACGGAATCGCCGCCGGCCGCTACGAGGTCGCCGCCGCCGGCGGGGTGGACACCACGTCCGACGCCCCGATCGGACTCGGGGACGACCTGCGCCGCACGCTGCTCGGTCTGGGGCGGTCCAAGTCGAACGTGGCCCGGCTCAAGCTCGTCGGCAAGCTGCCCGCCTCGCTGGGCATCGAGATCCCCACCAACGGGGAACCGCGCACCGGGTTGTCGATGGGCGACCACGCCGCGATCACCGCCAAGAAGATGGGCATCAAGCGCGTCGATCAGGATGAGCTGGCAGCGGCCAGCCACCGCAATATGGCTGCCGCCTACGACCGCGGATTCTTCGACGATCTGGTCACGCCGTTCCTCGGGGTCTACCGCGACAACAACCTGCGCGCCGACTCCAGCGCCGAGAAACTGGCCAAACTCAAGCCGGTGTTCGGCGTGCGCAACGGCGACGCCACGATGACCGCGGGCAACTCGACACCGCTGACCGACGGCGCCTCGGTGGCGTTGCTGGCGAGCGAAGAGTGGGCGACGTCACACTCGTTGACGCCGCTGGCATATTTCGTCGATTCGGAGACCGCCGCCGTGGACTACGTCAACGGTGCGGACGGCCTGTTGATGGCGCCCACCTACGCCGTGCCGCGCCTGCTGGCGCGCAACGGCCTGGCGTTGCAGGATTTCGATTTCTACGAGATCCACGAGGCCTTCGCGTCGGTGGTGCTGGCTCATCTGCAGGCATGGGAATCTGACGAATACTGCAAGGAGCTGCTAGGACTCGACTCCGCGCTCGGCGCCATCGACCGCTCGAAGCTGAACGTCAACGGCTCCTCGCTGGCCGCGGGCCACCCGTTCGCCGCCACCGGCGGGCGCATCGTGGCGCAGCTCGCCAAGCAGTTGGCCGAGAAGAAAAAGGAGACCGGACAGCCGGTCCGCGGACTGATCTCGATCTGCGCTGCGGGCGGTCAGGGCGTCACCGCGATCCTCGAGGCGTAGCGAAAAAAATCTGGAAAAAAGTTTCCCGGGGTTTGTAACGAACGCGTGCGGGTTACAGATGTACTGGATAGCTCCGTGTTGCCGTCTGACCCCCCGACCCGACGGCAACACGGGGCATCCTCTTTGTTTACGGCCTATTGACGTAAACGAAGGAACCGCCGCTGGAGAAGAGGGGATTCCAGCGGCGGTTTTCATGGAGCCGCTGGGTTAGGCCCCGGAATCCACCAAGCCCGATTGCACCAAGGCGGCATCGACGAACTGCTGAACCGGACGAGCTTGGAAGAACCCGGTGTGACCACCGCGGTACCAGCCGATGTTCGGGCGTCCCCAGTGCTCCCACAATGCGAGTACCTGCTCGCGCGGGTGCACGATCCGGTCGGCGACCCCGGCGTAGATGAACCGGCCCTCGGGAGCCACCTTGGGTTGTAGCGACAGCGGGGAGATCATCTCGCCGATCGGTTCGGCCAATTCCAGTGTCCGGTAGCGGGGGTCGTCTGTGCCCAAGCCGGCGTGACGGCCCAGGAGCGACACCAGGTTGGCCGGCGGAACGCCGAGGATCGCACAGGTGAGGTCTTCGTCGAGGCTGGCGACCAGGGCCGCGATGTAGCCGCCCAGCGAGATGCTGTTCAACCCGATCTTGGCGTCGGGCTGTTGTGACCGGATCCAGGCCAGCACGCGACGGATGTCCCACACCGCCTGTGCGGTGGCGTGGACGTCGTCCATCACGTCCTCACCCGGAAAGACAGCGCCCTTGGGCAGTCCCTTGGCGCGCGGGCCGTGCATCGGGAGCACCGGAAGTATCACGTTGAGGCCGAACTGCTCGTGCAGATGCCAGGCCCGGAACAGGGCCAGATCCAGGTTGGGGCGGCCCATCTCGGTGCCGTGCACGCACACCAGCCACGGACGAGGTTCGCGGTGGCGCAGCATCATCGCGTATTCACGGTGGTTGCCGGTGTAGCTCAGCCAGCGGGCGCGGCCGGGTTCGCGGGCGTAAGGCTGGTAGCCGCTGTCGAACGAGATCCGCTCGTGGGTGCGGCCACGGACCTTGTACGACCGGATGGTCACGTCTTTCGGCGCAGGCGGGGCGGCGAAGAAGCCCTCGGGACGGGCCAGCCAGCCGTGCTTGCCGTAGAAGTCGATGGCCTTGAGGACCTCGGTGTTGATCTTTTCGTAGACGGCCGCGTCGCTCAGCGGCCGGCGCAACCGCAATCCGACGAGGACGATTTCGTCGCGCAGGGCGTGCGTCGCCAGCGAAAGCGTGGGGCGGGCGACAGGCAACTCGTCCTTGCCGCCGTCGAGGTATGCACCCCAGGAGCGGGCGTAGTAGCCGCCGGCTTTTGTGAAAGGCCCGACAATATTCGCCAGCGGACTCGCGTTGGCCGGCTTTCTACCGGTCGCAGCGGGATGCGCGGTGATAGCTTCGTTGCTGTCAGGCATCGCCATTCCTAGAATGTAGCGGATCGCCAGCTAACTGCCAGGGCCCAAAGTCCCGACATAGGTCGGTTGAAGCGCAATCGCTGGCAAAAAGTGACCAAAGTCCCTGAGTGGCGCTACGCGGACGCCTGCGGGCCCGAACGCCAACGCCCCCGAGACCGAACGATCCCGGGGCCGTTGTCGGTCGAAACTCTAAAACGCGGCTTCGTCGAGCTCCATGATGTCGTTGTCGATGGTCTCGACCACCAGTCGCGTGCTGGTCAGCAGCGGCAGGAAGCTTTTGGCGAAGAACGACGCCACGGCGATCTTGCCCTCGTAGAACGAGCGATCGGCACCGGTGGCACCGGCGTCCAGCGCCGCGACGGCAACCGCGGCCTGGCGCTGCAGCAGCCATGCGATGACCAGGTCGCCGACGCTCATCAGGAAGCGCACCGAGGCCAGGCCCACCTTGTAGATGCTGCTGGAATCCTCCTGCGCGGCCATCAGGTAGCCGGTCATCGACGCGGCCATGGCCTGGACATCCTCGAGAGCCTTGGCGAGCAGTTCACGCTCGGTCTTGAGCCGGCCGTTGCCCGCCTCGTTCGCGATGAGCTCGTTGATCTGGCCGGCCACGTGAGCCAGCGCAACACCCTTGTCGCGCACGATCTTCCGGAAGAAGAAGTCCTGCGCCTGGATGGCGGTGGTGCCCTCGTAGAGCGAGTCGATCTTCGCGTCGCGGATGTACTGCTCGATCGGGTAGTCCTGCAGGAAGCCGGATCCACCGAAGGTCTGCAGGCTCTCGGTGAGCTTGGCGTAGGCCTGCTCGGAGCCGACGCCCTTGACGATCGGCAGCAGCAGGTCGTTGACCTTGACCGCGAGATCGGGCTCGACGCCCTGGACGGCCTTGGCCACCGCGGCGTCCTGGTAGGTGGAGGTGTAGAGGTACAGCGCGCGCAGACCCTCGGCGTAGGCCTTCTGGGTCATCAGGCTGCGACGAACGTCAGGGTGATGGGTGATCGTCACGCGCGGCGCGGTCTTGTCGGTCATCTGGGTCAGGTCGGCGCCCTGCACACGCTCCTTGGCGTACTCCAGAGCGTTCAGGTAGCCGGTCGACAGGGTGGCAATCGCCTTGGTGCCCACCATCATTCGGGCCTGCTCGATCACGTCGAACATCTGCGCGATGCCCTCGTGTACCTCGCCGACGAGCCAGCCCTTGGCCGGGGTGCCGTGCTGGCCGAAGGTCAGCTCACAGGTGGCCGAAACCTTCAGGCCCATCTTGTGCTCGACGTTGGTGACGAACACGCCGTTGCGCTCACCGGGTGCGCCGGTCTCGGGATCGAAGAGGAACTTCGGCACGATGAACAGCGACAGACCCTTGGTGCCCGGTCCGGCGCCCTCGGGGCGGGCCAGCACCAGGTGCAGGATGTTCTCGAACATGTCGTCGGAGTCGGCGGAGGTGATGAAGCGCTTCACGCCGTCGATGTGCCAGGAGCCGTCGTCCTGCTTGATGGCCTTGGTGCGGCCGGCGCCGACGTCAGAGCCGGCGTCCGGCTCGGTCAGCACCATGGTCGAGCCCCAGCCACGCTCGGCAGCCTTGATGGCCCACTGCTTCTGCTCCTCGGTGCCGAGGTTGTGGACGATCTGGGCGAAGCCGGCGCCGCCGGCGTACATCCATACCGCGGGGTTGGCGCCAAGCACGTGCTCGTGTAGCGCCCACACCAGAGTCTTGGGCATCGGCATACCGCCGAGCTCCTCGTCGAGGCCGACCTTGTCCCAGCCGGCGTCGATGAAGGCCTTCACCGACTTCTTGAATTCCTCAGGCAGAGTGACGGTGTGGGTCTCGGGGTCGAAGACCGGCGGGTTGCGGTCGCCGTCGACGAACGACGCAGCCAGCGGGCCTTCGGCCAGCCGGGCCATCTCACCGAGCATCTCCTGCACGGTGTCGGCGTCGAGATCGCTGTAGTCACCCGTGCCGAGGGCCTTGTCGAAACCGAGGACCTCGAACAGGTTGAATACCTGGTCGCGAACGTTGGACTTGTAGTGGCTCATGACGGTTACTCCTCAGCGAGAATGTCATCTGAACTTGGGCTTGTGGTTGGGGACTCGGGTCTAAGTTACCCACCAGTAACCCGAAACTATACCGGCCGGTAACCGGAACGCAAGTCCCTGTGAGCAAGTTCAGTCGGCTAATCAACCCACTGGTTGGGTTGGCGTTTCGCCGAGTCGATCAGTCGCCATATATCCGCTGGTCAACGGGGGTTATGGCGGGGGCATGTGGCGACACCGAAAACAGCGATAGCGGTGCGATTTAGGTCACACCGCTATCGCATCAAGCCTCTTCGGTCAGTCCTCGGGAGTCGGCTCGGCTTCGTCCTGGGCGACGACCGCGGGCTCGGCAGCGGATTCTGCAGTCTCTGCGGTTTCCGGAGCGTTCGCATCGCCCGAGGGCGGATCGGAATCGGGCAGCTGCGACACCAGATGTTCGGCGAGCTCGCCGAGGGTCGGGTAGTCGAACACCGCGGTCGGGCTGATGTCGAACTTGCCGCCGAACTGGCCGAACAACCGGTTGCGCAGTTCGACTGCCATCAGTGAGTCGGTGCCCAGGTCCAAGAACCTGCTGGTTGCCGCGGGCGGTTGGGCGAGCCGCAGGAAACCCTGTACCTCGCGCTGCAGGAACTCGGTGACGAAGCCTCCCCGCGCCGCCACCGGCAGCTCGAGCAGCTGCCGGAGCATCTCGCTGTCGCCGGTCACCGTGCCATCGCCGCTGGGCAGAACCTGATCCAGTAGCGGCGGCCGGATGCCGCCCAGCATCTTCGCCGTCCGCTGCCAGTTGGCCTTGAGCACGGTGGCCTGCGCCGCGCCGTGCCGGATGGCCTCGCCGAGCGCGGCCAGCGCCGCCGACGGCTCCAGCGGCATCATGCCCTGGGCGCTGAGGTTGGCCAGGGCAGCCTGCGAGCTGGCCATGCCGCCGTGACCCCACGGGCCGAAGTTGGCGGCCGTCGCCGGGAGGCCTTGCGCCCTGCGCTGCGCGACCAGCCCGTCCAGCAGCGCGTTCGCGGTGGCGTAGTTGGACTGCGACGGCGAGCCGAGTACGGCCGAGGCGGACGAGTAGAGGATGAAGAACTCGAGGTCATCGTCCAATGTCAACCGGTGCAGGTGATAGGCACCGTAAGCCTTGGGGCCCAACGCCGTCCGGAATCGTTCGAGGTCCTGCTCGGGCAGCAGGGCGTCGTTGAGCACGCCGGCGAGGTGTGCCACGCCCGCCAGCGGGGGCAGTTCGGTCCGGATCTTCTCCAACACGCTGGCGACGTCGGACTCCACACCGACGTCGGCCGAGAAGACATGAATCCGGCAGTGGAACCGTTCGGTGATGGCGTCGATCGCCTGCCGTATCTCGGCATCCGGAGCGCGACGGCTGGTCAGCACGATGTCACCGGCCCCGAGCTGGGCCAGATACGACGCGGTGTGCAGACCGAGCGCCCCGAGACCGCCGGTGATCAGGTAGCTCCGATCACCGCGCGGCTGAAGCGGTTTGGGCATCTGCACCACGATCTTGCCGATGTGGCGAGCCTGCTGCATGCGCCGGAACGCGGTCCTGGCCTCGGTCAGCGGATAGACCTCGGCAGGCACCGGGGTCCACTCACCCTTGGCCAACCCGTCAGACACCTCGACCATCAGCTTCTGGATGTGATCGGGGTCGGTCATCATCGTCACGTCCAGCGCAACGATCTCGTAGGCGATATCGGGCCGAAGCGCGGCCATCTGCTCGGTCGTCCAGATATCACGCTTGGCGATCTCGGCGAACCGGCCGCCCTTGGCGGTCGCGCGCACCGTCGCTTCGACGAAGCCCTCGTTGGTGAGGGAGTTGAGCACCACGTCAACACCCTGGCCGCCCGTCGCCTCCAATATCTGATCCGCGAAATCCGTTGTGCGTGAGTCATAGACATGCTCGACGCCCATCGCACGCAGTGTGGCGCGCTTGTACTTGCTGGCGGTGGCGAACACGGTCGCGCCGTGCGCCCGGGCCATCTGCACCGCGGCCAACCCCACGCCACCGCTGGCGGCGTGGATGAGCACCTTGTCGCCCGGCTTGAGCTGGGCCCAGTCGAACGCGAGCCGAACTGTCAGTGCCGCAGCGGGAATAGTCGCCGCATCCACAGCACTGATTCCGTCGGGGACGGACGCCAGCAGCGGCGCGGGCACATTCAGCCGGCTGGCGAACGCACCCTGCATGGAGCCGAAGACCCGCTGGCCGATCTCGAATCCGGTGACCTCGGAGCCCAATTCGGTGACCACACCGCACAGGTCGCCGCCAATCGGGCCAGGATCGCCGGGGTAGAGGCCGAGCACGTTGAGCACGTCACGGAAGTTGAGGCCGGCGGCCTCGATCCGAACCTGCACTTCGTTCGCCTTCGGCGATGCCACCTCGATCTCGGTCAGCCGGAGGTTGTCAATCGCGCCGCGTTCGGTGGGCGCCAGAGCGTAGTCGTCGCTGCGTGGGATCGGCAGCTGGCCGTTGCGCGCCCAATGCAGCAACCGGGAGACCAGGAAACGTCCTTGTCGCACTGCCATTTCGGGCTCGACCACCGGTGTGTCGAGCGCGCCGGCGAGCCAGCTCAGCGACTCGTCGGAGGCGTCGCCGTCCACCAGGCGAACGCGCAACGTCGGCTGCTCGGCGATCAGCGTGCGCCCGAAACCCCACAGAGCGGCTTGGACGGGATCGACCGGCTCCCCGGGTTCGGTCGCCACCGCGCGCTCGGTGACGATCCACAACCCGTCGGCCAGTGTGCCCTTCTGCGCTGCCTGTGAGGCCAACGCGGTCTGGGCTGCGCCGAGCAGGGTGGCGATCTCGGCCTCCAAGCGGATGGCGAGGTCGTCAGTGGATTCCCGGCTCTCCGGCTGTCCGGCACTGCGCCAAACGATGCCGGTGACCGGCGCACCGCGCTCGGCCGCCTCGGCGAACGCCTGCTGCCACGATTGCGCATCGGTGATGTCGGCCACGGTGGTGGCCCCTGGGACTTCGGCCGCCAACGCGTCGAATCCGGCGATCAGCCAGGTGCCGTTCGCGGTCTTCGCGGTGTCCTGTTCGGCGGCTTCGGCCACTGGAGCCGCGATCTCTTGCCAACCCAAGCTGTACAGCAGCCGGGTGGAGTCCCCACCAAGCCCACGCAGCAGCGCCTCGCGCGGGGCACGCTTGACGGTGAACTCGCGGATCCCGCCCAGCATGCGCCCGTCCGGGCTCACGAAATCGAGGTCGAAGACCTGGGTTTCGCTGGTGATGGTGTTCTCGTGCCAGCGGGCACGGCAGTAGAACCGCCGCGGCATCTTCTCGGCCACGGTGACTTGTGCGTACCGCAAGGGCAGGAACAGATCCGACATCCCCTGCTCGGCGGCCAGTGTCGCCGGGAAGGCCGGGAACGCCACGCCGGTGCACAGGTCGAGCAGCACCGGGTGGATGGGCTCACTACCCACGTGTTCGGTGAGTTCCTCACCGAGCGAGATATCACCGATCGCCTCGTTCTGGCCGACCCACAACGACTTCAGCGAGGTCGACCACGTCGGTCCCCAGGCCAGTTCCATGTCGTGGAAGATGTCGAACAGTTCCTGCGGTCGGGTGCGATTCATCTGCTCGATCGCCTCGTCCGGGGACAGAGTGCTCTCCGGCGATCCCTCATCGGGATCAACGCCGGCCAGCAGGGTTCCATCGGAGTTCAGTGACCACTCGGAGTCCCGGACGCCGTATGGCCGGCTGTGCACCTGGAACTTCCAGCCGTCATCGACCGGGTGCAGAGTGAGCTGGACTTCACGGGACGCCTTGTCCGGCAGGATGATCGGCTCGTAGAAGAAGACTTCCTTGACCCGCGCCGGAGCTCCGGCCGAAGCCAGCGCCATCGCCGCATACGTCGCGCCCGGAACGACGACGGTGCCGTAGATGACGTGATGCGCCAACCACGGCTGGGTCTTGACCGACAGCACGGTGGTGTAGACGATGTCGCCGGATGCGAGATCCTTTGCGCTTCCCAGGATTCCGGACGCGGCCGTACCGTCGGCCCGAATACCAGAGGTCTTGGGCCAGTAGCGACGGCGCTGGAACGGATAGGTCGGCAGCTCCAGGCGGTGGCTCGGAGCGCGGTACTTGGCGGCGAAATCGGGCCGGTGCCCACAGATATACGTCGTGGCAAGGGCTTCGGTGATCTGGCGCTGGGCATTGGCGCCCTTGCGCAACGACACGATCGCACGAGGCGTGGCCGAGGTCTCCGGCCAGATCTGCAACGCGGCAGCGGTCAGGATCGGCTGCGGACCGATCTCCATCAGTACCGAGCAGCCCAGCGCAGCCACCGTGCGCACACTTTCGGTGAACTGCACCGGCTGACGGGAATGCCGCCGCCAATATTGCGCGTCGATCGGCGTCTCGCTGGTGAGCACGGCGCCGGTCCGGTTGCAGACCAGCGGCCTCGACGGCACGGCGTACGTGAATTGCTTGGCGAACGACTCGAATTCGTCGAGTACCGGGTCGAGCAATTCGGAGTGGAAGGCGTGACTGGTCTCCAGCCAGGTGCAGCGGGTGCCGTCCTCGCTGCACGCCGCGACGATCTGCTCTAGATCCTCGCCAGGACCCGACAGCACCGTGTTGCGGCCGTTGTAGGCGCCAACCGACACCCGCGGGAAGGTGCTCGCGGTGCGCTCCACGTATTCCGGATCGGCGAACACCGCCACCATCCGGCCGCCCGCGGGCAGGCTGCCGAACAGCCGGCCGCGTTCGGCGATCAACCGGGCCCCGTCCTCGAGACTGAAGACCCCGGCCACGCAGGCCGCCGCATACTGACCCACGCTGTGGCCCAGCACCACGTCCGGCTCGATGCCCCACGACTGCCACAGCCGGGCCAGGCCCATCTCGACGGCGAAAATCGCGGGCTGGGCAAATGACGTGTGCCGCAGTGTTTCTGCGGCCTCGCGGTCACTGGAGAACAGAACCTCCAGCAGCGGCCGCGGGAGTATCGGGTCCACGGCCTGCGCGCAGCGCCGCACGGTGTCGGCGAATACCGGCTCGATGTCGAACAATTCGCGCGCCATGCCCGGATACTGGCTGCCCTGGCCCGGGAAGAACCACGCCGTGGTGGGCGGGTCCGTGCATTCCCCGCGCAGCACGCCCGGACGCAGCCGGTTCGCCACCAGATCGTCCAGCAGCATCTTGGCCTCTTGGGCGGACGTGGCGACCACAGCGGCGCGGTGTTCGAAGTGTGAACGTCCCGCCCCGGCGGTGAAACACACGTCGGTGAGCGGGGATTCGGTGTGGGTGTCCAGCCAAGTGGAGTAACGCTGGGCCAGCGCGACCAGTCCTTGCGCCGACCGCGCCGACAGCGGCAATAGGCTCAACGGCTCGCGGGCGGCCTCGGTCGGCGCCGCGCCATCCACCGGCTCGTCGGCGGCATCGTCGGCCAGCGGGGGCTGCGGCGCCTCTTCGATCAGCACGTGCGCGTTGGTGCCGGTGAACCCGAACGAGCTGACGCCGGCCCGGCGTGGCCTGCCGTTGGCAGGCCACGGAGTTGGCTTGTCCACCACCTGCACCGGCAGCGAGTCCCACGGGATGTGCGGCGAGGGATTCTGGAAGTGCAGGTTCTGCGGCAGCAGCTCGTGCTGGAGCGACAACACGACCTTGACCAACCCGGCGACACCCGCGGCGGACTCCAAGTGTCCGATGTTGGTCTTGGCCGTTCCCATCAGCAGCGGCCGGTTCGGGTCGCGGCCGGCGCCGTAGACCGCCGCGGCCGCCTGTACCTCGATCGGATCACCCAGCGGGGTGCCAGTGCCGTGTGCTTCGAGGTAGTCGACATCCCCACCGGTGAGGCCCGCGCGCGTCAGCGCGGCGTTGATAAGTCGTTGTTGTGCACCACCATTGGGCACCGTCAAACCGCTGGAGGCACCGTCCTGGTTGACCGCGCTGCTGCGGATGACCGCACAGATCCGGTCGCCGTCGCGCTGTGCGTCGCTCAGGCGCTTGAGCACCAGAATGCCGCAGCCTTCACCGCGCACGTAGCCGTCGGCGGCCGCGTCGAAGGTCTTGCAGCGGCCGTCAGGAGCCAGCATTCGTGCCCGGGACGCGGCCACGATGGACGCCGGGCTCAGCAGGACGTTGACGCCACCGGCGAGCGCCATATCGCAGTCACCCGAGTGCAGGGCCTGACTGGCTTGATGAACGGCGACCAGCGACGAGCTGCAGGCGGTATCCACCGCCATCGCCGGTCCTTCCAGACCGAGGGTGAAAGCCACCCGGCCGGCAATGGCATTGAGCGCATTGCCGGTGATGAAGTGGGCTTCGAGGTTCTCGACCGATTCGCCCGACAGCAGGTGCGAATACTCGTTGGCCCCGACGCCGACGAAGACACCAGTCCGGCTGCCGCGCACAGCTGACGGTGCGTATCCGGCCCTTTCCAGGCCCTCCCAGGCGATTTCGAGCATCAGGCGCTGCTGCGGATCAATCCAGACGGCCTCGCGCGGCGAGATGCCGAAGAACTCCGGATCGAATCCGTCGACGCTATCCAGGTATCCACCGTTGCGGGTATAGATCTTGCCCGGCATCTGCTGATCGGGGTCGTAGAACTCGTCGACGTCGAAGCGGTCCTCGGGGATCTCCCGGATTGCGTCCACCCCGCCGGACAGCACGTCCCAGTACGCGTCGGCATCCGGCGAGCCGGGGAACCGGCAGGCCACCGCGATGATGGCGATCGGCTCGTCGGTCGCCGAGGTCGCGAGCGACGTCGGCTGGGCCGCAAGTTGGCTGCCGGCCTTCTCGTTGAGGTTGAGCACGTCGGAGAGCAGGTAGTCCGCCACGTCGGTCAGTCGTGGGAAGTCCATGGCCAGCGTCGCAGGCAACTCCTTGCCGACCGCCTGCTCCAGCCGGCGCCGCAGCTCCACGGCCATCAGGGAATCCATGCCGAGATCGAAGAATCCGGCCTCTTCGCGGATCTCCGACGCGTCGATCCGCGTCACCTCCGCGACGGTGTTGCGAAGGTGCTCGAGGACGAGTTTCTTGCGCTGCTGCACAGGAGCGGCGATGAGCTGTTCGACAAGTCGGGTGTTACCCGACGCCGGGGATGTCACGGACGTCGACTCGGGCACTTCACGGCCCACCTCGGCCAGCAGTGCTCGGCGACCGGCCTGCAGGTAGATGGGCAGGAAGCGGGCCCAGTCGATCCGCGCCACGACTGCCTCTGCCGGCCCCTGGGAACCGGCCGCCGCCATAACGTCGGCCATCCCCGCCAGCGCGTCCGACGGCGACAGGGTGCGGATGCCGCGCCGTTCCAGTTGGGTGCGGGCGTCCTGGTCGGCCATACCTGCCGACCACGGGCCGAAGTTGACGCTGATCGCGGGAACACCCTGCTCGCGCAGCCGCCAGGTCAACCCGTCGAGGAAGGCGTTGGCCGCGCTGTACGCGGTCTGGCCGTAGCTACCCCACACCGAGGAGATCGACGAGGTGGACAGGAAGAAGTCCAGGTGCAGATCTGCACTGGCTTCGCTCAGATGCCAAGCACCCCAGACTTTCCCGGAGAACACCCGATCCACCTCGGAGCTCTCCAGTGAGCTCAGCGGGGTGGTGCTGTTCTCGCCGGCGGCGTGCACGATGCCGGCCAACGGGGGGAGTTCGGCCTGCACCGTGGCGAGCAGGCGCGCGACATCATGCGGGTCGGCGACATCGGCGGCGATCACCCGGATGGTGCAGCCGTGTTGCTCGCGGAGCGCGTCGATGCGACGCTGTGCCGCTTCGCTGGGTGCGCGCCGCCCGGTCAGCACCAGCTGCCGGGCGCCGTGCGCGGCCAGATATCCGGCGATCTCGAGTCCGAGCGATCCCAGGCCGCCGGTCACCAGATATGTTGCTTCTGAGCGCAATTCCAGCAGCGTCGAATTCGGTTGCCCATTGCGACGCACCAGCCTGGGCACCTGCACGGTGTCGGCACGGAGTGCAATCTGGTCTTCGTCCGGCGACGCCGTGACGACCTGCTTGATCAACCGTGACCACTCGTCGGCGCCGCGGCCGGACAGATCGACGAGGCCGCCCCACACTTGCGGGTACTCCAGCGCGGCGGCCCGGCAGAAGCCCCATAGGATGCTCTGCACCGGCGACACTGTGTCGTCGTTGGTAACTCGTTGTGCACCATGGGTTGTCACCCAGATCGGGGTGCGCAGTTCGGCGGCTGCCGCGGCGCGAAACAGCCGCTGGGTGCCGCCGAGGACGCGGTGTTGCATCCGCAGCAGCGAGCGCATCGACGGCGCCGCGTCGGAGTCCAGCGCCGCGACATGAAGGATGCGCAACTCGGGCTCGTCGTTGACCGCGGTACGCAGTTCGTCGACCAGGCGTTCCTCGTCGGCGTCGGACACCGGTAGTCCGAGGACGCGGTGCCGGTGGCCGTTCGTGGTCAACGTGTCGATCAACGGCCGCATGACGACGGCGTCATCGCCGATCAGCAGCCACGCGGTTCCTTCGCCGATCTCCGCAGGCGAGGAGTTGGCAGACGGCTCCCAGCGGATCTCGTAGCGGATGTCAGCGATCGATTGTGCGCTTCGTTGCCGGTTATGTTGCGCGGCAAGCTTGTTCAGTACTTCGGCGGTCGTCTGGCTGGTGCCTGCGACGTCGAGCAGCGCGGCGAGTTCCTCGATTCGGCCGTCCTCGAGCAGCCGGACGGCTTCGGTGCGCGGGCCGTCGGACGCGGACGTCTGAACCTGCTTGCTGCTGAACCAGTACTGGCGATGCTGGAAGGGATAGGTCGGCAGATCGAGCTTGTGCGCTGGCTGTGGCACCAGCGCAGCGAAATCGGGCACGTGCCC
This sequence comes from Mycobacterium sp., assembly GCA_023264735.1. Lineage (GTDB taxonomy): Bacteria > Actinomycetota > Actinomycetes > Mycobacteriales > Mycobacteriaceae > Mycobacterium. The sequence goes on along the minus strand of JAHFVD010000062.1, from coordinate 11,265 downwards.
GGCTACGTAGGCTCCTGCAAGGGCTTCGGTGACCTGACGGTGGTCGGCACCGTTGCGGCGCAGCGACGGCACCGCCTTTGGAGCGGTCGCCGGGTCCGGCCAGGCCCGCAGCGCCGCGGCGGTGAGCACCGGCTGTGGGCCGACCTCGAGCAGCAGTGCGCAGCCGAGCTCGGCCAGCGTGGCCACGCCCTTGGCGAATTGGACCGGCTGGCGGGCGTGGCGGCGCCAGTAGGAGCCGTCGAGCTTGGCGTTTCGCCCGAGGGTGGCACCCGTCCGGTTGCACACCAGAATCCGTTGTGGCGCACCGAATTCGAATCCATTCGCGTACGCCTCGAAGGCGTCGAGAGCGGGATCCAGTAGTGCCGAGTGGAATGCGTGGCTGGTGTCCAGCCAGTCGCAGCGGGCTCCGTCGTCGGTCAGCTGGGCCACTGCCTGCTCCAGGTCGGCAGCGGGTCCGGACAGCACGGTGTTGGCGCCGTTGTAGGCGGCCACCGACAGGCTCGGGAACTCGTCGGTGAGGCGTTCGACCCGGTCGGGGTCGGCGAAGATCGCGCACATCCGCCCACCAGTGGGCAGGTCGCCGAACAGTCGGCCCCGCTCGGCCAGCAGCCGGGCGCCGTCCTCGAGGCTGAACACGCCGGCCACACAGGCCGCCGAGTACTGGCCGACGCTGTGGCCGAGCACCACATCCGGTTCGAAGCCGCGCGACTGCCAGAGCCTGGCCAGACCCATCTCGACCGCGAAGATCGCGGGCTGGGCGTGCCGGGTCTGCTTCAGCGCCTCGGTGCCGTCAGCATCGAAGATGAGGTCCAGCAACGGCTTTTCGAGCACACCGGCCACCGCCTCGGCGCACCGGGTCATGGTCTCGGCGAACACCGGTTCGGTCTCGAAGAGCTCCCGGGCCATGCCCGCGTACTGACTGCCCTGTCCGGGGAACAACCATGCGGTCTTCGGCGCGTCCGCGCTGTCGCCGCGCACCAGCCCGGGGGCGGGCAGGTCGTCGGCGAGCGCACCGAGCAGTTCGCGCGCGGACTCCCGAGAATTGACCACCAAGGCGGCTCGGTGCTCGAAGTGGGCGCGACCGGCGCCGGCCGTCAGGCACACGTCGGCCAAGGTGGCCTCGGGATGCTCGCTGAGCCAGCTGCGGTAGTGCTCGGCGGTCTGCGCCAGCGCGGCGGGGGTGCGAGCCGACAGCGGAAGCACCATGAACCGGCGATCGTCCGCTGGTGCGTCAGCCGCTGCCGGCGGCGCAACCTGCGGTGCCTCTTCGAGGATGACGTGCGCATTGGTGCCGGAGAAGCCGAACGAGCTGACGCCTGCGATACGAGGCTTCGCCGAGCGTTCCCAGGCGACCGCCTCGTCCACGACGCGCACGGGAATCCGATCCCAGGGAATGTGCGGTGACGGATTGCGGAAGTGGAGGTGCTTGGGCAGTTCCTGGTGTTCCAGGGACAGGACGACCTTGAGGACCCCGGCGACGCCCGCGGCGGCTTCCAGGTGTCCGATGTTCGTCTTCGCCGACCCGATCAGCAGCGGCTGGTCGGCGTCGCGGCCCTTGCCGAGGGCGGCAGCGGCGGCCTGTACCTCGATGGGATCGCCCAGCGACGTCCCGGTTCCGTGCGCCTCCAGATAGCCGATATCGCTCGGGGCCAGCCCGGCACTTTCCAACGCCTCACCGATCACGCGCTGCTGAGCCACGCCGTTCGGCACCGTCAGGCCGCCCGATGCGCCGTCCTGGTTGACCGCGCTGCCGCGGATTACGGCCCGGATGCGGTCACCGTCGCGGATCGCGTCTTCCAGACGCTTCACGGCGATCACACCGCACCCTTCGCCGCGCACGTAGCCGTCGGCCGCGGCGTCGAACGTCTTGCAGCGGCCGTCGGGTGCCAGCATCCGGGAATGAGAGAAGGTGATCATGGTGGCCGGGCTGAGCATGACGTTCACCCCGCCGGCCAACGCGAGGTCGCATTCGCCAAGGCGCAGCGCCTGGCAGGCCTGATGAATCGCCACCAGAGACGAGCTGCACGCGGTGTCGACGGTGACCGCGGGGCCTTGCAGCCCCAACCGGTAGCTGATCCGGCCTGCTGCGGCCGCGCTGGAGGTACCGACTGCCAGATAGGCCTCGATCTCGGCGTAGCTCAGTGCGTCCGATGCCATGCCCAGGAAGTCGTGGGTGGCCAAACCGATGAACACGCCGGTGCGGGTGTTCGCCAAAGTCGTTGGCGCGGTACCGGAATGCTCCACAGCGCGCCATGCGGTCTCCAGCAGCAATCGATGCTGCGGGTCCATCACATTGGCTTCGCGGGCCGACACTCCGAAGAACGGCGCGTCGAACCCGGTGACATCGTCGACGAATCCTGCGCGGCGGGTGACGATCTTGCCGGGAGCGTCCGGGTCCGGGTCGAAGAACTCCTCGACATCCCAACGGTCCTGGGGCACCTCGGTGACCGCGTCCCGACCGTTGTGCAGGAGGTCCCAGTACTGGTCCGCATCCGCGGCGCCGGGAAAGCGGGCCGCGTAGCCGACGATCGCGAAGCGGGGCGCCTGCTGCGTCGGATGTTCGGTTAATGCCATCAGGTTGTGCTCTCCGCGTCGGGCCGGTAAAACAACGATCCACTCCGGGAGACCACGTCAGGCCCAGGATTAACTTCCGAACGGCCACGGCCCGGTCATCTCCCGACAGCGACGGCCGGCTCATCTCCCGAGGGCCAGTATTGCATGTGCGTTGCTGAACGACGCGATTTCGGGTACCGCGCACAGTGTCCCCATTAGCTAGCCGCACGGGGTCCTCAACCGGTCCTCGCTACCACCCCTGAGCTGGCCTATCGGGTCTGTCGACGACCGTCTCAGCCGTAGGCGCTATGTTGGTCAGGCCACCAGCGTTGCCGGTCCCCCGGCCGTATCGGTTCAGACCCGGGAGGGGAATATTGCATATCGGGAAGATTTCTATCGGCACAATCGATGATTGGTCGCCGAGCCCCGGTGTGGTGATCTCCTGGCGCCCGACAAATGCGGCGATGGAGAAGGCTCGGCAAGCGCCGGTCAGCTCGGTGCCCGTCAGCTATATGCAGGGCCAACATATTCGTGGCGTTTACGAACAGGACGCCGCCGGGCTGGACTATTCGCGGCAGATTATCGCGACCTGCGAAGTGCCTGGTCAGTGCGATATCTCGGCCATGAACCACGCCTTGAACGCCTACCTGCGCCGCCATGACACCTATCGGAGTTGGTTCGAGTATTTCGGATCCGGCGATATTGTCAGGCGGACAATCTCGGACGCCGCCGATATTGAATTCGAGCCCGTTGATTTCGGTGAAATGGCCGCCGAAGACGCGCGTAAACACATTGTCGATATTCCGACTCCGCTGGAATGGGGCTGTTTTTCCTTCGGGGTGGTCCAGAGTGCGGATCACTTCGATTTCTATGCCAGCATCGACCACGTCCACGGGGACGCGGCGCTCATCGGGATCACCATGCTCGAGGCCCACGGCATGTACACGTCGTTGACGATGACCGGGCAGCCGATGGCACTGCCCGAGGCGGGCAGTTTCGACGATTTCTGTCTCCAGGAGCACCAGTCCACAGCGGATTTGACCGTCGATTCGCCGGAGGTTCGCGCCTGGATCGAGTTTGCCGAGAACAACAACGGCACCCTGCCGGAGTTTCCGCTGCCCCTGGGCAACCCGCTGGAACCGACGGTCGCCGACATGGTCGGCGAGATGCTGATGGATGCGGAACAGACTGCGAGGTTCGAAGCGGCCTGCACGACGGCCGGTGTCCGCTACGTCGGCGGTCTGTTCGCCTGCACCGCCATGGTGGACCATGAATTGACCGGTGCGGCAACCTATTACGGACTCACCCCGCGAGACACCCGTAGGACGACCGACAACTTCACGACGCAGGGCTGGTTCACCGGCCTGGTCCCGATCACCGTCCCGATCGCCGCAACGTCGTTCAGTGAAGCCGCCTGGGCGGCGCAGACGTCCTTCGATACCGGTCTGAGTCTGGCGAGGGTTCCGTACTACCGCGTGCTGGAGTTGGCGCCGTGGTTGGACAAGCCGCGGCCGAACTTCCCTGTCTCGAACTTCCTGCACGGTGGCGCCGCACCCCTGAACGCCGTGCTCGCCGCCGCTGACATGGGCTATTCGAACAATATCGGCATTTATTCGGACGGCCGATTCTCCTACCAGCTGACGATCTATATTTTCCGGTACGAGGCCGGTACCGCGATGGCGGTGATGTTTCCGGATAACCCGATCGCCCAGAAATCGGTCGGCCGGTACATAGCAGCGATGAAATCGGTGTGCGGTCGGGTCGCCGACGGCGGGCATTGGTGACGACTTGCGAGTAGCGAGGCCTCACGGAACACAGGTGAGGGCAGCCCGGATGAGGACACAGTGCGACGGCTAGCCGATTTTGTCGTGCGGTGGCCCTGGGCAGTGATCGGGCTCTGGGCCGCGTTGGCGGTGGCGCTACCGCTGACGTTCCCGAGCCTGAACGACATGGCCCAGAAGCACCCGCTGGCCATGCTGCCCGGCGATGCTCCGTCCAGCATCGCCGCCCGGCAGATGACCGAAGCGTTCTCCGAACCGGGCGGCGACGATCTGCTTCTGGTGGTCCTGACCGACGAGCGCGGGCTCAGCCCGGCGCACGAAACGACCTATCGCAAGTTGGTTGGTGCGCTCCGCGAGGACCAGCACGACGTCGTGATGCTGCAGGACTTTGTCGAAACACCCGCGCTGCGTTCATTTTTGACGAGTAAGGACAATAAGTCCTGGGTCGTCCCGGTGGGGCTGGCGGGTGCGTTGGGCACCCCGCAGTCGTATGACGCGTACAAGCGGGTCGCCAATATCGTCAAACAGAACACCGCAGGCAGCCCGCTGGAAGTACACCTGACGGGGCCGGCGGCCACCGTCGCCGATCTGACCGTCGCCGGCGAACGAGATCGGCTGCCAATCGAACTCGCGATCGGCATCCTGGTTCTCGTCGTGCTGCTGCTGGTGTACCGAAACCCGATCACCATGCTGTTGCCCTTGATCGGAATCGGGATATCCCTGGTGATCGCGCAGTCCGTGGTCGCGGGCCTGTCCAATCTGACCGGGCTGGGGGTATCCAACCAGGCCATCATTCTCCTGAGCGCGATGATCGCCGGTGCCGGAACGGATTACGCCGTCTTTTTGATCAGCCGCTATCACGACTACGTACGGCTCGGGGAAAGCTCCGACGTTGCGGTACGGCAGGCATTGGGCTCGGTGGGCAAGGTGATCACCGCGTCCGCGGCCACCATTGGTGTCACGTTCCTCGGGATCAGCTTCGCCAAGATGGGAGTGTTCTCCACCGTCGGTGTGTCATCGGCGATCGGGGTCGGAGTGGCGTACCTGGCCGCGCTCACGCTGTTGCCGGCCATCATCGCCGTCGCCGGGCCGCGCGGCTGGATCACGCCGCGGCGCGAGCTGACCGCCAGGTGGTGGCGACGGTCGGGTATCCGCATCGTGCGCCGGCCACGGGTGCACCTGGTGGCCAGCGTGTTGATCCTGATTCTGCTCGCCAGCTGTGTGAGCTTGGCGAAATACAACTACGACGATCGCAAGGCGGTGGCTGCGTCGGACCCGAGCTCGGTCGGCTACACCGCGCTGGAACGCCATTTCGACCTCAACCAGTCCATCCCCTCCTACGTCCTGATCCGCTCGCCGCGTGACCTGCGCAGCCCGCAGGCTCTCGCGGATCTGGAACAGCTGGCCGAGCGCATCAGTCAGCTGCCGAACATCGCGTTGGTCAGCGGTATCACCCGACCGACCGGATCAGTGCCGCAGGAGTTTCGGGCCACGTATCAAGCGGGCCTGGTCGGCAATCAGCTGGGCAACGGCGCGGCGATGATCGCCGCCAACATGAACGACCTCAATCGCCTTGCCGGCGGGGCCAACACGCTGGCGAACAACCTCGGCGATGTGCGCGGCCAGGTCAGTCAGATTGCCACCAGCGTTGCGGGCGTGGTCGACGCATTCGCGGCGATCAAAAGTCAATACAGCGGTGACACACTGGTCAAGAACGTCGAAGTCGCTGCCAAGCTCGTGAACGCGGTCAACCGGCTCGGCAATTCGATGGGCGTGAGCTTCACCGCAGCCAGAGACATGTTCGCCTGGGTCGGGCCGGTTCTGGTGGCGCTGCACGGCAACGCCGTCTGCGATCTCGACCCCTCCTGCGCCGAGACACGCGGCCATTTTCAGGCACTGGTCGACGCGCGCAATGACGGAACACTCGACGAGATCAATTCTCTTGCAGGGCAATTGCAGTCGATGCAGGACAAGCAGTCCCTCGACGCGACCCTGCACCAGCTCAGTGACGCCTTCGGCAGGCTGACCAAGGTCATGCACACCATGGGACTGGACTCACCCGGCGGCGCGAAGGCCAGCACCAACAAACTCCGGCAGAGCGCTGATCGCGCCGCCAGCGGGAGCCGGGACGTCGCCACCGGTGTGGACCAGGTCGTCGACCAGATCCAACTCATGCGTACCGGCCTCGATCAGGCCGCAGCGTTCCTGTTGTCGATGAAGCGGGACGCCGCAAGCCCCGCGATGGCGGGATTCAACATTCCGCCCGAAGTCCTCAACCTGCCGGACTTCAAGATGGCTTCCCGGATGTTCATCTCGCCCGACGGGCACTCGGTGCGCTATCTCGTGCTCACCAAACTCGATCCGTTCAGCGCCGCGGCGATGGACCAGGTCAATGCGATCAGCGACGCCGCGCGTAGTGCGCAGCCCAACACCAGCCTGTCGGACGCCACGATGTCGATGGGCGGTTATCCCGCCGCGCTGCGGGACACCCGCGACTACTACCAGAAGGACATCCGGTTCATCATCGCCGTCACCATGATCGTGGTGCTGCTGACGTTGATGTTGCTACTGCGCGCGATCATTGCGCCGCTGTATCTGGTTGGCTCCGTGGTGCTTTCGTACTTCGCGGCACTCGGCATCGGCGTCCTGGTGTTCCAGTACCTCTTCCACCAGCAACTGCACTGGACGGTGCCGCCGCTCGCGTTCGTGGTGCTGGTCGCCGTCGGTGCCGATTACAACCTGCTGTTCGCCTCACGATTGCGGGACGAATCGTTCGGCGGCACGCGCTACGGCGTCATCCGGACGCTGTCGTCGACCGGCGGTGTCATCACCGCGGCGGGTCTGATCTTCGCAGCCTCGATGTGGGGCCTGCTGTTCTCCAGCATCGGTACCGTGGTGCAGGGAGGGTTCGTCATCGGTGTCGGAATCCTGCTGGACACATTCCTGGTCCGGACCGTCACGGTGCCCGCCATGGCTACCCTGGTCGGGAAGGCGAACTGGTGGCCGTCACGGATGACATCGCAGGGAAGTAAGGCATGAAGAAGCTACTCGCCACGGCAACCACGCTGCTGACCCTGTGTGCCACCGGCGGAATCGCGGCCGCCGATCAGCCGTCGCCGGGTCAGCCGAACAACGACGGGCCGACGCCGATCGGCACGCCGGGTCGGGGTTACGCACTCGGCGGCGCCCACGTTCTGGGGATTCCCTACGACGAGTACATCCGCCGCACCGGCGCGGACTGGTTCCCCGGCCTGGACCGCCAGATCGTCGACTACCCCGCCGGGCAGGTCCAGGGTCACACCCTGGAGCGTCTGTTCCCCGGTATCGGCAGGCTGGACGACAACTTCCCCGGCCTTGGCATCGACGGCCCGAGTATCGGCGAGTCGGTGGACGAAGGTGAAGGCAACCTCATCCGCGCGATCCAGGCCGGCGGGCCGGGTACCGCGATCGGGCTGTCCGAGGGGGCGATGGTGCTCAACGCCGTGCAGAACCGGCTGGCCACCGATCCGAACGCCCCGCCGCCAGATCAGTTGTCGTTCGCCACCTATGGCGACCCCGTCGCACCCCATGCCTTCGGCGCGGGCTTCCTGGCCCAGAACTTCCCGGTGGGCAGTGTCGTACCGGCCCTGGACTACCGGATGCCGCCCCAGATCGACAGCCAGTACGACTCCTACCGCTTCGTGTCTGCTTACGACAGCATCGCGGATTGGCCGGACCGGCAGGACAACTGGATGTCGGTGGCCAATGCGGTCGTGGGACTGGCGACCGGACACACGGCCGTCGCATTCACCAACCCGAGCATGGTTCCGCCGCAGAACATCGCAACAACGGTGAACTCCAGGGGCGCCAAGACCACGACGTACCTCATCCCCGAGCAGCACCTACCGCTGGTGTTGCCGTTCAAGTACCTCGGGGTGGACGAAGCCACTCTCAACAAGTTGGACGCGGTGCTGAAACCCTCAGTGGATGCTGGCTATTCGCGTAACGACAACCCGCTGACCGCGCCGATCGAGGTGGATCCGGTACACGGCTACGACCCCGCGGAGGTCACCGCACCTGCCACTCAGGCCGCCTTTGGCGGCGGCACCGATCCGATTTCGCAGCTGATGGCCGGCTTCCAGTACGTGTTGGATCACGGCCCCAGCGCGCACTGATCTCAGGTGCCGAGCAGACCCGCCGTCAGGAGCACGACACCGACGACGGCGAGCAGCACCGCGACCTCGCGCCGGCGCCGGGTACGAACCCAGCCGTGCAATGCGGTCATCGCCGCGCGGGTGCGGTGCGGCGCCACCAGGTAGGCCAGCAGCGGAATCTCCACCAGCGCGAAGGCCACCACGTTGAACGTCACCAACGCCCCGAATCGGACGGCCGGGGCGGCCGCGCCCGCGGCGATGACGGCCAGGGCGGCCAGGTAGTCGATCGAGGGCAGCGCGATGCCCAGGCCGGCCACCCCGGCCACCCACAGTGACTGGCCGTCGAGCAGGCGGCTCAGCCAGGCCGGCGGGGTGCGGTCGCGGCCTTTGGTTGCGGCCAGGATCGCCGCCGCCAGCAGGGCCAGCACACCGATGACGATCTGCACCCTGGGCAGGGTGAAATGAGCCGACGCCGGGATATGGGACTCCAGCGCGAACAGCACCACCGCGCCGACGGTCAACCCCATCGCGAAGCCGCCACACAGGAAGGCGGCTAGCTGTAGGTGGGGGCGGGGCCGATTCAGCATCAGCACCGACATCCCGATACGAAACGGTTCCAGACTGACCGCGACAGCCATCACCAACAGGGTGAACCACATCGGGGAGATCAGCTACGCATCCAACCGAACGAACTGTCCTTGGCGGTACTGCTCGATGCTCGCTGCCCGGCGGACCTTGCCGCTGGTGGTGGTGGGGATGGACCCCGGTTCCACGAGGACGATGTCGGCGACCTGCAGGCCGTGCGCACGCGAAATCGCGGCGATCACATCGTTCTTCACCTGTCCGTACTCGTCGAGATCGTCGCGTTTCTTCACCTCGACGATGGTCACCAACGTCTCGGTCTGCTCGTCGGACACCGCGATGGCGGCCACCCGACCGCGGGTGATCTTCTGCACCGTCGATTCGATGTCGTCGGAGTAGTGGTTGCGGCCGCGCACGATCAGCATGTCCTTGATGCGGCCCACGATGAACAGGTCGCCCGCGGAGACGAAGCCCTGATCGCCGGTCCGCAGCCAGCCGCTCTCCGGGCTGTTCGCAGGCGGGTCGAGCAGGGTCGCACCGAACGCGGACCCCGTCTGCTCCGGTTTGCGCCAGTAGCCGGCAGAGACGTTCTCACCGTGCGTCCAGATCTCGCCGACGGTGCCGTCGGGACACAGCTCGCAGGTGTCCGCGTCGACGATCCGCACCAGCGGTGACACCGGCAGCCGGTACCGCAACAACGGTGACCCGCCGGCCTTGGGGACAGCCGTCCCGAGGGACAGCTCGAGGGGGTCGAACTCAGCAACCTCCGGCACGCGGTCCGCAGCACTGCTCGTGACGTAGACCGTCGCCTCGGCCAGGCCGTAGGAGGGCGCGATCATCTCCGGGCGGAAGCCGTTGGGCGCGAGGCGTTCGTTGAATCTGACCAGGGTCTCGGGATGGATGCGTTCGGCTCCGTTGATGATGCCGACGACGCCACTGAGGTCGAGGGCCGCCAATTCGTCGTCGGTGGCGCGCCGCGCGGTGAGGTCGAACGCGAAGTTCGGTGCGCCCGACCACGCTCTGGGCTGGCGGGCCATGGCCTGCAGCCATCGCACCGGGCGGGACAGGAACGCGATCGGGCTCATCAAATCGGCTGGGTACCCGCCGAGGATCGGTGCGGCGATCCCGAGTATCAGACCCATGTCGTGGAAGAAGGGCAGCCACGACACCAGGCTGGTCCCCGGCGGGAACTTGCCACCGTGGTGGGGCACGTATTCGGCCATCAATTGGGCAAAATTCGCGACCACGTTGCGGTGCGAGATCATCACGCCGGCCGGTAGCCTCGTCGAGCCCGAGGTGTATTGCAGATACGCGATATCCGGTCCCTCGGGTATCTCGGGGTCGACGTCTTTGACCGCATCGAGATCGAGGGTGTCCACCGCGATCGTGGCGATCACGGCGGCGCCGTCGTCCACATACTGCGCGGCGACTTCGAACACCTCGGAGGTGGTCAGCACCACCGTCGGCGACGTATCGGTCACCACCGCGCTGACCCGCTCGTCATGGGATCCCGGCACCGGAACCGAGAGCGGGACCGCGATGAAACCGGCCTGCATGGCCCCCAGGAACGCGACCACGTAGGCCAGGCCCTGCGGCGCGATGATCAGTGCCCGGTCACCGGGTGCACCGTGCTGGCTGATCTCGTGCGCGACGTTGAGTGTGCGGCGGTACAGCTGTGCCCAGGTCAGGCTCTCGGCGACACCGTTCCAGTCCCGGTCGTAATCGGTGAACGTGAACGCGACGTCGTCTGGCGTCACACCAGCGCGTTCTCGCAGCACGGACAGGATGGAAACGTTCGACACGGCCTTAGGCTACTCAACGGGTATTTGAATCAGCCCGGACCCTGCTATGGCCGCAGCGCGCCGTCACATGTGAAAATGGACGTGTTATGAGCAACACAGAGTTGAGCCCCGCCGCGCTACGTGAGGCGTTCGGTCATTTCCCGTCCGGCGTCATCGCTATCGCCGCCGAAGTCGAGGGTGTTCGGGTCGGCCTGGCCGCCAGCACCTTCGTGCCGGTGTCACTGGATCCGCCGCTGGTGTCGTTCTGTGTGCAGAATAATTCGGAGACCTGGCCGAAGCTGAAGGACCTGCCGTCGCTGGGCATCAGCCTTCTCGGTGAGTCGCATGACGTGGCGGCCCGGACGCTGGCGGCCAAGACCGGGGATCGCTTCGCCGGGCTGGAGACCCACTCGCACGAGAGCGGCGCGGTGTTCG
>JAHFVD010000134.1 GCA_023264735.1 Mycobacterium sp. | reverse complement strand
ACGCACGTTCGATGATCTGTCAATGCCCGATGTGGCGCAATACGAGTGCTACGCCCATGACACGGTCGAGTAACGCCTCCCGGCTTGTCTTGATCCCAACAGCGAAAGGGAGGGCTTGTGACCGAGAAGTTCCATCTGGGTTGGTTTCTGAACTTCGTCGCCGACGAGTGGGACGGCAAGTGGGGTGACGGCGGCCGTGATTTCACCGGTGACTTCTACGTCGAGATCGCCAAGGACCTGGAGCGCGCGAAGTTCGACTACGTGCTGATCGAGGACAAGCTGATGGTCTCCACCGCCTACGGCGGCACCATGGAATTCGACCTCAAGCACGGTGTCAACCCCAAGCACGACCCGGTACCGTTGGCTGTTCTGATCGCCAGTGCGACAAAACATCTCGGGATCATACCGACGATGTCGACGAGCTTCTACCCGCCATTCCTGCTGGCCCGGCTGTGCAGCACCGTCGACCACATCGCCCGCGGCCGGTTCGGCTGGAACGTCGTGACCTCCGCCGAGGACCGCGCCGCGCAGAACTTCGGCATGGACAAGCTCTACGAGCACGACGAGCGTTATGCGATGGCCAGCGAATACCTCGAGCTGGTCAGCAAGCTCTGGGAGTCGTGGGAGCCCGACGCCATCGAACGCGACCACATGACCGGGACCTACGCCAACCACAAGAAGGTCCACACCATCGATTTCGAGGGCAAGTACTACAAGAGCCGTGGCCCGCTGAACACTGCGCCGTCGCCGCAGTACCGCCCGACCATCGCCCAGGCGGGTGCCTCCCCGCCGGGACGGGAATTGGCCGCCCAGCACGCGGACACCATCGTCGCGCCCGCCAACGGCGCCGAGGCGATGAAGGCCTACCGCGACGACATCCACGCCCGGATGAAGGCCAACGGCCGGGACCCGGCGCACTGCAAGGTGCTCTACCTGGTCTCTCCGATCGTCGCGGACACCCACGAGGAGGCGATCGCCAAACGGGATCGCTGGTTCAACGACCCGCAGTACATCGAGTACATGCTCGCCGAGATCTCGTCGATCACCGAGATCGACTTCTCGCAGTTCGACCTCGACCAGCCGGTACCCAATGTGACGACCAACGGCGAGCGGGGCTCGCTGGAGAGCTTCCTGGCCCGCGGCAAGGGAAAGACGTTGCGCCAGATCGTTACTGGCAGCGGGCTGACGGCCAACATCCCGTTCATCGGAACCCCGGAGTCGGTCGCCGAGGAGATGGGTGCGTTGATGGACGAGGTCGGCGGCGACGGCTATCTCATCACGAGCCCGGTGATGCGCCTCAACCGGCGCTACGTCACCGAGATCACCGACGGCTTGATCCCCGAACTGCAGAAGCGCGGCCTTGCCCGCACCGAGTACACCACAACCATGCTGCGAGATACCTTGCGCGAGTTCTGACATGACCGTCATCGAAACGCTGGGCTGCTCGGTGGGGACGGCGGTCACGGCCCTGCGCGAGGGGCGGATGGTGATCGTGGTCGACGCGGACAATCCCGGCGACGACGGTGACCTGATGCTCGCCGCGGCACACGCGACGGCCGAACGGGTGGCGTTCATGATGCGCCACACCGGCGGAATCCTCTGTGTTCCTATGCAATCAGCCGAGCTCGACCGGTTGCGGCTCCCACCGATGGTCGCCTACAACGAGGATCCGCGCGGCGTCAGCTACGCGGTGTCGGTCAACGCTCGTACCGGCATCACCACCGGCGTCTCAGCGGCCGACCGGACCCGCACGATCGCGCTTCTGGCCGATCCCGCCACCACCCACGGCGACCTGAGCCGGCCGGGACAGGTGTTCCCGTTGCGCGCGGCCGACGGCGGGGTGCTGTGCCGGGCCGGACACACCGAGGCTGCAGTGGACCTGGCGCAACTCGCCGGTCTGCCGCCCGTGGCGGTGATCGGCGAGATCGTCGACGATGCCGGCGCGGTCGTACGCGGGCAGGCATTGTGGGCGTTTGCCGAACAGCACGGGTTGACCGTCGTCACGATGGCGGACTTAATCACCTATCGGCGCCGCACCGAGCGGCTGGTGGAGTTCAAGGCCGCCAGCCGCCTCCCCACCCGGCACGGCGTGTTTCAGGCCCACGGTTTCCGGTCGATACTGGATGGCCGCGAACACATCGCGCTGGTGATGGGTGATGTAGCAGGCAAGAAGCGGTCGCCGACGTTGGTGCGCGTCCACTCGGAGTGCGTGACAGGCAACGTCTTCGACTCGGCTGGCTGTCACTGCGGCCCGTGGTTGGAGCAGGCGATGCAGATGATCGCCGAGGAGGGCAGCGGAGTCGTGGTCTATCTGCGCGGCCGCGGTAACCAGCGTGGCTACCGGCCGCACGACCCGTCCGCCGATGTACTAGATGCCAGGGAGTACGGCCTGGGCGCCCAGATCCTGGCCGATCTCGGTGTGCGCCGAATGCGGCTGCTGACCAACAATCCGGTCAAACGCATCGGGCTAGACGCGTACGGATTGACCATCGCCGGGACCATGCGGCTGCGCCCGGGGGCAGCCGACTTGCCCGATGTCTCGGTGGCAGAAGGTTGATGGCCTGCTGATGCGTTGCTCCGTCCCACGGCGGTACGGTTCGCGGTGGTTCCTTCCACTGATGGCTGCCGCCGGCGTCACGATGAGTCTCACCGCTCCGCTGGAGGTGCTGTTCATCCAGTCGGCGTCGGACAGCAGCGCCTACGTCGGTGTCTTCATGCTGGCCGCCTGCCTCGGGGTGATCGTGGTCGACGTGTTCGGCACCAGGTTCGTTCCCAGTGTCGACGCCAGGGTGGCATTGACCGCCGGGCTGGCCATGTTCGCAGTCGCCTGCATCGGGATGGGGCTGGCCGACGGCGGAGTGCTGCTGATGTCATCGCGGATGCTGCAGGGGCTGGGCAGCGGCGTGGTCCTCGGCGCCGGGCTGCAGGCCGCGGTGCGGGTGTATCCCCGGATCAACAGCGACACTCCCTTTCCGCCTGGGCAATCCGACCCGGAAATCACCCGTTGCCTGGCGCGGTTCAACGCCGCCTTTCTGCTCGGCGGCGCTCTCGGATCGCCGGGTGGGTTGCTTGTCGCGGGCATCGTGGATGGGCGGATCGGCTACCAACTCGCCTTCGTCGGTACCGGCGTTCTGGCGCTGTTTGTCGCCGCGGCGTTAGCGCTGGCCCTGCCCAGGCTGGCCGCCCCCGCGGGTATCCCGCGACCGACCGTGGGACTGCCCCAGTTCGACCGCTCCCCTGGCAGTCGCGCGGCGCTCGTCCTGGCGATGGTCGGCGACTTTCTGCGGGGCGGTGTGCTCTTCACGGCGCTTCCGCTTGCCGGCGCCGTCTGGCACTACCCGGTCAGCACCATCGCGGTGGCCATCGCCCTGATGTCCGGCGCGGAAATCCTTGCCCTGCAGGTCGCTTACCGAATCATTCCCCGTGTCGGTGTGGTGGCCGTGCTGGTCGCTTCGTTCCTGGTGGGGACACTGTGCGCAGCGTTGCTCGCGCTGGGTCCGGGCACGACAACGTATCTCGTTGCCTCGACGCTGTTCGGCATCAGCCTGGCTGGTGCGACCGCCAGCCTGCCGGTGCTGGTCGTTGCGCAGGTCAGTGAATCCTCGGCAGGTCTGGCGAAGTTCCGGATCTCGGCCGGTATCGGCATGCTGGCCGGCTCGGTGGGCTGCGCCGTGCTCGCCACGAGGATCAGCATGGCGGCACTTTTCATGCTCATCGCCGTGATTCTGTTGTGTAGCGCACAATTGGCTCGCTTTGTGGGCCGGCGCATGACGGTGACGTAACCCGCGCGAATCAGCCATGCTAGCAACCGGTAACAAACTCCTGGTCTGATTAATCGCAAGGGACTTTTGGCCCTGATAGTTGGGAATCTGGCCGCAGGGAAGGGGACCTAGCTTGGTACCGTACGACCCGGCGATGTACGGGAGCTGCCGGGCGGGATATCACCCCCGCGCCCAACCCAGGCCCGAGGTGCTTTATCAACGCCAGCGCGCCAGCCCGGACCGGCTCAACAATTCCGCGCGGCGGACCTATGACTTGCTGCGCTCGACTCTGGTCAGCACTGGACGCAGCATGCCGCTCGTCGAAAATGAACTGACCGATGCTCTTTCGGCGAGCCGCAACACCGTGCGGGCGGTGCTGCAACAGCTGGCCAGGGAGGGCCTAGTGGTCCGTGAACCCAAGAACGGGACCCGCGCGGCAGGAGCCCTGGTGCTGCCGATCGACGAACTCGCTCCGATCGCGGCGCGCCGGCTGGAATACCGATCGCTGGGCTGCCCTCCCCTGGTCCGGGACCGGCTGCGCCTCCCAGAGGGCTGGACCGTGTTGCTGATCGAGAGCCTGTTGCTCAAAGAATCTCTGCCGCTGGGCATTTCGGTGAGCTACATCGCCCTCCCCGAAGGTCGGCAGCTGGACCTCGACGTCGATGAATCCGACGTGATCCTGATCCTCGAACGGAGGCTGGGAATCCAGATCGGCAGCAGCCAGACCACAATCGGTGCAGTGGCCGCGGACGAACAGAGCGCCGAATTGGTCAACGTGGAGGTCGGCGCCCCGCTCATCTGGCTGGAAGATCTCATCGAGGACGAGACCGGGCAGCCGAGGGCACTGTCCCAACTGCGGCTACGCGGCGACCGAATCGCCTTCTCCGCCACCGCCCGCCGCTTCGTCTAACGTCGGCCCGGTCAGGAAGCGACGGCCGACCAGAAGCGTCGCGGCCAGCGTCACCAGACCGGCGAGCGCCGACACCAGCATGGCCCGTTGCGGGCCCAGGACGCTGGAGGTGACGCCAAGGATGACCATCCCGGTCGGTAACGCCAGCCCGATCGTGGTGCTGAGCAGTCCCAGTGCGACGGTGCGCTCATGGATGCCGACGGCCGCCACCGGCAGCGTCGCCTGGGTGGACCCGAACAGCGCCTGCCCGATTCCGGCCACGCCCAGCGCTGCCAGCGTCACGCTCAACAACGGTGTGGCCGCAACGATCCCAAGGCAGCTCAGGCACAGTGCGACACCACCCACGTAGGCTCCCAGCGGCCGACGCACCGGGCGTACCACCAGGCCGGTGGCGACCACCAACTGCGACACGCCAGCGGCCGCCCCGATCACCCCAGCCATCGCGGCACCGGCGTTGAGATGCTCGGCGATCACCGGAACCAGTGGCAGAAAGGCGAAATAGCACAGGTTGCAGATCACCGTCACCAACAGGATCAGCGCCAGCGCCGGCGACCGGGACAGCAGCCGCCAGTCGGTCCCCTGCCGCACTGGCAGGGCGGCCACCTTCGGCATCGGGTACACCGGCAGACACCGGGTCGACATCTGAAACAACACCACCGAACCGGCCAGCAGCACCGCCGGAACTGCGAACGCCACCCCCAGGCCGAAAGCCGAGATCGTCAGCCCACCGAGCAACGGCCCCAGCATCATGGCGGCAGCCATGCTCGTCACTTCGATGTTGAGCACCCTGCCGGCGCGCAGCGGTCCGCCGACCCGGAAGAGCAACTCCCGTTGCGCTGTCATGTTGACCATGCCGCCGAATCCGTAGGCCAGCTCGAACGGGTAGACCATCCACAACGACACCGCCCCGGTGGACACCACGCCCGTCATCAACACCGCCACCGGAAGCAGCGCCAGTTGGGTCCTGAAAACCATTGCGCGAGGGTCGATACCGGACCGTCCGGAGAAGTAGGCTCCGGCGAGCATCGGCGCGAACATCGCGACACCGACGAACTGGTTGGCGATCGGTGGTCCGCCGAGATGAGTCACCAGGTACGTGCCCAGGAACAGTCCGTTCCAGCGGGTCAGGTGCCACATCCACGAACTGACGAGCAGAGACGGCACCAAGTTCTACATCGCCACTCTCGGGTCGGCGAGCGACTGCAGCATGTCGATGACGATGTTGGTCACCACGTAGAGCGCCCCCACCACCAGCGTCACCCCGGCGATGGCGTTGAAGTCCGCCTTGTCGATGGCACGCGAGATGTAGAGGCCGATCCCCGGTCGAGCGAAGATCAATTCGACGAGGATACAGTTGCCCACCATCACCGCGAGCTGCAATCCGAGCAGCGCGAGCACCGCACCGACGGAGTTGCGCAGGGCGTGCCCGACGAGAATCCGCCTCTCCGACAACCCGATTGATCGCGCGGTCCGGGTGTGGTCTGCCCGCAGCGTCGCCTCCAGGCTGCTGCGCAGCACGCGGCCTACGGCCACCGCAGGAGTCAGCGCCAGGCAGAACGCCGGCAGCACCAAATGGTAGAGATCGTCGGCGAAGATGTCAGGACGCCCGGCCAGCAGGCTGTCGATCATGAGGAAATGTGTCGGACCGTCAGGGGCGTCAGTGAAGGCGGTCTGCCCGGTTACCGGCAGGATGTTGAGCCAGCGGTAGAAGACGAGCATGCCGAGCAGGCATGCCAGGAACACCGGCACCGATGCGCCGGACACCATGACCACCCGCAGCACCCCGGACCCGCGCCAGCCCTGCGCCGTGACCAACCCCATCAGAAACCCGATGACGACGGTGAAGATCATTGCGACGAACAGCAATTCCAGTGTCACCGGAACGAAGCTGGCGAGGTCGGACAACACCGGAGTGCGGGTCACCGTCGACTGGCCCAGATCCCCGGTGACCGCATTGGTGAGATAGTTCCAGAACTGCACCGGCAGCGGCTGATCGAGGCCGAGCTTGTGCCTGGCAGCCGCATAGACCTCGGGCGAAGCCTTGGCGCCCACCAGCGCCGCGATCGGGTCGACCGGCGCCAGCTTCTGTAGCGAGAACACGGCCAGCACCAGCAGGATCAGCACCGGGATCGCGCCGAGCAGGCGCCGAGGCAGGACGGCCAGCACGCCGAACATCAACGATCCCGAATGCGGTCACGGATGGCGTCGCCCGCGAAGTTGGCGACAACCGCGATCACCGCGACACCGACCGCGGGCATGATCGGTATCCACCAGGCGCTGAAGATGTAGGTGACGCCCTGCGCGCTCATCGACCCGAGTTCGGGGGCAGGCGCAGGAGCGCCAAGACCGAGGAACGACAGGGCGGCCACGATCAGGACCAGGGCGGCGATGTCCAGGCTCGCGGTCACGATGGTCGACGGAATCGCACCGGGCAGCAGATGCCGGTACATCAACCGCCAGCGACCGATACCGCCCACCCGTGCCGCCTCCATATGCGGTGACGCCCGCAGTTTTCGGACTTCGGCACGCACGATCCGGGTATAGAGGGGCCACCACACGATCGCGACTCCGATCAGCGTGTGGGCGTAGGACCGGCCGATCGAGGCGACGACGGCCAGAGCGAGGATGGGGCCGGGGAGGGCCAGGAATGCGTCAGTCAACCGCATCAGCACCGCGTCGACCCAGCCACCGCACGCTCCGGCGACCAAGCCGACGAGACCGCCGAAGACCACGCTGAAGGCGCCGACCGCCAGGGCCCCCCACCAACTGGATTGCATGCCGACCAGCACCCTGCTGAAGATATCGCGCCCGACTGTGTCGGTGCCGAACAGGTTGGCGCCGCTCGGGGCCGCCATCGGCTGGCCGACAACGGTCAGCGGATCATAGGGCGCGATATGCCCGGCGAAGAGGGCGACGACGAACATCACGGCCAGCCCGCCGAACGCGACGTAGTTGGCCACCGAGGTGCCCTGGAAGTACTGCTGGACACCCAGCCCAAACCGGCTGTGGTACCGGACCAATGGAGTCGGGACGTAATATTCGGCGACCGCCATGTGAGCTCTCCTCGTTGTCGTTGTGCCGTTGCCGATCAGAATTCGCGCAAGGTCTCGCGCAGGGTGGTGGTGTTATAGGACGTTCGGGTCAGTCCAAGCCGCTGCAGTTCCGGCACCAGGCCGTCGGTGATGGACGCGATGTAGTTCCGGTTGAGGTCCCAGCCCGGCTTCATGATCAGGAACCCATCGCCACCGATCTCCTCCATCGCCTCGCCCATCTTGCGCGCGACCTGTTCAGGAGTACCGACGAACTCGACCCCTGTGGTGGCCCAGTCAACAGCCAACTGACGCAGGGTCTTCGGGCCCGGGCTGCCGTCACCCCGCATGAAATGCTCCAGAGAGCCGCGCTCGCCGTTGGTGGTCAGGTCCGCCGGGAGCGGCTCGTCCCAGTCGAACTGCTTGAAGTCGATCTCGGTGTTGGACGCGATACTGACCAACTGCTTTTCGACGTAGCTCCTGGTCGAGGTGAGGCGGTCGATGTCGGCGCGCGCCTCGGCCTCGGTCGCAGCGACGACGGGTGACACGCAGAACATCAGCTTGATGTCGTCGGGATTGCGACCGGCCTCGGCAGCACGCTTGCGAATATCGTTGCGGTACTCCCGCATTCCCTCTACTCCCGTACCCACCGCGACGATCGCGTCGGCCGCGCGTGAGGCGAACGCGCGCCCGCGCGGGGAGGCGCCGGCCTGCAGGATCGTCGGCTTGTGCTGCGGAGAGGGAATCGTATTGAGCGGTCCGCGCGACTTGAAGTACTTGCCGACGAAGTCGACAGTGCGGACCTTCTTGTAGTCGGCGTAGGTGTGGGTCTCACGGTCCATCACCACCGCGTCGGCATCCCACGAGTCCCACAACTCGCAGACAAGGTCGTAGTACTCGTCGGCCACGTTGTAGCGCTCGTCGTGTTCCGGGAGGCCGTCGAGACCGAAATTCTGCGCGGCGCGGTCCTCGGCCGAGGACACGATGTTCCAGCCGAACCGGCCGCCCGCGATCGAATCGACGGTCGATGCCAACCTGGCCAACAAGTACGGCGGATAGAACGATGTCGACATCGTCGCCACCACACCGAGTTTGGAGGTGTTGGCGGCGATCAGCACGGCCAGCGGGATGGGGTCGTGTTTGGGGGCGAAGATCGAATTCTTCAGCGAGCCTTCCATGGTCCCGCCGTAGGCGTCGGCGACCATCACGGTGTCCTCGATCATGATGAAGTCGAAGCATGCGCGTTCCATGCTGCGGGCCATGTCCACATAGAACCGGCCGTTGGACCAGTTGGCCACATCCGGGGATGCCCACGGGGTATCCCACTCGGGGGGAATGAAATTCATGAACCAGCCGAGGTGGAACTTGTCAGTCATTACGAACTCCTCTCAGTGGTCTCATCAGATAACGCGCCCATATCGCCGGTGAATCATGCGTGTCGCCAGAGCATTACGCCAGCAGGCGCTCCTCTGGTTGATCGGTGGCCAGCAGACATGCCGCCATATGCCGGCTGGTGCCGTCGATCGACAACAGTTGCGGCGATTGACTGACGCACCGGTCGATCCGTTCCGGGCAGCGGGGATGGAACGCGCACCCGGTGGGCACCGCCAGCGGGCTGGCAGGTTCGCCCGCCAGCCGTACCGGCACGCCTCCCGGGGACGGCACCGCGGCCAGCAACGCCTTGGTATACGGATGCTTTGGGCTGGTGATGAGGTCCCCGGTCGGGGCGACCTCGACGATCTGACCGAGGTACATCACCGCGATGCGATCCGAAATAAACCGTGCGGCAGCCAGATCGTGTGTGACGAACATGACCGCCATGCCGAGTTCACGGCGCAGATCCTGCAACAGGTTCAGGACTGACGCGGCCAGCGAGGCATCCAGCGCCGACGTCGGCTCGTCGCACAGGAGCAGTCGCGGCGGCACGATGATCGCGCGGGCCAGCGCGACCCGCTGACGCTGGCCGCCGGAGAGGCTGTTGGCCTTGATGGCAGCGACGTCCGGCGGTAGCCCCACCTGGCGCAGCACACCGTCGACGCGCTCGCGGCGCTCCGCGCGGTTGGTGGTCCTGAGCAACCGTTCGCCGACGAGTTCGCCGACGGTCATCCACGGCGTCAACGAAGCGCCCGCGTCCTGGAACACCACCTGCGGGCGAGCGCCTGCGTGCTCGACGCTACCGCCGTCGGGCTCGAGCAGTCCGGCAACCACCCGCAGCAATGTCGACTTGCCCGAACCGGATTCGCCGACGACGGCGATGGACTCGCCAGGGGCGACATCGAGGATGACGTGGCGCAGGGCATGCAGGGCATCGCGTTTCAGGAGGCCGCGACTCACCGCGAACTGCTTGTCCACCCCGTTGATCTGCAAAACCGGCCGGTCCTCACCGACGGGCGGCATCGGGGCGAATGCCCGGGCCTCGGTTCGGGAATGCACTGTGGCGGTGGCATTCTCGACCACGCAAGCGACCAGTCCGGGATGGGTCCGTGCAGGCACCGGTTCCGGTAGTGCCTGCGAACAGGGATCGATCGCCGCAGGGCAACGCGGCGAGAACGCGCACCCTGCCGGGTGGTTCCGGGGATCGGGTGGTTGACCCGGCAGCGCCGCGATGGCCTGGCCCAGTGGGAGATCCAGATCCAGCCGTGAATTCAGCAGGCCCAAGGTGTAGGGATGCGAGGGAGCGGCCAGCACCTCGTCCATCGCACCGAGCTCGGCGAGCCGCCCACCGTACATCACCGCCACCCGGTCACAGATCTGGGAGGCCACACCGATGTCGTGGGTCACGACGATGAACGAGGTGCCCAACTCGTTGCACAGGTCGCGCAGCAGGGCCAGCACCTGAGCCTGGACCGTGACGTCCAGCGCGGTGGTGGGCTCGTCGGCAATCACCAGATCGGGCTTTCCCGCCACCGCCATCGCGATCATGACCCGCTGGCGCAGGCCACCGGAGAGCTCATGGGGGTAGGCCTTCATCCGCCGCGCCGGGTCGGGCACGCCGACGAGATCGAGCAACCGCCGTGCCTCCTCGGCATCGCCCGCCGCCTCGGTGATCTGCCTGCCTACCCGCATCGTGGGGTCCAGCGACGTCATCGGATCCTGAAACACCGCGCCGAGGTGGGCTTTGCGCACCTGGCGACGTTCCTCGGGGCTCGCCGCCACCATGTCGATCCCACACACCTCGGCGCGGCCGCTGACGATCGGCGCGGGTTCGCCGGCGAGCAGGCCTAGCAGCGCCAGACCCATCACGCTCTTGCCCGACCCCGACTCCCCTACCAGCGCCAGCACCTCACCGGGCAGCACGTCCAGGCTCAGCCCGCGCAGCGCGTGCACATCGACACCGCGCCGTTGAAAGGTCACGTGCAGGTCATGCACCCGCGCTCTCGGCTCGATCGTGGCGATGTCATTCGATGCGATGCTCATAACTGCGCCCTTACCATGCGGGAGTCTCGACCAGGGTGAAGCGACGAGCGCAGCCGCCGTGGGCCGCTCGGGCACCATCAGCAAAGCGTCACTGCGTGACGCGTCCACGACACCGACGTGTCGATCGCATTGCGCCGAGCCCTGGCCGAGGTCGTTTCCTGGCGCAATGCAGGCTTTACCACTGCGAAGGTCGGCAGAAATATGCCCCGGCTTGACTCGGCGATGTGACTGTCGTTGTCGTAGGAAATCCCAAGCCGATGTCGCGTACCCGGGCCGCCGCCGAGATGGTGGCCGAGAAGCTGACCGGCGCTGCCCCACAGCATGTTATCGATGTGGTCGATCTCGGACCGGGCCTGCTGGGGTGGGGTGACCCCGCAGTGGCCGCGGCCAAGGAGATCGTCAAGTCCGCCGATTCTCTGGTGATCGCATCACCGACCTTCAAGGCCACCTATACCGGGTTGTTGAAGTTGTTCCTCGACCAGTTCGGGCAGGGCGAGCTGAACGGCATCACGACGTACCCGCTGATGCTCGGGGCCTCCCAGATCCACTCCCTCGCACCGGAACTGACGTTGCGTCCGGTGCTGGTCGAGATCGGCGCGAGTTGCCCCGCGCCGGGTCTTTACCTGCTGGACTCCGAATACGAGACCTCACCGGACCTCGACAAATGGCTCGAGCTGGCCCGTCGCTTCGCCCCGCAGGTGTCGCCGTGATCAGCGCGGTCGACGGCCGATTCGATTCGACTCTGCTGCGTCAGGCGTTCGGGTGCTTCCCCAGCGGGGTCACCGCGTTCTGCGGGCTGCGCGATGGGGTGGCCGAGGGCATGGCCGCAAGCTCGTTCACCACCGTCTCGCTCGACCCGCCGCTGGTGTCGGTGTGCGTCGCCAACACATCGTCGACGTGGCCGAAACTGGCTCCCCTGCAGCGGCTCGGACTCTCGGTGCTAGCCGACGAGCACGCCGTGGTCGCGCGCTCGCTGTCCGCCAAGAACGGCGACCGCTTTCGTGACGTCGACTGGACCGCCGCCGACAGCGGCGCAGTCTTCGTCCACGGGGCAACGCTATGGCTTGAGTGCGCGCCGTTCAAGCGGATCGAGGCCGGCGACCACGAGATCGTGGTGCTGCAGATCACCGCACTGGCGGTGTACCCCGATGTGTCGCCGATCGTGTTCCACCGCAGCGGTTTCCGCGAGCTACTGCCCGCGATCTGACCGCCGTCACGCTCGTTTGAGTGACTGCGGCCAGAAGATCGGGGGATAGAACGAATTGTCTTCAATCCCCGAGATGCTGCTGCGCGCGATCGTGGAGTTCGGCGGCAGGCATAGCGGGATCCACACCGCGTCGTCGAGGATGATCTTGCTGCACTGCTGATACGTCGCCTGCATCTGCTCGGGTGTCTGCGCCTGAACCGCCTGGTCCATCAACGCATCCAGCTCAGGGTTGGAGTATTGGTAGAAGTTCAGTGGTTTGGCACCGGTGCGCGCCAGGATGCGGAAGGTGGTGTCCAGGTGCAACGCGTCGCCGCCGAGGAAGCTGACCATCATATCCGGGCGCTTCTCCGGCGGCTGGTTGGCCAGGTCGAACTGCTCGGACACCGGGATGGTGCGCACAGTGACATCGAATCCGTAAGATGCGAGCTGGGTTTGGATGAGTTCGGTCATCTGCTGGCGGGGCGCACCACCGTCCGCGCTCCACGCCAGGTCGATCTTCTTCGACGGCAGCGAAGGCACCAACGCCTTCAGCGCGGCGCCGTCGACCTGGGTGGGGAACGGTGCCAGCGACGAGGGGAACGTCGCGTCCGGCCACATGCCCTTCTGCACCTCGGTCAATCCGCCCCACGAGGTCTTGACCACCGATTCGCGGTCCAGTGCCGTCAGCATCGCCTGCCGCAGCGCCTTGTTGGCGAAGATTCCGGACGTCGGGTTCAGCCAGATCGCCTCGCCCACACCGCCGAACGAGTTCACCACGGTGAATTTGTCGTTCTTCTGATAGGCCAGCACATCGGGGATCGCGAAACCCTTCGTCACCATATCGAAGGCGCCCGAGTCCAGTTGCAGCTTCTGGGTGGCGACACTCGGCGTTATCTCGATGCGAATGGACTTGAACGGCGGCTTGGTGCCCCAGTAGTCTTCGAAGGCCTCGAGGAGGTAGTGGCTGCCTGCCACGAACTCCTTGAACACGTACGGCCCGGTGCCGGCATCGTTGGTCTTGAGCCACTCCTGCGCCATATCGTCGCCCACCGCGTTCTTGGCGACCGCCGTCGGGCTGACCGCGAAGGGCTGCCACGGGCAGGCCATGTAGTGAATGAACGCATTGTTGCGGTCCTTGAGGGTGACGACGAACGTGGTGGGGTCGGGTGCCTCCGCCTTGGCCACCCCGGCCACCATGTACGCGGGTCCTTGGTCGATCTTTCCCCGCCGCTCAAAGCTTTTCACCCAGGACGCCGCGTCGGCGGGAGTCCCGTCGTGGAACTTCACACCGGGCTGCAGAGTGAAGGTGTAGGTGAGTTGATCCGGCGAGACCGTCCAGGACTTGGCCAGGTTTCCGATGATCGTCGACGAGCCCGGCTGGTAGCGCACCAGACCTTCGTAAGCCGACTCCATCACCTGCACGCCCTCACCCTCGTACATGATGTCGGGGTCGGGCACCTGCATGTCGGCCAGGAATTGCATGCGTAGCGTCAACGTGTCGCCGTTACTCGACGCGCCGGGCCCGCCGCACGCGGCCAGCCACGACGCCAATCCCAGGCCGCCGACCGTGAGACCACCGGCCTTGAGGAAGGTG
>JAHFVD010000133.1 GCA_023264735.1 Mycobacterium sp. | reverse complement strand
GGTACCTACGTTCGATCCCATGACCTCGCCCCTGCTCGTCGGATTTCTGACGTCCTTCACCCTGATCGCTGCGATCGGCGCCCAGAACGCGTTCGTGCTGCGTCAGGGTGTCCGGCGCGAGCACGTCCTCGCAGTGGTCAGCGTGTGTGCGGTCTCCGATCTGCTGCTGATAACCGCCGGTATCGCCGGTATCGGCGCGGTCATCACCGCCCATCCCCAAACGGTCACGATCGCCAAGATCGGCGGCGCGGGGTTTCTGTTCGTCTACGGCGCGCTCGCAGCCCGCCGGGCCCTCAGACCGTCGAGCATGGCACCGGCGAACACCGGGTCGACCCGGCTGATCTCGGTGGTGCTGACCTGCCTGGCGATGACATTTCTCAACTCACACGTCTACCTGGACACCGTCGTGTTGCTCGGAACGCTGGCCAACCAGCACGCCGACAGCCGGTGGTTGTTCGGCATCGGCGCCGTGACGGCGAGTGTGGTCTGGTTCTTCAGCCTCGGGTTCGGCGCGCGCCGGCTTTCCGGCCTGTTCGCCAATCCAGTGACGTGGCGGATTCTCGACGGCCTGATCGCCGCCACGATGATCGGGCTCGGCATCTCGTTGGTGGTGAGCTAATCTCGCGCCGTGAAGGCGCAGTGGACGAGGCGTGGGTTCCTGGGGGCCGCCGGCGCGGCGGGCGCGCTGCTTGCGGCGGCGTGCTCATCGGACGGCTCGAGTGACGACGCCACCCCCAAAACGGTGACCATCAAGCACCTCTTCGGCGAAACCACCATTCCGGCAGCGCCCACCCGCGTCGTCAGCGCAGGATTCACCGAGCAGGACGATCTCCTCGCGGTCGGCGTCGTGCCCATCGCCGTGACCAACTGGTTCGGCGACCAGCCGTTCGGGGTGTGGCCGTGGGCGCTGCCCACACTCGGATCCGCCCAACCCGTTGTGCTCAACCTGGACAACGGGATTCAGGTTGATCAGATCGCCGCACTCAAGCCCGACCTCATCGTGGCGGTCAACGCAGGCCTCGACACCGACACCTACAAGAGGCTGGCGGCGATCGCGCCGACCATCGCCCAGTCCGACGGCGACGCCTTCTTCGAACCGTGGAAGGACCAGGCCACCGCCGTGGGAACCGCGGTGTTCCAGGGCCGGCAGATGAAGCAGCTCATCTCGGGCGTCGACGACACGTTCGCCGGCGTCGCGAAGAACAACCCCGCGTTCAAAGACAAGAAGGCGCTGCTGTTGGCCGGCAGCTTCGTTGGCGACACGGTGAGCGCGACACTGCCCGGCTGGCGCACCGACTTCCTGACCGCCATGGGCTTTCAGGTTCCTGACAGCATCGGCACCTACGCCGCCGACGACAATCGGGCCGCCATTCCCCGCGGCAAACTCGCCGACGCCCTCGATGCGGCCGACGTGCTGATCTGGTCCACCGAGAGCGACGCCGATCAGGCCGCTCTACTGGCCGATCCGGCCGTCGCCGCGCTGACAGCCCGGAATATTTTCACCGGCAAGGACCTCGCCGGGGCGATCGCGTTCGCGTCGCCGCTGTCCTATCCGGTGGTGGCCGATCGACTGCCACCGCTGCTCTCGCGCGCGCTGCGCTGACCGGCCGTGCTTGGATAGCACCGTGACAAGCAGCCCTGACACCGCGCGCGCAGCCGCCCCGACCCCCGGATTCGCACAGGTCGGCTCGCTTTACTATCCGGGCCTCGTCGCCGTGTTCACGGCGCTGGTGATCATCTCCAACGTCACTGCCACCAAGGGCGTCGCGTTCGGGCCCGTCATCGGCAACTGGTCGATCATCACCGACGGCGGATTCATCGTCTTCCCGCTCACCTATGTGATCGGTGACGTGCTCTCCGAGGTATACGGATTCAAAGCCGCCCGGCGGGCGATCATCCTCGGGTTCGCGATGAACATCCTGGCGGCACTCGCGTTCTGGGTGACGATCTACCTACCCTCGGCCGATTTCTACACCAACCAAGAACATTTCGAGAACATCGTCCACGCCTACACCCAGCTGATCGTGGCCGGCCTTGCGGGTTTCATCGTCGGCCAGACCATCAACGCGTGGACCGTCGTCAAGATCAAGGCACGCACCAAGGAGAAGCACCTGTGGGCGCGGCTGGTCGGCTCCACTTTCGCCGGCCAACTCGGTGACACCGTGGTGTTCTGCAGCATCGCCGCCGGCGCGATCGGCATCAGCACCTTCGGTGACTTCGTCACGTACACCGCGCTCGGATGGGTCTACAAGACCGCCGTCGAAGTGATCATGCTGCCCATCACCTATCGCGTGATCGCGTACATCAAAGGCCACGAGCCGACGTACACCCAGCTGGTCTGACGCGCCCGATATATATGAGATGCCTGGCGCACCTCTGGCAGTGCTCGAAAACACCGCGATCCAGTCCGCCGACGGATCTACCGTCGGTGAATGAGTGTGGCGACAGATCTCATGGTGTCCAACACAATCCGTGACTACGGCGACCAGGGGTTGCTGCTCGAATGCGAGTCGACCGAACAGGTGCTGGCGCTCGCCGAGGGCCTGCGCCGGGCGGGACTGCCCGGGGTGCTCGACATCGTCCCGGCCGCCCGCACCGTCCTGCTGAAACTCGCTGATCCTCGGCACCAGGCACCCACCCGTCAGCGACTGCAGCGACTGCGCATCGACGCCGCCGACACCGGCGCTCGGCAGGGCACCGGCGTCGACGTCGTCATCGAGGTGGTCTACGACGGCGCTGATCTCGCCGATGTCGCCGCACACACCGGTATGAACATCGCCGCGGTGATCGAAGCCCACACCGCCACGCCATGGCGAGTCGGATTCGGTGGATTCGCACCGGGTTTCGCCTACCTGGTCGGCGGTGATCCCCGCCTGGCGGTGCCCCGGCGCAGCGACCCCCGCACGGCGGTGCCTGCCGGATCAGTCGGGCTGGCCGGCGAATTCAGCGGCATCTACCCGCGCCAATCGCCCGGTGGTTGGCAGCTGATCGGACGCACCGATGCGGCGCTGTGGGATATCGACCGTGCGCGGCCCGCGCTGCTGGAGCCCGGCATGTGGGTACAGTTCCGGGCGATCAGCGGGAGCGCGCGATGATCACGCTGGAAGTGTTGCGGACCGGGCCGCTGGCACTGCTCGAAGACCTCGGCCGGCCGGGCCTGGCCCACGTCGGCGTGACGCGCTCCGGGGCAGCCGACCGCCGAGCCCACCGGTTGGCCAACCGCTTGGTGGCCAACCCCGATGACCGCGCCACCGTCGAGATCACGCTCGGCGGATTCGCCGCGCGGGTGCACGGCGGTGACCTCGACGTGGCGGTCACGGGTGCCGACACCGATCCCGCCGTCAGTGGAGTCCCCTTCGGCACCAACAGCATTCACCACGTTCGGGCGGGCGAAGTGATATCGCTGGGCGTCCCGCATGCCGGCTTGCGCAGCTATCTCGCGGTACGCGGCGGGATCGCCATGGACCCCGTGCTGGGCTCATGTAGCTACGACGTGATGTCGGCGATCGGACCCCGCCCGCTGCGCGCCGGAGACGTGCTGCCGGTCGGCGCGCACACCGAGAGCTACCCCGAACTCGACCAGGCCCCGGTGGCCGCCATCGAAGATGGCGTGCTGGAGCTGCGGGTGGTGCCAGGCCCCCGTGACGACTGGTTCACCAACCCCGACGCCCTCGTCCACACCGATTGGGTGGCCACCGACCGCAGCGACCGGGTCGGCATGCGGCTGGCCGGGCGGCCACTCGCCTACCGCTGGCCCGACCGCCAGTTGCCCAGCGAGGGCGCCACCCGCGGCGCAATCCAGGTGCCGCCCACCGGCCACCCGGTGATCCTGGGTCCCGACCATCCCGTCACCGGCGGTTATCCCGTTATCGGCGTGGTCACCGATGCCGATACCGACAAAGTCGCCCAGATCAGGCCGGGCCAGACCGTGCGGCTGCACTGGACCAGACCTCGTATCGCAGCGGGGAGCTCCGCGGGCTGGTAGAGCTGAGGGTGTGCACGCGCAGGTCCACACCGCCCGCCTGGTTCACACCAGTGACCTGGACACCGAGACCCACCAGAACGCCCGGCAGATGGTCAGTGAGGCGTTCGCCGAGTGGACCGAATTCACCGATTCCGACTGGGAGCATGCCCTGGGCGGGATGCACGCCATCATCGCCCATCGCGGTCT
The DNA here is from genome assembly GCA_023264735.1 of Mycobacterium sp. Lineage (GTDB taxonomy): Bacteria > Actinomycetota > Actinomycetes > Mycobacteriales > Mycobacteriaceae > Mycobacterium. The sequence continues at coordinate 9,974 of JAHFVD010000133.1, read as the reverse complement.
TCTGATCGCGCATGCGGCCGTCGTACAACGGCGGCTGCTCTACGACGGGACGGCCCTGCGCTGCGGCTATGTCGAAAGTGTCGCGGTGCACGAGGACTGGCGCGGACAGGGCCTGGCCCACGCCGTGATGGACGCGATCGAGCAGGTGATCCGCGGGGCCTATCAGATCGGGGCGTTGAGCTCGAGCCCCATCGGCGAAAAGATCTACCGCCCCCGCGGCTGGCTGCACTGGCAGGGACCCACCTCGGTGCTGGGCCCGAGCGGGCCGGTCCGCACCCCGGACGACGACGGCTCGATCTTCGTCCTGCCCGTCGACGTCGAAGTCGATGTGAAAGCCGCACTGACCTGCGATTGGCGCGACGGCGACGTCTGGTAGCGAGCGACAATAGATAGTTGACGGAATATAACGAGTCACTGCCGTTGTTGACGTTCACCCGCATCGATACTGATGACACCTGCGGGGACTAACTGCACCGCAACAACTCTGAGTCATTCTGGGCTCAGCGCCACCTCCGGCCAGTGAACCTTGGAAGTCGCTGTGAGCAGGGTTGGACCGGACTTTGATTGCTGCTACATAGCACGCGTGATATAGATACCGAGTGGGAAATCAGCTGACCAATCAAGACGTCAGCGAGTGCGTTGGCGATGCCCTCGACCAGGCAATGGATCTGACGATCAGGTTTCTCAGCGACCGCGCTGACCTGAGTGCATCCGCGGCATTCACGCTGAACCGGGTGTGTCGCGAAGGACCCATCCGGTTGACCACACTGGCCGCCAAGGAAGGTGTCAGCCAGCCGTCGATGACCCAGCTGGTCCAACGGCTCGAACGCGCGGGGCTCGTCACCAGGCTTGCCGACCCTGACGACGGCCGGGCATGTCTGATTGCCGTCACCGCGCAGGGGCAGGAATTGCTGGACGAGCGCAAGCGCATGCGCCGGGAACGGCTGGCGACGTTGATCGCAACGCTGTCAGAAGAGGAGCGGTCGTCGTTGTGGCTCTCGGCGCGGGTTGCGTTTCCGCTTATGTGCCGGCTCGCGGCAAATGCCGACGGCGCCACTGAGACGGACGCACCGCGCTCGGTGCATTGACGGAAGGTGTTCGGGTGAAGGCTATTCCGGTGGGTCGCGTAGCAAAACGCATTTGGATCCCGTTGGTCCTCATAGTGGTGCTGGCGGTCTCCGGCCTGGTCGTGTCGCGTCTGCACAAGATGTTCGGGTCGCAGGACTTGAACGCGGGCGCCGGTGCCGGCATCGAGATCGTTCAGTTCAATCCCAAGGTCATGGTCTACGACGTTTATGGCGCGCCGGGGACCACCGCCCAGATCAGTTACTTCGACCCGGAAGCCAAAGTGCACACCGTCAATGTGCCACTGCCCTGGTCGATCACCCTGTCGACAACATTGCCGGCTGTCAGCGCCAGCCTCATGGCGCGGACCGACGGTGATCAGATTGGATGCCGCGTCACCGTGAACGGAACCGTCCGTGAAGAGCAATCGGCCGATGGCATCAACGCCCAGACCTACTGCCTGGTGAAGTCCGCATGACCCACACCGTCACCGCACCCGAATCCGCCAGTCGGCCAAAGCGGCCCGTCGTCCCGCACCTGATCCGCATCCTGGCGTTGCCGATCATCCTGTTCTGGCTCGCGATCGCCGTTCTGGTGAACGTGGTCGCCCCTCCACTCGAGGTTGTCGGCGAGTTGCATGCGGCGCCAATGGCACCCGAGGACGCCCCGTCGATGCGCACGATGAAGCTGATGGGTGCCAACTTCCAGGAGTTCAACTCCAACAGCACGATCATGATCGTGGTGGAGGGCCAGAAGCCCCTCGGCCCGGACGCGCACCACTATTACGACGAGATCATCCAGAAACTGCAACAAGATCCCGAGCACATCCAGCACATCCAGGACTTCTGGGGCGACACGCTGACCGCGGCCGGCGCCCAAAGTGCTGATGGCAAAGCGTCTTACGTGATGCTGAACCTGGCCGGCGAACAGGGCCAGACCCTGGCCAACGAAGGTGTGGAAGCCGTTCGCAAGGTCATCGAGGAGACGCCGGCCCCGCCCGGCGTGAAGGCGTACGTCGCGGGTCCGGCCGCACTGACCCATGACACGCACGTCATCGGCAACGCCAGCATCGGCGTGATCACGTTGATCACCCTCATCGCAATCGCGGGCATGCTGCTGGTGGTATATCGCTCGATTCGGACCACATTGATCCAGTTGTTCCTGACGTTCCTCGCGCTGCTGACCGCGCGCGGCGTGATTTCCGTGCTGGCCACCCACGGCGCTTTCGGCTTGACGACGTTCGCCGGGAACATCCTCACGATGCTGGCGATCGCCGCGGCGACCGACTACGGCATTTTCATCTTCGGTCGGTACCGCGAAGACCGCGGCATGGGGCTGGACCGAGACGACGCCTACTACGCCACGTTCAAATCCGTCGCACCGGTCATCGTCGGGTCCGGACTGACGATCGCGGGTGCGACGTATTGCCTCAGCTTCGCGCGACTGCCCTACTTCACCACCATGGGCGCGCCCGTCGCAGTGGGCATGCTCGTGGTCGTGGCAATCGCGGTCACGCTTGGCCCGGCCGTGCTTTTCCTCGGTAGCCGCGTCGGGCTGTACGAGTCCAAGCGGCCACCGCAGAGCAGGTTCTGGCGCCGTATCGGCACCGCCGTAGTTCGTTGGCCCGCACCAATATTCGTAGCCAGCCTGTTCGTGGTGCTGATCGGCATCGTGGCCATCCCGGGGTACAAGCCGGCCTACAACGACCGCTATTACCTGCCGCAAGACGCCCCGGCCAACCAGGGCTTCGCCGCCGCCGACCGGCACTTCACCCAGGCCAGGATGAACCCCGACATCCTGATGGTCGAGGCCGACCATGACATGCGCAATCCCGCCGACATGCTGGTGCTGAACAAGATTGCCAGCAACGTCATGCACACCGAGGGCATCGCGATGGTGCAGAGCATCACCCGTCCACTGGGTATTCCGATCCAGCACAGCTCGATTCCGTTCCAGACCAGCGTGGCGGGCCAGACCACCAACATGAATCTGCCGTTCCAGCGGGATCAATTGGACAACCAGCTCAAAACCGTTGATTCGATGAATGTTTCGATCGACATCCTGGAAAAGCAGTACCAGCTGTCCCTCAAGCAGACCCAACTCACCCAGGACTCGGCGGCCCGATCACAGGATCTCCTGGAGACCACCAAGGAGCTACGCGACAACATCGCGAACTTCGACGATCAGTTCCGGCCGATGCGGAACTATTTCTACTGGGAGCCGCACTGCTTCGACATCCCGCTGTGCGCCGCGGCGCGTTCGCTGTTCGACTCCCTCGACGGGATCGACCAGGTGACCGATAAAACCGAAGGGGTGCAGGGTAATACCGACCAGTTGGCGGCACTGGCACCGCAGCTGACGGCGCTGTTGCCCCAGTCGATCGCATCGATGAAGGTCAGCAGAGATCTGGCTCTGGCGTCGTACAACTCGCAGAAGACCCTGCTCGATCAGATGCAAGCGACCAACGACACGGCTCTGGCGATGGGTGAGAGCTTCGACCAGGCCAAGAACGACGATCTGTTCTTCCTACCGCCGGAAGCCTTCCAGAATCCCGACTTTCAGCGCGGTCTGAAGATGTTCCTCTCGCCGGACGGCAAGTCCACGCGCATGTTCATCACCCACGAGGGTGACCCGGCGACGGTCGACGGCATCGGCCGGGTCGATTCTGAGCGCAAGGCCGCACAGGAGGCGCTGAAGATGTCCTCCCTGTCGAACGCCAAGATTCATCTCGGTGGGGTCGCGGCGACCTACAAAGACATGTCCGATGGCGCGAGGTACGACCTGTGGATCGCCGTGGTGTCGTCGCTGACGCTGATCTTCATGATCATGCTGATCCTGACTCGAAGCGCCGTTGCCGCTTTGGTGATCGTCGGTACCGCGGCCAGCTCGATCGCGGCATCCTTCGGCATCTCAGTGCTGCTGTGGCAGGACCTGTTCGGGGTACAGGTGCAGTGGCTGGTCATGCTGATGTCCGTCATCATCCTGTTGGCGGTCGGCTCGGACTACAACCTGCTGCTGGTCTCCCGGTTCAAGGATGAGATCCACGCCGGGTTGAAGACCGGCATCATCCGGTCCATGGCCGGCACGGGTGGTGTGGTGACCTCAGCGGGCCTGGTCTTCGCCGCCACCATGGCGGGCATGATGGGCAGCAAGCTGATCGTGTTGGCCCAGATGGGCTCGACGATCGCGATCGGCCTGCTGATCGATACGTTCATCGTGCGGTCGCTGCTGATGCCGTCGATCGCGACCATGCTGGGCCGGTGGTTCTGGTGGCCGCAGGTGGTGTATCCCCGGGGCGACAACCACTTCCGCAAGCCGACGCCGCCCAAGCCCGCACGCGAGGACGAGGACACCGCGGCGATACCCGCGCAGGCCTAGCCGCTGGCCCGCGCCGAGCGTGCGGGTTGTCTTCGATTTTTCGAAGATCTTCAACGGAAACCCCCACGTTCAGCGGCAGCAAGCCCTAGCGCCAGCGGTCCAGGATCTCGTTGGCCCGCACCGACAATGCCCGCTGCCAGAACGGTCCGAAGCTGATCCGCGCCACCCCCAGCGGCCCGAACGACGCCGGGTCGTCAGACTCCGGTATCGCGATCGCATTGATCGGCAACGGGAGCTCAGTGGCCAAGCGGCGCAACGTGTCCGGTTCGTGCCGGCCCACCGGGTAGAGCACGTCGGCGCCGGCCGCTGCGGCCTCGGACAGGCGGGCGATGGCCCTGTCGACCCGGTCGGCGTCGTCGCCGTCGTTACGCAGGAACAGATCGGTGCGGGCGTTGACGACCACGTGCACGCCCGCTTTGTCGGCGGCGGCCCGCAGTGCCCCCACCAGCTCGGCATGCTCGGCCGACGACCGCAGCCGCTTGCCCTCGCTGTGCACGGTGTCCTCGATGTTCAGGCCGACCGCCCCGGCGCCGAGCAGCCCCTCGATCAGGCGCTCAGCGGGCTGTGCGTAACCCGATTCGATGTCGACCGAGATCGGCACGTCCACGGCGGCAGTGATCTGGGCGACGCGAGCAACGACGTCGTCGAAACTCATCCCTTCGCCGTCGGGCTTACCGACTGAGTCCGCCAGCGGATGGCTTCCGACGGTGAGCGCAGCGAACCCGGCTTCCACCGCCAGCGACGCCGACCAGGCGTCCCATACCGTCGGCAGCACCACCGGGTTTCCCGGCTGATGCAGCGCCAACAACACTTCCGCACGCTGCGCAAGACTGCTCTGACTGGGCACCGGAGTCACCTCATTCTTCGTCGTTGGTACCTACCGGCGGTGCAACACGGCTGTCGCAGCGCCATTCCCGACGTGACCTGTCTCACGTTGAGTTCTAAATGTGGCTAGCATCGATTGTCGTACTGTGATCCATGACACCTTCAGCCCAGGGAGGTCCCGTTGTCTACCACTACAGAATTGACCGAACTTCACCATCTGATTGGCGGTTTACGGCGCTGCGTGAGCTCGTTGAAGTCGCAATACGGCGACAGTCCGGCAATGCGCCGAATCGTCAACGACGCCGAACGCATCCTCAATGACGTGGAACTTCTCGATATCGATGCCAATGAGCTTGCCCTAACCCAGCAAACAGCGGTGGTCTCCGGGGAGAAGATCGGAATTCCGGACACGCCATACGACAGCACCTTCTGGCGGGACGTCGATGACGAAGGCGTTGGCGGCCAGAATCGCCGCTGACCCCGATTTAGTCGGGTGCCGTGATCTAGGTACCCTCCGATGAGTTAATGCGAAGGGGATCACAGTAGATGAGCGCACCTGCGGGTAACCGCCCTGCGACCGGCGTCTTCTCACCCGGCCGTGCCCAAATTCCGCAACGCACTCTGCGGACGGACAACTGGCTGAAATCACCTATCCTCACGGACCTGGGTTTCGCCGCGTTCGTCATCTACGCGACGGTGCGTGCGTTCCAGCGGGACTACTTCTTCGTCCCGCAATACCACTACCTGACGCCGTTCTATTCGCCGTGCCTGAGCAAGGCTTGCGGTGAGGCAAGCGATTTCTGGCCGCAGATCCTGCCCGCGACCGGGCCGCTGTCGCTGCTGCCGTACGCCTTCCTGTCGCTGCCGTTCCTGTTGCTGTTCCGGCTGACCTGCTACTACTACCGCGGCGCCTACTACCGCTCGGTGTGGCAGTCCCCCACCGCCTGCGCAGTGGCCGAGCCGCACGCGAAATACACTGGCGAGACGCGCATTCCGCTGATCATCCAGAACACCCACCGGTACTTCTTCTACATCGCCGGCATCATCTCGCTGATCAACACCTACGATGCGATCGTCGCCTTCCACTCCGAGACCGGCCCCGGCGGCTTCGGATTCGGCCTTGGCAACATCATCCTGGTCGGCAACGTCGTGATGCTGTGGGTCTACACGATCTCCTGCCACTCCTGCCGGCACGTGACCGGCGGCCGGCTCAAGCACTTCTCCAAGCATCCGGTGCGGTACTGGATCTGGACGCAGGTCAGCAAGCTGAACACCCGGCACAAGCTGTACGCCTGGATCACGCTCGGCACCCTGATGCTCACCGATTTCTACGTCATGCTGGTGGCCAGTGGCACCATCTCCGACCTGAGATTCGTTGGCTGACAAGAACTTTCCACATCACAGCTCTGAGTGAGGTCAAATGACGGTTGAGGTCGAACGGCATTCCTACGACGTGGTCGTGATCGGTGCCGGCGGCGCGGGCCTACGAGCGGTCATCGAAGCCCGGGAACGGGGTTTGAAGGTCGCCGTGGTGACGAAGTCACTGTTCGGCAAGGCACACACCGTCATGGCCGAGGGCGGTTGCGCCGCGGCCATGCGCAACGTCAACACCAAGGACAGCTGGCAGGTGCACTTCGGTGACACCATGCGCGGCGGCAAGTTCCTCAACAACTGGCGGATGGCCGAGCTGCACGCGCAGGAAGCCCCCGACCGGGTGTGGGAGCTGGAGACCTACGGCGCGCTGTTCGACCGCACCAAAGACGGCAAGATCAGCCAGCGCAACTTCGGCGGGCACACCTACCCGCGACTGGCACACGTCGGTGACCGCACCGGCCTGGAGATCATCCGCACCCTGCAGCAAAAGATCGTCTCGCTGCAGCAGGACGACAAGAAGGAACTCGGCGACTACGAGGCCCGGATCAAGGTCTTCCACGAGTGCGCGATCACCGATCTGATCAAAGACGGTGACGCGATCGCGGGCGCCTTCGGCTACTGGCGCGAGACCGGCAAGTTCATCCTGTTCGAGACGCCGGCCGTGGTGCTCGCCACCGGCGGCATCGGCAAGTCGTTCAAGGTGTCGTCGAACTCCTGGGAGTACACCGGCGACGGGCACGCGCTCGCACTGCGCGCGGGTTCCGGCCTGATCAACATGGAGTTCATCCAGTTCCACCCGACCGGCATGGTCTGGCCGCTGTCGGTGAAGGGCATCCTGGTCACCGAAGGCGTCCGCGGCGACGGCGGAGTTCTGAAGAACTCCGAGGGCAAGCGGTTCATGTTCGACTACATCCCCGACGTGTTCAAGGGGCAGTACGCCGAAAGCGAAGAAGAAGCCGATCAGTGGCTCAAGGACAACGACTCCGCGCGCCGCACTCCTGACCTGCTGCCTCGCGATGAGGTCGCCCGTGCGATCAATGACGAGGTCAAGGCCGGCCGCGGCACCCCGCACGGCGGCGTCTACCTCGACATCGCCTCCCGGATGCCCGCCGAGGAGATCAAGCGCCGCCTGCCGTCGATGTACCACCAGTTCATCGAGCTGGCCGAGGTCGACATCACCAAGGACATGATGGAAGTCGGTCCGACCTGTCACTACGTGATGGGCGGCATCGAGGTCGATCCCGACACCGGTGCCGGCTCGACACCCGGCCTGTTCGCCGCCGGCGAGTGCTCGGGCGGTATGCACGGCTCGAACCGCCTCGGCGGCAACTCGCTCTCGGACCTGCTGGTGTTCGGCCGGCGCGCCGGGCTCGGCGCGGCCGACTACGTGCGAGGGCTTGCGACGCGTCCGGCGGTGACGGACGCGGCGATCGACGAGGCCGCCAAGCTGGCGCTGTCGCCGTTCGAGCCGAAGGCCAACGCCGAGAACCCCTACACCCTGCACGCCGAGCTGCAGCAGTCGATGAACGACCTCGCCGGCATCATCCGCAAGGAAGGCGAGCTTGAAGAGGCGCTCGCCAAGATCGACGAGCTCAAGGCGCGCTACGCCAACGTCTATGCGGAAGGATCTCGCGTCTTTAATCCCGGCTGGCACCTGGCGATCGACATGCGCAACATGCTGCTCGTCAGTGAGTGCGTGGCCAAGGCCGCGCTGCAGCGCACGGAAAGCCGTGGCGGACACACCCGCGACGACTTCCCCAAGATGGACGCCCACTGGCGCAACAAGTTGCTGGTCTGCCGCGTGGCACCCGGCGAGGCCGACACCGTCGTGCCCGACGTGACGGTGACGCCGGAGCAGCAGCCGGTGATGCGGCCCGATCTGCTGGGCACGTTCGAGCTGTCCGAACTCGAGAAGTACTACACCGAAGATCAACTGGCCGAGCACCCTGAGCGGAAGGGCTGAAAATGGCTGCTTACGACGCGAAACTGCGGGTTTGGCGCGGCGACGAGGCCGGCGGTGATCTGCAGGACTACACCGTCGAGGTCAATGACGGCGAGGTGGTGCTCGACATCGTCCACCGGCTGCAGGCCACGCAAGCAGGCGATCTCGCGGTGCGGTGGAACTGCAAGGCCGGTAAGTGCGGTTCGTGTTCCGCCGAGATCAACGGTCGGCCGCGGCTGCTGTGCATGACCCGGATGTCGACGTTCGGCGAGGACGAGGTCGTGACGATCACCCCGCTGCGGACCTTCCCGGTGATGCGCGACTTGGTTACCGACGTCTCCTTCAACTACGAGAAGGCGCGGGAGATCCCGTCGTTCACTCCTCCGAAGGACCTGCAGCCCGGTGAGTACCGGATGCAGCAGGAGGATGTGAACCGCAGCCAGGAGTTCCGCAAGTGCATCGAGTGCTTCCTGTGCCAGAACGTGTGCCACGTCAACCGTGACCACGAGGAGAACAAGAAGTCCTTCGCCGGCCCGCGTTACCTGATGCGGCAGGCCGAGCTGTCGATGCACCCGCTGGACACCTTGGACCGTCGCAATATGGCCCAGGAAGAAAACGGCCTCGGCTTCTGCAATATCACCAAGTGCTGCACCGAGGTGTGCCCCGAGCACATCAAGATCACCGACAACGCGCTGATCCCGATGAAGGAGCGCGTGGCCGACGCCAAGTACGACCCGATCGTGTGGCTCGGCAACAAGTTGTTCCGACGCGACAAGTAACCCGCCGAGCAGACGCGACAAGTAGTCACAGCTTCGGCGAGCGGGCCGCGAGATTTCCCAAGGGATTTCTCGTGGCCCGTTCCCATTGGCAACCATCTGGGTAGCCTCGAACCATGGGTAGTGTCCACAGCGTCAACGACATTCGCACGGCGATCCGCGAGCTGTCCGCCCGCGCCGAACTGGCTCTCAAAGAGGGTCGGCCCGACGACGCGGCCGAGATCGAGCAGCGTATCGCCGCCTATCGCGAAGAACTCGGCGAGAAACCCTGACCCGCGCCGCGGGACCAGGCTGGGCTACGCGCCCAGTCTGTGGAAAGTGCTGCGGTGGAAGACAATCGGCGGAACATCGTGCACGGTGACCTCCTTGACCCGGAGCACCACGATGGTGTGGTCACCGGCGACCACCGACTGCTCGATCGTGCTCTGCAGCCACACACTCGTGCCGTGCACGAACACCGCGCCGCTCTCGTGCGAGTGGGTCTCCAGCCCGGCAAAGCGATCCCCGGTCTTGGCCGCCAGCGTCCGGGCCGCCACGTCATGCGACTCACCGAGAAGGCTGATGCCCAGCGACGGCAGGTCCTTCAGCTTCGGCCAGGTCTCCGAATTATTCTG
>JAHFVD010000132.1 GCA_023264735.1 Mycobacterium sp. | reverse complement strand
ATCGGCAACGGCGGTAATGGCGGCAACGCCGGGACTGGCGCGCCCCTGGGCACGCCCGGCACCGGCGGCACCAGCGGGTTGCTGTTCGGCCTCAATGGGATCAACGGGTTGCCGTAGGCGAAGGGGCCGTCAATCGTCGAGCCGCCTGGGATCCGGAACCCGGCACTCAGGCAATGGGCAGGTGACTGCGGCCGCCGAGGCTAGCGAAATCTAAGGCGGACAAGCGCTTTCGACGTTTTCAGTGGGCCGAGAATCAACGGAAGCGGGTGGATGACGAGGTCTGGGAGTTTGTTGGTGGGCGCGGACGGTATCGAACCGCCGACCGCTGGTGTGTAAATGATTTCTTGCCGTCTTTCTAGCGTCTCGTCTGATGTGTTCTATCCGGATCTGCGCAGGTCAGCGCGTCGCATTGGTTCCATAGCGTCGAGGGCATATCGCCTGTTTCTGTGCGTCTTGGCACACTCTCGGCACAACGGGGGTTCGCTCGCGTCGTCGTGATCTGGAGAGGATCTTCCGACTTTCGAGGCGGAATGGCTGGACGTGCATGCGGTTGGTTGTACGCCTTAAGGCCCGTTGCGCGCCGCGTCGATCCGCGCAACGAATCGCTGCACGACCTCTGCAGCCTCTTCCGCAGTCGCGGCAAGTTCGAGGTGGTCCAGCCCCTCTAGCGCACCCGAGTAGATAGCCGGCCAGTGCGCGAGCGCAGCCACAGTTGGCGACCACAGATGCTGCGCGCGCGCTTCGAATACGGCAATACACGCGCTGCGCGTTGACGAAAGTTCGGTATGTGGCAGCAACCCTTCGAGGAGCTGCAAGTCCACCAAATCGTGAGCGCGGTCGTTGACCCTGCCACCTCCAAGTTCTGCGGTGACCGCATGGAGTTTTTGCGCGATCTGCCACGGAACGGTCATGCACGGCACGGATACCAGCGCGGGACCACCGACAAGGCCCAGGGCGTCAGATGTGAGGACGTCGAACTGGTCGGCGTTGCCTGACTCGACGGTCGAGACCTCGATCGGAACAGATGCGAAAGGCTTGCCGTGGTAGTTCAGTTTCGCTGTGAATCGGCGCGGCTTCACCGGCATGCCTGGCACGTCGATCTCCTCGGGGACGGTGAAGATCGCGGTGAACCCTTCCCACCCTGTCTCGCCTGCCTCAGCCAGCCGCTCGTGTACTTCTTCAATGTCGAGTCGTGCGACAGTGTCGAAGTCTTTGGAGGTCCGCGAATCGGGGATACCCCGCCGCATTTCCAACGATGATCCACCCTTGACCAACAGCAGCGGAGCACCGCTGTCATCGGTGAGTATCGCCGCGAATTGCGCGACAACGACCATCGCGACGTGGCGCTGCAATCGGCCAAACACCACACCTTGCCCGTTGCGCTGCTTGCGTGAGCCGATCACGCAATGAGCGCAGGTTCGTCGGCGGTGAGGAATACGGCTGGTTCACGCCGAGGCCCCCTTAGTGCGCACGCCGGGACCGTGTCCATCGAGCGCGGCGCGTAGCTCAGCGGCTGGCGCACGGCGAAGCGTGCCCTGCGCTTCAGCCCGGTCGATCGCAGTCCGAAGCTGATAGGGATCAGTGCCCGTGTCCAGGCAGTCTTTGATGGTGCGCACAACCGTCGTGACGGGTATCGCGTCGACCGAGGTGATGTCGGCTGCCTGAAGTTCGCGGCGGTGAAGCCGGTACAGCTCACTCCCGGCTGCTCGTGGATGGTTGTCGCGCGGGACCGTGAGGTGAATGCGCGAAGGGTTGACGTCAGCAAGGGCGTGAAGCGCCAAGGCCGACTCGTGCGAGATAGCACCGCGACCTAGCGTCCATGCCACGGCAGCTGCGAGGTCATCGTGCTCGCCACGCGGCAAAACGGGCACTCGGTACACCCCGCGACCAGCGCGTTCAAGACGGCCGCGCGCTGCCAAGAGACGGAGCTGTACGGGATCCACACCGATTGCCCGCGCGTCGCGCGTCGTGACATAGCCATGCTGCTCAGCGGCTACCTCAACTAGCCGATCCCAGATCGTCATGTGCGCAATCGTATCAAATAGATACGTTTAAGCACACAAATGAACTGTAACGCCCTCGCGTTTCCACATCCGAAAGAGCACTTGTTTGCTGTTGACCCCGTTGGAATGTTGGAAACATGCAGGTCAACACGTTGGTGACCTCAACGAGTTGAGGACTGCCGGAGCGACTACAGACGACGGCGAGTCATGGCTCACGAGGAACCTTCCGAAGCGGACCCTCTAGGCAGCGACGTACCTCCGTCAACCCAGGATCGAGGATGCAGACCTCCGCATCGCGATTCTCCCTGCCGATCGCTGTTGGAGGTGTCGCCCGCAGCAGTCTCTCCTCGCGCGACTCGGCGCGATTGTGCTCTGCGCCGGAACCTATCCCGTAATGCGTTGGCACATTGTTGGCACAACGGGGGGTTGTCGAATCGGGACCGAACCTACTTCTACGGCTTTGGCCTGGGGTTTTCTTGGTGGGCGCGGACGGTATCGAACCGCCGACCGCTGGTGTGTAAAACCAGAGCTCTACCACTGAGCTACGCGCCCGTGCCCGGGCAGGTTACACGGCGGGCGCGGGTGCAGGGAAATCCTGGTCAGGCCGTCAGCGCGGCCAGCGCATCGACCCAGACCGCCTGATCGCGCGCCTCACCAGGCTGCTTGCACTCGGCGAACCGCACGACTCCCTCGCGGTCGATCACGAAGGTGCCGCGGTTGGCAATGCCGGCGTCGGTGTTGAACACCCCGTACGCCTGCGCGACCGCGCCGTGCGGCCAGAAATCGGAGAGCACCGGAAACTGAAATCCGCTCTGTGTCGCCCACACCTTGTGCGTCGGCGGCGGCCCGACGGAGATAGCCAACGTGGCCGTGTCGTCGGTGGCGAACGTGGCCAGATGATCGCGAACGTAATCGAGCTCGCCCTGGCAGATGCCCGTGAACGCCAGCGGGAAGAACACCAGCAGCACGTTCTTGGCGCCGCGGAAGTCACGCAGCGTGACGGGCTGACCGTTCTGGTCCTTCAGCGTGAAGTCAGGGGCGAATGATCCGACCCCAACCGTCATGAATGCCTCCCGGCCGCCTTCGATTTCGGCTGCACCAACCGGCTTGCGCTCCAGTCCCCCAGATTGGCCGAGGAGGTCTGCATCAATCCCGCGGTAGGCGCCGATTCGGCGATCTCGGCGGGAAGCACGTGTCCGGGCTTACCGGTCTTGGGTGTCAGCACCCAGATGATGCCGTCGTCGGCCAGCGGTGCAATCGCGTCCATCAGCCGGTCCACCAGGTCACCGTCATCGTCGCGCCACCACAGCAGCACCACGTCGACGACCTCATCGGCATCCTCGTCGAGCAGTTCGCCGCCACTGGCGTCCTCGACGTCGGCCCGGATGTCGTCGTCGCTGTCCTCGTCCCAGCCCAGCTCCTGCACGACCTGATCTTTTTCGATGCCCAGCTTCTGGGCGTAACTCGGGGGGCCACCCTCCGCGACCACCGTCGGAACCTCCTTCAAATCAGGGTCGGCTGTCTAGGCCTATCGTCGCACGACAGCGAGAATTACTCACCGTGCGGTAGGAATCAATACGTCGCGTCGCACAGGCTCAACGCATTCGACCTGGTGTCATTGAGATCCTGGATGGTCGTGTTGAACTCTCCCGGCCCTGCGTGCGCGAGGATCGCCTTGGCAGTCGCGCGTGCCCCATCGACCCAATCCTTGAACGCGGCTTTCAGCTCGTCCGGGATCGCATCGGTGACGCTGGCGGCGACGGCGTCGGCGCTCTTGTTGAGCGAATCCACCGCTGGACCCTCGGTGCCCGCGGTGTCGGTGGCGCCCGCGTTGAAGGCGCTGACATAGGCATTCACCGCGTCGATCGCGTCAGCGCTCGAGGTGGACAACGTCTCGCAGGTGTCGTGCATGGCCTGGGTGGTCAGCGACGCCTGGCGCTCGGATTCGCGGGCGCTCGAGGACGCGGCCGACTGCGAGATCGAGACCGACATCGACGTTCGGTAGGCCGGTGCGTCGCCGGCGCTGACCCCCGCATGGCCGCCGGTGACCGAGGTGCAGCCGACGACGCCGGCGGTCACCGCCGCGGCACAGCCGACCAGCAGACCGCCGATCCGCAGCCCGCGGGCAGTTCTGTTCAGCACAGCCCGGAGGTTACCGGGTGACGGCCCCGCTCGGCGCGCTGCGAGGAATTCACCGATCGCCCGACTTTCAGTACTCGTCGGTACGGCCCCAAGTGCGGCACGATAGGGGGCAGAGGGTGCAAAACCTGCGCCAGCTACTAAGGAGCTGAAGTTGACCACCGAGTTCGCGCGCCACGATCTGGCTCAAAACTCAAGCAGTCAAAGCGATTCCGATCGAGTCCGGGTGATCCGCGAGGGTGTGGCGTCGTATCTGCCCGACATCGACAGTGAGGAAACCGCGGAGTGGCTGGAGTCGTTCGACGATCTTCTGGCCCGTTCGGGTCCGGCCCGGGCGCGCTATCTGATGCTGCGCCTGCTGGAGCGCGCCGGTGAACAGCGCGTCGCGATCCCCGCGCTGACCTCCACCGACTACGTCAACACCATTCCCACCGAGCTGGAGCCCTGGTTCCCCGGCGACGAGGACGTCGAGCGCCGCTACCGCGCCTGGATCAGGTGGAACGCCGCGATCATGGTGCACCGCGCGCAGCGCCCCGGCGTCGGCGTGGGCGGACACATCTCCACGTATGCATCCTCGGCCGCGCTCTACGAGGTCGGCTTCAACCACTTCTTCCGGGGCAAGGCCCACCCGGGCGGCGGCGACCAGATCTTCATCCAGGGCCACGCCTCCCCCGGCATCTACGCCCGCGCCTTCCTGGAGGGCCGGCTCAGCGCGGATCAACTCGATGGCTTCCGCCAGGAGCACAGCCATCCCGGCGGCGGCCTGCCGTCCTACCCGCACCCGCGGCTGATGCCCGATTTCTGGGAGTTCCCGACGGTGTCGATGGGCCTGGGCCCGATGAACGCGATCTATCAGGCGCGGTTCAACCACTACCTGCACGACCGCGGCATCAAGGACACCGCCGATCAGCACGTGTGGGCGTTCCTCGGCGACGGCGAGATGGACGAGCCCGAAAGCCGCGGCCTGATCCAGGTGGGCGCCAACGAGGGCCTGGACAACCTGACCTTCGTGGTCAACTGCAACCTGCAGCGCCTCGACGGGCCGGTGCGCGGCAACGGCAAGATCATCCAGGAGCTGGAGTCCTTCTTCCGGGGTGCGGGCTGGAACGTCATCAAGGTGGTGTGGGGCCGCGAGTGGGACGCGCTGCTGCACGCCGACAAGGACGGCGCGCTGGTGAACCTGATGAACACCACCCCCGACGGCGACTACCAGACCTACAAGGCCAACGACGGCGCCTACGTGCGCGACCACTTCTTCGGCCGCGACCCGCGCACCAAGGCGCTCGTCGAGCCCATGACCGACAGCGAGATCTGGAACCTCAAGCGCGGCGGCCACGACTACCGCAAGGTCTACGCCGCCTACCGGGCGGCGATGGAGCACAAGGGCCAACCCACGGTGATCCTGGCCAAGACCATCAAGGGCTACTCGCTGGGTGCCCACTTCCAGGGCCGCAACGCTACTCACCAGATGAAAAAGCTTGCGCTGCAAGATCTCCGGGACTTCCGCGACGCCATCCGGATCCCGGTCAGCGACGCGCAGCTCGAAGAGAACCCGTACCTGCCGCCGTACTACCACCCCGGCCCGGAGGCACCCGAGATCCGCTACCTGATCGACCGGCGTCGCGCGCTCGGCGGCTTCCTGCCCGAGCGGCGCACCAAGGCCAAGGTGCTGACCCTGCCCCCGCGTGACGTGTATAAAGCGCTGAAGAAGGGGTCCGGCCAACAGCAGGTCGCAACCACCATGGCGACGGTGCGCACCTTCAAAGAACTGTTGCGGGACAAGGAGATCGGGCACCGTATCGTGCCGATCATCCCCGACGAGGCGCGCACGTTCGGCATGGACTCCTGGTTCCCGAGCCTGAAGATCTACAACCGCAACGGCCAGCTCTACACCGCCGTCGACGCCGAATTGATGCTGGCCTACAAGGAAAGTGAGATCGGCCAGATCCTGCACGAGGGCATCAACGAGGCCGGGTCGACGGCGTCGTTCACCGCGGTCGGCACCTCGTATTCGACGCACAACGAGCCGATGATCCCGATTTACATCTTCTATTCGATGTTCGGGTTCCAGCGCACCGGCGACGGGTTGTGGGCGGCCGGGGACCAGATGGCCCGCGGATTCGTACTCGGCGCGACGGCCGGACGCACCACGCTGACCGGTGAGGGCCTGCAGCACGCCGACGGCCACTCGCTGCTGCTGGCGTCGACCAACCCGGCGGTGGTGGCCTACGACCCGGCGTTCGCCTACGAGATCGCCTACATCGTCGAAAGCGGTCTGGCGCGGATGTACGGCGAGAACCCGGAGAACATCTTCTTCTACGTCACGATCTACAACGAGCCCTACGCCCAGCCGCCCGAGCCGGAGGGCTTCGATCCCGAAGGGCTGCTGCGGGGCATCTACCGGTATCGAAGCGCAACTCAGAAACGTTCGAATGTCGCGCAGATCCTGGCGTCGGGAGTGTCGATGCCCGAGGCGCTGCGCGCTGCCGACCTGCTGGCCGAGCGCTGGGACGTCGCCGCCGACGTCTGGTCGGTGACCAGCTGGGGTGAGCTCAACCGCGACGGAGTGGCGGTGGAGAAAGAACTGCTGCGCCACCCCGACCACCCGGCCCGGGTGCCGTACGTGACGCAGGCGCTGTCCGATACCGCAGGCCCGGCCGTCGCGGTGTCGGACTGGATGCGCGCGGTGCCCGAGCAGATCCGGGCATGGGTGCCCAACACCTACGTCACGCTGGGCACCGACGGGTTCGGCTTCTCCGACACCCGGCCCGCGGCGCGGCGCTACTTCAACACCGACGCCGAGTCGGTCGTGGTGGCGGTGCTGGAGGCGCTGGCCCGCGACGGGGAGATCGATCCGTCAGTGGCGATCGCCGCGGCCAAGGAGTACCGGATCGACGACGTGCTGGCCGCCGAGGTCTCCTTCGTCGACACCGGTAGCGCCTAGGCCGCCGATCGCACCCGACAGGGCGGCGAGTGTGCGTCCTGATCCGGAACGACCCGCGTGTTGCGGATGAAACTGCACACTCACGGTCAAGGTGGGCGCCTAGGCCGCCGATCGCACCAGCGCGTTTGGTGGGAACATCCAGAAATCCGGCGTAGCTTTTAGGGGTGCTCGACAACACGCCGCTTGAGCCGCCGCGCTCTCCCCTGGAGTTACTCGAGACCGTGCCGGAGTCGACGCTGCGCCGGCTCAAGCAGCACTCCGGCCGGCTGGCCAGCGAGGCGGTCGCGGCGATGACCGAACACCTGCCGTTTTTCGGCGAACTGGAGGCCTCCCAGCGCGCCAGCGTGCAACTCGTGCTGCAAACCGCGGTGGTCAACTTCGCGGAGTGGGTGCGTAACCCGCTGAGCAACGTCGGCTATACCGCCGAGGCGTTCGCGCTCGTCCCCCAGGAGCTGACCCGCCGCATCGCGCTGGCCCAGACCGTCGACATGGTGCGCGTGAGTATGGAGTACTTCGAGGCCGCCCTGCCCTCACTGGGCCGCAACGAGGAGCAGCGCGTCGCCCTGTCCGTCGGCATCCTGCGCTACAGCCGCGACCTGGCCTTCGCAGCGGCGTCCTCCTACGCCGACGCCGCCGAGGCCCGGGGCGCCTGGGACAGCCGGATGGAGGCGAGCGTCGTCGACGCCGTCGTCCGTGGCGACACCGGGCAGGAACTGCTGTCCCGGGCCGCCGCCCTGAACTGGGACACCACCGCCCCGGCGACCGTGGTGGTCGGCACCCCGCCGGCCGGACGGGAGGAACTGGCCAGCGAGGACGTCCGCGAGATCGCCGCGCGGCACAACCGGGCGGCACTGGCCGACGTACACGGCACCTGGCTCATCGGCATCATCTCCGGCCCGCTGGGGCCCACCGACCGGTTTTTCAACGATCTGATCAACGCCTTCGCCGACAGCCCGGTGGTGATCGGGCCGACCGCACCCATGCTCAGCGCGGCCCACCACAGCGCCAGTGAAGCGATATCGGGAATGAACGCCGTCGCCGGCTGGACGGGCGCGCCCCGACCGGTGTTGGCCCGAGAACTGTTGCCCGAGCGCGCACTTCTAGGTGATCCCTCGGCCGTCACCGCGTTGCACACCGAGATCATGCGACCGCTGGCCGATGCCGGACCGGCACTCACCGAGACCTTGGACGCCTACCTCGACAGCGGCGGCGCGATCGAAGCTTGCGCCCGAAAACTGTTCGTTCATCCAAATACGGTCCGCTACCGCCTGCGGCGGATCACCGACTTCACCGGCCGTGATCCCACCGTGCCGCGCGATGCCTATGTCCTGCGAGTGGCGTCGACCGTGGCTCGCCTCGGTTACCCAGCGCCCACCCACACCACGGCAAACAGTTCTGTTGTACCGCTCACACCGCCGTTGGTCGGTACCACCGGGGTTAATTAAGAGCGCAGGTAGATCGCAGCAAGGTATCGACGGAGTCGCATCACATGCACTTTTGTGGAGACCCCACAAAAACATAAGACAAGGTTCATAATCTCTTACACCGCGCAAATGCGCTTTCACAATGTTCTCTTAATGAGTGGCTCCTCAACCCGTGATCGCTGTGCTTGCTCCAGGCCAGGGATCTCAGACTCCCGGCATGCTCGCCGACTGGCTCGAGCTGCCCGGCGCCGCTGATCAGATCAAGACCTGGTCTGACATTGCCGGCCTGGACCTGGCCCGATTGGGCACAACCGCGACCGCTGACGAGATCACCGACACCGCGGTCACCCAGCCCCTGGTCGTCGCCGCGACCCTGCTCGCCAACGGCGAACTGGTCAAGCGCGGCCTGCTCGCCGGCAAGAAGACCGTCGTCGCAGGCCACTCCGTCGGCGAAATCGCGGCCTACGCGATCGCCGGCGTCATCTCCGCGGACGACGCGGTGAAGCTGGCCGCCGTCCGCGGCGCCGAGATGGCCAAGGCCTGCGCCATCGAGCCGACGGGCATGTCGGCCATCCTGGGCGGCGACGAGGCCGAAGTATTGGAAGCGCTGGCACGTCTTGACCTGGTTCCTGCCAACCGCAACGCCGCAGGCCAGATCGTGGCCGCCGGTGCGATCGCGGCCCTGGAGAAGCTGGCCGAGGATCCGCCGGCCAAGGCCCGGGTGCGCCAGCTGGCCACCGCCGGCGCCTTCCACACGCACTACATGGCCTCCGCGCTCGACGGCTATGCCGCCGCGGCCGCCGAGGTCGTCACCGCTGAGCCCACCACCACGCTGCTGAGCAACGCCGACGGCCAGCCGGTAGCTTCGGCACAGGACGCGATGGAGAAGCTCGTCGCGCAATTGACCCGCCCGGTGCGCTGGGATCTGTGCACCGAAACCATGCGGACGCTCTTTGAAAACACAGAGGGCTCAGCGATCGTGGAATTCCCCCCAGCGGGAACTCTGGCCGGGATCGCCAAACGAGAACTTCGGGGGGTCGCCAACCGTGCGATCAAGACTCCCGCAGATCTGGACGGACTCTCCGAACTCTGAGGGCCCGTCTGGGACAACCACAAATAAAGCGTTTCACCAAGTAACACAACAAATTACGAAGGAGCCACTGTGCCCGCCTCTCAGGATGAAATCATCTCCGGTCTCGCCGAGATCATCGAAGAAGTCACCGGTATCGAGCCCTCCGAGGTCACCCCGGAGAAGTCGTTCGTCGACGATCTGGACATCGATTCGCTGTCGATGGTGGAAATCGCCGTGCAGACCGAGGACAAGTACGGCGTGAAGATCCCCGATGAGGACCTCGCCGGTCTGCGCACCGTCGGCGACGTCGTCTCCTACATCCAGAAGCTCGAGGAAGAGAACCCCGAGGCCGCTGCCGCCCTGCGCGAGAAGTTCGCCGGCGAATGACGAGGCCTTCCACTGCTAACGGCAGTTTCCCCAACGTAGTCGTGACCGCCGTCACGGCGACCACGTCGCTTGCGGGCGACATCGAGAGCACGTGGAAGGGCCTGCTGGCGGGCGAGAGTGGCATCCGCGTACTCGAAGACGATTTCGTCACCAAGTGGGACCTCCAGGTCAAGATCGGTGGGCACCTCAAGGAGCCCCTCGACCCACAGATGAGCCGACTTGACATGCGGCGCATGTCGTATGTCCAGCGGATGTCGAAGTTCCTCGGCAACCAGCTCTGGGAGGCCGCGGGCTCGCCTGAGGTTGATCCCGACCGGTTCTCGGTAGTCATCGGGACCGGGCTGGGTGGTGGCGAGAAGATCGTCGAGATGTATGACGCGATGAACGAGGGCGGACCCCGCAAGGTTTCCCCGCTCGCCGTTCAGATGGTCATGCCGAACGGTGCCGCCGCGGTCGTCGGACTCGAGTTGGGCGCGCGCGCCGGGGTCATCACCCCGGTGTCGGCCTGCTCGTCGGGTTCGGAGGGCATCGCGCACGCATGGCGACAGATCGTCATGGGTGACGCCGACATCGCCGTCTGCGGTGGTGTCGAGGGCACGATCGAGGCGCTGCCGATCGCGGCGTTCTCGATGATGCGCGCGATGTCCACCCGCAACGACGATCCCGAGGCCGCATCGCGTCCGTTCGACAAGGACCGCGATGGATTCGTCTTCGGCGAGGCGGGTGCGCTCATGGTCATCGAGACCGAGGAGCACGCCAAGGCACGTGGCGCCAAGCCACTTGCCCGTCTGCTCGGTGCGGGTATCTCCTCGGACGCCTACCACATGGTGGCGCCCGCGCCCGACGGTCTGCGGGCCGGTCACGCGATGAAGCGTGCGATGGAGACGGCGGGGTTGTCCCCCAAGGACATCAACCACGTCAACGCCCACGCCACGTCGACGTCGATCGGCGACACCGCCGAGGCCAACGCCATCCGCGTGGCTGGTGTGGAGCATGCAGCGGTGTACGCACCGAAGTCTGCTCTGGGCCACTCGATCGGTGCGGTCGGTGCCTTGGAGTCGATCCTCACGGTGCTGGCTCTGCGTGACGGCGTCATCCCGCCCACCCTCAATTACGAGACTCCCGATCCGGAGATCGATCTGGATGTTGTCGCGGGCGAACCGCGTTATGGCGATTACCAGTACGCGATCAACAACTCGTTCGGATTTGGAGGACACAACGTAGCGCTGGCGTTCGGGCGCTACTGACACCGTTCCAGGGGGAAAGGACTAGCAGGAAGCAATGACAGGGTTGACACAATTGTCAACGGGGAATGGCTTCCCCGACGTGGTCGTCACCGGAGTTGCGATGACGACCGCCCTGGCATCCGACGCCGAAGGCACCTGGAAACGGTTGCTGGACGGTCAAAGCGGTATTCGGCTTCTCGACGACGACTTCGTCGAGTTGTACGACCTGCCGGTCCGCATCGGAGGGCACCTGCTCGAGGACTTCGACGGTGAGCTGACGAGGGTCGAACTGCGCAGGATGTCATATCTGCAAAAGATGGCCACCGTCATCAGCCGGCGGGCCTGGCAGAACGCCGGCTCACCGGAGGTCGACTCCAAGCGGCTGATGGTGGCGCTCGGCACCGGCATCGGCTCGTCCGAGGAACTGCTCTACGCCTATGAGGCGATGCGCGCCAAAGGACTTCGGGCGGTGTCACCGCTGGCAGTCCAGATGTACATGCCCAACGCCGCAGCGGCGGCAGTCGGGTTGGAGCTCAAGGCGAGAGCCGGGGTCATCACCCCGGTCTCGGCTTGCGCCTCAGGCTCGGAGGCCATCGCGCAGGCATGGCGACAGATCGTTCTCGGCGAAGCCGACATCGCAATCTGCGGTGGCGTCGAGACCAAGATCGAGGCCGTGCCGATCGCGGGATTCGCACAGATGCGAATTGTCTTGTCCACCACCAACGACGACCCGGCCGGCGCCTGCCGGCCGTTCGACAAGGATCGCAACGGGTTCGTCTTCGGTGAGGGCGGCGCGATGATGATCATCGAGACCGAGGAGCACGCCAAGGCGCGCGGGGCCAACATCCTCGCACGCATCATGGGTGCGGGCATCACCTCGGACGGGTACCACATCGTGGCGCCCGACCCCAACGGCGAACAGGCGGGTCACGCAATGACGCGGGCAATCCAGCTCGCCGGCTTGCAGCCCACCGACATCGATCACATCAATGCCCATGCGACGGGCACCCAAGTGGGCGATGTCGCGGAGGCGAAAGCGATCAACAATGCGGTCGGCAACCATCGGCCCGCGATCTACGCGCCCAAATCGGCGCTGGGTCACTCGGTGGGTGCCGTCGGTGCGGTGGAGTCGATCCTCACCGTGCTCGCACTGCGTGACGGCGTCGTGCCGCCCACGCTCAACCTGCGCAACCTCGATCCGGAGATCGATCTGGACGTGGTGGCCGGTGAACCCCGGCCAGGCAACTACCAGTATGCGATCAACAACTCGTTCGGATTCGGTGGTCACAACGTGGCGATCGCCTTCGGGAAGTACTGACAACACGGACAGTGTTGACGGTGCTGACTGATATCCCGTGCGCACATAGGAGGTTCAGATGACGACCATCGCCCCTGAGACTGTCGGCGAATCGCTCGACCCGCGCGACCCGCTGCTGCGGCTGTCCACGTTCTTCGACGACGGCAGCGTGGAGCTGCTGCACGAGCGTGACCGGTCCGGTGTGCTGTCAGCGGCCGGCACCGTCAACGGCGTGCGCACCGTCGCCTTCTGCACCGACGGCACCGTCATGGGCGGCGCCATGGGAGTCGAGGGTTGCCAGCACATCGTCAACGCCTACGACACCGCCATCGAGGAGCAGGCCCCGATCGTGGGAATCTGGCACTCCGGTGGTGCCCGCCTGGCAGAGGGTGTGAAGGCGCTGCATGCGGTGGGGCTGGTCTTCGAGGCCATGATCCGCGCGTCGGGATACATCCCGCAGATCTCGGTCGTGGTCGGCTTTGCCGCCGGCGGCGCGGCCTACGGTCCGGCGCTGACCGACATCGTCATCATGGCGTCGGAGGGCCGGGTGTTCGTCACTGGCCCCGACGTGGTGCGCAGCGTGACCGGTGAGGACGTCGACATGGCGTCCCTCGGCGGCCCCGACACCCACCACAAGAAGTCCGGTGTGTGCCACATCGTCGCCACCGACGAACTCGACGCCTACGCGCGCGGCCGCCGGTTGATCGGATTGTTCTCCCAGCAGGGCCATTTCGACAAGAGCAAGGCCGAGGCCGGGGACTCCGACCTGCACGCGCTGCTGCCCGAGTCGCCCCGTCGCGCCTACGACGTGCACCCGCTGGTGGAGGCACTGCTGGATGCGGACACGCCGTTCGAGGAATTCCAGGGCAAGTGGGCGCCGTCGATCGTCGTCGGTCTGGGCCGGCTGTCCGGTCGCACCGTCGGCGTCATCGCCAATAACCCGCTGCGCCTCGGCGGCTGCCTGAACTCCGAAAGTGCGGAGAAGTCAGCGCGTTTCGTGCGCCTGTGTGATGCTTTCGGTATCCCGCTGGTGGTCGTCGTCGACGTGCCCGGCTATCTGCCCGGCGTGGACCAGGAGTGGGGCGGGGTTGTGCGCCGTGGCGCCAAGCTGCTGCACGCCTTTGGTGAGGCCAGCGTTCCACGGGTGACGCTGGTGACGCGAAAGATCTATGGCGGGGCCTACATTGCGATGAACTCGCGATCGCTGGGCGCCACCAAGGTGTTCGCCTGGCCGGACGCCGAGGTAGCCGTGATGGGCGCCAAGGCCGCCGTCGGCATTCTGCACAAGAGGAAGCTGGCCGCCGCACCGGATCACGAACGCGAAGCGCTGCACGAGGAATTGGCTGCCGAGCATGAGCGGATCGCCGGCGGTGTGGACAGCGCGGTCGAGATCGGCGTGGTCGACGAGAAGATCGACCCGGCGCACACGCGCAGCAAGCTGACCCAGGCGCTCGCCGAGGCTCCGGCCCGGCGCGGACGGCACAAGAACATCCCGCTGTAGTCAGGCGCGGATACGCATCGCGTCCCGCCCCGGCGGTGCGCCGAACAGTCGGCGGTACTCGCGGGTGAATTGCGACGGGCTGTCATAGCCGACGCGGTGCCCGATTCCCGCGATGTCACCGGGCGCGGTGACGAGCATCGAGCGTGCCTCCTGCAGCCGAATGCGCTTCTGAAACTGCAAGGGGCTCATGGCGGTA
>JAHFVD010000061.1:8365-46891 GCA_023264735.1 Mycobacterium sp. | reverse complement strand
TCCAGCAGCACCTGATAGCCGCCCTCGATGGCGCCGAACACCGGGCCGTGCGTGCTGCCGGGCAGCGCGCGCCGCCCGGCGTCGGTGAGGCCGGCGGCGGCGGCGTCCAGGGCGGCGGCCAGCGTCGGCGCCGCGGAGCGGATGCCGATGGTGGCCGCCGAGCCGGCGTAGACGCCGGACAGCATCGGGTCCACCGAGCGGGCGACGACCTGGTCGCCGAAGCGGTCGGCCACGACCGCGCCGACGGCCGGGTCGGCGCCCGGGCGCCAGCTCAGCGGCCGGCTGGGTTCGGCGGCCATCTGCGCGATCGTCGCGTCGTCGACCAGGCCGGTCATCGAGGCCGCCGAGGTCGGGATGCCGTTGACGGTGTCGGGCGGCAGCGGGTGCATGCGGCCCTGGCTGTAGATCGTGGGCCGCACGCCGGTGGTGCTGATCTGGCGGTCGGCCAGGCCGAGTTCGGCCAGCAGCGCGGGCACCTCGGGGCGGCGCACCACGAAGGCTTCGGCGCCGATGTCCATCGGCTGGCCCCCCAGGCGTTCGGTGCGCAGAATCCCGCCGAGCCGGTCGGCTGGGTCGAACACTGTGATGTCGGCGTCGGCACCGGCCAGCACGCGCAACCGATAGGCGGCGACCAGGCCCGAAATGCCGCCGCCGACAACGCAATAGCGAGTCACAGCGAGTGCACTAAGTCGACCAGATCTGTCAGCACGCCCGGATCGGTGCCCGGCAGCACGCCGTGGCCGAGGTTGAAGATGTGCCCGGCAGCGCCGGCGTCGACCGCGAGCCTGCCGTCGTCGACCACCGAACGCGCGGCGCGCTCGACCGCGGGCCAGCCGGCGAGCAGCACGACAGGGTCCAGATTGCCCTGCAGGGCCTTGGGGCCGACGCGGCCCGCGGCGTCGGCCAACGAGGTCCGCCAGTCGACGCCGACGACGCTGGCACCCGCCTCACCCATCGCGCCCAGCAGTTCAGCGGTGCCAACGCCGAAATGGGTCATCGGTACGCCGTAGTCGGCCAGCTCGGCGAAGACCCGCGAACTGTGCGGCAGCACGTGGCTGCGGTAATCGGCGAGCGACAGCGTGCCCGCCCAGGAATCGAACAGCTGGATGGCGTCCACCCCGGCGTCCAGCTGCACCTTCAGGAAGGCGATCGTCAGGTCGGCCAGATAGTCCATCAGCGCATGCCAGGTCAACGGGTCGGCCAGCATCATCGCCTTGGTCCGCTCGTGCTGCTTGCTGGGGCCGCCCTCGATCAAATAGGACGCCAGCGTGAACGGGGCGCCGGCGAAGCCGATCAGCGGCACGTCGCCGAGCTCGGCGACCAGCAGGCCCACCGCGTCGGAGATCGCGCCGACCCGCTGCGGCTCAAGGCCTTTCATCGCGTCCACATCGGCCGCGGTGCGCACCGGGTGGTCGATCACCGGGCCGACGTCGGGGACGATATCCAGTTCGATGCCCGCACCGCGCAGTGGGACGACGATGTCGGAGAACAGGATCGCCGCGTCGACCCCATGGCGGCGGATCGGCTGCAGGGTGATCTCGCAGACCAACTCGGGGTCGAAGCAGGCCTGCATCATCGTGTTCTTGGCCCGCAGTTCGCGGTACTCGGGAAGCGACCTCCCGGCCTGGCGCATGAACCACACCGGGACACGGCTGGGTTTGCGGCCAGTGGCGGCGGCCAGGTAGGGCGCCTCGGGCAGCTGGCGACGGGTACTCATCGCGTCCATGGTCCCATGCGCCGTCGAACCCAGCCCACGAGCCCTAAGGCGCCCTAGCCCATCCCCGGGTCGCTCCGCTCCTGCCCGCCGGATGGCACCAAATCGGCGCGCCTGCCCCCTCGACCTCGACGATGGGGCTAGCGTCAATTGCCGTGACCACTGCGGAACCGGCGCTATTCCGCGAGGCGGTGGCGGCGATGAGTGCCGCCGAGGTACGGCCGGAGATCGAGCTCGGTCCGATCCGCCCACCTCAACGTCTCGCGCCGTACAGCTATGCGCTGGGCGCGGAGGTCAAGCACGCCGAGACCGAAATCGTTCCCGAGCAGTCCGACGGTGATGCGTTCGGCCGGCTGATCCTGCTGCACGATCCCGACGGCTCGGAGGCATGGGACGGCACCATGCGCCTGGTCGCCTACATCCAGGCCGACCTGGACTCCAGCGAAGCTGTCGACCCGCTCCTGCCCGAGGTGGCCTGGAGTTGGCTCGTCGACGCCCTGGAGAGCCGCTCAGAGCACGTCACCGCCCTCGGCGGCACCGTCACGGCCACCACCTCGGTGCGCTACGGCGATATCTCCGGCCCGCCACGCGCGCATCAGCTCGAGATGCGTGCGTCCTGGACGGCCACCACCATGGCACTCGACACCCATGTCCAGGCGTTCTGCGAGGTGCTCGAGCACGCCGCAGGCCTGCCGCCGGTGGGAGTGACGGATCTAGGTTCCCGCTCCCGCGCCTGACATGCCAGAACCCGATGATGACGACGCCGCAGCCGCGGAGTCCGACACCCCAGCCGACGATGCCCCCGAGGCGACTCCCCTGCTGTGCCCGGCCGAGGGCGTGCCACCGGTGTCGGTCAGCGTCGACGAGATCGCCCGGGCGGCAGAGCAGCTGGCGAAGGGCACCGGCCCGTTCGCCGTCGATGCCGAGCGGGCGTCGGGCTTCCGCTACTCCAACCGCGCCTATCTGATCCAGATCCGGCGCACCGGCGCGGGCACGGTGCTGATCGATCCGGTCAACCACGGCAACAGCCCGATCGACGTGCTGCGACCGGTGGCCGATGTGTTGGCCACCGACGAGTGGATCCTGCACGCCGCCGACCAGGATCTGCCCTGCCTGGCGGAGGTCGGGATGCGCCCGCCCAGCTTGTACGACACCGAGCTGGCGGGCCGGCTGGCCGGCTTCGAGCGGGTGAATCTGGCGGCCATGGTCCAGCGCCTGCTGGGGCTGGGCCTGGCCAAGGGCCACGGTGCGGCGGACTGGTCCAAACGCCCGCTGCCCGACGCCTGGCTGAACTACGCGGCCCTCGATGTCGAGGTGCTCGTCGAGCTGCGGGACGCGATCGCCGACGTGCTTGCCGAGCAACGCAAGAGTAGTTGGGCCGCAGAGGAATTCGAGTATCTCCGGTCTGCGGAAGCCACAGTCACTCGGCGCGATCGGTGGCGGCGGACGTCGGGAATCCACAAGGTCCGCAACCGCCAGGCGCTGGCGGCGGTCCGGGAGTTGTGGACGGTGCGTGATCAGATCGCCCGGCGCCGCGATATCGCGCCGGGGCGGATCCTGCCGGATTCGGCGATCATCGCCGCCGCGGTGGCCGACCCCAAGACGGTCGAGGACCTGACCAAGCTGCCGATCTTCGGCGGGCACAAGCAGCGCCGCAGCGCCAATGTCTGGCTGGCCGCACTGGAGTCGGCCCGCACCAACCCGGAGCCGCCGGACACCGCCGAGCCGCAGAACGGTCCGCCGCCCGCGGTGCGGTGGGCCAAGCGCAAGCCCGAGGCCGCCGCCCGCCTGGACGCCGCGCGCGCGGGCCTCGCCGAACTCTCCGACAAGGTGCATGTCCCCACCGAGAACCTGGCCTCCCCCGAACTCATCCGCAGGCTGTGCTGGGACTGGCAGGACAGCGGCGACGTCAGCGGGGCGATCGACAATTTCCTGCGCGACGGCGGGGCCAGGGAATGGCAACGCACGCTTGTGGTTCCGGTGCTGGCGGCGAAGTTGGAGCCCGCTCCTGCCGGCGAGCAGGCGTAAAGGTCCCCGACACGCCGGTGTTTCGGAGACGTTTACGTCTTGTCAGCCGAGTCAGCGACGGTGTCGTCGAGTGCGCCCAGCGCAGCCACCCAGCCGGTGACCTGGCGCGCGATGTGCTGCTCGGTCAGACCCACCGACTCAAGCACCTCACCGCGCCCGGCGTGATCCAGGAACTGTTGCGGCACAGCAACATCGCGGCATGGCACGTCGATCTCGGCAGCGCGCAGCGCAGCGGAGACCGCTGAACCAATGCCGCCGCGCACGCCGTTGTCCTCCATCGTGACCACCAGCTTGTGCGACTTGGCAAGGGGCGCAACCGCATCGGACACCGGGATCACCCAGCGCGGATCGACGACGGTCACCCCGATCCCCTGGTTGCGCAGCCGCTGGGCGACCTTGAGCGCCATCGGCGCGAATGATCCCACCGCGACGAGCAGCACATCGTTTCCGAGGCCGTCGCTCGGGCGGGCCAGAATATCGATGCCTGAGAGTCGCTCGAGTGCGGGAATATCCTCGCCCACTTCACCTTTGGGGAAGCGGATAGCGGTCGGCCCGTCGTTGATCTCCAGCGCCTCGCCCAGCTCCTCGCGCAGCCGGGCGCCGTCGCGCGGGGCAGCCACCCGGATGCCCGGAACGATGTTGAGCAACGACAGATCCCACATGCCGTTGTGGCTGGCGCCGTCGTTGCCGGTGACCCCGGCCCGGTCGAGCACCATCGTGACCGGGAGGTTGTGCAGGGCGACGTCCATCATGATCTGGTCGAACGCGCGGTTGATGAACGTCGAATAGATGGCCACCACCGGGTGCAGCCCACCCATCGCCAGCCCGGCGGCTGAGGTCATCGCATGCTGCTCGGCGATCCCGACGTCGAACAGCCGGTCCGGGAAGCGTTCCCCGAACGCCGACAGACCGGTCGGTCCCGGCATCGCCGCGGTGATCGCCACGATGTCACGCCGCTTGGCGGCATAGGAGATCAGCGACTCGGAGAACACCGACGTCCATCCCGGCGCCGACGACTTCGTCGCCAGCCCGGTGTCGGGATCGATGACCCCGCAGGAGTGCATCTGCTCGGCCTCGTCGTTCTCGGCCGGCGCATAGCCCATGCCCTTGCGCGTCACCACGTGCACGATCACCGGGGCGTTGAAACCGCGCGCGTGCCGTAGGGCGGTCTCCACCGCGTGCTCGTCGTGCCCGTCGATCGGGCCGACGTACTTCAGGCCCAGGTCGGTGAACATCACCTGCGGCGACAACGCGTCCTTGATACCGGCTTTCACACTATGCATGGCCTGATAGCAGGCCTCGCCGACGACCGGCACGCCGCGTACGGCGATCCGGCCGCGCTCCAGGAATCGCTCGTAGCCCGGCTGCAGCCGCAGCCCGGCCAGGTGATCGGCAAGACCGCCGATGGTCGGGGCGTAGGAGCGGCCGTTGTCGTTGACGACGATCACCACCGGCCGGCGGGCGGCGGCGATGTTGTTCAGCGCCTCCCAGCACATGCCGCCGGTCAGGGCGCCGTCGCCGACGACGGCCACGACGTGGCGGTTGCGGTGGCCGGTCAGTTCGAAGGCCTTGGCCAACCCGTCGGCGTAGGACAGCGCCGCCGAGGCGTGGCTGGATTCGACCCAGTCGTGCTCGCTTTCGGCGCGGGACGGATAGCCCGACAGGCCGTCGCGCTTGCGTAGCGTGTCGAAGTCGGCCGCGCGACCGGTGAGCATCTTGTGGACGTAGGCCTGGTGGCCGGTGTCGAAAAGGATAGGGTCGTGCGGAGAGTCGAAGACCCGGTGCAGCGCCAGCGTCAGCTCGACGACGCCGAGGTTGGGCCCGAGGTGTCCGCCCGTGGCAGCGACCTTGTGAATCAGGAACTGGCGAATCTCGGCAGCTAGCTCGGTCAGCTGCGCTTGGGACAGGTGTTGCAGATCGGCTGGGCCGCGAACCTGTTCAAGCATTTGGCCAGTCTACGCACCCGTACGTAGATCAGTCCTGATGAGACTCGTAGATGTCGGGCACACCGTCCTGGTCGCGATCTTCGTTCTCCAGCTCCCACACGTTGCGGTAATGCCGGTTGCGCAGCCGCAGCACGACGGCCGCCAACAAGGCCGCCAGCAAACTTCCTGTGAGCACGGCGACCTTGACGACGTCGTGCCGCTGCGAGCCCGGATCGTAGGCCAATTCGCCGATCAGCAGGCTTACCGTGAACCCGATCCCGGCAAGCATGGAGATGCCGAACACGTCGATCCAGCGCAGTGCCGAGTCGAGGCTGGCGCGGGTCAGCTTGGCCAGTGTCCAGGTGGTGCCGAACACCCCGAGCGTCTTGCCGACGACCAGGCCGAACACAATTCCCATCGCAATCGGATCACTCAGAGCTGTGATCAAACCGTGATAGCCGCCGAACGTCACACCGGCGGCGAAGAAGGCGAACACCGGGACCGCGAAACCCGCCGACAGCGGTCGCATCCGGTGCTCGAAATGCTCGGCCAGCCCGGGTCCGGCGTCGGAGCCGCCGGCCGCGGCGCTGCGCAACACCGGCACGGTGAACCCGAGCAGCACTCCCGCCACCGTCGCGTGCACCCCGGATTCGTGCACGAACGCCCACGTGAGCACCGCCAGCGGGACGAGCAGCCACCAGGAGCTGATCCGGCGCTGCACGAGGACCGCGAACAACACCAGCGGGATCAGCGCGACCAGCAGCGCGACGACGTTGATCTTATCGGTGTAGAACACCGCGATCACGGTGATGGCCAGCAGGTCGTCGACGACGGCCAGCGTCAGCAGAAACGTCCGTAGCGCCCCCGGCAGGTGGGTGGACAGCACGGCCAGCACGGCGACCGCGAATGCGATATCGGTGGCGGTCGGGATAGCCCAGCCGCGAGCCGCGCCGCCGCCCTCGTGCAGCGTGAAGGCCACGAAGATGGCCGCCGGCGCGATCATGCCGCCCACCGCGGCCGCGATCGGCAACGCGGCGCGGCCGGGGTCACGCAGATCGCCGGCGACGAACTCCCGCTTGAGCTCGAGCCCGACGACGAAGAAGAAAATTGCCAGCAGCCCGTCGGCCGCCCAGCCGCCCAGGCTCAGATCCAGGTGCAGGCCGAGCCGGTCGGTACCGACGTGAAGATCGCCCAGCCGGCCATAGGCCGCCGACCACGGCGAGTTGGCCCAGAACAAGGCGATCGCGGCGGCCAGGAGCAACAACGCCCCGCCGACGGTCTCCTTGCGCAGGATCGACGAGATCCGCGAGGTCTCCGACCACGATCCCCTGGCGAATAAGGCGTGACGCATCTCACCGCACCAGCAGCGCCACGCACTCGACGTGGTGGGTCAGCGGGAACGAGTCGAAGACCCGGATCTGCTCGACGGTGTAGCCGTGCCCCCGGTACAGCCCGATATCGCGCGAGAACGACGCCGCCTCGCAGCCGATGTGGATCACCCGCGGCACCCTGGCGTCGGCCAGCAGGTCGATGATCTCGCGTCCAGCGCCCGATCGCGGCGGGTCCAGGACGGCGATGTCGGCGCCCTCGCGCTGCGCGGTCAGCGCCCGACGCACCGAGTCGGTGAGCACTTCGACGCCCGGCAGGTCAGCCAGCGCCGCGCGTGCTGCCCCGGAGGCGGCGCGCGAGGTGTCCACGGTCAGCACCCGGCCAGTGTCGCCCACCGCGTCGGCCAGCACCGCGGCGAACAACCCCGCGCCGCCGTACAGATCCCACGCCGTCGATCCCGCGATGTCCTGCGCCCAGCCGGCCACCAGCGCGCTGTACGTCGTGGCCGCGTCGCGGTGCGACTGCCAGAACCCGGTGACCGGCACCCGCCAGGCACGGTCTCCCACCCGCTGCACCGCATCGAATTCACCCTCGGCCCGGTGACCGCGCCGCTGCTGACGGTTGTTGCACACGATGTGCCGGGTGTCGTCGTCGTCGGCGACCACGTGCACCTGATCCCCCGGCTTCCAGCGCGATCCGTCCAGCCCGTCGACCAACCCGTCGCGCAGCTGGCCGCAGCTCAGGTCGGTGACCAGTTCGGCACTGTGGTAACGATGAAATCCCGCATGGCCTGCTGCATCCACGGCCAGGCGGACCCGGGTTCGCCAGCCACGGGCCGCGCCGTCGCCAAGGGGTTCGGCCACCCCGTCCCAGGCGAAGTCACCGAGCCGGGCCAGCTGATTGGCCACCA
Source organism: Mycobacterium sp. (assembly GCA_023264735.1). Taxonomy (GTDB): domain Bacteria; phylum Actinomycetota; class Actinomycetes; order Mycobacteriales; family Mycobacteriaceae; genus Mycobacterium. Next base: position 38,985 of record JAHFVD010000061.1, on the reverse strand, counting down.
CCTGACCCTTGAGCACGCGGGCCGCCTCGGGACTGACGAAGGCCAGATCACAACAGCCGGCCTTGCCAACGCCGGCGATCGCGCACAGCGACTCCACCCGGTCCGGCGATGCCTCCAGAATCTCGATTGCCTCAGCGTGCCAATAGGATCCGCGGTCACCGGTCACCCTGGCCCGCACCACCTCACCAGGCAGTGCGTAGCGGACAAACACGACCCGCCCCTCATGGCGTGCCACACAGCTGCCCCCGTTGGCGGCCGCGCCGGTGGTGAGCACCAGCTCGACCGCATCCCCCTGCGTCACTGTCGATTCACTCCAGGAAACCTCGTCGCACGTCGCCGGGTGCGTTCTGCGCCTCCAGGTCATGCACGCGCTCCGACGAATTAAGTTGCCAGGGAACCGAAGTCACCATCACGTTGGGCATGAACAGCAACCGGCCCTTGAGTCGCAGCGCACTCTGGTTGTGCAGCACCTGCTCCCACCAGTGGCCGACGACGTATTCCGGGATGAACACCGTCACCACCGTGCGCGGGGCTTCCTTGCTGATCCGCTTGACGTAGTCCAGCACCGGTCGGGTGACCTCCCGATACGGGGAGGCAACGACTTTCAGCGGGACAGTGATATCACTGTCCTCCCACTTGTGCACCAGCTGTCGGGTCTCGGAGTCGTCGACATTGACGGTGATGGCCTCCAGCACGTCGGGCCGGGTGGCCCTGGCGTAGGACAACGCCCGCAGCGTCGGCATGTGCAGTTTGGAGACCAGCACGATGGCGTGGTTGCGGCTGGGCAAGACCACCTCGCCCTGCTCGGCCTCCTGCTCGGCCAGCTCGCGGGCCACCGTGTCGTAATGCTTGTGGATCGCCTTCATCAAGACGAAAAGGCTTGACATGGCCACGATCGCGATCCACGCGCCGGCGACGAACTTGGTCACCAGAACGACGATGAGCACCGCGCCGGTGCAGATGAAGCCGATGGTGTTGATCACCCGGGAACGCATCATGTGCCGGCGGGCGCGCGGGTCGGTCTCGGTGCGCAGATGCCGCGTCCAGTGCCGGACCATGCCGATCTGGCTGAGCGTGAACGACACGAACACACCGACGATGTAGAGCTGGATCAGCGCGGTGACTTCGGCGTTGAACGCGACGACGAAGGCGATCGCGGCCGCCGCCAGGAAGACGATGCCGTTGGAGAACGCCAGCCGGTCGCCGCGGGTGTGCAGCTGGCGCGGCAGAAAACGGTCCTGGGCCAGGATGGAGCCCAGCACCGGAAATCCGTTGAACGCGGTGTTGGCCGCCAGGACCAGGATCAGCGCGGTGACACCGGTAATCAGCCACAGGCCCAGCGGGAAACCGGCGAACACCGTGTCGGCCAGCTGGGCCACCAGCGTCTTCTGTTGGTAACCCTCCGGCGCACCGATGAGCTGCTCCTCGGGCCGCTCAGCAACCTTGGCGCCGGTCTCGATGGCCAGCACGATCATGCCGATGAACAGGGTGACCGCGATGCCGCCCAGCAGCAGCAGCGTGGTGGCGGCGTTCTTGGACTTGGGCTTGCGGAACGCGGGCACCCCGTTGCTGATCGCCTCCACGCCGGTCAGCGCTGCACAACCCGACGAAAATGCCCGCGCCACAAGGAACACCAGGGCGAAACCCATGACGTCGCCGTGCTCGGAGTGCATGTCGAAGCCGGCCGACTCGGCCTGCAGATGGTCACCGAGTACATAGATCTGGAAGAAACCCCAGATCAGCATGAGGAACATGCCGACGATGAAGGCGTAGGTCGGGATCGCGAACGCGGTGCCCGACTCCCGGATGCCACGCAGGTTCACCGCGGTCAGGATCACGATGGCGGCGACGGCGAACGCGACCTTGTGCTCGGCGATGAACGGGACCGCCGACCCGATGTTCGACATCGCCGAGGCCATCGACACCGCGACCGTCAGCACATAGTCGACCAGGAGGGCACTGGCCACCGTCAGGCCCGCCGTCGGCCCCAGGTTGGTGGTCACCACCTCGTAGTCGCCGCCGCCCGAGGGATAGGCGTGCACGTTCTGCCGGTAGGAGGCCACCACCACGAGCATGACCAGCGCGACCGCCACCCCGATCCACGGCGCCATCGTGACCGCGGACAGGCCGGCCACCGAGAGCACCAGAAAGATTTCCTCGGGTGCGTAGGCCACTGACGACATGGCATCGGACGCGAACACCGGCAAGGCAATGCGCTTGGGCAGCAGCGTGTGGCTCAGCTTGTCGCTGCGGAACGGTTGCCCCAGGACCAGCCGACGCGCGGCGGTCGAAAGCTTAGACACGAGTGCCAAGACTAGGCCCAAGTCGGTTTGGCTGTAGCGTTCCCCATACGGTCGGGTCGACACACGACGAAGTCGAGAGGACGCCAGGTGCGGGTAGTGGTGATGGGGTGCGGTCGCGTCGGCGCCTCGTTGGCCGACGCGCTGTCCCGGATCGGCCATGAAGTGGCTGTCATCGACCGGGATGTGACGGCGTTTCACCGGCTCTCGCCGGACTTCACCGGCGAGCGGGTGCTTGGTATGGGATTCGACCGAGAAGTGCTGCTGCGCGCGGGAATCGAGGACACCGATGCGTTCGCCGCGGTCTCCTCAGGCGACAACTCCAACATCATCTCCGCGCGACTGGCTCGCGAGACGTTCGGGGTGCAGCGAGTCGTCGCGCGGATCTACGACGCCAAGCGTGCCGCGGTCTACGAGCGACTGGGCATCCCGACGGTCGCGACCGTACCCTGGACCACCGATCGGCTGCTGAACGCGCTCGTGCGCGACACCGAGACCGCCAAATGGCGTGATCCGACCGGCACGATGGCCGTCGCCGAAGTGACGCTGCACGAAGGCTGGGTCGGGCACCGGCTGACCTCCCTCGAGGAGGCCACCGGCGCGCGCGTCGCGTTCGTGATCCGGTTCGGCACCGGCATCCTGCCCGAGCCCAAAACCGTCGTCCAGGCCGGCGATCAGGTCTACATCGCGGCGATATCCGGGCGCGCCGCGGAAGCGCTGGCACTCGCCGCGCTGCCGCCCGGCCCGGACGTCGGAGAGGGGCACTGACAGATGGGCGAGAAACGGCTCAAGGTGGCGATCGCCGGGGCGGGCGCGGTTGGCCGCTCGATTGCCCGCGAACTGCTCGAGAGCGAGCACGAGGTGACGCTCATCGAGCGCAACCCCGAACATCTCGACGTCGACGCGATCCCGGCCGCACACTGGCGGCTCGGCGACGCCTGCGAGATCAGCCTGCTGGAGTCGGTGCACCTGCATGATTTCGATGTCGTCGTGGCCGCCACCGGCGACGACAAGGCGAATGTGGTGCTGTCCCTGCTGGCCAAGACGGAGTTCGCGGTGTCCCGCGTCGTGGCCCGGGTCAACGATCCCCGCAACGAGTGGCTGTTCGACGACTCCTGGGGTGTGGACGTCGCGGTGTCCACCCCGCGGATGCTGGCCTCGCTGGTGGAAGAGGCCGTCGCCGTGGGCGATCTGGTGCGGCTCATGCAGTTCCGCCAGGGCCACGCCAACCTTGTCGAGATCACCCTGCCCGACGACACCCCGTGGGGCGGGCGGCCGGTGCGCAAGCTCGTCCTGCCGCGCGACGCCACGCTGGTGACGATCCTGCGCGGACCGAGGGTGATCGTGCCGGAGGCCGACGAACCGCTGGAAGGCGGGGATGAGCTGTTGTTCGTCGCCGCGCCCGAAGTGGAAGACGAGCTGCGCACGACGGTGCTGTCGGCCTCTAAGGCCTAGCGGTCATTCAGCGGCGGGGGCGGCGCCCGAGTCGTGGCTGTCGGCGTGGGCGGCGTGGATCGCGCGCTGGGCGACGCGGATCGCGAGGTACGTGACCAGCGCGGCCACCCCGGTCAGCGGCCAGCCCATCGCGATGCGGGCCACCCCCAGCCAGCCGGTCTGGTCGAGGTCGTAGAGGTGACGCTGCACGACGAAGCGCGATGCGAACACCAGCACCCAGGTCAACGTCGCAATGTCGAAGGCCAGCACCGCGCGCCGGTTGTTGCGCCAGGCACGGTCGTGGCTTTGGATCCAGCTCCAGGCGTAGCCCACGATGGGCCGGCGGATCAGGACCGAGAGGGCGAAGACCCCCGCCCAGATCAGCGACGTCCAAATGCCAAGCAGGAAGTAGCCTTTCGACGCCCCGACGAGCCAGGCGATCAGGGCGCTGAGCCCGACACCGATGAATCCGGAGACGGCGGGCTGTACGGAGTCACGGCGGATCAGGCGCCAGACCAGGATCAGGGCGGCGACACCGAGGGCCGCGGCGATCGCAGGCACCAGGCCGAACGCGGTATTCACGGGCACCAGTACGGCGACCGGCAGGGCCGAATAGATCAGCCCGCTGATACCGCCCATCTGGGCGAGCAGCGCCTGGGCCGGAGTCCTCTCGGCAGCAGGCGTCAGCTCGATATCGTCGGAATCTGGCGAACGATCGCTGTCTTCGACGGGAAGGCTCAAGTCTGGATCTCGTAGTGCGGGTTGTAGATGGCCTTGGTTCCGTTTTCCAACGTGCCCAGCCGACCGCGTACTCGCAGGGCGCGACCCGATTCGATTCCGGGGATTCGGCGCTGTCCCAACCAGACCAGCGTCACCGTGTCGGTGCCGTCGAACAGCTCGGCACGTACCCCGCCGGCACAGCCCTTGGCGTTCATCTCCACACTGCGCAGGGTGCCCACCATGGTGACCTCCTGGCCGCGCTGGCAATCGATTGCTCGCTGCGTGCCGGTCTGGGCCGCCTCGTCGGTGAGTTCTTCGACATCGCGCTGCTCAGGGTCCTCCGTCAACCGACGGGTGAGACGGCGGACAAAACTTTCGGCCGTAGCCATGGCCTCTCCTGATACTTCAGCGGATCACAATGCCAACGCAACGCTAGACCTGTTGGTTCCCGATTGCCATGTGGCATACCCGCGGCGACGGTTGCTAATGCGTCACAGGCAGGATCATGAGATGACGATCACATTCCGCGGGGCCACGGCGGTGCTGCTGCCGGGGACGGGCTCCGACGACGACTACGTCTACCGGGCGTTCGCCGGGCCGCTGCACGGGGTCGGCGCGGTGGTGTCGACCCCGGCGCCGCAACCGGCCCGGCTGGTCGCCAGCTACCTCGACGCGCTCGACAACGCTGCCCGTCAGGGCCCGATCATCGTCGGTGGGGTGTCCATCGGCGCCGCGGTGAGCCTTGCGTGGGCGTTGGCGCATCCGAGCCGCGCGGTGGCGGTGCTGGCCGCGCTGCCGGCGTGGACCGGGTCAGCGCCGTCGGCTCCGGCCGCGCTGTCGGCCCGGCACACCGCCCACCAGTTGCGCACCGCCGGTCTGGTCGCCACGACCGCGCAGATGCGGGCGTCCAGCCCGGCCTGGCTGGCCGACGAGCTCACCCGCAGCTGGCTGGGTCAGTGGCCCGAATTGCCCGACGCGATGGAGGAAGCCGCCGGCTATGTCGCGCCGAGCATCGCCGAATTGGAGCGGCTGGCCGTGCCGATGGGTGTGGTCGGGGCATCCGACGACCCGATCCATCCGCTGGAGGTCGCGCTGGAATGGGCGTCAGCGGCGCCGCGCGCGGCGCTGCGGACGGTCAGCCTCGACGACTTCGGCCCCGACCCTGAAGTACTCGGGGCGGCGTGTCTGGCTGCGGTGGACGAGGCCGCGGGATAGGTCCGGCGGGCTGGGGGTACCCCCAGCCGAAGGCGAGGGGGCGAGCGAAGCGACCCGGGGCAGCCAATCAGCCGCCGGTGCTGGTGCTGCGCAACTGCTGCATGGCCGAGCCGGACGCGCTGCGCCGCTCGGTCGGCGGCTGGCCCTGCGCCTGCTGCTCCTGCACCAGCGCCTGCTGGGCGGCCACCATCTGAGCCTGCTGGGCAGCAGCCTGACGCAACTGCTCGAGCATCGGCTCTGGCAGGTTGACCGGCAGCGGGGTGCGCACCGGCAGCGGAGTGTCATCGCGCCGTACAACGGTGTCGGCCAACGCTTCTCGCGCTTCGACGACCAGGTTCGGCATGGCTTCCGGGGCGCCGTTGACCACGCAGCGGATCATCCAGCGGTAGCCGTCGACCCCGATGAAACGCACCACACCTGCGCCGGTACCGACCACCTCACGACCCCAGGGGCCGGTCTCGATGGACACCTGCGCGTTGTCCTTGCGCAGCGAGTCGGCCAGCTCTTTGGCCACTTCCCGCCACAGGCCTGGTGACTTCGGTGCCGCGTAGGCGGCGATCGTGAACCGTCCGTTGGGCGTGACCACCCACACCGCGCTTGGCACGCCCTGTTCGTTCAACTCGACCTGGATCTGGCCGCCCGCCGGCATCGGGACCAGCACCGAGCCGAGGTCGAGCCGGGCTTCCGCGGCTTCGTCGGGGTTGTCGAAGTCCTCGACATCGAAAGGGCCACCGTCGTAGTCGCCGGCGGCATCGTCGGGCTCAGTGGCCAGGGTGTCCTCGATGACGTCGTCGCCGTCCGGCTTCTCGGCCACGGGGTCGCCGGTCTTGGGTTCGTTCTTACGTCTGCCGAATGCCATCACAAACTCGCATGTCCGCCGGAGGATCCGTGGCCGCCCTCGCCACGGGTGGTGTCAGCCAGTCCGGCCTCGTCGAACGAGGCCACCTCGACCAGCTCTGGGAGTTCGACCCGCTGGACCAGCAGTTGAGCGATGCGGTCACCGCGCCGGATGTTGATCGGCGCGGCGGGGTCGAGGTTGATCAACGAAATCTTGACTTCACCGCGATATCCGGCGTCGATCGTGCCGGGACTGTTGACGATCGAAAGTCCCACGCGCGCAGCCAAACCGGAGCGCGGATGAACCAGGCCGACCATGCCGTGCGGGATCGCCACGGCGATCCCGGTGGCTACCAGGGCACGATGGCCGGGCGCCAGATCGACGTCTTCGGCACTGAACAAATCCACGCCCGCATCGCCGTCGTGGGCGCGGCTGGGCATCGGGAGATCGCGGTCTAGGCGGACCACCGCGAGACTGGCTGGCACGATGCCACAGACTACCCTTGGCCGCGTGTCTGGTTCGCGTGTGACCTCGCAAACCGTGCGGTACCGCGAGCGGCTCTGGGTGCCGTGGTGGTGGTGGCCGCTCGGCCTGGCCCTGGCGGCGCTCATCGCCAAGGAAGTCACGATGGGTGTGCGCACCCTGCCCGTGTGGCTGCCCTACACGCTGCTCAGCGCGGTCGCGGCGGGCGTGTTGCTGTGGCTGAGCCGCACCGAGGTGCGCGTCGTCACCGATGGCGCCGAGGTCGACCTGTGGGCCGGTCAGGCGCATCTGCCGATGTCGGTGGTGTCACGGTCCGCGGAGATCCCCCGAACGGCGAAGTCGGCGGCGCTGGGCCGCCAGCTCGATCCGGCCGCCTATGTCCTGCACCGGGGCTGGGTAGGGCCGCTGGTGCTGGTAGTCCTCGACGATCCCGACGATCCGACGCCGTACTGGCTGGTCAGCGTCCGCCACCCCGATCGGGTGTTGTCGGCCTTGCGCAGCTGACCGACGCGGCTACGCCGCGCAGTCCGTGCAGATCATCACGCCGTTCTTGTCGCTGGCCAGCCGGCTGCGGTGATGCACCAAGAAGCAGCTCGAGCAGGTGAACTCGTCGGCCTGCTTCGGGACGACCCGTACCGACAGCTCCTCGCCGGACAGATCCGCGCCGGGGAGCTCGAAATTCTCGGCGGAATCGGTTTCATCGACATCGACCACCGCCGACTGCGCCTCATTGCGGCGAGCCTTCAGCTCCTCGAGCGAGTCCTCGGACACCTCATCGGTCTCAGTGCGCCGTGGTGCGTCGTAGTCGGTAGCCATTGTTGTCCCCTCCAAACCTCAGCATGGCTTTGTATCAGCGTCGAACGGATCCGCCAAACGATTCGTGCCCAGATCACCCATATCCAGGTGTGATTTACGTCACATTGATTGATCTGGTGCGACGGGCGTGTTCCGTCGGCACCCGCCACGTGCCTCTAGAGTGCATCCGTGGTCGCTCAAATCACCGAGGGCACAGCCTTCGACAAGAACGGTCGTCCGTTCCGTCGGCGCAACTACCTGCCCGGAATCATCGCCCTCGGCGTGATGTTCGCGATCACGGCCGTGGTGTGGGCATTCGTGCTGACCCGCCCGGTCGACGTGCGGGAGGCCGCGGCCTGCAACCCGCCGCCAGCGTCCGATCCGGCCGCCCCCAAACTCGGTGAGCAGGTCTCGCACGCCTCGATGCTGGACGTCGCTCCGGCCAAGCTCGTGGACACCAAAATCCGGGTCCTCAACGCCAGCGGACAGGGCGGGCAGGCCGGTGAGGTCGCCGGCGCGCTGCGGGACCTCGGCTTCGCCCAGCCCACCGCGGCCAACGACCCGATCTACGCCAGCACGCGACTGACCTGCCAGGGCCAGATCCGCTTCGGTTCCAGTGGCCGGGCCGGTGCGGCCGCGGTATGGCTGGTGGCGCCCTGCGTCGAGCTGTTCCAGGACGACCGCAAGGACGATTCGGTCGACCTGTCGATCGGGACCGACTTCACCACCCTGGCTCACAGCGACGACATCGACGCCGTCCTGGCCGGGCTGCGCCCAGACGCCACCGAGCCCGCAGACTCGGCGCTGATCACCAAGATCCACAACGGCACCTGCTGAGCCCGCTAGTCCAGGGGGCGCAGTCCTCCGGCCCGGTCCAGCGCGTCGATGAGCGCGCCGGCGACGCCCGGCGCGGCGGCCACCAGCAGCCCGCCTGCGTCGTCGACTGACGGCAGCACCACCAGCGCGCCCCCCTCGCTGGCGATCAGCGCACCCGCCGCCCAGTCCCAGACGTTCAGGCCGTGCTCGTAGTGCGCGTCGAGGCGGCCGGCGGCGACCAGACACAGATCCAGCGCGGCCGACCCGATCCGCCGCACGTCACGCACCTGGGGCAGCAGCAGGGCCAGCAGCGCCGACTGCTCGGCGCGCCGTTGCGGCGCGTAGCCGAATCCGGTGCCCACCAACGCCATCGACAGCTCGGTGACCGCGCTGCAGCGCAGTGCCCGTCGCTGCCCGCCGCTGAGCACGTGAGCGCCATGACCCGCCGCCGCCGAGTACACGTCGCCGCTGACCACATCGGCGACCGCACCCGCCACCGACACGCCGTCGATCTGTGCGCCGATCGAAATCCCGTAAGCCGGAATCCCATAGACGAAGTTGACGGTGCCGTCGATCGGGTCGATCACCCAGCAGACCGAGCCGTCGTCACCGGCCGCCGGGCCGCCGCCCTCCTCGCCGAGGATCGCGTCACCCGGACGCAGTTCGCCCAGCCGATCCCGCAGCAGCAGTTCGGTTTCGGTGTCCACCACGGTCACCGGATCGGTCGGCGTGCTCTTCGTTTGCACCGAATTCGAGTCGATGGCGTCGCGGCCGTCGCCGAGGAGCTCGGCCCGTCGACGGCGGACGAATGCGGCGGCTTCGGCGGCCAACTGCTCGGCCACCGCCCGCAATTGCTCTCCCCGGTTGTCGGTCACCGGCTTATCGCAGCACAGAGGGGCGCGCAGCCACTAGTGTGGGCAATCGCGCAGACCGCCCGCCTCGCCGAGGAGCAGCCCAATGCCCGAGACCGAATCGCCCACCCCCGGACAGAATCGCGGCTTCGGGGTCGATGTCGGCGGCAGCGGGGTCAAGGGCGGTGTCGTCGATCTCGACACCGGCCAGCTCATCGGGGAGCGCTTCAAGTTGCTCACCCCACAGCCGTCGACCCCGGCCGCGGTGGCGGAGACGGTCGCCGAGGTCGTTCGGCACTTCGAGTGGACCGGTCCGCTGGGTGTCACCTACCCCGGCGTGGTGGTCAACGGCGTCGTACAGACCGCAGCCAACGTGGACAAGGGCTGGATCGGCACCAACGCCGCCGAGATCATCAGCGGCGCGCTGGGCGGCCAGCACGTCACCGTCCTCAACGACGCCGACGCCGCAGGCCTGGCTGAGCAGCGGCACGGCGCCGGACGCAACAAGAACGGCGTCATCGTGCTGCTCACCTTCGGCACCGGAATCGGCTCCGCCGTGATTCACAACGGCCAGCTGCTGCCCAACACCGAGTTCGGCCACCTGGAGGTCGGCGGCAAGGAGGCCGAGCACCGCGCCGCCTCCTCGGTGAAGGAACGCAAGGAGTGGAGCTACGAGCGGTGGACGGAAGAAGTCACAAGAGTGCTGGTCAGCATCGAAAATGCGATCTGGCCAGACTTGTTCATCGCCGGCGGTGGCATCAGCCGCAAAGCGCAGAAATGGATCCCGCTGTTGAAGAACCGGACCCCGGTGGTGGCCGCGGAACTGCTGAACGAGGCGGGCATCGTGGGTGCGGCGATGGCCGCACAAGCCGACGTCACACGCTGAATTTTCGCCGCTCGCGCGGTAGATGCTCGCACTGTCGTTACAATGGTCGACGGCGGCCGCCTACCGGATAGCGGCGAGAATCCGCAACGAGATCCACGCCAACAGTCCTCATAGCCGACGCTTTCGGTGGCGCCCCCGCGCCCACCGAGAGCCAGCACGACCGAAAGGGTGTACGTGGCAGCGACCAAAGCAAGCCCGGCAACCGACGAGCCGGTGAAGCGCACCGCCACCAAGACTCCCGCAAAGAAGCCGGCGGCGAAGGCCGCCAACGGTTCCGCGCCCGCCAAGCGCGTCACCAAGGCCGCGCCCCGCGCCGCCGCTGCGGAAGCCGGCGATTCCGAGCCCATCGACGCCACTGACGTCGCCCCCGCCAAGGCCCGCGCCACCAAGGCGCCCGCGAAGAAGGCGCCTGCGACTCGTGGCCGCGGCAAGAAAGACGCGACGGCCGAGGGCGATGCCGAGGTCGGCACCGACGAGGACGTCGACACCGAGCTCGACGGCGAACCCGACATCGACGTGGTGGTCGACGTCGAGATCGAACTCGACGATCTCGAAGTGGTCGTGGACGACGACGCTGAGGACGCCGACGAGGCCTCCGACGACGACAGCGAAGACGGCGAGGAAGCCGCTCCCACCGCCAAGGCCCCGGCGGCCGCGGCCGGTGACGAGGAGGACATCTCCGAGCCGTCCGAGAAGGACAAGGCCTCCGGCGATTTCGTGTGGGACGAAGAGGAGTCCGAGGCGCTGCGGCAGGCCCGCAAAGACGCCGAGCTGACCGCGTCAGCCGACTCGGTTCGCGCCTACCTCAAGCAGATCGGCAAGGTCGCGCTGCTGAACGCCGAGGAGGAGGTCGAGCTCGCCAAGCGAATCGAGGCCGGCCTCTACGCCACGCAGCTGATGGCCGAGAAGACCGACAAGGGCGAGAAGCTGCCAGTTCAGCAGCGCCGCGACATGCAGTGGATCTGCCGCGACGGCGACCGCGCGAAGAATCATCTGCTCGAAGCCAACCTGCGCCTGGTGGTGTCGTTGGCCAAGCGCTACACCGGCCGCGGTATGGCCTTCCTGGACCTCATCCAGGAAGGCAACCTGGGTCTGATCCGCGCGGTGGAGAAGTTCGACTACACCAAGGGCTACAAGTTCTCCACGTACGCCACCTGGTGGATCCGTCAGGCGATCACCCGCGCGATGGCTGATCAGGCCCGCACCATCCGTATCCCGGTGCACATGGTCGAGGTCATCAACAAGCTCGGCCGTATCCAGCGTGAGCTGCTTCAGGATCTGGGCCGCGAGCCCACTCCCGAGGAGCTGGCCAAGGAGATGGACATCACGCCGGAGAAGGTGCTGGAGATCCAGCAGTACGCGCGTGAGCCGATCTCGCTGGACCAGACCATCGGCGACGAGGGCGACAGCCAGCTCGGTGACTTCATCGAGGACAGCGAGGCCGTCGTGGCCGTCGACGCGGTCTCGTTCACCCTGCTGCAGGATCAGCTGCAGTCGGTGCTCGAGACGCTCTCCGAGCGTGAAGCCGGCGTCGTACGGCTGCGGTTCGGTCTGACCGACGGTCAGCCCCGCACCCTCGACGAGATCGGCCAGGTCTACGGCGTCACCCGCGAGCGGATCCGCCAGATCGAGAGCAAGACCATGAGCAAGCTGCGCCACCCCAGCCGCTCTCAGGTGCTGCGCGACTACCTGGACTAACACCCGCATGGCAGCGCGGGTGAACATCGGATCGGGATCCGAGTTCGAGGATCTCGTCGGTTACTCGCGCGCGGTGCGCACCGGCCCGTTGATCGCGGTGTCCGGTACCACCGGCGCTGGGGACGACATCGTCGAGCAAACCCGAAATGCGTTGCAGCGCATAGCCACAGCGCTGTCCGACCTGGGTGCCGGCTTGTCCGACGTGATCCGCACCCGGATCTACGTCACCGACATCTCGCGGTGGCATGAGGTCGGCTCCGTACACGCCGAGTTCTTCGGTGCGGTCCGCCCGGCCGCCACCATGGTCGAGGTCTCGGCCCTCATCGAACCCGGGCTGCTGGTCGAGATCGAGGCCGACGCCTACATCGGGGATTCGAACGGCTGAAACCGGCCGTCCGGCCCCGGCCGATACGCAGTGACGTTCGTCACGGCGACGGCGGGCAGCGCGCCGTACAGGTGCGGGAACCTCATCGACTCGGGATCCGTTGGCACTCCAGGTTCGAATCGCACCGGGGCGTCCAGCCGCTGCGGGTCGATCTGCAGCAGTACGAGATCGGTCCGTCCGGCGTAGAGCCGGTTGGCAGGCAGGTGCACCTGCTCCGGCGTCGAAAGGTGGATGAATCCGACTTCGCCCAGCGATGGGGGGCAAAGTTCGCCGGCGGCCGCGGCGGCTTCCCAATCCCCCTGTCCGCACAGGTGGAGTAAGAATTCCGGAGTCGGGTACATACGACCACACTGCACCACCCGCAACAGCACAGGGCGTGAGACACGACACAGCGTTAAACCCCCGGGGAACAAGGCCGAAACAGAGAACGTCTGAGACAGTGGAGATACGTGACGGTGGCACCGAATCACCGAAGCGCTGAGCACCTTACGGAGGAGCCCAAATGAACGCGACCCTGACCAGTCCGGAATTGACCAAGGCTGATCGCTGCGACCGCTGTGGTGCGGCTGCCCGGGTCCGCGCGAAGCTGCCTTCAGGCGCCGAACTTCTGTTTTGCCAGCACCACGCCAACGAGCACCAGGCCAAGCTTGTCGAGCTGGCCGCGGTGATCGAAGTCGCTGCGTCGGAGGCATAACCGCAACTCACGGCCGCGTCGCTGGGCAGGACCGCCGTCGTCAGGAATGCTGGTCTGGTCATGACTGACCAACCCGCCAAGCCATCTCGCCATCACATATGGCGGATCTCTAAACGGACGTTGTCCAAGAGTTGGGACGACTCGATTTTTTCCGAGTCGGCTCAGGCCGGATTCTGGTCGGTGCTGTCGCTCCCCCCGCTGTTGCTGGGGGTGCTGGGCAGCCTCGCCTACATCGCGCCGCTGTTCGGGCCCGACACGTTGCCGGCCATCGAGAACCAGCTGATCAACTTGGCCAACAGCTTCTTCTCGAAGAACGTGGTGACCGAAATCATCCAGCCGACCGTCCGCGACATCATCCAGGGTGCGCGCGGTGAGGTGGTGTCTTTGGGCTTCGTGATCAGTCTGTGGGCCGGCTCGTCAGCTATCTCGGCGTTCGTCGACTCGGTGGTGGAAGCCCACGATCAGACGCCGCTGCGCCACCCGGTGCGGCAGCGGTTCTTCGCGCTGGGCCTCTACGTCGTGATGCTGGTGTTCGTCATCGCCGCAGCGCCGTTCGTCGCGCTCGGTCCCCGCAAGATCTCCTCATACCTGCCCGACAGCTGGGACAACGTCCTGCAGTACGGCTACTACCCCGCCCTGGTGCTGGCCTTGGTGGTGGCAGTGACCATCCTCTACCGAGTGTCGCTGCCGAAGCCGCTGCCGACGCATCGCCTGGTGTGGGGCGCGCTCCTGGCTACGGCGGTGTTCGTGGTCGCCACGATGGGTCTTCGGTTCTACCTGACCTGGATCACCAGCACCGGCTATACCTATGGCGCACTCGCAACGCCGATCGCGTTCCTGCTGTTTGCGTTCTTCCTCGGCTTCGCGATCATGATCGGCGCTGAACTCAATGCCGCCATCGAAGAGGAATGGCCGGCCCCGATCCCACACGCCGACCAGGTGTGGACATGGTTGCGGAGCAAGGCGAAGTCGTTGAGCGACAAGGATGTCGACAAGGACGTCGACAGGGACGAGCAGGCGCCGCAGCCCGAAGAGCCCGAAGCGAAGGCTCCGGTCAGCCCTTCTTGAGGCTCTCGTAGACGCGCTTGCAATCCGGGCAGACCGGCGACCCGGGCTTAGCAGCGCGAGTGACCGGGAACACCTCACCGCACAGCGCGACGACGTGGGTGCCCATCACCGCGCTCTCGGCGATCTTTTCCTTCTTGACGTAATGAAAGACCTTCGGCGCGTCATCATCGGTGCCGTCGTCGACGCGTTCGTCGGTGTCGGTGCGCTCGATCGTCTGAGTCTGCATAGAAGACATTGTGCCCGGTCGGGCGGCCGTAAGAAACCGGCCTGCATATCGGCCTCGGAATGTGGAACAGTGGAGCTATGAAGCGTGAGCTGGGGTTCGATGACGAAGGTCGACCCGTGCTCATCACCGCCGCGGCAACGCCTTATGAGGAGCAGCATCGCCTGCGGGTGCGAAAGTACTTGACGATCATGTCGTTTCGGATCCCGGCGCTGATCCTGGCGGCCGCGGCCTACGGGTTATGGCACAACGGGCTGATCTCGCTGGCGATCATCGCGGTGTCGCTGCCGCTGCCGTGGATCGCGGTGCTGATCGCCAACGACCGCCCGCCGCGGCGTGCCGAGGAACCGCGTCGGTTCAATGACACCCCGCGGCGGACCCAGCTGTTCCCGCGCCCCGAACCGCCCGCCCTCAATACCGGGATCTCCGCGGCGCAACCGCATTCGGCCGGCGGCGCCGACCACAGTTCCCACTGACCGCCTGCACGGTCGTTTCTCAGGACATTCTCAGGGCTCCGCCGTATTCCCGCACGTCAGAGGGTGTGAGAAGGCAGCCCCATGGGAACTCTTTGTTCCGGTCGAACGTTGGACCGTTTGACAGTTGCAGCCGATCAGGAGGCCACCATGGCAAATGCCACCACCAGCCGATTTGACAGCGACCTGGACGCCCAGAGTCCAGCCGCCGACCTGGTGCGCGTGTATCTGAATGGCATCGGCAAGACCGCCCTGCTCACCGCCGAGGACGAGGTCGAACTGGCCAAGCGGATCGAAGCCGGCCTGTTCGCCGCACATCTGCTGGAGACCCGCAAGCGCCTGTCCGATAACCGCAAGCGGGACCTGGCGACCGTGGTTCGCGACGGGCAGGCCGCCCGAAGCCATTTGCTCGAGGCGAACCTGCGCCTCGTGGTCTCGCTGGCCAAGCGCTACACCGGGCGCGGAATGCCACTGCTGGATCTCATCCAGGAGGGCAACCTGGGCCTGATCCGCGCGATGGAGAAGTTCGACTACACCAAGGGATTCAAGTTCTCGACGTACGCCACCTGGTGGATCCGTCAGGCCATCACCCGCGGTATGGCCGACCAGAGCCGCACCATCCGGCTGCCGGTGCACCTCGTGGAGCAGGTCAACAAGCTGGCGCGGATCAAGCGTGAGATGCACCAGAGCCTGGGCCGTGAAGCCACCGACGAGGAACTGGCCGAAGAGTCGGGCATCCCGGTCGAGAAGATCAACGACCTGCTCGAGCACAGCCGCGACCCGGTCAGCCTCGACATGCCGGTCGGCAGCGATGAGGAGGCCCCGCTGGGTGACTTCATCGAAGACTCCGAGGCCATGTCGGCGGAGAACGCCGTTATCGCCGAGTTGCTGCACACCGACATCCGCCACGTACTGGCCACGCTGGATGAGCGTGAGCAGCAGGTGATCCGGCTGCGGTTCGGCCTCGACGACGGCCAGCCGCGCACCCTCGACCAGATCGGCAAGCTGTTCGGTCTGTCGCGCGAGCGTGTCCGCCAGATCGAGCGCGAGGTTATGTCGAAGCTGCGCAACGGCGATCGGGCTGACCGGCTGCGGTCGTACGCCAGCTAGATCAAGCAACCCCCTGAGTGTGCCCGTCGGCGATGCCGGCGGGCACACTGCTGTGGCCCGATGGTGTTGCACACCTGTTTCCCCAGCTAGCCAAGTAGACTCGGGGCCGAAGAAGGGTGCCGTATGAATGACCTGGTCGATACCACCGAGATGTACCTCCGCACGATCTACGACCTCGAAGAAGAGGGCGTGATCCCCCTGCGCGCGCGCATTGCAGAGCGGCTGGATCAGAGCGGTCCGACGGTCAGCCAAACCGTGGCGCGCATGGAGCGCGACGGCCTGCTGCATGTGGCCGGCGACCGGCACCTCGAACTGACCGACAAGGGCCGCGGGCTGGCCGTGTCGGTGATGCGCAAGCACCGGCTCGCCGAGCGGTTGCTCGTGGACGTCATCGGCCTTCCGTGGGAAGAGGTGCACGCCGAAGCCTGCAAGTGGGAGCACGTGATGAGCGAGGACGTCGAGCGCCGCCTGGTGAAGGTTCTCGACGACCCCACGGTGTCCCCCTTCGGCAATCCCATTCCGGGGCTGTCCCTGCTGGGTCTGGACATGAGCCAGCGCGAGGACGCCCACCTGGTTCGGCTGACCGAGCTTCCACCCGGCACCCCGGTCGCCGTGGTGGTCCGCCAGCTGACCGAACACGTCCAGGGCGACGTGGAGTTGATCGGCATGCTCAAGGACGCCGGCGTGGTGCCCAACGCGCGGGTGCAGGTCGAGAACACCCCGAGCGGCGCCGTGACGATCGTGATCGCTGGTCACGAGAACGTGCAACTCCCCCACGAAATGGCCCACGCCGTCAAGGTCGAGAAGGTCTAGGCCGGTTCACACCGCGCGACGGCCGTACGCCCGTCGCGGCGGAAGCCGTACCCCGAGCCGCTTGGCCAGCCGGTAGCCGGTGCCGGCCAGCTCGCGAATCTGCTCGGGTCGCATGCCGGACTGCAGCGCGGTGTCGAGCATGCACGCCATCCGATGCTCGGGATCGCCGCGCAGAGCCGCCTCCAGCGATAGCCCGGCCAACGGGCCGTCCCCTCGGGCATAGGCCGAAAAGGCCAGCAGCACAAGCGCTTCAATGCGCCACGGCCCGGGAAGCGCGCGCGCCAGCAGCGCCCACAACGCCTCGGCCCGGGCGGCGTCGGCGCCAACCGCCAGTGCATACAATGTGTCGCGGACGTTGACGTCGGTCAGCGCGCAGGCCAGGCCCGCCAGCTCGACATCGTTCGGTTCCTCGCCGTCACAGATCCGGGCAGCCAGCGCCATCGCCGCCTCCACGTCGCGCCGGCCGCAGCCGTCGGGATCGGCGCGCCAGTCCGCCTCCCGCGCATCGCCGCGTTCAGAAATGACCGGAACCATTGCGGCACTGCGCTTCTCGTCAACTACTTCGATCACAGCCTGCAGATCGGCCCTGCGCCGATAGAGCCGGCGCCCGTCGAGCACGGCGGCAGCCGCCAACGGAGACGCCATCGGATCCTCCACCGCACCGAATGCCCCGCACCCGTCGACGCAGTGCCAGCGCCCGCCGGCCTCGACCCGGTCGACGACGTGACCCGCGTAGAGATCCATGCCGTGGGCGGACAGCGCCGACGTCAGCTCGTCGCACAGGTCGCGATAATCCTGGTTGCACATGGGGCACGCCGCACGTTCGGCGTCCACGATCACCGCGACCACCGTGTCCGCACCCGAGGCGGACGCGAGCTCGGCCAGGTGACTCAGGTCGCCGTCGAGCGCCTTCGGGAGGTCGACGCGCATCACCGCCCCCATCTCGCCGTGTTCGAGAGACACCAGCACCAGGGACTGTTCGGGCACGAAGCCGAGAACGGCTGGCAGGGCGGCGATCAGCGCGCCGGGCCGGGTGAAGCGGAAGTCAGGTTCGTGTGTGGTCATGGGTGTGACGCTGCCAACCAGCACCGTCGAGACCGCGCCGCCCGCGCACTCAGGAGCCCGGCCCTGTGGATGAAGTCGGGTCTGGGGATCAGCGACGATGCGCGCTGGGGCGGATTGTTCATGTCGTATTGACATCGTCGGCATGCGAGATTCGGCAAACCGGCGTACACCTTGTCCTCATGGGTTTGGAATACGACCTCGTCGTCATCGGTTCGGGTCCCGGCGGCCAGAAGGCTGCCATCGCCGCGGCCAAGCTGGGCAAGTCGGTAGCCGTGATCGAGCGGGGCCACATGATGGGCGGTGTCTGCGTCCAGACCGGCACGATCCCGTCCAAGACGCTGCGCGAGGCCGTCCTGTACCTGACCGGTATGAGCCAGCGCGAGCTCTACGGAGCCAGCTACCGGGTCAAGGACAAGATCACCCCCGCCGATCTGCTCGCCCGCACCCAGCATGTGATCGGCAAAGAAGTCGATGTCATCCGAAATCAGTTGATGCGCAACGGGATCGAGCTCTACATGGGCCGTGGCCGGTTCCTGGACGAGCACAACCTGATCATCGAGGACCCCACCAGGGCCGAGCACTTCACGATCAGCGGCCGCTATGTCATCGTCGCCACCGGCACCAAGCCGGCGCGGCCCGCCGGTATCGAATTCGACGAGAACCGGGTGCTGGACTCCGACGGCATCCTCGACCTGAAGTCCATCCCGACCTCGATGGTCGTGGTCGGCGCCGGGGTCATCGGCATCGAATACGCCTCGATGTTCGCCGCCCTGGGCACCAAGGTCACCGTCGTGGAGAAGCGCGACTCGATGCTCGACTTCTGCGACCCCGAGATCGTCGAGGCGCTGCGCTTCCACCTGCGCGACCTGGCGGTGACGTTCCGGTTCGGTGAGGCGGTGACCGCCGTCGACGTCGGCTCGGCAGGCACCGTCACCACCCTGGCCAGTGGCAAGCAGATTCCGGCCGAGACCGTCATGTACTCGGCTGGCCGGCAGGGCCAGACCGACCACCTCGACCTGGAGAACGCCGGCCTGGAGGCCGACAACCGCGGCCGGATCTTCGTCGACGACAAGACATTCCAGACCAAGGTCGACCACATCTACGCCGTCGGCGACGTCATCGGCTTCCCGGCCCTGGCGGCCACCTCGATGGAGCAGGGCCGCCTGGCGGCCTACCACGCCTTCGGTGAGCCGACCGCCGGGATGACTTCGTTGCAGCCGATTGGCATCTACTCGATCCCCGAGGTGTCCTACGTCGGCGCCACCGAGCAGGAGCTGACCAAGGATTCCATCCCCTACGAGGTCGGGGTGTCGCGGTACCGCGAGCTGGCCCGCGGCCAGATCGCCGGCGACTCGTACGGCATGTTGAAGCTGCTGGTGTCCACCGAGGACCTGAAGGTGCTGGGCGTCCACATCTTCGGCACCGCCGCCACCGAGCTGGTGCACATCGGCCAGGCCGTGATGGGCTGCGGCGGCACGATCGAATACCTCGTCGACGCCGTCTTCAACTACCCGACGTTCTCGGAGGCCTACAAGGTCGCGGCGCTGGACGTGATGAACAAGCTGCGGGCGCTGAACCAGTTCCGCAAGTAGTTCAGCAGTCGCCGTCGAGCGCCATCGGTGCGTCGTCGCCTGGACCGCCCGCCTCGGCGCGGGCCAGCAGATCAGCCGTCGCTGTGTCGAACGGCGGCGAATAGGAGATGTTGTCCTGGCAGCCGCCACCGTCGCGGCCGCCGATCACCCCGACCACCGTCGAGCCCTTGATCCACGGGCCTCCGCTCGTGCCGTCGACCAGCCCGCCGCAGCGCAGCGACGGAAAGCCACCCGGGGCCATGGCGGCGGTGGTGTCGCAGCCCAGGGGCGGTCCGCCGACGCCTCCCGGGTACCCGACCACCGTGACCGGCGCGGCGTCGCCCGGTGTCACACCCAGCGTCAGTGCCTGACCGGCGACCGATTCGACCGACCCACCCGCCGACCGGCTGACCCGCGCGAACGCATAGTCGGCCTTGGGGTCCTGGGAGGCGAGCCACCGGGGATCGAGGTAGACGGCGTCGACGGTCCACACCGCATCGGGGGCGGCCGTGTCGTCGAACGCCGGCACGAAGGTGACGGGCAGGCCCGCCGTCAGGCAGTGTGCCGCGGTCAGGATCAGATTCTGGGCGGTCGAGTGGACGACGGACGCGGTGCACGTGTGGGCGTCGGTGCCGCCGAGGAACAGCGCCCCGACCGCCGGTTGCGGCGTCACCGGCTCGGCATTCTTGGTCACCGACCGTGCGACGGCGGCCTCGGCGGCTTTGACCGGGGGCGCGGACGGCGCGTGGCAGCCGGCCAGCACCACCGTGGCAATCGCCACGTTCTGTGCCGCCGAAACCGTCCGCATCTGCACGATCATGCCTGATGCGGGGGCTGTGGACCCGTCGTGATCACAGCCGCCGGGGAACGACGGGCACAGCACCCGCGTTATGCAACACAGGTGCTATCGATAGCGCAGGCACGAATCTAAGAGACACTGGTTGTCACGGTACAAGGGCGCGACACCGTGCCCGGGTACCGCGAGGAGGCGGAGACGATGACTGACGAGCAGGGACAGCAGTACCAACCTGAGCAGACCGGAATGTACGAACTCGAGTTTCCGGCACCCCAACTGGCCGCGCCCGACGGGCGTGGACCGGTGATGATCCACGCTCTCGAAGGGTTCTCCGATGCCGGCCACGCCATTCATCTGGCCGCTGAGCACCTCAAGAGCAAGCTCGACACCGAACTGGTGGCCTCGTTCGCGATCGACGACCTGCTGGATTACCGGTCCCGTCGGCCGCTGATGACGTTCAAGACCGACCACTTCACCGACTATGACGATCCGCAGCTGAACCTGTACGCCCTGCGCGACAGCCTCGGTACGCCGTTTCTGCTGCTCGCCGGCCTGGAGCCGGACCTGAAATGGGAGCGGTTCGTGACGGCCGTGCGGTTGCTGGCCGAGCGGCTCGGGGTGCGCCAGACCATCGGACTGGGCACGATTCCGATGGCTGTCCCCCACACCCGTCCGGTGACGCTGACGGCGCACTCCAACAATCGCGAGCTGATCAGCGAGTTCACCCCGTGGGTGGGCGAGGTGCAGGTGCCCGGCAGCGTCTCCAACCTGCTGGAATACCGGATGGCCCAGCACGGCCACGAAGTCGTCGGGTTCACCGTGCACGTGCCGCACTATCTGGCCCAGACCGACTTCCCGGCGGCCGCCGAGGCGCTGCTGGAGCAGGTGGCCAAGCTGACTTCGCTGCAGGTGCCGTTGCGGGCACTGACCGACGCTGCTGCGGGCATCCGTTCCAAGATCGATGAGCAGGTAGAAGCCTCGCCCGAGGTCGCTCAAGTGGTGAGCGCACTGGAGCGCCAGTACGATGCTTTCGTTGCCGCTCAAGACAACCGGTCGCTTCTGGCTCGCGACGAGGATCTGCCCAGCGGCGACGAATTGGGTGCGGAATTCGAGCGATTCCTGGCCCAGCACGCCGACGAGTTCAAAGATGGTTTCACCGACAACGGGGACACCACCTAGCGAAGTCTCCACAGCACCGGGACGGGGTTGCACATGACGCAGCGAAAGCCCAATCTGCATTCCGTCCGGGATGTGACGCCCACACTGCACTTCCGGACCATTCACGGTTATCGGCGGGCCTTCCGGGTGGCGGGGTCAGGTCCCGCGCTGCTGCTGATCCACGGGATCGGTGACAACTCGACGACGTGGCATTCGGTGCACAGCAAGCTCGCCCAGCGGTTCACGGTCATCGCCCCAGACCTGCTGGGGCACGGCCAGTCCGACAAGCCGCGGGCCGACTATTCGGTGGCCGCCTACGCCAACGGCATGCGCGATCTGCTCAGCATCCTCGAGGTCGACAAGGTCACCGTCGTCGGGCATTCACTCGGCGGCGGTGTGGCGATGCAATTCGTCTACCAGTACCCGCAATTGGTCGAGCGGCTGATCCTGGTCGGAGCCGGCGGAGTGACCAAGGACGTCAACGTCGCGCTACGGGCCGCCTCATTGCCGATGGGCGGCGAGGCACTGGCCCTGCTGCGGCTGCCGCTGGTGCTGCCGGCCCTGCAGGTCGCCGGGCGCGCACTGGGCACCGTCTTCGGCTCGACGGGACTGGGCCGCGACCTGCCTGATGCGCTGCGCATCCTGACCGATCTGCCCGAGCCGACCGCATCATCGGCGTTCACCCGCACCTTGCGCTCGGTGGTGGATTGGCGCGGGCAGGTGGTGACCATGCTCGACCGATGTTATTTGACCGAATCTGTTCCCGTGCAACTCATTTGGGGTGACCAGGACGCGATGATCCCGGTCAGCCATGCCCGCATGGCGCACGCCGCCATGCCGGGCTCTCAGTTGGAGATCTTCGCCCGCTCCGGGCACTTCCCGTTCCATGACGACCCCGACCGCTTCGTGGAGGTCGTCGAGCGGTTCATCGACTCCACCGAAGCCGCCAAGTACGACCAGGACATACTGCGTGAACTGTTGCGCACCGGCCTGTCCGAGCGTTCGGTCACCGGCACGCTCGACACCCGGGTGGCGGTGCTCGACGCGATGGGCACCGACGAGCGCAGCGCTACCTGACCATCGTCCTCGACGGGCGTCGTAGAGTCGGAATATGACCGTCGACGTCACCGTGTTGCGGGTGTTCACCGATGCGTGCGGCAATTTCGGCAATCCGCTCGGCGTGGTCGATGCGTCGACCGTGCCCGCCGCGGAACGGCAGCGCATCGCCACCGAATTGGGTTACAGCGAAACGATATTCATCGACCTCCCGAACAACGGGTCGACGACGGCACACGCACACATCTTCACCCCGGCCACCGAGCTGCCGTTCGCCGGGCACCCGACCGTGGGCGCGGCCTGGTGGCTGCGGGAACGCGGCACCCCGATCAAGACCCTGCAGGTGCCGGCCGGCATCGTGCAGATCAGCTACGACGACGCCCTCACCGTGGTGCGGGCGCGGGCGGAATGGTCACCGGAGTTCGCCATTCAGCAGATGGATTCGGTGGACGATCTGCTGGCCACCGAACCTGGCGACTACCCCGACGATGTCGAGCACTACTTGTGGGCGTGGCTCGATCGCGACGGCGGGCATATCCGATCGCGGATGTTCGCCACCGATCTCGGCGTCCCGGAGGACGAGGCGACCGGCTCCGCGGCGGCGCGGATCACCGACTATCTGAGCCGGGACCTCACGATCACCCAGGGCAAGGGATCGCAGATCTATACGACGTGGAATTCCGAAGGATGGGTGCTGGTGGCCGGTCGGGTGGTCAGCGACGGTCTGCGACAGCTGGACTGACGACCGCTCAGCCGGAGGTACCGACCGCGCGATGGGCGCGCAGCGCCTCGATCTCGCGCTCGAAGTCCTCGGCAGAGCTGAACGAGCGATACACCGAAGCGAACCGCAGGTAGGCGACCTCGTCGAGCTCACGCAGCGGGCCGAGGATGGCCAGGCCGACCTCGTGGCTGGGGATCTCGGGGGAACCGGCCGCCCGCACGGAGTCCTCGACCTGCTGGGCCAGCAGGTTGAGCGCATCGTCATCGACGTCTCGGCCCTGGCATGCGCGGCGCACCCCGCTGATGACCTTCTCCCGGCTGAACGGCTCAGTGACGCCACTGCGTTTGACGACCGCCAGCACCGCGGTCTCCACGGTGGTGAACCGCCGGCCGCATTCGGGGCAGGACCGGCGGCGCCGGATGGCCTGGCCCTCGTCGGCCTCTCGGGAGTCGACCACCCGGGAGTCGGGATGACGACAGAACGGACAATGCATGACCGCTCCTTCGCCTCCGCCGCAGCTCGATGCTTCGAGCCACCCAGAGCCTACCTGCGCCGTCCGTCGAGCGGCCATCTCCTGGAAACTCGGTCGGACGAGACCGCCGCCGTCGAGGCCGCTTGTCCGGCACACGTTTTGGCCAGGCCTGACACGCCGGGTGGTCACCCGATGGGCGCGATGAGCGTCTGTCCGGCGTCCAGCGAGGCCGAATCGAGCTTGTTGAGGTCACGGATGCGCTGCATGACCTGGCCGGCGGGCGCGTCGGGCGCCACTCGGCCGGCGAGCTGTTGCAGCGTCTCCCCCGCCTGAACCTGGACCACTGCGAGCTGATCCGGCAACTGGTCGGTTGCGGCCATCGGAGTGCCACTGAGATGACCCACCAGCCCCAGCCAGAGGGTGATGAGTGCGGCCACCCCGGCCAGCGCGATGGTGACGGCGGTGCTCACCGGCCGGCGCGTGTGCGGCGCCCGCGAGAAGCTGACGCCGGTGCCGGGGTAGCGCATGGGCGCGATGGCCGGGCGGGCCGGATATGGCCGGTGGGCATCCGGGCGGGCCGGACGGCCCCGAACGGGAGCAACGGACCTGACCGCCGCCCGGGGGCGCGTCGGTCGCACCGGTGCCGATGGGAAAACCTGCCGATCATCGATGACTGTCACGTCTGCTTCCTTCCTCCAAGACGCCCACTGTTCGCTCTTGTGTTCGAACTGTACTCGATCATCCGTTCGAATACCGAACATGTGAGCGAGCGTGTCTGAAGAATAAATCCGGCCACCGACAAGTTTTGTTGCGCGCGGTCACCTGCAGCATTACCCGACGCGACACGCAGGTGTCGAACAAGTGTTTGATTATCGATGCTCGCACGACTACATTCGGGCCCATGAGCGACCGCAGTGAGACATCAGGTGCCGCCTCCGGACTGACCGAGCGGCAGCGAACCATCCTCGAAGTGATCCGTGCCTCGGTCACCACCCGTGGCTATCCCCCGAGCATCCGCGAGATCGGCGACGCCGTCGGCCTGACCTCGACGTCATCGGTGGCGCACCAGCTGCGCACCCTCGAGCGCAAGGGCTACCTGCGCCGTGACGCCAACCGCCCGCGCGCCGTGGACGTCCGCGGGTCCGACGAGACCCAGGCGACGCCGGTGCGCACCGACGTCGACGGGTCGGACGCACTTCCCGAACCGACGTTCGTGCCGGTGCTGGGCCGGATCGCCGCCGGCGGCCCGATCCTGGCCGAGCAAGCCGTGGAAGACGTCTTCCCGCTACCGAAAGAACTGGTCGGCGAGGGCTCGCTGTTCCTGCTCAAGGTCGTCGGCGAGTCCATGGTGGACGCCGCGATCTGCGATGGCGACTGGGTGGTCATCCGTCAGCAGAACGTGGCCGACAACGGCGATATCGTCGCGGCAATGATCGACGGCGAAGCCACCGTGAAAACGTTCAAACGCACCAGCGGTCAGGTCTGGCTGATGCCGCACAACCCGGCATTCGACCCGATTCCCGGTAACGACGCGGCCATCCTCGGCAAGGTCGTCACCGTCATCCGCAAGATCTAGCCCCACTGCATGGGGCCAACGCCTTACTCCGCCTTGAGGAAACCGTTCGCCTGAGCGAGTTCCTCACTGGCGAACCACACTTCGGGCACGGTGTGGTCGTAGAGGGCCGAATCCGGGGTGTAGTACAGCCCCGAATGGGTGTTGGCCTTGATCACGTAACCCTCGGGTGCCTGATACGGATCCGACAGCGGAAGATGAATCGCCGGGCGCGATGAGGCAACCCCGGCCGGGACGTCGGACTGCTGAATCTCCGCCGGCTCGGTGATCGGTTGAGCCTCATCGTCGATGTCCTCCGGTTCGACGATCTCCGCCTCCGCGAATTCCTCAGGCTCGGGCTCGGGTTCGTCGTCCGGCTCGGCGCGACGACGCCGCCCCGGCCTGCCGATTTCGCCCACATCGAGTCGCCACATGGACTGCGACTCACCCAGATTCACGACCGCATGACGCCCCGAGTCGCTGACCTCGTCGGCTTCCTCGATCTCCTCGATCTCGGCATATTCTGGCTCGACCGGCACCTCGCCGGCCTCGACCTCATCCGTCGCGTCGGAATCCGCCGGCTCGGAAGGAATGCGAGTCGGTGTGGTGTCGATGGAGTCCTGATCGCCGTCGAACACGTCTTCGGGTCCTGGCTGCGACTTGTCCTCGCCGCTGGGGTGCGCCCAGGAGAACCCGGGTGCCTGGGCGACCTGCACGCGGCCGCCGTCGGGGTACGTCGAAAAGCGGTTGGGCGCCGAAGCTCCCGCGGGATCCTCGTGTTCGCTCGGCCAGTGATCGTCGTCGTCGTAGTCCGCGTCATGGAAGTCGTCGTCGACCTCGATGTCGGCGCTACGACGGCGCTGCAGCCAGAGCACGCCCAGCGCGATCACCGCCACCAGCAGAATTGCCGGAATGATGATCAGCAGCCACCACCAATGCCAGGTGAAGCCCTTGCCGGACTTCGTTGCCGGGCCCGCCTGCGGCCCGGTTGCGTTGGGCACCTGCACCCCGGCCAGCTGCTGAGCCAGCTCCGGCGGCTTGGTGGTGAACTTGTTGGCCGCCTTGTCCCAGGAGATCTCGCCACCGCTGAACTTCTGGGTCACGGTGTCGCCGTTGGCACTCTGCTCGGCGGTTGGCACGCCGAGCTTGCCGCCGGCCCCGCCCAGTTTCGCCCACGCGGCGTTGATCGCGCCACGCACCACGATGGCACCGTTGTCGGGCGTCCAGAAGATCACCGGCTTGTCGGCGGCGCTGAATGCGCTGACGCGACTGTTCGGCGCACCACCGTCGGCTTCGGTTCCGGTCGGCAGGCCGAGATCGCCGGTCGGTCCGCCCTGCGCCTCGTACTTCGCCAGGATCGCGCCCGTCACCGCGTGCGCGCCGGTCGCCGGTGAGTAGAAGATCTTGCCGCCGGCGTAGTCCTGCACGGCACCGTCGGTGCCGACCGGACTTTGGGCGCCCTGCCGAGCGCCGAGCGGTCCCGTGAGCCCGCCCGCGGCGCGCCACACCTCATTGATCGCCGTCGTCGCATCGGACGGGACCTCGACACCGGCCAGGTTGCCTGCCAGTTCGGCAGGCACCGTCGTGAACGTCTTGGCGCTGTTGTCGTAGGAGATCTCACCGCCGGTGAACTTCTGGTTCACCACGCTGCCGTCGAACGTCTCGTCGCCGGTCGGCACACCCATGGTGCCTGCCGAGCCGCCGAGCTTGTCCCACGCCGCGTTGATCGCGCCGCGCACCACCCATGCGCCGGTGTCGGGCGTCCAGAAGATCGCCGGTTTGTCGGTGGCGCTGAACGTGCTGACCCGGCTGTCCGGGCCCACCAAGCCGGCCACCTCGTCGATGGTCGGGAAACCGAGATCGCTGTCGGCGGGGCCACCCAGCGACTGGTACTTGTCCAGGATCGGGCCGAAGAGAAGGTGCGCGCCCGTGGCCGGGGTGAAGAAGATCTTGCCGCCACTGAAGTTCTGGGCGAACCCATCGCCGACCGCGTAGACGTCGCCGTCCTTGGTGCCTACTGGAGATCCGTCGCCGCCGGCGGCCTGCCAGGCCGAGTCGATGGCATCACTTGCATCACTGTCGGGGGTTGCGATCGCCCCGGGCGCGAACAGCAGAGCCGCTGTAGCCGTCGCGATGACGGCGAGCGCCATCCGCCCGGCGCCTCTGCTGAGACGACTTCCAAGCCAGGTCATGCACTCTCCCCGCAGTTTCGGTCAAGATGCTTCCCCTTATCCTCCGTGTCAACTGTGCGTCAGCACTTCACGACACGCGGCATTTCCCTAGATAAGCCACACCTTGAAAGCAGTAAAACTCTCCGAAAAGTCGAGCACAAAGCCGGGCTATTGACGCCACCGGGTATCGGATAACGGCTCCCGAGTGGTGAAAATCGCTGGTCAGGGGGCTAGACACCCAGGCTGCGACCGATGATTTCCTTCATGATTTCCGTCGTCCCGCCATAAATCGTCTGAACCCGGGCGTCCAGGTACGACCGCGCAACCGCATATTCGCGCATGTAGCCATAGCCGCCGTGCAATTGCAGACAGCGGTCGACGAGATAAACCTGCTTCTCGGTGGAGTACCACTTCGCCATCGATGCCTGCTCAGCGGAGAGTTTTCCGTCCAGATGCAGCCGGATGAATTCGTCGACCATGATGCGCACGACGGTGGCTTCGGTGGACAGTTCCGCCAGCAGGAAGCGGCTGTTCTGCTGGCTGCCGATCGGCTTGCCGAACGCCTTGCGTTCCTTGGTGTACTGCAGGGTCTGCTCGAGCACGCTCTCCATTGCCGCGGCCGCCATCACTGCGATGTTGAGGCGCTCCTGCGGCAGGTTCTGCATCAGGTAGATGAAGCCGAGACCCTCCTCGCCGAGCAGATTCTCGGCGGGCACCTTGACGTCGGTGAACGACAGTTCGGCGGTGTCCTGGGCGTCCAGGCCGATCTTGTCGAGGTGCCGGCCGCGCTCGAAGCCCTCCATGCCGCGCTCGACGACCAGCAGCGAGAACCCTTGTGCGCCCTTCTCGGGGTCGGTCTGGGCCACCACGATCACCAGGTCGGCGTTGATGCCGTTGGTGATGAAGGTCTTGGAGCCGTTGAGGATGTAGTGGTCGTCCTGCTTGACGGCCCGGGTCTTGATGCCCTGCAGGTCGCTGCCGGTGCCGGGTTCGGTCATCGCGATCGCGGTGATGTACTCGCCGCTGCAGAACTTGGGCAGCCAGCGCTGCTTCTGCTCCTCGGTGGCCAGGTGCAGCAGATACGGCGCGATGACGTCGTTGTGCAGGCCGAATCCAAGCCCGCTGTACCGCCCGGCCGCGGTCTCCTCGGTGAGGATCACGTTGTAGCGGAAGTCCGCGTTGCCCCCGCCGCCGTACTCTTCCGGCACCGCCATACCGAGAAAGCCCTGCTTACCGGCCTCGAGCCAGACCCCGCGGTCGACGATCTTGTCCTTCTCCCACTCTTCGTGGAACGGCGCGACGTGGCGGTCGAGAAAAGACCGGTAGGCCTCGCGGAACAGGTCGTGTTCGGGCTCGAACAGTGTTCGCTCGTACTTGACGACGGCGTTCTTATCGGCGGCCATGGCTTCCTTCCGGACGGCAACTCGAAGTTCTCCGACGAGGATAACCAACCGGATGGTTGGTCGCTCCACGGGGCCTTGTACTGCTCGCTTGCCTAAACTCGGGGCATGCGCGGCAACCCCACCAGCCTCACGCACTGGGGTGCCTTCAGCGCGACGCTGACCGACGGCGAGATCACCGCGGTCACACCGATTCCCGGCGATACCGATCCCTCTCCCCTGCTCGGCAATATCCCGGGCTCGCTGCGTCATCCGTCGCGGATCGCCACGCCGGCCATCCGCCGCGGCTGGCTGCGCGACGGACCCGGGCCCAGTACCGCGCGCGGCGCCGACGAGTTCGTCGCCGTGGGCTGGGACGAGCTCACCGAGCTGCTCGCCACCGAGCTGCGCCGGGTGGTCGACACGCACGGCAATGAAGCCATTTACGGCGGCTCGTACGGCTGGGCCAGCGCCGGCCGCTTCCACCATGCCCAGAGCCAAGTCCACCGGTTCCTGAAACTGCTTGGTGGGTATACTTTTTCGCGACATTCCTACAGCCTCGGCGCCACCGGCGTGATCATGCCGCGGGTCGTCGGCACGCACGACGACCTGTTCAAGCGATCCACCAACTGGAACGTCATCGTCGAGCACACCGACCTGCTGGTGTGCTTCGGCGGGGTGAACCTGAAGAACACCGGGATCAATCACGGCGGCACCACCGGCCACCCGGCCCGCGCGGCGCTGCAGCGGTTCCGCGACAAGGGTGGCCGCATCGTCTCGATCAGCCCGCTGCGCAGCGACGTCGACGGCGACTGCCAGTGGCTGCCCGCCGTTCCGGGTACCGACGTGGCGATCATGCTGGCGCTGGCCCACGTACTGGCCGCCGAGAACCTCGCCGACCGGGAGTTCCTGGACACCTACTGCGCCGGGTACGAACAGTTCGAGCGCTATCTGCTCGGCGCCGACGACGGTCAGCCGAAATCCCCGCAGTGGGCGGCAGATCTCTGCGGGATCGACGCCGCGGTGTTGACCGAATTGGCGACGACGATGGCCGCTCAGCGCACGATCGTCACCGTCAGCTGGTCGCTGCAGCGCCTGCGCCATGGCGAGCAGGCGCCGTGGATGGGGCTGACACTGGCAGCCATGCTGGGCCAAATCGGGCTTCCCGGAGGCGGTTTCGGCCACGGCTACGGCTCGATGAACGAACCCGGGCTGCCGCCGGTGCGGGTTCGACTGCCCAGCCTGCCGCAGGGTGTCAATCCCGTGCAGACCTTCATCCCGGTCGCGGCGATCAGCGACATGCTCCTTCACCCCGGCGAGGCGTTCACCTACAACGGGCGCACGCTGACCTACCCCGATATCAAGTGCGTGTACTGGGCCGGCGGCAATCCCTTTCACCACCACCAGAATCTGCCCCGGCTGCGCCGCGCGCTGGCCCGGGTCGACACCGTCGTGGTGCACGATCCGTATTGGACGCCGATGGCTCGACACGCCGACATCGTCGTCCCCTCCACCACGGCATTCGAACGCGACGACTACTCCGGCTCCCGCAATGATCCGCTGCTGGTGGCGATGCCCGCACTGGCCCGTCCCTATGAGGGCTCCCGCGATGACTACGCAACGTTTGCCGCACTGGCCGACCGGTTGGGCTTCGGCGAGCAGTTCACCGAAGGCCGCACCCCGCGGCAGTGGTTGGAACACATGTATGAAAAGTGGTCGGCTGAACTCGATTTCGCAGTACCGGACTTCGACCAGTTCTGGGCCGACGGCTTTCTGGCGCTTCCGGTCGAATCCGGTCTGACCCTGCTGGCCGACTTCCGCGCCGACCCGCAGGCGCATCGGCTGGCCACCCCGAGCGGCAGGATCGAGATCTTCTC
>JAHFVD010000061.1:0-8265 GCA_023264735.1 Mycobacterium sp. | reverse complement strand
TTTCTCAGGTTTTTCTCACGTTCGACTGCGGGCATAAGTCCACTGATGGGACGATTCCAGCAATCTCGCTATTGACGAAGAAGGTTTGCTGATGCGCCGTACCCTCCGCTCCGCCATCCGTTCGACGGCGGTGGCCGCCCTGGCGATGATCGCCGCCGTCGTCCTGGCCGT
Organism: Mycobacterium sp.; assembly: GCA_023264735.1. Taxonomy (GTDB): domain Bacteria; phylum Actinomycetota; class Actinomycetes; order Mycobacteriales; family Mycobacteriaceae; genus Mycobacterium. Next base: position 8,094 of record JAHFVD010000061.1, on the reverse strand, counting down.
GACCAGCACGCTCACCGCTGCCGTCAGCCTTGCGGCGGTCACGCTCATCGTGCCGGGCACCGGTACCCCGAACCCCGCCGTTCCCCCGCTGGGCACGAACTACATGGAAAACGCGGTGAACTACTACATCCAGCCGCTGGCTCCTGCCTGCGCGGTGACATGTACCCCGGAGCCGGTCCCCTACACCGCACAGTTCTGGCCGTTCCCCTTCGCGGGCTGGGGCGGCCTGAACGGGGCGAAGTGGAATGTGTCGGTGGCCAGCGGTGTGCAGAGCCTCAACACCCAGTTAGCCGGTACCGACCCCGACGACGTCGTCATCTTCGGTTACTCGCAGGGCGCGACGGTGTCGAACATCGTCAAGCGCCAACTCGCCGACGCCAACGGCGGAGTCATCCCCGACCGGTACTCCTTCGTCTTCATCGGTGACCCCCAACGGCCCAACGGCGGCCTGTTCGAACGCCTGGCGGCGCTGGGCACCGTCCCGATCCTGGACGCCACCTTCGGCCAGCCGGCGCCCACTGACACCACGGTGCTGCCGGCCGTGAACACCACCGATATCGCGTTCCAGTACGACGGGGTGGCGGATTTCCCGGCCAACCCGCTCAACGCGCTGGCCGTCCTCAACGCGCTCGCCGGATTCTGGTACATCCACGGGAACTACATCTCGCCGCGGGGCACCCAACCGTCGACCGAACTCCCCTACGGGTACACGATCCCCGAACTCGAGGTGGCGATCGACTGCTCGCAGAGCCCGAAGAACTGCCAGACGTTCAACGACACGCTCTACATCACGATCCCGGCCAAGACCCTGCCGATCATGCAGCCGCTGTTGGACATCGGCGCCGCGACCGGTACCACCGGGCTGATCAAGCCGATCGTGGATCTGATCTCGCCGGTCACCCGGGTGCTGATCGAAACTGCTTACGACCGAAGCAATTACGGACAGCCGACGCCGTTCAACATCTTCACGCCGATCAATCCGGTGAAGTTGGCCGTCGACCTCGCCAAGGCGGTTGTGCAGGGTATCCACGACGCCCTCGGTGATCTGGGTGTGTCGGTGCCCGGGGCGGCGACGCCCGCCCCCGCGACGACGCCGACGGTGGCCGCCGCCGGCACAAGCACACCGGCCGCCGTGCCGACCGCCACGGTTGCCGCGAAGACGCCGCACAGCAAGGCGGCGCCGAAGCGTAGTGCCACAGCCAAATCGGCGCCGACCGCGGGAGACGACACCACGAACACCGTCAGCAAGCCAACGAAGACCGGTACCGGCAAGAGCGGAAGGCCTGCGGCTGCACGCACTTCCGGGCACGGCGAAGCGGCCGCCGCCTAACTGCTGTATTGGCGCAGGCTCGGGGCCAGCGCCGCGGGCACGCGTGCCTTGAGGCGAGTCCCCGCCTCGGTGTGCTCGACGGCGTCGACGTGTCCGTCGCTGTGCAGCCGGGCCACCAGATCGCCGCGGTCGTACGGGATCGTCACGTCGACGGTGATCTCGCGCGGTTCGACGAGCTCGCCGAGCCGGGCGCGCAGGCGCGGCAGGCCCTCACCGGTGTGCGCCGAGACGAACACCGCACCCGGCAGTGCCCGGCGCAGCTGGGCCAGCGTCAGGTCGTTGGCGGCGTCAATCTTGTTGACCACCAATAGTTCCGGTGGCGGCGCCGCGTGATAGTCGTTCTGCACCTCGCGGATGACCTGACGCACGGCCTCGATCTGGGCCAGCGGATTACTGTCGGATCCGTCGACGACGTGCACCAGCAGCTCGGCGTCGAGGACCTCTTCCAGGGTGGAGCGGAACGCCTCGACCAGCTGGGTCGGCAGGTGCCGGACGAACCCGACGGTGTCGGTCAGCACGAACGGGCGGCCGTCGTCGAATTCGCCACGGCGAGTGGTCGGTTCGAGCGTGGCGAACAGCGCGTTCTGCACCAGCACACCGGCACCGGTCAGGGCGTTGAGCAGGCTGGACTTGCCGGCATTGGTGTAGCCGACGATCGCGATCGATGCCACGTCACTGTGCAACCTGCGGCTGCGCTGAGTGTCACGGATCTGCTTCATGTCCTTGATCTCGCGGCGCAACTTGGACATTCGCTCGCGGATGCGGCGGCGGTCGGTCTCGATCTTGGTCTCACCGGGGCCGCGAGTACCCACGCCGCCGCCACTACCGCCTGCGCCACCGCCCTGCCGCGACATCGATTCGCCCCAGCCGCGCAGCCGCGGCAGCATGTACTCCATCTGCGCGTAGGCCACCTGCGCCTTGCCTTCCCGGCTGGTGGCGTGCTGGGCGAAGATGTCCAGGATCAGTGCGGTCCGGTCGATGACCTTGACTTTGACCACCTTTTCCAGCGAATTGAGCTGGGCGGGGCTCAGCTCACCGTCGCAGATCACGGTGTCGGCGCCGGTGGCGATCACGACCTGGCGCAACTCCTGGGCCTTGCCCGAGCCGATGTAGGTGGACGGGTCGGGTTTGTCGCGGCGCTGAATCAGCCCTTCGAGCACCTCGGAGCCTGCGGTCTCGGCCAGGGCGGCCAACTCGGTCATGCTGGCCTCGGAGTCGGCGGCGCTGCCCTCGGTCCACACCCCCACCAGGACGACCCGCTCCAGGCGCAGCTGGCGGTACTCGACCTCGGAGATGTCGGTGAGTTCGGTGGATAGCCCGGCGACGCGCTTGAGGGCGGCACGGTCCTCGAGCGCGAGTTCGCCGACGCTCGGGTCGGGAAGGTCAGGTCTTGTCATAGGCAGTACTCGATGGTGTCACGGGTGTCCAACGTCGTGCATCCCAATAACGTGCCGTCGGACCAATAACGTGCGGTCAGAGTTGGGCCGCCCACCACGCGTCGGCCACCTCACCGTGCGCCACCAGGCACGACGGCCCACGCAGCGAGCTGCTGGTGTGGCTGACTTCGACGGTGACCTCCCCGCCGGGGATGCGCACCCGCAGCGTGCCGGTCGACAGGTTGAGATGCGCCAGAGCGGCGACCGCGGCGGCCACCGTCCCGGTGCCGCAGGAGCGGGTCTCGCCGACACCGCGTTCGTGCACCCGCATGCTGACCGCGCCGTCCCCGGCGATGGTCAGCACCTCGACGTTGACGCCGTCGGGGAATTGTCCGTGGTCGAACTGCACGGGCGCGGCGACGTCAAGTGCGGCCAGCGCCGCTTCGGACAGGCCGGGATCCAGGCAGGCCAGGTGCGGGTTGCCGACGTCGACGCCGACGCCGGTGAAATGCCGGCCACCGACGGTGGCGGTGCCGGTCCCGAGCAGGTTGACCTTGCCCATGTCGACGGTGACCTCGGCGTCGAGCGCGTCGGCGTGGTGCACGATGACCGGTCGTGGCCCTGCCAGCGAGCCGACGACGAACTCGTCGCGCTTCTCCAGTCCGCTGGCGCGCAGGTAGTGCGCGAACACCCGCACGCCATTGCCGCACATCTGGGCGATCGATCCGTCGGCGTTGCGGTAGTCCATGTACCAGTCCCCCGCGTCGACACCTTCGGGCAGCCGGTCCAGCACGCCGGCGGCGACGACCGCGCCGGCGGTGGTGACCCGCAGGACACCGTCGGCGCCCAGACCCTGACGCCGGTCGCACAGCGCCGTCACCGCGGCGGGTGCCAGCTCCAGGCGCGCATCCAGGTCGGGCAGCAGCACAAAGTCGTTCTCGGTGCCGTGCCCCTTGGTGAAGATCACCTGATCAGGATACGTGCCGCCACCGGGTGATCACCTCGTCGGCGAGGCCGGGGGCTGCACCGTCGAGCCAGTGGATGCGGTGGTCGCGGCGAAACCACGATCGCTGCCGTCGCACGTAGCGCCGGGTCCCGATGAAGGTGAGCTCCCGGGCCTCCGTCAGCTGCTCCTCGGTGCCACCGGCATCCAGCGCGGCGATCACCTGGGCGTAGCCCAGCGCGCGGGCGGCCGTCACGCCCTGGCGAAGCCCGCAGTCGAGCAGTCCGCGCACCTCGTCGACCAGGCCGGTGTCGAACATCGCGTCGGTGCGCTGCGCCAGGCGTTCGTCGAGAATGCTTGTCGGCCAATCCAATCCGACAATCAGAGTGTCCCAGCGGGGCGCGCCGATGCGGGGTGCCGATGCGGCGAACGGCTGGCCGGTGAGCTCGACGACTTCCAGTGCCCGCACGATCCGCCGGCCGTCGGTGGCCAGGATCGCCGCCGCGGCGGCCGGGTCGCGGCGGCCCAGCTCGGCGTGCAACGCGGCCACCCCGATCTCGGCGAGCTGCTGTTCCCAGCGGGCCCGCACCTGCGGGTCGGTGGCCGGGAAGGCCCATTCGTCGAGCAGGGACTGGATGTAGAGCATCGAGCCGCCGACGATCACCGGCGGCCCACCGCGGGCCGCGATGGCCTCGACGTCGGCGGCGGCGGCCTCCTGGTAGCGCGCGACGGTCGCGGTCTGGGCGACGTCGAGGACGTCCAGCTGGTGGTGCGGGATGCCGCGGCGTTCGGCGACGGTGAGCTTGGCGGTGCCGATGTCCATCCCGCGGTACAGCTGCATGGCGTCGGCGTTCACGATCTCGCCGCCGAGGCGTTCGGCGATATCCAGGGCCAGCGCCGACTTTCCGGTGCCGGTCGGACCGATCACCGCAATCGGTCTACTCACTCGGTCAATTCCCGGGTCGCTGCGCTCCTGCCCTCCGGAATCCAGAGGCCGACGAAGTACCCAACCCCGTACGGCGCGCCCCGCACCAGCTCCTTGGCCGCCCGCGGCCCGGGTTGGGTGAGCCCGGCCAGCACCTGATAGCCGACCCGCCCGACGACGCCGCCGGGCAGCCGGGTCAGCGCGGCAGCATCACCGGTGGCCAGCGCCTCGTCGAGCGCGGCCTGGACCGCCTCGGCGTCCGGGTCGTATCCGCCGGGCGCGGGCGGTGTCAGTGTGTTGGCGCCGTCGGCGACGATGAGCACGCCGACCGGACCGGCGGTGGCATCGATCTCGGCGCGCAGGGCCCGGCCCAACGCGACGGCCGTGTCGGCGTCGTGGTCGGCGCGGTACACCCGGACCTGCGCCCGGGCCGCCGGGTTGGCCAGCCCTCGCAGCCATCCGGTGAACAGCGCGCACAGCGGCAGCGCACTCACTTCTGCGCCCGCGTCCTGCGACAGCGTGACGGGAACGTCCACCCCGTAGCCGGCGAAGGTTCCGCGGGTGTCGGGGCCGATGACCTGGTCGTCGGGGCCGACACCGATGGCGATCCAGCGATCCGGCAGCTCGGCGGCGGCTGCGATTGCCGCGGCGCGGAATTCGGCCACCTCGGCGGCCGCCGCCCCGGCCAGCTCGGGCACCAGGACGGGCGCCGATGGAGTCAGGGCGATGGCGGACAGCACGCCACACACGGTAGTGGCCGTCAGCCGGGCACACTCTCGGCGGCGGGTGCATCCTTCGACGTGACCTCTCCGCGCGCCAGCGCGGCCGTCGCGAACACCATCGCCGCGACCGCGACGATCAGCAGGAACCAGCCGGCGTCCCCGGGCCGCAGTGTCTCGCCGAGGACGAAGATGCCCAGGATCGAGCCGACGATCGGTTCGGCGACGGTCATCGTCGGCAGCGACGCCGCCATCGACCCGGCCCGGAACGACGATTGCTGCCACATGGTCGCGGCCACCGCGACCAGCGCCCACGCGTACAGCTCCGGGCTGATCAGCACCGCCTCGATACCGTGATCGAGACGGCCGACGACGCCCTTGGTGAGGACCGCGAACAACCCCCACAGCGAACCCGACACCAGGGCCAGCAGCACCGCGGCAATGGGTCTACCGGACCAGATGCGGGACCCGATCACGCATGCCACCAGCGCCGGACCCATGATCGCGGCCACCCAGATCCACAGTTCGAGGCCGGCCCGGGAATGGCCCTCGGTGGGATTGCCGACGGTGACGATCACCGCCACCGACGCGGCCAGCAGCACCGCCCACAGCCACTGCGAGCGGCTGATCCGCCGGTGCGCGAAGTAGGCGCTCATCGGCAGGGCGAACAGCAGCGAGGTGACCAGCAGGGCCTGAACCAGCAGCACCGAACCGAATCCGAGCGCGGCGGCCTGGAATCCGAACCCCGCACCGCCGGCCACACTGCCCACCCACCACGTCTTGTCACGCAGCAACCGGGTGAACAACTCGATCGGGCTCAGCTGTTCGTCGGTGACTTCATGGGTCGAGCGTTGCTGAATCACGTCACCGATCGCGATGAAGAATGCGGCGCACAACGCGAGCAGGACTGCGATATCCGTCTTTGCCATGACCGATCTCCTCCGCCCTCGAAGCCGCCAGCCTGCCCGGCGATCGCCGCGGTCCGCAACCTCAGACCAGCCAACCCGGGCGCATGTGTGGCATCGACCTGGTTCAATACCAACGAGGACGGCCAACCGCAAGCGCTTGGGTGGTCGACCATGCACCAGTGGCGCCGCGTCGCGCGGCAGATGCGCGGGTGACCGCGCGGAGGGTAGGTGAGGCGAGTCCATGACCATCAACGAACCCAACGCCGGCGGACCCCCGAGGCCGGGACCGCGACCGGGACCGCCACGGCCAGTACCCAAACCCCACCCTCCCACTGCCCCGCTGGCGGTGCCGCCAACCAGCGACCCCCACCGATTCGGCCGCGTCGACGACGACGGCACGGTGTGGCTGATCACGTCGGCCGGTGAACGCTCCATCGGTTCCTGGCAGGCCGGCGACAACGAGGCTGCCTTCGCCCACTTCGGCCGGCGCTTCGAGGATCTAGCCACCGAGGTCACGCTGATGGAGACCCGGCTGGCTTCCGGCACGGGCGACGCCCGCAAGATCAAGGCGGCCGCCGCCGCACTGGCCGAAACCCTGCCGACGGCAAGCGTTCTCGGTGATCTCGACGCGCTGGCCGAGCGGCTCGCCGCGATCCGCGACCACGCCGAGGAAACCGCCGCCGCCGACCGGGCGCGCCGCGAGGAACACCGCGCCGAGCAGACCGCCCGCAAAGAGGCGCTGGCCGCCGAGGCCGAGGAGCTGGCCAACGCGTCGACGCAATGGAAGGCCGCAGGCGATCGGCTGCGCGCCATCCTGGACGAGTGGCGCACCGTCACCGGCCTGGACCGCAAGACCGACGACGCGCTGTGGAAGCGCTACTCGGCGGCCCGCGAGACATTCAACCGCCGCCGGGGCTCGCACTTCGCCGACCTCGACCGGGACCGCGCAGGCGCCAGGCAGGCCAAGGAAGCGTTGTGTGTGCGCGCCGAGGAGCTCTCGGGATCCACCGACTGGTCGGCGACGGCGACGGCGTTCCGCGATCTTCTGACCGAGTGGAAGGCCGCCGGCCGGGCCGCCAAGGACGTCGACGACACGCTGTGGCACCGGTTCAAGTCCGCGCAGGACACGTTCTTCGCCGCACGCAACGCGGTGAACGCCGAGCGCGACACCGAGTTCCAGGCCAATGCCACCGCCAAGGAGGCGTTGCTGGCCGAGGCCGAGAGGCTCGACACCTCCAACGTGGATGCGGCCCGCTCAGCGTTGCGGACGATCACCGACAAGTGGGACGCGATCGGCAAGGTGCCGCGCGAGCGGTCCGCCGATCTCGAGCGCCGGCTGCGCGCGGTGGAGAAGAAGGTGCGCGACGCGGCCGATTCCGGCCGGGTCGATCCGCAGGCCCAGGCCCGCGCCGAGCAGTTCCAGGCCCGCGTCGAACAGTACGAACGGCAGGCCGAGAAGGCGGAAGCCGCCGGACGCACCAAGGATGCCGAAGCAGCCAGGGCCAATGCCGAGCAGTGGCGGCAATGGGCCGACGCCGCGGTGGAGTCGCTGGGTAAGCGCTAGGAATTTTCCTCGCGGCGGTCCACGTCCTCGATCAGGGTGCGAGCCTGATTCTTGGCGGACGCGGCGCGGCGCTGCTCCTCAGCAGCCAGCTGCACGGCGGTCCGTGTCCACACGACCCGCGCCCAGTGGAACGTCAGCAGGATCACCGCGAACCAGCCCAGCAGCAGACCGATGCCCGGGCCGGGATGTCCGTGCGCGGCGGTCTGGCGCGACCAGACGGCCAGCAGCCCGATCGCGCTGGACAGGGCCGAACCCGCCAGCGCCAGCCAGGCCAGCACCCAGCGCCGGGTCAGCAGGGCCAGCATCGAGAAGCCGACGCCGAACACCAG
>JAHFVD010000131.1 GCA_023264735.1 Mycobacterium sp. | reverse complement strand
CGCTGTACATGCTGACCGGCGTCATCCCGGCGACGGAGAAGGTGCTGGCCCGGGCCGGGCTGACATTGGCCGATATCGACCTGTTCGAGGTCAACGAGGCGTTCGCGCCGGTGGTGCTGAGCTGGGCGAAGGAAATCGGCGGACGGCCCGACTCCATCCTTTCGAGGACCAACGTCAACGGCGGCGCGATCGCGATCGGGCACCCGCTGGGCGCCAGCGGCACGCGCATCATGACCACGCTGGTCAACGCGCTGGAGCAGCGCGGTGGGCGCTACGGCCTGCAGACCATGTGTGAGGCCGGCGGCATGGCCAACGCCACGATCATCGAGCGGCTCGTCTGAGCGCCATGACCGAGATCGGGTTCACCGGCGTGCGGGTGCGCTACGACAGCACCAAGAGTTATGACGAACTCTTCGCCGCGCTGCTCGCCGATATCGGCGAGCAGCCGGCGCCGAACGGCGAGATCGGCGCGGCGTCCGACGACTGGCAGTCGTATCAGGAGAAGGTCGAAAAGTACGTCGGGCCAAGCGGATTCATGTTGTTCGCGTTGCTTGACCACGGCGCCTGGATTCCCAGGGCCGGCATCGTTCGCAAGGCGATGCGCGTGATCCTCGGCAACCCGTTGATCGCCATCACGATGATCCGTCACGACGTGACGGCGGCGCTGTTCGCCCCGGTCGAGCTGTTGGTTCTCGACGAGCCCGGCGGCCACAGCAGCCTGACGTACGTCAAGCCGTCGTCGTTGATGGTCGTGGAGCCCAATCCGGCACTGCTCAGTGCGGCCGAGGATCTCGACGCCAAGCTGGCGGCCCTGGCTGCCAAGGTGGTCTAAACCGCGCCGAAGCGCATTCGACTAGGCAATACTCGTGCCGATGATGCTGAATCGGTTTTCAATCGCAGGGCTCATGGCCGTCGCTGTGATCGCGGCGGGGTGCTCGAGCAACGACTCGTCCTCGGCATCGACGTCAGCCCCGTCGCCCTCCGCGAGTTCCTCAGCCGCACAATCGAGCTCGGCAACGACGACCACCACCGCGTCGGCTGCGCCGGCTTCCCCGGCCGCCGGGGCATTGGACGACTCCACCTGCCTGGACATCGGCTTCGCCAAAGACAACCTGATGGTGGCGACGAGCGCTGACAAGGCGCGCGCGAACGCCGACACGCTCGAAAAGTACAGTCCCCCGGACCCGGTGAAGGCCTCCATCGAGCACTTCGTCACCACGGTTGGCGCGCAGCCCACCGATGCCGATCTGGACGCCAACCGGAACGCGATCACCGACTGGCTCAAGCAGATCTGCCCGAACCTGAAGTAGTTAGACCCGGGTCAGCTCGAAGAGCGGGATGACCCGGCTGGTCTTCTCCTGGTACTCGCCGAATCCGGGGGCCTCCGCCACGACCTTCGGGTAAGCCTCGTCGCGCTCTTCGCGCGAGAATTCACGTGCGACCACGTCGTAGGCATCCGTGCCGATCTCGATGTGCGCGTGCGGGTTGGCCCGCAGGTTGTGCACCCAGTCCGGATTGGTATCCGCGCCGGCCTTCGAGCCGATGATGATCAGCTTGCCCTCGACCATGAAGTAGGCCAGAGGGGCGAGCCGCGGCTGGCCGGACTTCGCGCCGGTCGTGTGCAGCAGCAGCAGCGGCCTGCCCTCGAAGGGCCCGCCGACGACACCGGCGTTGGACCGGAACTCGTCGACGATGCTCTTGTTGAAGTCGTTCATGTACGCGGCATCAGGGGTATCTGTCATGGTTTGTCCAGCTTCTCGGGCTTGAAATCTATTCCGGATTCCTTGCGCTGCTGCGCGGTGATCGGGGCCGGCGCATCGGTCAGCGGGTCCACCCCACCGCCGGACTTCGGGAACGCGATCACCTCGCGGATCGAGTCGACCCCGGCCAGCAGAGCGACGATGCGATCCCAGCCGAACGCGATACCGCCGTGCGGCGGCGCACCAAAGGTGAAGGCATCCAACAGGAATCCGAATTTTTCCTCGGCTTCATCCTTGGCAATCCCCATCATGGCGAACACGCGCTCCTGCACGTCGCGCCGATGGATACGGATCGACCCGCCGCCGATCTCGTTGCCGTTGCAGACGATGTCGTAGGCGTTGGCCAGCGACGATCCCGGATCGGTGTCGAAGGTGGCTTCCGAGGCGGGCTGCGGTGAGGTGAACGCGTGGTGCATCGCGGTCCAGGCACCCGAGCCGACGGCGACGTCACCGGAGGCGGTGGCCTCGTCAGCCGGCTCGAACAGCGGCCAATCCACCACCCAGGTGAACGCCCACGCCGCCGGGTCGATCAGGTCCAGGCGTTTGGCGATCTCGATGCGTGTCGCGCCGAGCAGCCCGCGGGCGCCCTTGGCCGTGCCTGCCGCGAAGAACACGCAGTCCCCCGGCTTGGCGCCGACATGGGCGGCCAACCCGTCGCGCTCGGCGTCGGACAGGTTCTTGGCCACCGGCCCGCTCAGCTCGCCGTCCTCGCCGATGAGCACATAGGCCAGCCCCTTGTGCCCGCGCTGTTTGGCGAATTCCTGCCAGCCGTCCAGGGTCCGGCGCGGTTGCGACGCCCCACCGGGCATGACGACGGCGCCGACATAGGGCGCCTGGAACACCCGGAACGGCGTGTCGGTGAAGTACTCGGTGCACTCGACGAGTTCGACGGCGAAACGCAGGTCCGGCTTGTCGGAGCCGAACCGCCGCATCGCATCGGCATAGCTGATCCGCGGGATCGGCGTCGGGAGGTCGTAGCCGATCAGTGCCCAGAGCGCCTTGAGGACCTCTTCTGAGACTGCGATGACGTCGTCGGAGTCGACGAAACTCATCTCCATATCCAGCTGGGTGAACTCCGGCTGGCGGTCGGCACGGAAATCCTCGTCGCGATAACAGCGGGCGATCTGGTAGTAGCGCTCCATGCCCGCCACCATCAACAGCTGCTTGAACAGCTGCGGGCTCTGTGGCAGCGCGTAGAACGAGCCGGGCTGCAGCCGCGCCGGAACCAGGAAGTCGCGCGCACCCTCCGGCGTCGAGCGGGTCAGCGTCGGGGTTTCGATCTCGACGAAGTCGTGGCCGGCCAGTACCCCGCGGGCAGCGGCATTGACCTTGGAGCGCAACCGGATTGCCGCGCCGGGGCCGTTCTCGCGGCGGAGGTCCAGGTACCGGTGCTTCAGCCGGGCTTCCTCGCCGGCGTGTTCGTCGAGCTGGAACGGCAGCGGGGCGCTCTCCCCCAGCACCGTCAGCGACGTCGCGTTGACTTCGATCTCACCGGTCGGGATCTCGGCGTTGGCGTTGCCCTCGGGGCGAACCTCGACCACACCGGTGACGGCGACGCAGAACTCGGCGCGCAGCCGGTGCGCCTGAGCCAGCACGTCGGCGTCGCGGAAGACCACCTGGGACGTCCCGGACGAATCGCGCAGATCGATGAAGATGACGCCGCCGTGGTCGCGCCGGCGCGCCACCCAGCCGGCCAGCGTGACCGTCTGTCCGGCGTCGGAGGCTCGCAACGAACCAGCGGCGTGACTGCGCAGCACTGAAAACTCCCTGGGATCTAGAGAAACAAGGAACGGAAATCGAGGGATCAGTCTATGAGGTGGACCCGACCGGACATTCGTCACGTCGGTGTATGGTCTCCCACGGAGGTAGCCCGATGACCACGATGTATCCCTGTGAGCGCGTCGACCTGGACTGGATCAAGACCGCGCCGTTCCGCTTCTCCAACAGCGTGGACCTCGCCGTCACGCCCGAGCAGCTTTTCGACGTCCTCGCCGACGCCCAGGCCTGGCCACAGTGGGCGAAAGTCATCACCAAGGTCACCTGGACCAGCCCGAAGCCCTACAGCGTCGGCACCACCCGCACCGTGGACATGCTCGGTGGGCTGGTCGGCGACGAGGAGTTCCTGGCCTGGGAACCGTTCCGCTACATGGCATTTCGGTTCAACACCTGCTCGAACAAGGTGGTCGCCGCGTTCGCCGAGGAATACACCGTGGTCGAGACCCCGGGCGGCTGCCGGCTGACCTGGACGCTGACGCAGAAGGCGAACGGCCCGGCCCGGGTGGGTCTGGTGGTGGGCGGACCGCTGATGAATCTGTCGTTCAAGTGGTTCCTGGCCAACCTGCGGCGGTACACCGACAAGCACTACGGCTAGTACAGACCCAGCCAGGCTTCGCGGCGCTGCACGTCCGGGTCGTCGACGGAAACGTCGCGGTTGGACTGGATGACCCGGGTGCGCCGCCGCGCGGTGTCGTAGCGGGGCCAGTCGTCGAGCGCGCCGTGGGTGGCGAAATTCAGCCAGGTGCGCTGCATCCGGCGGCCCACCGCGGGCTGCACCCGCCGCCCCAACGGATGCAGCTTGCGGCCCAGATACGAGCCGTAGCTGTGCTGGATGTGCACGATCTCGCTGCCATGGGTGGCACCGAGCCCCAGCATCTTCAAGGTCCAGGTGGTGTGGTCGAACCGGTAGACGTGGGTGGTCGCGTGCGGGCTGTAGGCGTCGGCGAACGCCCAGGTCGGCGCCCCGAACATCACGTCAGAACCGACCGCGATCTGCGAGCGCCGGCGCGGGTACTCGGGATAACCGGCGAGCACCCGGTCGCGGGCGTCGGGCGCCACCCGGTCGAAGTACGCGTCGATGCTCTCAAGCGTGGTCGGCAGCATGGGCGGCTTGGCCCAGGCGAACATCGACGCCTCGTGGCTGTTGGTCCCCACGATCAGCGGAACCCGGTTGACCTCACCGGCCCGCGCGGCCTCGATCGGATGTCGCGGCAGCAGGTCCACCCCATAGGTGAGGCCGTAGGCCAGTGTCGGGCTGGTCGCCACACTGCGGCGCTGGATCTCCCCGGCCGCGCGGCGCAGCACCCGCTGCGGCAGAACCGGGAACGCCGCCGGATCCGAACCCACGATGTCGACGAACTCGTGTGCCCGCCGCGCCCGGGTGGCGCGGTCGGCGATCAGCGGCAGCGCCGGGCTCTGTGCGATCGCGCGGGCGAACAGGCCTTCACCGGCCGGGCTGGCCAGCAGCGCCAGCACCGACGTCGCTCCAGCGGACTCACCGAAGATGGTGACGCGCTGCGGGTCTCCGCCGAACGCGGCGATGTTGTCCTGCACCCACTGCAGCGCCGCGATCTGGTCCCGCAGACACAGGTTGTCGGCGAAACCGGCACCGAGGTCGCCGAGTTCGAACCCGCCGAACACCCCGAGCCGGTAGGTCACGTTGACCACCACGACGTCGCCGTTGGCGGCCAGCCGCGAGCCGTTGTAGAGCTGTAACTGCCCGGCGCCGTAGACGAAAGCGCCGCCGGGAATCCAGACCATGACCGGCAGCGGCGTGTCCGTGTGAGGCGCCCACACCGTGAGGGTCAGGCAGGCTTCGTCGCGGATCTTCGGGTCGTCGCGTCCGCCGCCGACGAACGAGCGGCCCTGTGGGGGCATCGGCCCGAACTCGGTGGCGTCGCGCACGCCCGACCACGGCTGCAGTGGGATGGGCTCCCGGAACCGGCGGTCGCCGACGGGTTGCTCGGCGTAGGGAATGCCGCGCCAGACCCGGACGCCGTGCTCGGTCGCACCGCACACGGCACCCAGCGAGGTGTAAACCACGGTCGAGGGATCCGCGACGACGGTCACGGCGCGATCGTAGTGTGGCAAGGTGAACGAGCCGGGAAGTCTGCGCTGGAGTGCCGATCTCGAGGAGTGGCCATGACCTTCAACGAGGGTATGCAGATCGACACGAGCACCACCTCGACCGGCGGGGGCGGCGGCCGGGGCATCGCGATCGGCGGTGGTCTCGGCGGCCTGGTGGTGGTGCTGCTGGCGGTGTTCCTCGGCATCGATCCCAGTCAGGTCACCACACCGCAGCAGACCTTGCCGCCCGGTGCCGAACAATCTGGCTACGACCTGAGCAAATGCAAGACCGGCGCCGACGCCAACCAGTACGTCGAATGCCGGGTGGTGGCCACCGGCAACTCCGTCGACGGCGTGTGGACCGACCTGCTCAAGGGCTATACCCGGCCCAAGATGATGTTGTTCAAGAATCAGGTGCAGACCGGCTGCGGACCGGCGACCAGTGATGTCGGGCCGTTCTACTGCCCGGTCGATCAGACCGCGTACTTCGACACCGACTTCTTCCAGGTACTCACCGACCAATTCGGTTCCAGCGGTGGGCCGTTGGCGCAGGAGTACGTGGTGGCCCACGAATACGGACACCACGTCCAGGATCTGCTCGGCGTGCTGGGCCGCGCCCAGCAGGGCGCACAGGGCGCGACCGGCGGCAGTGTCCGCACCGAACTGCAGGCCGACTGCTACGCCGGGGTGTGGGCGCACTACGCCGCGATCACCAAACAGCCCGGCACCGACGTCACCTACCTACAACCGTTGACCGATAAGGACATTGCCGACGCGCTGTCGGCGGCGGCATCGGTGGGTGACGACCGGATTCAGAAGCAGGCGACCGGGCGGGTGAACCCCGAGGCGTGGACGCACGGTTCGTCGGCCGAGCGCCAGAAGTGGTTCACCACCGGCTATCAGACCGGCGACCCCAAGCAGTGCGACACGTTCAAGGCGCGCGATCTGGGCTAGGCAGCTCGGCAGCGACGTGGGCCCGCTCCGGGTCGAAACTGAAATAGCCTGCGATGGGCCTGGTTTCGGGTAGCGGATCGCCGTAGCTCCAGGCCACGTCCTCGACGTCGCCAGCGGCCCAGTAGGTCGCATATCCCTTGTAGTTGCAGTAGCTCGACGTGGCGGTGGGGCGCAGCAGATCGGTGCGCACATGCTCGGGTGCGACGTAAAGCCTTGGCGCCAAGGATGTCTCGAACACGATCACGGTGTCGTCGGTGTCCACCAGCACGCTGCCCGCGACCTCGACGCGCAGCCGCCGCCGAGCGGGCCGGCAGTCGACGCGGTGATACGGGTTGGGCGGATAGTGCACCAGGGTGCGCCCCTCCTCCAGCCAGGTATCGACGGCGTCCCACGGCACCCGCACATAGCCGGGTGCGACCTCTTCGGGTTCGGTTGGCAGATCAGCTGTTTCACCGACCGGGAAGACGTAGCTCAACGGTGCCCCGGCGCGGTGAACCATCAGCGCGTTCTCGGTGTCGATGGCCAGCTGCCCGTCGCGCACCGCCTGAACCCGCCGCGGATGGGGCTCGACGTAGACGATCGGCTCGGCCACAGGCGCGGAGAACCAGCCGGCCCGATCAGGACCGAGTGGAGCACGCCCGGCGACCAGGCTCATCGCGTCAGATCCGGGCTTCGGCGGCGATCGCGTTGTCGGTAACCCGTAGTGGGCGGATCAACGCGTCCTGGGTGAACGAGGCGATCAGCTCGCCCTCTTCTGTGTGGATCGCCCCGCGGATGTAGGACATGCCCGCACCGACCTGCGTGCTCTCGTGGGTGTAGAGCAGCCAACCGCTCCAGCTGACCGGCTCGTGGAAGCTCACCGTGACCGTCATCGGCGCGGTCGAGACGGTGAAGTGCGACTGCGCGGTGCCGATCCCGGCGTGCGCGCGCATCGTCGTCGAGATGCCCAGATGCCCGGTGAAGTACGCGATCAGGGCCTTGGCCAGGTCATCGCGCGTCGGGATGGGCTCGTAGTGCAGCCATGCGTAGACCTCGGGCGGGCCCACCTCGTCGGGGCTGTTGATATCGACGACGTCGACCAGCTTGACCTGCCGTCCGTCCATCGGCATTTCGCAGACGTTGGACTGATCCGGCCCGGCCACCTCGGGGCGCGGCAGGTGGTGGCGGATCACGTCAGGGGTGGGCACATCGGCGAGCACCGTGAACGTCATGGCGCGCTTGCCGTTCTGCGAGGCGGTGATGAAGGCGGTGGCGGTGGAACGCCCCTCGGAGACGACGTCGATGTCGAGCACCACCGGCGGCCCCACCAGCACCGCGCGGGCGAACACACTGTGCACCGAGCGAATTGACTTGCCCTCGAAGCGCTTTGCCGCGGCCACGATGGCCTGGGCGAGAACCTGGGTGCCCTCCACGACCTGGCGCTCGTCGGCGTCGGCGATACCGGTCGGGGCGATGAAGCGATCCTGGCTCTCGGCCTCGATGTCGAAGAGCTCGAGCAGGCGCGCCACTGTCCAAAGGCTCTCGCCAGAATTCGAAGCCACGTGTTCCCTCACCTCGTCGTGTTCCAAGACGGTAACGTCATTCTCGTCACTGTAACCCGACCGATAAGCTGACCCGATGGTCAAGGCCAACGAACGATCGCCCGACGCGATGACCGCCGATCCGGACTCCCGAGTGAGCCGCTTCATGCGGTCCGCGCTGTCGATTCTGGCCGAGACCGGCCGCACCGACTTCACGGTTCTGGAAGTCGTTGAGCGCTCGAAGACCTCACTGCGGTCGTTCTACCAGCACTTCACGACCAAAGACGAGCTGCTGCTGGCGCTGATCGACACCATCATGGCCGAATCCACCAAGGTGTGGCGCAAAGAGACCGACGGCCTGCCCGCCGCCGAGGCGATGAAGCTGCTGATCGACCGGATCTGCACCCCGGCCGAAACCACCAAACAGGACAGCATCAACCGCGGCCTGACCTACTACAACGATCACCTCGCCGAGACCCTGCCCAAGGAGTACTCCCGGGTGCTCTCGCCGCTGCATCAGTTGATCGGCGAGATCCTCGAACGCGGCAAGGGCGAGGGCACGTTCCGGCCCGATCTGCAGTCCGAGACCACCGCGGCGCTCATCATGCAGGCGGTCCTCGGAGCGATGCGGCTGCGCAGCCTGGGCGCCGAACTCAACGGCGTGCCCATCAACGGAGCGCACATCTACGACTTCTGCGTGCGCGGCCTGCTCCCCTGACCTATTTACGCTGGTAGATAGGCCTTTTTCGGCCGGGGTGTTAGACCGGCTACCTACGTGGTAACGTCATTACCGTTATCGACCAATTAGACTCTCTGGAGGCGGCCATGCCCTCGCGCGAGCTTCCCTATCCCGTATTCGACGCCGACAACCACTTCTACGAGCCCCAGGAAGCGCTGACGCAATTCCTGCCGGACAACCGGAAGGGCGTCATCGACTACATCGACGTCAAGGGCCGCACCAAGATCGTGGTGCGCAACCACATCAGCGACTACATCCCCAACCCGACCTTCGAAGTCGTCGCCCGCCCCGGCGCCCAGGAGGAGTACTTCCGGCACGGCAGCGGCGGCAAGAGCTACCGCGAGGTCATGGGCAAGCCGATGAAGGCCATCCCCGCGTTCCGCAACCCCGAGGCACGCCTCGAGGTACTCGACGGCCTGGGCCTGGACTACACGATCATGTTCCCGACCCTGGCCAGCCTGGTCGAGGAGCGGCTCAAGGACGATCCCGAGCTGATCCTGGACATCGTCCACGCGCTCAACCAGTGGATGTATGAGACCTGGCAGTTCAACTACGAGGGCCGGATCTTCTCCACCCCGGTCATCAACCTGAGCATCGTCGACCGTGCGCTCGAGGAGCTCGAATGGTGCCTGGAGCGCGGCGCCAAGACCGTGCTGGTGCGCCCGGCTCCCGTCGCAGGCTTCCGCGGCACCCGCTCGATGGGCCTGCCCGAGTTCGATCCGTTCTGGGACGCCTGCGTCAAAGCCGGCATCCCGGTGTGTATGCACGCCTCGGACAGCGGCTACGCCGAGTACCTCAACGACTGGGAGCCCGCCGACGAGTTCCTGCCGTTCAAGCCGACGTCGTTCCGGATGGTCGCGATGGGCAAGCGGCCCATCGAGGACACGATGGCGGCCCTGGTGTGCCACGGCGCGCTGACCCGCAACCCGGATCTGCGCATCCTGTCCATCGAGAACGGCGCGTCCTGGGTGCCCTACCTCTTCTACCAGTTCAAAGACGTCTACTCGAAGATGCCGCAGGAGTTCCCCGAGAACCCCATCGAGGCGTTCCGGCGCGGCGTCTACGTGGCGCCGTTCTGGGAGGACGACTTCAAGAAGATGGCCGAGCTGTGCGGTATCGACCGCATCATCTTCGGGTCGGACTGGCCGCACCCGGAGGGGCTGGCCAACCCGATCAACCTTGTCGACGACCTGGTCGCCCAGGGCCTCGACGAGGAAGGCCAGCGAAAGGTCATGGGCGGCAACCTGGTCGACCTGTTCAAGGTCCCCAACGAGTCGGTCCACAAGCCCGACGTGCCCGCGCTCGTCATCGCCTGACCCGATTCGACTGACCACCACGACTGAACAGGCTGGACTGGCTCTATGACAGATGTCGCCAATCCCGAACAACTGCTGTTTGCGTCGACGACGCAGGCCTTCCTGGAGAAGGAGGCGTCGCTGAGCCGGGTGCGGGAGCTGCACGCCGCGGACATCTCCTTCGACAGCGCGTGGTGGCAGCGGGCGGCCGAGCTCGGCTGGGCCAGCCTGCTGGTGCCGGAAGAGCTTGGCGGCGGCAGTGTTTCGGGTGACGGTTTGGCCGATCTCGCCCTGGTGGCCGAACAGATCGGCCACAGCGTCGCACCGGGACCGCTGCATCCGGTCAGCATCGTGCTGGCGGGTCTGGTCGAGGCTCCCGGTGGTCATGAAGACACCATCGATGCGCTGGTGTCCGGCGAACTGGTGGCGTCCTGGGCGGTCTACGAACCGCGCCGGCCGCTGTCCCCGTTGCAGCCGGGGGTGACCGCGACGCGCACCGAGTCCGGCTACCGCCTCGACGGGGTGAAGGACCGGGTCGAGGCGGGCACCGAAGCCGGTGTCTTCCTGGTGGTCGCCGATTTGGACGGCAGTCCTCGCCAATTTCTGGTCCCCGCCGACCGGGCCACAGTCACCGAGCAGCGCTCCGTCGACATGGTGAAGCGTTATGCCCGAGTGGAATTCGACGGCGCCGAGGTCGACGAGGCCGCAGCGGTTGGTGACGCCGCGCAGACACCGGCGATCATCGAGCGGCAGCGCCAGGTCGCGTTGGTGCTGCAGTGCGCGGAGATCGTCGGGATTCTGGAAACTGTGCTGGCGATGACGACGCAGTGGATGTTCGATCGCCATAGCTTCGGCAGACCATTGGCGTCCTACCAGGCGCTCAAGCATCGGCTCGCCGATATGAAGATGTGGTTCGAGGCGTGCCGGGCGACCACCGCGGGCGCGGTGGCGGCGGTGTCGGCCCGCTCGCAAGACGCGACAAAACTGGTCAGTGTCGCCAAAGCCTATGTGGCCGAACGAGCCCCGGTGATGCTACAGGATTGCGTGCAGCTGCACGGCGGGATCGGCGTCACCTGGGAGCACGACCTGCACCTGTTCCTGCGTCGCACCGAGCTCTACCGCGCGCTCTACGGCTCACCTGACGATCACCACCGCGCGGTGTACGCGTTGAGCGCCAAGACCGTGCGACAGGAGGCTTCGGCATGACCGATACCGCGACCTCGACGGCCACTGAGTCGGTCGCCGAATTTGCCGAGCGGGCCCGTACCTGGCTGGCGGCCAACATGACGCCGATCGACCCGGAGCACCCGCCGTTCGCGGTGCGTGCCGAACAACCCTCGTGGGACCGCGCTCAGAACCTGCAAAAGCGCTTGTACGAGGGCGGTTTCGCCGGTATCTGCTTCCCCCGCGAATACGGCGGACAGGGCCTGGACTACTCCTACCAGAGGGCGTTCGACCTCGAGTGCCGCGCGTATGAGATGCCGCTGATCCTCAATGTGCCATCGCTGACCATCTGTTCGGCGACGATCCTGGACATGGGCACCGAAGCCCAGAAACGCGAACGCATTTCGGCCGCCATTCGCGGCGATGAGGTGCTCTGCCAGCTGCTGAGCGAACCCAGCGGCGGCTCCGATTTGGCCGGCGTCATCACCCGCGCCGATCGCCGCGGCGATAAGTGGGTGGTCAACGGCGCGAAGACGTGGAGCACCAGTGCGTTCGCCGCCGACTACGGTTTGATGCTGGCCCGCACCGACTGGACCGTGCCCAAGCACGAGGGCCTGACCATGTTCCTGGTGCCCTTGAACTCCCCCGGAATCACCATGCGCCGGATCAAAGAGGTCAACGGTAACGAGGAATTCTGCGAGGAGTTCTTCGACGGCCTCGAGCTCGATGACGACGCCGTGGTCGGCGAGGTCAACAAGGGCTGGGAAGTGGCTTCCCGTCAGCTGTTCCACGAACGTCGTGCGGTCGGCGGCGGATCGGAATTCGCCAGCGGAACCGGCGCGGAAAACGCCGAAGAGATGCCGCCGGATCACGTCACGCTGGCCGAGCGCACCGGGCAGGGCGCCGACCCCGGAGTGCAGAGTCTCGCCGGTCGCGCGCTGGTGCGCCGGATCGTCAAGGAGCAGCTGATCGAGCACGTCGGAAGCGCGATCGGCAACGGCACATTGCCGCCCAATGCCGGCACGCTGATCCGCCTGTTCCACGCCGAGACAACCGAACTCGAAGTCGACACCGCACTGGCGATCGCCGGCACCGCCGGAGTGGTCGACGAGGGTGGCGAGCTGTCCGACATTCTGGATATCGGGGTGCGGTATCTCTCGCGACAGACCGGCTCGCTGGGCGGCGGTAGCAGTGAGATGGCCCGCAACGTGATCAGCGAGCGCATTCTCGGCTTCCCGCGCGAACTCGCCGCCGACAAAGGTGTGCCGTTCAATCAGGTCAAGCGCGGGGGCGGCTAGTTCTCCGCCCAGGCTGTAGTTATCGCGCCGAATCGCGAGTGACGGTGTCGATAACTACAGGCTCGCCGCACTAAAAGGACGCTGACGCGCCAAGGGCTTTCAGCTGCCAACATCGCTGACCCTCAACTACTATTGAGCGACAGTTCCGCGAGAACACGCCAGCGCATGTATCGGTCGGCCCGTCGAGCCAAGGCACTAACAACCTCGCCTAACGTCTCGATCGTCGCTGCCGCAAGCGGACCCACATCCTTCGGCGCGGGGCCTATGTGAAAAAGCCCATCAACATTGACATTTGCACTGTCGCCGTACGCATCGGCATGAACACGCTTATACCGTCTGTCGCTGGCCCCAGGGCTATCGCTGACCCCCAGGTTTGCGAGTCGCTTTAGATCGGAGAACCTTGGATTCGGGTTTTTGAGGTGCCCACAACGCCAGTACCTTCGACGTCCATGACCACGCCCCGCTGATTCTCCACTTGCTACGCGTCGCGCAAATCGCACGATCGCGACCTGATCTGCGGATGATAGCCAACCCAGGCGCGCGTTTCCGCTGAATATCTTTCAGAAAAGCGTTGGCTGCGGCTCGGGTTCGGCGGCGGCGGGCGGCGCGGCCGGAGTGAACGGCCGGTGATCGCCGGCCAGGCGATGCATTGCCACCAGCGGCGTTACCCGGGCTCGCAGCATGTCGCGGTACTCGGGCGGCAGGTAGGCGCCGCGCCGGTACAGCTGGCGGTAGGGCGCAACGAGTTCGGGATGTGATCGCGCCAGCCAGGTCATGAACCAGCCACGCGTCGAACTGCGCAGGTGCAGCCCGAACACCGTGACACTGGTGGCGCCCGCCGCCGCGATCTGGCCGAGCAGGCTGTCGAGATGCTCGACGGAGTCGGTCAGGTGCGGCAGCACCGGCGCGACCATCACGTGACAGTCCAAACCGGCGTCACGCACTGCGGCAATGAGCCCGAGCCGGGCCTGCGGCGACGGCGTGCCGGGTTCGACATCACGGTGCAGATCGGGGTCACCGACCGCCAGTGAGATCGCGACAGACACCGGAACCTGTTGCGCCGCATCGGTGATCAAGTCCAGATCCCGCCGCAGCAGCGTGCCCTTGGTGAGGATCGACAGCGGTGTGCCCGAGCCTGCGAGCGCACCGATGATGCCCGGCATCAACGCGTAGCGCCCCTCGGCCCGTTGGTAGGGATCGGTGTTGGTGCCCAGCGCCACCGTTTCCCGGCGCCAGGACGCGCGGCCGAGCTCACGGCGCAGCACGTCGACGACGTTGGTCTTCACCACGATCTGGCTGTCGAAATCCGCACCCGGGTCGAACTCGAGATATTCGTGGGTGGGCCGCGCAAAGCAGTATCGGCAGGCGTGCGAACAACCGCGATAGCCGTTGACGGTGAACCGGAACGGCAGCATCGAGGCGGCGGGAATCTTGTTCAACGCCGACTTGCACAGCACCTCGTGAAACGTGATGCCCTCGAATTGCGGCGTGCGAACACTGCGCACCAGGCCGATGCGCTGCAGTCCGGGCAGCGCACCGTCATCGACCGCTATCCCCTGGCCGCTCCACCG
The DNA here is from genome assembly GCA_023264735.1 of Mycobacterium sp. Lineage (GTDB taxonomy): Bacteria > Actinomycetota > Actinomycetes > Mycobacteriales > Mycobacteriaceae > Mycobacterium. The sequence goes on along the minus strand of JAHFVD010000131.1, from coordinate 135 downwards.
CACTCACCTATTCGAACGCACGTTCGATGATCTGTCAATGCCCGATGTGGCGCAATACGAGTGCTACGCCCATGACACGGTCGAGTAACGCCTCCCGGCTTGTCTTGATCCCAACAGCGAAAGGGAGGGCTTGTG
>JAHFVD010000060.1 GCA_023264735.1 Mycobacterium sp. | reverse complement strand
GCAGGTGGTGGCGCTCCCCCGGGCGCGGGCGCCCCGGGGGGCGGTGCGCCGCCGGGTGCAGGTGTCCCGGGTGGCGCCGCGCCACTGGCCCCCGCGGCCTGCATCTGCTGTTTGATGGCGTCGATCGGGATCGGCTGGCCGATCACCGGGCGGATGAACAGCCGGGCGGTCTGGCCCAGGTTGCGTGCCTCGTTGCCGTCGTTGCCGGGAACGGTGATGACGAGGTTGTCGCCGTCGATAACGACCTCGGAGCCGGACACGCCGAGACCGTTGACGCGGGCGCCGATGATCTGTTGCGCCTGGTTCAGCGCATCACGGGTGGGCTTGGAGCCGTCCGGGGTGCGCGCAGTCAGCGTGACGCGGGTGCCGCCTTGCAGGTCGATGCCCAGCTTGGGGCTCGATTTCTTGTCTCCGGTGAGGAAGACAAGTAGGTAGACCCCGATCAGCAGGACCAGGAACAGCGCCAGCCAGCGGTAGGGATGCACCGGCGCCGAAGACGATGCCACGTTGTTGTCTCTCCTAGCTTTCTCGCTTAGCGGTCCTCTGAGCTCCCGCTAGAGGGTACGTGGTGTGCCTGGCGATCAGTCTTTGGTGAGTCGGTCCGCGTCGCTGCCGGTGATTTCGGTGGCTCCGGACTCCACGTCGTCGGCCGCTTCGTCGTCGGCCACGTCGGGCACGATGCGCTCGCGGACCGCCAGCTTCAGCCAGGTGGTCACGACGCCGGGAGCGATTTCGAGGTCAACCGTGTCGTCCGTGATCGCGGTGATGGTGGCGTGCAAACCGGAGGTGGTGGTCACCTCGTCGCCGACAGCGAGGGACTCGTGCAGGTCGATCGTGGCCTGCATGGCCTTGCGCTGGCGTCGCGAGGCGAAATACATGAATGCGCCCATGATGACGATCAGGGGCAGGAAGACGAGCAGGTCCATGGCGGCACGATTCTTTCGTATCGGGTGCTGGGTCAGCGCTCCGCGACCATCCGGTCACGCGCTTCATAGCTGCCCAGTCTGCCATTGTCTTGGTTCGGCTCCGACCGGCACCGTCGATGGAAGATGGTCAGATGGACCTGATCGACACGTTGCGCAGCACCGGCTCGGTGCGCGAGTTCACCGATGAGCCGATTGACGACGCCGTGCTGGCGCACATCCTGGACACCGCGCGTTTCGCCCCCAGCGGCGCCAATGCGCAGGCCTGGCGGGTGGTGGTAGTCAAGGACCGCGCGATTCGGACCCGGATGCGTGACCTCTATCTATCCCCCTGGGTGGACTATCTGACGTTGACGGCGGCCGGGCTGCGGCCATGGTCACCGGTCAACGACCGCGACGAGGAGGCGGCCGCATTGGCCGCCGGGGCCGGCGCCGACACCGTGGTCGGCGGAATGGCCGCGCACCTCGACGAGGTCCCCGTGCTGCTGGCGCTGTTCGCCGATCTGTCCCAACTCGCCGCGGTGGATCGAGACCTCGACCGCTACTCGCTGGCCGGCGGCGCGTCGGTCTACCCGTTCGCGTGGAGCATCTTGCTGGCCGCGCGGGCCGAGGGCCTCGGCGGCGTCCTGACGACCATGCTCATCCGGGCCGAGGACGAGGTGAAGCAGCTTCTGGCCGCCGACGATCCGTTGGTGCTGGCGGCGGTGATCGCGCTCGGCCACCCGATTCGCCAGCCCCGGAGGCTCACCCGCCAACCCGTCGAATCCTTCACGACCGTCGACCGGATCGACGGAGCGCCGTTCTCGCTCAACGCCGGCTAGCTGCCAACCGATTACGTCGAATTTTCCTCTGGTGACGACGTAATCCACTATCAATACCGCCCTCGAACCGGGTTTTCCGTTGCGTCGCGCCGTCACCCGACTAGGCTCGGATGGCCCGCTGCGTTCGTGCCACCTTCGTCTAGGAGAACAGAAGTGACCACCCTCGAGCAGAGCCGCAAACTCGTCACCGACATCCCCGGCCCCGCATCCCTCGAGTTGTCCAAACGCCGGGTCGCCGCGGTGTCGCACGGGGTCGGCGTCACGATGCCGATCTATGCCGCGCGCGCCGGCGGCGGGATCATCGAGGACGTCGACGGCAACCGGCTGATCGATCTGGGTTCGGGGATCGCCGTCACGACGATCGGCAACTCCTCGCCGCGGGTGGTCGAGGCGGTACGCGCGCAGGTCGCCGACTTCACCCACACCTGCTTCATGGTGACGCCGTACGAGGAGTACATCGCCGTCGCCGAGCACCTCAACCGCCTCACCCCCGGCTCGTATGAGAAGCGTTCGGCGCTGTTCAACTCCGGTGCCGAAGCGGTGGAGAACGCGATCAAGATCGCGCGCGCCTACACCCGCAAGACCGCGGTGGTGGCCTTCGATCACGCCTATCACGGGCGCACCAACCTGACGATGGCGCTGACCGCCAAGTCGATGCCCTACAAGAGCGGCTTCGGCCCGTTCGCGCCGGAGGTCTACCGCGCCCCGATGTCCTACCCGTATCGCGACGGCCTGATCGACAAGGAGTGGGCCACCGACGGCGAGTTGGCCGCCGAGCGGGCGCTGACCGTGATCGACAAGCAGATCGGGGCGGCGAACCTGGCCGCAGTCGTCATCGAGCCGATCCAGGGCGAGGGCGGCTTCATCGTCCCCGCGCCCGGGTTCCTGCCCGCGCTGCGGGCCTGGTGCTCCGATAACAACGTCGTGTTCATCGCCGACGAGGTGCAGACCGGTTTCGCTCGGACCGGCGCGATGTTCGCCTGCGAAGACGAGGGCATCGAGCCCGACCTGATCGTGACCGCCAAGGGCATTGCCGACGGCCTGCCGCTGGCGGCGGTGACCGGCCGCGCCGACGTCATGGACGCCCCACACGTCAGCGGCCTCGGCGGCACGTACGGCGGTAACCCGGTGGCCTGCGCGGCCGCGCTCGCCACCATCGAGACCATCGAGCTCGACGGGCTGGTGGCGCGCGCCAAGCAGATCGAAGCGGTGATGAAGGACAAGCTCGGCCGGATCCAGGCCGACGACGACCGGATCGGCGACGTCCGCGGTCGCGGCGCGATGATCGCCGTCGAACTCGTGAAATCCGGTACCGGCGAACCGGATCCGGACCTCACCAAGAACCTGGCGGCCAAGGCGCACGCCCAGGGCGTACTGGTGCTGACCTGTGGCACCTTCGGCAACGTGCTGCGTTTCCTGCCGCCGTTGACGATTAGCGACGAGCTGCTGCTCGAAGGGCTCGGAGTGCTGGCCGCGATCCTCGCCGATCTCTGAGGCGGACCGCGATGACAACGGTCAAGAACTTCATCAACGGCGAGCTCGTCGACTCGGTCAGCGGCGGCACCATGCCGATCGTCGACCCCTCCACCGGCGAAAAATACGGCACCGCACCGATTTCCAACGAGCAGGACATCGACAACGCCTATCGAGCCGCGGCCGCGGCGTTCGCCGACTGGAAGCGCACGACACCGTCGCACCGGCAGAAGGCGCTGCTTGCGTTCGCCGACGACATCGAAGAGGCGGCCGCTGACCTGGTGGCCGCCGAGGGCCGCAACACTGGTAAGCCCAACCATGTGACGGCGGCCGAGGAGATCCCTCCGATGGTCGACCAGATCCGGTTCTTCGCCGGTGCGGCAAGGATTTTGGAGGGCAAGTCGGCCGGTGAGTACCTGGCTGACCACACCTCGTGGATCCGTCGCGAGCCGGTCGGGGTGATCGGGCAGGTCGCCCCGTGGAACTACCCGATGATGATGGCGATCTGGAAGTTCTGTCCGGCCATCGCCGCGGGCAACACCGTCGTGCTCAAGCCCAGCGACACCACCCCGGTGACCACCGTGATGCTGGCCGAGATCGCCGCCAAGCACTTCGGGCCCGGGGTGCTCAACGTGGTGTGCGGCGACCGGGTGACGGGCGCTGCCGTCGTCGCGCATCCGACCCCGCAGATGGTGTCGATCACCGGATCGGTCGCCGCCGGTCGCGCGGTCGCAGTCAGCGCCGGTGGGCATCTCAAGCGCACCCACCTCGAGCTGGGTGGCAAGGCGCCGGTCATCGTGTTCGACGATGCCGACATCGCCACTGCCGCAGAAGGAATCGCGACCGCCGGCTACTTCAACGCCGGGCAGGACTGCACCGCGGCCACCCGGGTGCTGGCCCGCGCCGGCGTCGCCGAAGAGCTGACCGCCGCACTGGCCGAACAGGCCAGGGGCGCGGCCACCACCTTCGGGCGCCCGGCCGACGACGAGGACGCCTGGGTGCCGCCGGTCAACAACCCCAACCAGCTCGACCGGGTGCTCGGCTTCCTGGCCGACGTGCCATCGCACGCGACGATCGCCGCGGGCGGAAATCGCCAGGGCAACAAGGGTTTCTACGTAGAGCCGACGGTGATCGGCGGCCTGCGCCAAGATGACCGTCAGGTCCAGGAGGAGATCTTCGGCCCGGTGATCACCGTGCAGTCGTTCGCCGACGAGGACGAGGCTCTTCGCTTGGCCAACGGCACCGAGTACGGGCTGGCGTCCTCGGTGTGGACCAAGGACGTCTCGCGCGCGATCCGGGTGTCCAATGCGCTGGACTTCGGCTGTGTGTGGATCAACACCCACATCCCGCTCGTCGCCGAGATGCCGCACGGCGGCTACAAGGCTTCCGGGCATGGCAAGGACCTGTCGATGTACGGCTTCGAGGACTACACCCGCATCAAGCACGTGATGGCCTACACCGGCTGAGCCATTCCCCGGTCCCCCCTTGCGCCCAAACCAACATTTCGCCGCACAAATACGAGTAGAAGCCAGCACAACGTCAATCTCGGCGACCACTACAGGTGACGCGCAATACCGCTCAGCCCGCGGACGGTAGCCGGTCCTCGGCTGGGTTCGTCGGGTTCGCCACCAGGGCAGCAATCGACGCGCGGATCTCATCCGCTGTCATATCGGAGGCGATGAGTTGACTCACCGCATCGTCGCCCGGCCTCCCGCATCGTTCCGCGACGAGCACGTCGACGTAGGAGTTCAACTCGTCGACCGCTTTGCCGTCCGGCAGTTCGTCGGCCCAGCGCCAGAACAACACCCAGTCGTCCTGCGGCACACCCAGAGTTGCGCACACATCGGCGATCCGGAGGAAGTCGTGGTCAGTGCCGAAGATTGCGGTCATAGCTTCAACTGTGGCGCACGCTGCCCCTAAAACATCCGCCTTGTGGCGGATATCGCTTAAGCGACAGATCGTGATGCACGGATACGCCTTTCGGCGGATGTAATGCGCCCGCGCGGCCCGGGAAGCTAGCTAGCATGAGCGCGACCGACGAAAGCGACCTGGACATGGGCGAGCTGCTGCCTACCGGCACGGTGACGCTCCTGCTTGCCGACGTCGAGGGCTCGACCCAACTGTGGGCTACCCAGCCCGAGGCCATGACGCTCGCCCTCGCAAGCATGGATCAGACCGCCTCAAGGCTCGTCGCGGAGCACGACGGCGTGCGTCCGGTCGAACAAGGCGAAGGCGACAGCTTCGTCGCCGCGTTCTCACGAGCCGGTGACGCCGTGGCGTGCGCGCTCGACCTGCAGCGGGCGGATTTGGCGCCCATTAGGCTGCGTATCGGGGTACACACCGGTGATGTGCAGGTGCGGGACGAGGGCAACTACGCGGGCACCACGATCAACAAGACAGCCCGGCTGAGAGACTTGGCGCACGGTGGTCAGACCGTAATCTCGGCCGCAACAGAGGAAATGGTCGAAGACCAACTTCCCGACAAGGCGTGGTTGAACGATCTCGGCCGCCACAACTTGCGGGATCTTCCGCGCCCAGTTCGAGTTTCACAGCTTTGCCATGCCGACGTTCGTAATGACTTCCCGCCGTTGCGGACCGCCAATCCCGTTGTCGACATTCATCTCCCGGTCAACCTCACCAGCTTCGTCGGCCGAGGCGCACAGATCACCGATATCCGAGCCATCCTGGCCAACGACCGGCTCGTGACGTTGACGGGCGCAGGCGGGGCAGGCAAGACAAGGCTCGCCATCGAAGTCGCCGCCCAACTGAGCACTCACTTCCCCGAGGGCATCTGGTACGCGGATCTGGCGCCGATTACCCATCCCGAAATGGTGGCGCTGACTGTGGCTCGTGCACTCGGGTTGCCGGACCAACCGGGCCGCTCGATTACCGAGACGCTGCTGCGATTCATCCGTGACCGTCGAATGTTGCTGGTGCTGGACAACTGCGAGCATCTCTTGGAGGCCAGCGCCGAACTCGTCAACAATGTGCTCGCAGGCTGCTCCCGCATCACCATCCTGGCGACCAGCCGTGAACCCCTCATGGTGGCCGGCGAGGTTAACTGGCAGGTGCCGTCACTCTCGCTGGCCGACGAAGCTGTCGAGTTGTTCACCGACCGTGCCCGTCGGGCTCGACCCGACTTCAAGGCCACCGACCGAAATGCCGACGCAGTCATCGAAATTTGTCGCCGACTCGATGGGATGCCACTTGCCATCGAACTGGCTGCCGCGCGGGTCCGAGCACTTTCCCTCAACGAAATCGTCGACAGTCTCCACGACCGATTCCGGCTTCTCACTGGGGGTGCCCGGACAGCTGTGCGGAGGCAGCAGACATTGCGCGCCTCGGTGGACTGGTCGCACGCACTCCTTACCGACCCCGAGCGAGTCCTGTTTCGCCGCTTGGCCGCGTTCATGGGTGGATTCGACCTCGACGCCGCCCAGGCCGTTGCAGGCATGACCGAGGTGGAACGCTTCCAAGTCCTCGATCAGTTGAGCCTGCTCGTCGACAAATCACTGGTTGTCGCCGAAAACAAAGGCGGGACTACGCGATACCGGCTATTGGAGACGGTGCGCCAATACGCGCTGGAGAAACTCGGCGAGTCGGGCGAGGCCGATACTATTCGCGCGGCTCATCGCGATCATTTCTGGTCAATGGCGGCGCTGCTCGATGCTCCAGCGACCAGCGGGCACGAGCAGCGCATTTCGCAGGTATTGAATGAAATGGACAACCTGCGCGCCGCATACACATGGAGCCGCGAGAACGCCGAAACCTCAAAAGCGTTGGAGTTCGCCACCTTCCTGCAATCGGTGTGGCTCGTACAAGGCCGCATTCGCGAGGGACTGGCGTGGCTTGACACCGCCCTCGCCGACGATGCGAAAGCACACTCGGCCCAACCCGCAGCCCGAGTCAGAGCGCTCGCCGACAAGGCGTTGCTCGACTCCTGGTACGGCTCGTTGGACATCCCTGATGTGCAACAAGTGCAAGCGGCCTTGGAGAACGCCCGCGAAAGCGGTGATCAAGCGCTGTTGATTCGCACGCTGATTGCACGCGGCTGCGTCGATCTCTACGAAGTCGACGCTGCGCCGTATTTCGTCGAGGCGGCCCAGCTGGCGCGCGAGCTAGGAGATTGGTGGCGGCTCAGCCAGACACTCGAACGTCAGTCGTACCGGGCACTTTTTGTCACCGGCGACCTACAGGGCGTTTTGTCGGCGACGGAGGGCCGCGAACTCGCGCGAACTATCGGCGATCAATTGACGGCGCATCAATGCGGCATCTACATCTCGGGCGCCCTTTCCATACTCGGTGACCTACCCGCCGCTGCCGAGCAGGCGCGAACCGTCATCACAGAGGCCAGGGCCACCCACGATCTCCTGTCCGAAATGACCGGGCTGATGGCCGAATCGATCGTGCTGTCGAATCAAGGAGACGCGGCGGCCGCTCGGCTCGCAATTTCTGCAGCACTCGACGGCGCACCCGACATCGGCGAATACTTCGAGAGTGCCTGCCACCCGAATGTCGCCCTGGCGTACTTGGCTGGCGGCGACATCTCGGCGGCATGGGCGGCCTGCCAACGCGCGCTACCGACCATCACGCATCTGTACAACGCGGTGAACGCCTACGTGGTGGTCAACGGAGCCTTGGCGGCAGGCGAACTCGCGACCGCACGTCGCGTAGTGGACTCGGCCCTTTCCATGGCGAGAGGGTCTTGGATCGCCGTCGGTCTCACTTCCCGGGCACGAGTCAAGGTCGCCTGCGGCGAGTCACGATCAGCGCAGGACGACCTGCATGAAGCGCTCGTCGCAGCCACCAAGACGGCCGCGCATTCACCCCTGCCGGAAGCCTTTGAATGCATGGCTCATCTGGGTTGCGCGGCTGACAGCCACCACGAAGCTGCCAGGCTCCTCGGTGCAGCGGCCACGTTGAGGCAGCGAATGGGTGCTGTCCGCCTCACGGCCTTTGACGCCGACCATGCGACGACCGTCGACGCTATTCGTAATGCGATCGGCGACAATGCGTTCGACACCGCTTGGGCGGAGGGCGCAGCATTGTCGACTGATGAAGCGGTCGCCTATGCGCAACGCGGTCGCGGTGAGCGCAAGCGGCCATCAACCGGCTGGGATTCACTCACTCCCACCGAGCTCGACGTCGTCCGCCTTGTCGCCGAAGGCATACCCAACAAGGACATCGCCGCAAGACTTTTCGTCTCGCCACGAACGGTGCAGTCCCACCTGCGGCACGTCTACCACAAACTCGGCGTGGCCTCCCGGGTGCAACTTGCACAAGAAGCCACCCGTCGCACCCCCTCGGCGACGGATGGCCCCTAATCGCGCGTCAGTGCGCAACAGGCGTCCGGCGTGAGCCGCCGAACATGTGTCGCCAGCCGCGATGCCGGTGCTCGTCATCGACCTCGACCGGCTCCGGGGCGCGATGGCGGCGTGGCGCATCGATGACGGTGGTCGCGGCCGTATCGTGCTCGACGGCAACCGGTTCGGCGACGACAGGACGCTGCGCGTAACGAACGTCACGCAGGCTGCGTACCGACACCCGGCCCAGGGCCATTGCCCCGAAGAAGATGATCAACGCTCCCAGCCCGGTGAAGAAGCCCAACTCGATCGCCAACTGGCCGGCAATGGTGTTGGACGCCGGCGACCCGAAGTCCCCGAGCTGCAACGGGCTGGCGAAGAGCCGTCCCACCACGAACCATGCGCCGGCAATAACCGCGAGCCACCCACCGAACATGGCGGTGGCCCGATTGCGTGACATCAGCAATAGCACGCCACCCAGCACAGTCACCGCACCGGGGAGAACCTCCAGCCAGCCGCGAGCCGACGTCCACGTCCACGCGACAGCGGGGTCGTAGGCGAAGTTGAAGTACGGACCAACGAACGGAATCAGCGCGCCCCAAGCACCCAGCAGGATGAGCAGGAAACCACTTGCCGCACCACGGCTGCGCGCGATCTCCATCCGGCCCACACCAGTATCGATGCGGGTTTCTACGTCTTTCATGACGCCTCCTTGGTCAGGGGGATATCCCCGTGATGGGGCTCGGGTACCCCTGTCGCAAGGGCCTCTAACAACGCCCGCTGCAGGCAACGGACAGCAAGTTCACAGCTGAGCTGAGCGTCAGAGGGGAATACCGTTAGCTTTGCTAACGTAGTTTTGATTGGACGCAACGAAGCGCCAGCGGTTCGAAACCTCGATGCGGGCACTGCCCGACCGCCAGCGCCAGTACTCACTCCTGCCGTTGCTGCACAACTATCAGCACGCCGAGCGGCCGGTCCGCGGCTCGATCGCCCCGACCGAGCGGTTCCGCGCCGCAGTGCAGGACGCGAAAGTCGGCCCGGACAAGGACATTCCGCATGTCACGCCCGAGGTCATCGTCAAGTACCTGACCGACCTGCAGCTGCTGGGTCTGCTGTAGGCCAACCGAGATCGACACCAGGGTCGCGATCAACGACGATCGACGACCCTGGTGTCGATTTCGTTGGCTATAACGGGCTAGCCCGCCCGCCGGACCTGGTCGACGATCCCGATGATGGTGTCGGCGACGAACTTCGGCTGATACAGCATCATGTTGTGGCCAGTGCCGGTCGCGATGACGTTCGTGGTGCCCAGTGCCGATGCCAGCATGTCGTTGGCTTCGTGGATCTGAGCCAGCGTGTAGTTCTCCGGAGTCAGCGCTTCAGGTGCCGCGAACTTGTCGGCGCTGAGCACGATCGCCGGGACTTTCGGAAGCGGTGGCGCATCCTTCACGGCGGCAATAGCTTCGAGGATGAGGATGCCCTCTCCCCCGGGTTCCGACGGCTGCGCACTGTCGCGCTCCCACGCGGCGTTCTGCACCGGAGTACCGAGGCCCGGCAGATACTCCGAAACGCCGTCGACCATCACGATGCCCGCCACCAGATCGGGATGCGTGCGCGCCAGCAGGTCGAGGATCAGTCCGCCGTAGGAGTGCGCCACGAAAACGAAGGGACCCGGAAGGTGGGCGGCATTGATCAGCGCGACGACGTCGTCGACATCCTGCTGGACGGTGTGTGGTTGCGGTACGGGAGTGGACTGGTCGTTACCGTCCGGCCGGGTGTTCGGCCGGTCGTAGGCGCACACCTGCGTCGCCTTCGCGACAGAGGGCTGCGCCGCCTCCGGGCTGGGCCTCAGCTGTGCTTCTCCGATGATGTCGTACGGCGAGGATCTGATCGGATCATCTTGCGGTACAACATAATTCCACGCCTGCGCGTAACTTCCTTTGCCCGGGATGATGAAGACGGTCGGCGAGCCGCTCCCCTGACATTCCAGATACAGTTGCCGACCGCCGCCCACGGCGAATAGCCCTGACGGTGACCCCGCAGGATCCGCCGCGCCGCGTGCGCACCCCGTGATCGCAACGAGAGACAGGCACAACACTGCCAGCGATCGCCTCACAGGGCGACGCTACAACGCGAGAGGTGTCCCAGCCCACGCAAACTGCAGGTTCGGGCAGTAACATGCCGCTCAGACGTCCAGCCCTTGGGGGCGGGCTGTGGGTGGTTCGGGAGCATATGACCAAAGACGTGGGCATGGTGGCGTCGATCCAGCAGTGGTGGCGCCAGCCCGATCAGTACAGCTGGTTGTCCGAATACCTCGCATCGCGCCAACTGCAGCGCTTCGCCCGCATCATGATCGCGTCGATCGTCGCCGTCCTCGGAGTGGTGCCCATCGTGATGTTGTTCAGCCCGTCGGGTCCCCAGGGGGATCTGCACCGGGCCGCCGCACTCATGATCTCGTTCCTGTGCGTCGGCGGGGCGACGATCTGGCTGGCCGACTGGCCGACCCATCGCCAGTCGACGCTGTTCGCCATCGGCGGCAACGCGTGTGTGACCATCGCTTGCCTGATCGCCGGCAGTCCGGTCACCGGTCTGCTGGCCTGCACCACCTTCGCGCCGCTGGCCGGCTACGTCGCGCTGTTCCACTCCAGCCGGCTGCTGGCGGCGACGCTGGCCAACGCGGCACTGGCAACCGCCTTCGCCGCCGTGCGGGTGGCCGACGAGGGTGACATCGCGCTGGCTCTCGGGCACGTGGTGGGTGTGGCGATCGCGGTGCTCGCGGTTCCGTTCGCCGGTCAGGTGCTGCTGCACCTGCTGACCCTCGACGCGCTGATGTCGCACACCGATCCGTTGACCGGTCTGCGTAACCGCCGCGGCTTCTACCAGTCGGCGGTGCAGCTGGTCGCCGCCGCGGACCGATCCCAGCCTCGGATGCTGGCGATCACCATGGTCGACCTCGACGGGTTCAAGAAGATCAACGACGTCCACGGCCACGGCTTCGGCGACGCCGTCCTGATCGCCGTCGCCGACAATCTGCGACGGGTCAGCGCGATGAATTCGGTCGTGGCCCGCCTCGGCGGCGAGGAGTTCCTGGTCGCCGAACTGACCGAGCCGACCGACCCCGGCTCCTGCGCCGAACGTCTGCGCGAGGCCGTGGCCGCCACACCCGGCGGCGTGACAGCCAGCGTCGGTACCGCCGCGCTGGAGCTGGCCGATATCGACGGGCACCCGGTCGCCGCGACGATCACCCAGCTGGTCGACACCGCCGACGCGGCGATGTACGAAGCCAAACGAGCCGGCGGCAACCAGGTTCGCTACCGCACCGGCGTCAGCCCGAGCTGACCCGGCGCGCTGTCACTTTCCGAACCCATCCTTGGAATTGAGTTGAACTCAACTTAGGATGGCGTCGTGACGACGGCGATGACGGCGCGCGGGATCCAGGCCCGGGAACGGCTCATCGAGGCCGCGACGGCAGAGCTGGCCGGCGCCGCTCCCTTCGAGGTCGCCGGGGTCGCGCGGCGAGCAGAGGTCAGCGCCGGACTCCCATATCGCTACTTCGGCACCCGTACCGGTCTGCTCGTGGCCGTCGTCGACGCGTTCTACCAACGCTTCTCCGATTCCATCGCACTACGCACGTATGACGCACCGACCTGGGCCGAGCGGGAGCGCCAACGCATTGCCGACTGGGTGCACTTCCTCTACGGGGAGCCGGTGGCTGCCGCGATCCTGGCCGGACTCGGCGACGGCGAGCTGGCCACCGCGCGCAGTCGCTGGCAACAGGAGATGAGCAAGATCGGTGCGCGCAACATGGCCCAAGGACAACGCGACGGCGAGATACCGGCCGACCGCGACCCCGAGTATCTGGCCGCAGCCACGATCGGCGGCACTAACGCCGTCGTCGCGGTGTGCTTGACCCGCGACCCCCGCCCACCGGCACCTGACGTCATCGACCAGCTGTGGGCCTTCGTCGCAGGCGCAGTCGGCCTCCATCCAAGCGCGAAAGGCTAAACCCATGTCCCGCAACACTGTTCGTGTTGACAAGGTCGAAGATCTCTACGCCGATATCGCCGGGACGTATCGCTCGACCGCCACCGTAGCAGCGCCAGGGGCGCACGTGGACTCCGACGTGGCACAGCTCGAGCGCGATGGATACGTCGTCATCGAAGGCCTCCTCTCGCCGCAGCAATGCCAGGACATCGCCGCCGCGGCAGACCCACTGCTCGGGTCGGTCGGCCGAAATGCCTTTGAAGGCTTACACACTCAGCGGGCCTACAGTCTGCTGACCAAGACCCGCGCCTGCGCCGGGATCGTCGAGCATCCGCGAGTGCTGGCACTGCTCGACCGGCTGCTGATGCCGAACTATCTGCTGTCTCAATTGCAGGCCATCAGGATCGGCCCCGGCGAGAGCCCGCAGTTCCTGCATTTCGACGACGGCATGTATCCCGTGCCGCGCCCGCGCCCGGCGTTGAGCGCAGCCACCATCTGGGCGATCACCGATTTCACCGCGGATAACGGTGCCACCGTGGTCATTCCGGGCAGCCACCGCTGGGCGGACAACCGCAAGCCCACTGACGACGACGAGCATGTCAGTGTCGTGATGCCGGCCGGGTCGGTGGTGTTCTTCGTCGGCACACTGTGGCATGGCGGCGGCGCGAACCACACCGCAGACCAGAGTCGGCTGGCCGTCACCGCGCAGTATTGCGAGCCGTGGTTGCGCCCTCAAGAGGCCTTCACGCTGTCGACACCTCCGGAAACGGTGCGGACCGTGTCGGAGAACATCCGCCGCATGCTCGGCTACAGCATCCATCCGCCGTTCATGGGCATGGTCGACGGCATGCACCCAAAGCGGATCCTGGAGATCAGATGATCGCGATGACCAGCAGCACGACGGCCACCAACGGAAACGCTCCCTGAGTCACGGCCGCGCGCGCCTTGTCCGGCGCCGAGGCCAGCAGCACGACCGCGGCGGCGAGCATTGAGCCGACGCCGGCGAACACCAGTGCCGCACCGACTGCGTTGTGCCCCAAAATGATTGCGACGATACCGACGACGCTGACGATCGCCAGGAACAGGTTGTAGAAGCCCTGGTTCAGGGCCATCAGTTTGGTGGTCTCGGCTTCCTCGGCGCTGGTGCCGAACGTTGCGCGGGTCCGCGGCGTCGTCCAGGTCAGCGACTCCATAGTCCAGATGTAGACGTGCAGCAGCGCGGCCAGGCCAGCGAAAATCAGTGCAGCGGTGACCATCGGAGCTCCCATCACTCAAAAAGACCGGACTGACCGAGTCCGCTGGCCCGCGGCGGTGGCACCATGCCGAGGTGGGTCCAGGCTAACGGCGTCGCCACCCGGCCACGGGAAGTCCGCGCGATCATGCCCGCGCGGACCAGAAACGGCTCGCACACCTCCTCCACGGTGGTGGCTTCCTCCCCCACCGCGACGGCCAGGGTGGACACTCCGACCGGGCCGCCACCGAAGCTTTTGGTCAGTGCCGTGAGCACCGCCCGGTCGAGCCGGTCGAGGCCGAGTTCGTCGACGTCATACACCGCCAACGCCGCCTTCGCGACATCGCGCGTGATGACGCCGTTCGCGCGGACCTCCGCATAGTCGCGCACACGCCGTAACAGCCGGTTGGCGATGCGGGGCGTGCCCCGCGACCGGCGAGCGATCTCGGCGCCGGCGTCGGACTCGAATTCGATGCCGAGGATGCCCGCCGACCGGGTCAGAACCCGTTCCAGATCGGCGGGCTCGTAGAAGTCCATCTGTGCGGTGAACCCGAAGCGATCGCGCAACGGCCCAGTCAGCGCACCGGACCGAGTGGTGGCACCGACCAGAGTGAACGGCGCCACATCCAGCGGAATCGATGTCGCCCCAGGACCTTTGCCGACGACGACGTCGACCCGGAAGTCCTCCATGGCCAGATACAGCATCTCCTCGGCCGGCCGGGCGATACGGTGAATCTCATCGATGAACAGCACGTCGTGTTCGACGAGGTTGGACAGCATCGCGGCCAGGTCCCCCGCGCGGAGCAGTGCCGGGCCCGACGTCACCCGCAGCGAGGTGCCCATTTCGGCGGCGATGATCATCGCCAGCGACGTCTTGCCCAGCCCCGGCGGGCCCGCCAGCAGGATGTGATCCGGTGTGCCGCCACGGTTTTTGGCGGCCTCCAGTACGAGCGATAGCTGTTCGCGCACCCTGGACTGGCCGATGAACTCGCGCAGCGAGCGCGGCCGCAGGCTCGCGTCGATATCGCCTTCGCCGACCGTCAGTGCCGGCGAGACATCGCGTTCGAGTTCGTCGTCCTCGTCGTCGCCGTCGAACCGGCTCACTTGGTCTTCCCCAGCAGTGACAGCGCCGCGCGCAGCGCACTCTGTGTGTTCGCATCCGGATCACCGGCGAGCACCTTGTCGGTGGCTTCCTCGGCTTGCTTGGCCGCAAAACCAAGTCCGACAAGGGCTTCCACCACGGGTGCGCGCACGGCATGACCGGTGGCCGCGGCCAGACCCGCACCACCGGGGACCGCGCCGATCTTGTCGCGCAATTCCAGCACCATTCGTTCGGCACCACGCTTACCGATACCCGGGACCCGCGTCAAGGCGGTCACGTCGCCGTCGCCCAGTGCCTGCCGAAGCGCGGTCGCGTCGTAGACGGCCAGCGTCGCCAGCGCGATCTTCGGACCGACTCCGGACACTCCGAGCAGCGTCGAGAAGAGGTCGCGCGCATCGGAATCGGCGAAGCCGTAGAGCGTCTGGGAGTCCTCGCGCACGATCATCGCGGTGATCAGCCGGGCCTCGGTGCCGCGCCGCAGCGTCGACAGCGTGGCCGGGGTGACCATCACCTTGTAGCCGACGCCGCCGGCCTCGATGACGACGTGATCGAGGGCGATGTCGAGGACTTCACCGCGTACCGAGGCGATCATTTCGCGCCCTGCGACATCGGCTTGCGGGCGGCCTTCAGCCGAGCCTGGTACGCGCGCTTCTGTTCGGCGGCCATCGCCTCGGCCTGCGCCATGCGGGCGATCATCGGGGCGCGCCAGCAGTGGCAGATCGCTAGGGCCAGTGCGTCGGCGGCGTCCGCCGGCGTCGGCTTCTGCTGCAGCTGCAGGATCCGGGTGACCATCGCGGTGACCTGTGCCTTGTCTGCCCGGCCGTTACCGGTGACGGCGGCCTTGACCTCGCTGGGGGTGTGGAAATGCACGTCGATGTCGCGTCGGGCGGCGGCCAGCGCGATCACCCCGGCAGCCTGGGCGGTGCCCATCGCGGTGTTCGCATTCTGGTTGGCGAAAACCCGCTCGATCGCGATCACGTCGGGCAGGTGGGTGTCCATCCAATGGTCGACGGTATCGCTGATGGTCATCAGACGCCGCTGTAGCGGCTCGTCGGCCGGGGTACGCACCACGTCGACGTCCAGCGCGGTGACCTGGCGGCCGCCGTGGGTCTCGATGACCGAGAGACCGCACCGCGTCAACCCTGGGTCGACTCCCATCACGCGCACGGATTGCCCTTTCCGACTACGAACAGCTGTTCGATAACAGTAGCGGGCCGGGCTGACGGGATCGGTGATGACACGCCACGCGGATCGCTGAGCAGTGGCTATCGTCAGACCATGGGCGGCCCCGATGCGTTCCATCCCGATCTTTCCGGCAGCGAGCCGGTGCGCAACCGCGTGCGCCACGTCAAGGCCGCCGACCTGGACGGCGGCACCGGCCAGACCGGCGGTATGCAGCGATTCGCCGCGATCAGCGGCTCGTCTGTCGGGTCGGAGAAGCTGTGGATGGGCGAGACTCACGTGGGGCCGAGCGTGGCGTCGGCCAACCATCACCATGGCGAGTCGGAGACGGCGATCTTCGTGCGCAGCGGCCACCCGGAATTCGTCTTTCACGACGGCGACCAGGAGGTGCGGATCAGTACCGAGCCGGGCGATTACATCTTCGTTCCGCCGCATCTGCCGCACCGGGAGGAGAACCCGGATCCCGACGAGCCGGCCGTCGTCGTGATCGCGCGCAGCACCCAGGAGGCCATCGTCGTCAATCTGGACCGGCTGTATCCGCTGTGAGCATCGAAGACACCGGGAAACGCCCAGCTCACATCGTCTCCGCCGAACGTTCCGTACCCGTCGCTGTATCCGTTCCTGCTGGGTGGCGGGCTGATCTTGCACGACGGCGGCGGCCACGGGATGCGCTGATCAGGCCTCGGCCTTGAACTGCGTCAGCGCGCCTTCCTGCGCCGCACGGGCGAGTTCCTCGACGCGTTGACCGGACCGCTTCCAGCCCCGCACCTGCTCGCTGCCCACCTTGGTTCCGTCGCGCTTGATGTCGATGGTCCACGACGCACCAAGCCACTTGGACGCCAGCCAGAACGGCCACGCCAGCAGGAACGGCAGCATGATCAAGAAGATCAGCGCGTCGAGCGTGGCGAACCCGGTCTCCCAGGGGCTGGCGTTGAACCACCAGCGACGCACCGACCACGTCACCCCGTCGGGGGCGGTCACTTCGGCCATGCCATCTCCGATCTACCAGTGCGCGTGGACAATTCCATCGGAGCGTACGGTTTTCGGGACGGGCGCGAAGCCTGAACTCACTCGTCGATCTCGGCCAGGACCTCGTCGGAGATGTCGGCGTTGGTGTAGACGTCCTGCACGTCGTCGCTGTCCTCCAGCGCATCGACGAGCTTCATGATCTTGCGGGCGCCATCGGCGTCCAGCGGCACGGTCACCGACGCCTGGAAACCGGCGTCGGCTGAGTCGTAATCGATCCCAGCGTCCTGCAGCGCGGTGCGCACCGCGACCAGATCGGTCGGCTCGGAGATGACCTCGAAGCTCTCGCCGAGATCGTTGACCTCTTCGGCGCCGGCCTCCAGGACCGCCAGCAGCACGTCGTCCTCGGACAGGCCGTTCTTCTCCAGCGTCACCACGCCCTTGCGAGAGAACAGGTAGGACACCGAACCGGGGTCGGCCATGTTGCCGCCGTTGCGGGTCATCGCGACCCGGACCTCACCGGCGGCGCGGTTGCGGTTGTCGGTCAGGCACTCGATCAGCACCGCGACACCATTGGGTCCGTAGCCCTCGTACATGATCGTCTGCCAGTCGGCCCCGCCGGCTTCTTCACCGGCGCCACGCTTGCGGGCCCGCTCGATGTTGTCGTTGGGGACCGACGTCTTCTTGGCCTTCTGGATGGCGTCGTACAGGGTGGGATTACCGCCGGGATCACCACCGCCGGTACGGGCCGCAACCTCGATGTTCTTGATGAGCCGGGCGAACTCCTTGCCGCGGCGCGCATCCTTGACGGCCTTCTGGTGTTTGGTCGTAGCCCACTTGGAATGGCCGCTCATCGGGTTCGTCTCCGTACTTTCCGTCCTGCCGTAACCCGACGAGTCTACTGGTCGACGCTCATAAGCCCGCCAGACGAGGGCAAGCAACGTCGAGCGTGGGCCTAATCGTCGAAAAGCTTTGCAGAAGTCGACGACAACCCCCACGCTCGGCGCGCAGCGCTATCCCAGGTCGCCGTCGATGTAGCGCTGCAGGTTCGGCGCGATCGCCGCGACGATCTCGTCCTCGCCCATCGACGCGACGGGTTCGATCGCCCAGATGTAGCGCATCATCGCCAGACCCATGATCTGCGACGAGATCAGCCCGCTGCGCTTACGGCGATCGTCGTCGTCTGAACCCAGCAGCGAGGCCCCCATCAACTGGCTCTCGACGATTCTGCGCAGCTTCTCGCGGGTGGTGGCCTCATGCGCCGCGGTCTGCAGCACCGCCCGCAAGATCGGGCCGATCTCATCGTCGGCCCACGCGCTGAGCATCAGGCGCAACAGCGCCTCCCCGAGCTGCGCAACGGGCGTCGTCCAGGTTTTCGCCACGTTCTCGAGCCAGCGCTGCGGCGGATTCGTCGCTGCGTCGAGCAGGCCGTCCTTGGAGCTGAAGTAGTGATATACCAGCGCCGGGTCGACGTCGGCGGCGCGGGCCACCGCCCTGATCGTGGTGCCCGCCGACCCGTGCTGGGCGAACTCGCCGCGCGCCGCGTCGAGGATCCGGGCTGACAGGACCCCCTTTTCATCGCGGGGTCCCGGGGGCGTGTTCTTCGGCACGACGAGCAGCCTAGCAAAAGTTTCTCGTTGCGTTGAGACTAGTTTCACCGTACCGTGAAACTCATGACGACCGAACGTCTCCTCAATGGGCCGCAGACCACCGGCCGGGAGTACCGCAACCTCAGCACCCCGACCCACGGCACGACCACCGACATCAACGTCACCGTCCCCATGCGCGACGGCATCAGCCTGCTCGCCGACGTGCACCGCCCCGACACCGACGGCCGCTTCCCCGCCCTGATCGCCGCCTCGCCCTACCCCCGCCAGATCCAAGACCTCGGCGCCCCGGCCGGATTCATCGAAGCCGGTGCGACCGACTTCTGGGTGCCGCGCGGCTACAGCCATCTGATCGCCAACCTGCGCGGCACCGGCGGCTCCGGCGGCACGTTCAATTTCTTCGACGCCCAGGAACGCCGCGACATGTACGACCTCGTGGAGTGGGTGGCCGCTCAGCCATGGTGTGACGGCAACGTCGGCATGATCGGCATCAGCTATTTCGCGATGACGCAGCTGGAAGCCGCCGTCGAACGCCCACCCCACCTCAAGGCGATCTTCCCGGTGGCCGTCACCGCCGACCTGTACGAAGCCGCGGTACACCACGGCCTGTTCGGCTCGTCGTTCGTGACGCCGTTCCTGTCCATGCTGGGGCTGACCGCCGCCCGCAGCGACAAGTTCTGGCGCAGCCGCCCACTGGGCCTGGCGCGCTGGGTGCTCAACACCAAACCGTTGCACCACAAGTTCGCCACCATGAACGGCGAGGCGGCGGTGACGATGATGCGCGGGCTGCTCAAGTTGCCGCACGACCCACATCCCTGGGACGACCTGTGGCTCGACGCGGCGGTGCGCCATCCCGTCCGCGACGCCTGGTGGGATGAGCGAAACCTGTTGCCGCTACTCGAAAATATCGACATTCCCGTCTACTTGGGCTGCGACTGGGAGAACGTACCGCTGCACCTGCCGTCGACCTTCGCCGCCTTCGCCGGCCTCACGAACAGTCCGGCGGTGCGGATGGGCATGCTCGGTCAGTACGGGCTGACGTGGCCGTGGGAAAGTCTGCACATCGAAGCGCTGGCGTGGTACGACCATTGGCTCAAGGGCCGGGACACCGGAATCCTCGACGGCCCGGCCATCCGCTACGTCCTGCCCGGCACCGACGAGTGGCGCACCGCTGAGTCCTGGCCGCCGGCCGGCACGCATCGTGAACTCGCCCTGCGCGCCGACGGCGGGCTCGATGACGACGAAGGAACCCATGGCGCAAGGGAATTCATGGTGCTCGGCGCCGGCTTGGGCCGGGCGAAGCCCAGTGAGAGCGATCCCCCGTCATCGCTGACGTGGACCAGTGAGCCGCTCACCGATGCGCTCGACGCTGTGGGTGATGTCGAGCTGCGCCTGGTGGCCAGCGCGACCGCCGCCGACACCGCGTGGATCGTCACGCTGACCGACGTCAGCCCGGACGGCGGCACCGAGGCGGTCACCGCTGGGTGGCTGCGGGCCAGCCTGCGCGAGGTCGACGAGGCGGCCAGCCGCCCCGGGGCGCCGGTGCTGCCGTGCCGCCACCCGGTCGCGGTGCCCATCGGCGAAGACGTGGAGTACCGAATTCCCTTGGTGTCCAATGCCCGTCACTTCGCGGCCGGCCACCGCATCCAGGTGACGATCACCAGCGACGACCAGGACCCCGACACCCCCGCGATCATGAACTTCCGCCATGCCAGCGTCGGAACCAGCAGCATCAACACCGTGCGGTCGTCGTCGCGGCTACTGCTGCCCGTTCTGAGCTGAACCGAAGACCAGCGGCAGTTTCAGCAGCGCCAGCGCGGGTGCCGGCCACTCGGTGAGCACCAGCCTGAGCTCCATGCGAGCCAGGTTGGAGCCAAGGCACCGATGCGGCCCACCACCGAATCCCCAGTGCCGGTGCAACTTACCGTCCATCACCACATCGTCGCCGGAGATCGCGTCACTGCCGTCCCGGTTGATCGCGGCCAGTGGCAGCCGCACTTTCGCACCTGCGGGCAGCGTCACGCCCGCCAGGATGAAGACGTAGCCAATCAACGCCGGTTCGGGAGCCACCAACGCCAGCCGGGACAAGTTCCCCAATTCGATTCTGCCGCGCAGCTTCGACTATGGATTCGCGACCGGCCTGATGGTCAAGGATGTCCGGCTCTATCTCGAGGAGGCCGAAGCGCTCGGCCTCTCGACGGAAGTCGCCGCGGCGGTGGCACGCATCTGGGAGACCGTCATGCGCGAGGAAGGTCCGGAGTCGGACTTCACGTCGGCGATCAAACCCATCGAGGCCGCCGCGGGCGTCATCGTGGACGGGCGAACGAAAGGCTAGAGCGCGCGCCACCAACTGATCGGCCGCACGGCGGCTGAATTACTCTGCCACGCCGGGCGCCACAGGCCCTGTGTGGATTTCGCGGCCTGGCCGTCCAGCATGAGCCGAACCCGACGGCTCAACCAGTTGCGTGATGCCGTCATCACGACCTCCTACTGTTGCCCGCCAGCCAAGACACTGAGTATGCGGCAACGCTGACGGCAATGCAGGTTTGCCCAGATTGACGTTAGCTAAACGTCAGTCGAAGAATTGGCGCTGCTAACCACCGAAAAGCAGGTGCAGGCCGGTGACAGTGTAGGCCACCATCGTCAGCATCATCGTTAGCTGCCCGGTGATCTGGTGACCGGACGGCAGCAGCCGGATCGCGCTGTCGTGCGCGACGATAACCCCGCCGATGTGCCCGGCCACCACGAAACACACCTTGAGGGTGGCCAACACCGAAGGGTGCGTTGACAGCACATAGTTCACCTCGACGCCGTGCAGACCGAACAGGGCGATCGTCGTCCGCTGCCCGCGTTCGACGAGGTACGAAAGATAGTGTGCGAACACATATCCGACGACGATCGGGATCAGTGAGTGAGCCATCAGCCCGGGACAGCCAGCGCTGCCCGCACAGCAGCGCGCCGCCGAGCGTGATGACCGCGTAGCAAGCCAGCCAGATCTTGATGGCCCGCAACGAGCCTGGATCGGGGCCGGCCAGTTCCAGCCACACGAACGCCAGCAGACCTGCCGCGGCCGGCCATTATCCGAGAGCCTGCGGGTAACGACGCGGCGCCCGCCCCGGCAGCAGCCTGCGGATGGTGCGCACCGGTGAGATCAGTCGCCACACCGGCCCGATCAACACCGACAGTGCCGGCACCCCGACCCACAGCAGCACATAGAACGAGCCCGGCAGCGCATTGCCGGCATTCTGCGGGCCGAAGACACCGACGAGGACAACCCACAAGGCCAGCAGCAGACCGAGGCCGCGCAGCGTCCACCGGGTGAGCGATGAATCGACCACCGCGGTAATCCACTGCGGCAGCGGGCGGCCCGGACGGTCGGGATCGAAACGCGGCTTCCGCCAGGCGAATACCACGACAGCGAAGGTCAGCGTCAGCGCCCAGGCGGCGCCGATGAGCGCGTACGCATACGGGATCGGCAGATCAGTCGAGCCGCCGAGGCCGTGCGCCAGGACCGCGACCGTCACGGCTGGACTTGGATGGTCGCCACCGTCCGGTCGACGTGATGCAGTTCGACCGCGACGCTGCCCGGAACGTCCACGGTGAACGAGAATTCCTGCTCGGGTTTGGCCGCGATTGTGAACTCGTGGTCCGGGGTGGAGTGCACCTGCAGCTCGTCGTCGGCATCGCTGTTGACCCGCAACGTGATCGGCTGGCCCACCTTGGCCGTCAGTGTCGCGTTGGTGGGGGTGACACTGCCGCGAGCGATGGTGATCTCCACGACCGGCCCGGCCGCCTGCGGCACGGGTGGTTTGGTCGAGCCGCACGCCACCGCGGCCGCCATCATGGCCGTGATCGCAATGAGGTTGGGCACCTTCATGTTTCGTCTCTCTCCGAATCGGCGTCGACGTCGCCGCGGCGACGGTCGCGGATGGCTATGAACAACACCACGCCGACGAGGATGACGGCAGGCGTCAGGGCGGGCAGCGCCAGCACCAACGCATGGTGGGCGCCGTACGTGACGGTCACACGTGCGGCCCCACCGGTTCACCCAGGCGCGCAGGCTCCTCCTCGGTGCGGTTGATCCGGCCACCGCCCCATGTCAATGCGGCGATCAGGATCAGCGTGCAGATCAGCACCACGACTCCCCCGGCGGCGAACAGCCACGTCGGGTGATTCAGGTTGCGTTCGCGCTGCAGGATCGTGATCTCCGGGACGAACGGGCGGGTGCTGGTCAGCTCCGCGGGCACGGCTTCGGCGTTGATGCCCGGATCGGCAGGCAGGTAGATCGGCACACCGGCCATCGCGGTGCCGTCCTGGACCCGCAGCAGCGTCTTCCACGACCCCCAGATCGGGACGGGTCGGGTGGACCGGTAGTGCCCCGGCCCGACCCGTTCGAGGCGATCGATCACCAGGCCGCGTTCGTTGGCCAGACCGCCCTGCCAGGACAGGATCGTCACCCAGTCCGGGTTGTCGCTGATCAGATCCGGCGGGTTGATCCGCACGTCGGCGTTCACCATCCGTTGCCCCGGCAGACTGGGCAGGTCGGTCAATGTGATTGTGGCCGTGTCAGATTGAGGCACGTCGGTGCGCAACCCGTTGGTGACGGCGCCACCGATGGCGAGCACCGTCACCACGACGACGGTGATCCCGACCGCGGGCCGAGGCAGCCGCTGGCCGGTGAGGATCATCGCCAACAGCGCCCCACACAGGCCCATCAGCACCGCGACGGGAACCGCCATCGCCAGCGCCTCGCCCCACATGCTCGTCGGCCACGGATAGTGGTACACCGCCCCGACCCACAGCGATTCCAGCCACAACCCGACGGTGCCGACGCCCAGGCCGGCCACCGCACCGAAGACGATGGGTCGCTTGGCCAGTGGGGTGAGCGCGAGGAGCTCCACAACCAGCGCGGGCCCCAGAGACAGCGGGAACCAGCTGGTGGGTGCGCCCAGAATCGGGCCGACGACAAGGGCCACACCACCGCGTAACGCGATCGCCAACAGCGCGGCGACAATGGCCGCACCGCGCCCCAGTGTCAGCCGGGCGGCCACCAGTGCCAGCGCGGCGGCGGCGCCGATCATCATCGGCTGCAGCACCAGCCGGAATTGTTCGACACCGAAGTCGTATTCGATCTGGAAGACCGACAGCCCGACCACCAGTCCACCGAACGACAGATATTGGAGGAACGTGACGAAGCGGCTGTCGGGCGCAGCATCGGGCCCTGTCGCCCGGCGCCCCTCGTACTCCAGATACAGCACGGCGATCAGCGACAGGCCCGCACCGCCGATCAGCATCAGGTGCGTGGGTCCCCACAGCGTGACGTCCTGGCCGAAGATCCGGTGCCACACATCGTCGAGCGGGAAGCCGATCAGCGCGTAGAGCCCGCAGCCCGCCATCAGCAGACCCCCGACCGGCGCGTGCCAATGCCGGGTGATCCGCACGGCGGCCGATCCCGGTTTGTCGTAGGGCAGCACGACGGCCAGTACACCGGCGATGAACAGCAGGAAAAGTCCGAACAGGATGAAGTAGTGCGCCGGGTTGGCCAACGGTCCCGGGTCGCGGCCCTTGCCGATGTGCAGGCTGACGTCCCAGATGAACCCGAAGAGCGCGCAGATCAGCGTTGCGGAGAACAGCATGATGCTCAGCGCCACCCAGGGCGGCCGCTTGAACTTGGCACCGGCCCGCTCGGCGAGATTGTGCAGCCAGGTGATGCGCCGGTTGCGGTGCTGGTAGCCGATCCACAGCAGCACCGCGGTCACCACCGCGGCCGCGATGGACAGACCGATCACCTGGTCCAGCGCTGCGCCACCGCCCTCGGACGCCTCCGCCAGAACCGTCGTGTTGAGCCCATCGGTCATCGTTGATCCACTCCGTCGTAGAAGCCTGCGCCGGTGACTGACGTACCCTCTTCGCCGGGAAAGATACCCGGTACCGGCGGTTCCTACTCATCGCTTTTGTGCAGGTCAGTCACTGCGGCGAGCGCCGAGGTGGACCAGAGGGAGAAACACGTCGTCGACGATCCCCTCGATCACATCGTCGGGAACGGGCTGCAGCCGCACCATGAGCTCGTAGCGGAACAATTCGACCGGCACCCGCGCCACCCGCTCGCTGACCTGGCCAGGTTGGACCTCGCCGCGCGCAACGGCCTGCTCGATGATGTCGTCGATCATCGTGGCCCGATCGCCCTGGACGACTGCAGCGAGTTCGGCGAGGTTGGTATCGGCGTCTCGATAGAAGCCGCCGAGCCGGGTGAACACCAAGATGGCCGTTCGGAGCCGTAGCTCGTTCGCCGCCGTCAGCAGCGCAACGACATCCCCGCGCAACGACCCGGTGTTCGGCATCGGGACAGCATCCGATTTCACGTGGTGCAGCAATGTCGCCAGCACCAAATCCTGTTTGCTGGGCCACCGGCGGTAGAGCACGGCACGGCTGGTGCCCGCACGCGTCGCGACCGCATCGATGGTCAGATCGTCGTATCCGGTCTCGGTCAGCTCCGCCCACGCGGCATCCAACAGCGCCTTCTCCAGCACCTCACCGCGGCGGCGCTGCGGCGGCGCGTCCTCCTTAAGAGACATTGCGTTTCCTAAATAATTGGGCTACGGTCCGTAAGAGACGGTTTGTATCTTAACGGAAGGAGCGACCAGGCATGCGCATTCTGGTTTCCGGGGCAGGTATGGCCGGTCTGAGCACCGGTATCACCCTCGGCGCGGCCGGCCACGACGTCACCCTCGTCGAACGAGCGACCCATCTACGCGTCAACGGATCTCCGATCGACATCCGCGGTGAGGCGCTCACGGTCGCCGACAAGATGGGAGTGCTCGACGCGATTCGCGACCACCGGGTGGACATGAGTGAACGCATCCAGTTCGTCGATGCCGCCGGCGCGACAATCGCCGAGCTGCCCGACGCGGAGTTCAACGACTCCCCCGACGACACCGAGATTGCCCGCGAGGATCTCGCCCGGGTTCTGCGGGACGCGCTCGGCCCGGCGACAACGCTGACGTTCGACGACTCCATCGCCGAGCTTCACGACGACGGCGACGGCGTGGACGTCCGATTCGCCTCCGGCAAGCACGGGCGCTACGACATCGTCGTCGGCGCCGACGGCATGCACTCCGCCACTCGTGGTCTGGTCTTCGGCCCGGAGAATCAGTTCATGCGACACCTCGGCTTCTATGTGGCGCTGGCCGATCTGCCGAACTACGCCCAACCCGACCGCCGCAACCCGATGTACAACATCCCGGGCCGGATGGCCGGTATTGCGGCGTATCGCGATAAAGCGTTGGGGGTGTTCATGTTTCGTTCGCCGTGGATCGACTACGACTACCACGACCTGGCCGCGCAGAAGCAGCTTCTGGTCGACGCCTTCGCCGGCCATGACGAGTGGAAGATCCCCGAACTACTCGATGCGGCCGTCAGCGACGCCGAGCTCTACTTCGACTCGGTCAGCCAGATTCACATGCCGACGTGGCATCAGGGCCGCGTCGTGCTGGTCGGGGATTCCGCGTACTGCGCGTCCCCGCTGTCCGGCCGTGGCACCAGCCTGGCCATGACCGGCGCCTGGTTGCTCGCCGAGGCGCTGCGCGATCACCCACACGATGTCGCCGCGGCGTTCGACCAGTACGAGGGTGAGCAGCTCCCGCACGTCACCTATGCGCAGGGCACCGCGGGCCCGGGCGGCGACGGCCTGGTGCCCGCCACCCGGCAGGAGATTGACGCGCGCAACAGCCGGTTGAGCGCGCTGACTCGGTAGGGCGTCAGTCCCCCGCGGCGACGATGTCGACGAACAGCTTGTGCACCCGGCGATCGCCGGTCATCTCGGGGTGAAACGCGGTGGCCAGCACTGCGCCCTGCCGCACCGCCACGATGTGGTCGTCGGCGCGGGCCAGCACCCGCACCTGCGGCCCGACCCGTTCCACCCAGGGCGCCCGGATGAAGACCGCATGCGCGGGTCCATCCAGCCCCTCGAAGGCGATATCGCCCTCGAAGGAGTCCACCTGGCGTCCAAAGGCATTGCGCCGCACCGTCATATCGATTCCACCGAGCGGCACCGCCTCGCGGCCGGGAGCACCGGCGTCGAGGATCTCGGTGGCCAGCAGGATCATCCCCGCGCACGAACCATAGGCCGGCATGCCGCCGGCCAGACGTTGCCGCAGTGGCTCGAGCAACTCGAATTCGCGCAGCAGGTGGCTCATCGTCGTCGATTCGCCACCGGGGATCACCAGGGCGTCGACCGTGTCGAGTTCACTGCGGCGGCGCACCGTGCACACCTCGGCACCCGCCTCACGCAGGGCCGCCAGGTGCTCGCGGGTGTCGCCCTGTAATGCCAGCACGCCCACCCGCACGTTCATGGTCCGGTGTATCCGCGCTTGTAGCGCGTCAGCCCCTCCTGCATGACGGCCGCGACCATCTCGCCGTACTGATTGAAGATCTCGCCCTGGGTCAGCGACCGGCCGCCGCACGCCGACGGCGAGGACTGGTCGTAGAGCAGCCATTCGTCGGCCCGGAACGGCCGCATGAACCACATGGCGTGATCCAGCGAGGCGACATTGAGGTGTTTGCGCTCCTCGGGGTGGTTGACCTGTGCGGAGCCGAGCAGCGTGAGATCGCTCATGTAGGCCAGCGCGCAGATGTGCAGCACGTAATCGTCGGGCAGCGGGTCCTTGTGCTTGAACCACACCTGCTGTTGGGAGGCCTTGCCCGGCAGGCGGGCCACCTCGCCGCGCGGCACGATGCGGACGTCCCATTCGGCGAACTGCGAGAAGCCCGCGTCGTCGAACACCCCGCCCTTGGAGATGAACCCGGGCAGGTCGTCGGGCGGCGGCGCGGCGGGCATCGCATCCTGGTGCTCGATACCACTCTGGTCCTTCTGGAACGACGCCGACATCGAGAAGATGGTCTCGCCGTGCTGGATCGCGTTGACCCGGCGGGTGACGAACGATCCGCCGTCGCGCAGCCGCTCCACGGTGTACACCGCCGGGGCGGTGGCGTCGCCGGGCCGCAGGAAGTAGCCGTGCAACGAGTGCACCTGGAACGTGGGGTCGACCGTGCGGACGGCCGACACCAGGGACTGCCCCGCGACGTGGCCGCCGAAAGTGCGCTGCAGGAAACCGGATTCGGGGCTGAACACCTGACCGCGGTAGATGTTGACCTCGAGCTGCTCCAGATCGAGGATCTCTTCGATCGCCACCTGTTCTACCAACCGCGCTGAGCGAGTCGGTGCGGCTCCGCGATCTCCTCCACGTTGATTCCGACCATGGGCTCGCCCAGCCCCCGCGACACCCGCGCCAACACATCGGGGTCGTCGAAGAAGGTGGTGGCCTTGACGATGGCGGCGGCCCGCACGGCGGGGTCACCGGACTTGAAGATGCCTGAACCGACGAAGACGCCCTCGGCGCCGAGCTGCATCATCATCGCGGCGTCGGCCGGGGTGGCGATACCGCCCGCGGTGAACAGCGTCACCGGCAGCTTGCCCGCCCGGGCCACCTCCACGACCAAGTCGTAGGGCGCCTGCAGTTCCTTGGCGGCGACGTAGAGCTCGTCCTCGGACAGTGACGACAGCCGTCGGATCTCTCCGCCGATCTGCCGCATGTGGGTGGTCGCGTTGGAGACGTCGCCGGTGCCGGCTTCACCCTTGGAGCGGATCATCGCCGCGCCCTCGGTGATGCGGCGCAGCGCCTCGCCCAGGTTGGTGGCCCCGCACACGAACGGAATCGTGAACTTCCACTTGTCGATGTGGTGGGTGTAGTCGGCGGGGGTCAGCACCTCGGACTCGTCGACATAGTCCACGCCGAGGCTCTGCAGGATCTGTGCCTCGACAAAGTGCCCGATGCGGGCCTTGGCCATCACTGGGATTGTGACCGCCGCGATGATGCCCTCGATCAGATCGGGGTCGCTCATTCGGGCGACGCCACCCTGCGCGCGGATGTCAGCCGGGACGCGTTCCAGCGCCATGACGGCCACTGCTCCGGCGCCCTCGGCGATGCGCGCCTGCTCGGGGGTGACGACATCCATGATGACGCCGCCCTTGAGCATCTCCGCCATGCCGCGCTTGACCCGAGCGGTACCGGTCTGCGCGGGGCTACCCGAGCCGTTGGTATCCACTGTCAATCCCTTCGTTTGATACGGATCCAGTCTAAAGGGCTAGTCCAAACTGAATATCTCCGCTGTGCGATGTTCGGCGTTCAGCGGATCGGGTGTAACTCTGTGTCCGGCCGGCCGGCACGTCCGTCGGCCAGCAGGTTGGCTTCCTCGAGCAGCTCACCGAGCTGCAGCGGATACACCGTCTGCCCACCCGCGGCCAGCTGATCGATCGCGGCGGAGTCACACCATCGGTGGCCGTGAATGTACCGCAGCTCCAGCTGCGTGCGCCCGGCCGCGGCCGGTTCGAACCGGGCTGTGCGGTGCACGAAGTAGAACTCCTGGCTGGAAATCACGGCGCCGTTGAAGTCGATCAGGGAATCGCGGCGCCACACGGGCCCGACCATGTCGGCCGGCGCCACCTGCAACCCGGTCTCCTCGGCGATCTCGCGGACGGCGGCATCGACCAGCCGCTCCCCCGGTAGCGCCTGACCACCGACGGTGAACCACCAGCGCGGCGCCAGCCCGCCGGGCACGGCCGGGTCGGACCCGCAGAAGAGCAGTACGGCGCCCTGTTCGTCGAGCAGCACGACCCGCGCCGACGTGCGACGGTCCACCCGATCCGGGTCCTCGGTCGGCGGTGGGCCCGCCCGCTCGGCGATTTCGAAATAGGTGGGCAGCGCCGCGGTGCCGCCCAGTCGCAGCCATCTGACCGGGCGGCGTTCCCGCAACGCCAGGGTGTCGCGAACGGCGTCGTTGTGGAACCGGCGGGCGAGCAATACTCGGGCCTCGGCATCGGCGAGCTCGGCGACCAGAGCTACCGGCATCGAGGTCGGGTCGACCGTCGCCAGCGCCGCCGACAGCTCGTTCTCGGCCGCTTCGCGGCCGGACCTGGGTGCGCGTTCGGCCGCGTCGGCCAGGGCGGCCAGCCGCTTGCCCTCGGGAAGCCCGCGGTAGGCGTCGGCGGCCACCGCACGCGCGACCACAGCGCGCCGGCCCAGCGCACCGTCCAGCGCCTGCCAGGACAGGTCGTAGCGGATATGCAGGCGGTCCAGCCGGTTGGCGGTCTGCAGCGCCAGCAGCGCGCTCACGACCAGCCCGACGATCAGCACCGCGGTCAACACCCAGTACAGCGGCCACCCCATCTCAGGTCATTCCCCCGGTCGCTTCGCTCTCCCCCTCGCCTGCGGCCGGGCGGTACCCCCAGCCCGCCGATCCAGCGACCTGCACCTTCACCCCAGCGCCGGCCACCGTCTCGTACACCCGCATGATCTGGTCGGCCACCACCGGCCAGTCGTAGCGGCGCACCGCGATATTGGCCGCCGCCACGTAGCGCTTGCGCAGCGCCTCGTCGTCGAGCACCTCGATCAGTCCGTGCGCCAGTGCCTCGGAGTCGTCGACCGGAACCAGCCGACCCGCCTTGCCGTCGAGCAGCACCCGCCGGAAGGCATCGATGTCGCTGGCCACCACGGGCGTGCCCGCGGCCATCGCCTCGACCAGCACGATGCCGAAGCTCTCCCCGCCGGTGTGCGGGGCGCAGTAGACGTCGGCGCTGCGCAGTGCGGCCGCTTTCTCGGCGTCGTCGACCTGGCCGAGGAAGCGCAGATGGGAAGCCAGCTCGCCGCACTCCTCGCGCAGCTCGTCTTCGTCGCCGCGCCCGACGATCAGGATCTCGATGTCGTCGAACCGCTCGACCAGCGTGGGCAGCGCTCCGACCAACACCGCCATACCTTTACGCGGCTCGTCGAAGCGCCCGAGGAACAGCACCGTCCTGCCCGGCCGCGGATAGCCGTCCAGCCGCGGCGCCGACTTCAGGGCCGCGACGTCGACACCGTTGGGAATCTCGACCGCATCGGAACCCAGGGCTTCCATCTGCCACCGGCGGGCCAGGTCGGACACCGCGATCCGGCCGATGATCTTTTCGTGATAGGGCCGCAGAATGCCCTGAAACACGCTGAGCGTCAACGACTTTGTGGTCGAGGTGTGAAACGTCGCCACGATCGGGCCTTCCGCGGCCTGCAGCGCCAGCATCGACAGGCTGGGCGCGTTGGGCTCGTGCAGATGCAGTACATCAAACTCACCCTGTATGAGCCATTTCTTCACCTGGCGGTGGGTGGCCGGGCCGAACCGCAGCCGCGCGACCGAGCCGTTGTAGGGAATCGGCACCGCCTTGCCGCCGGAGACGACGTAGTCGGGCAGCTCCACATGCGGCGACGACGGCGCCAGCACGCTGACCTCGTGGCCGCGGGCCCGCATCACCTCGGCCAGCTGCAGGATGTGCGACTGCACCCCGCCGGGCACGTCGAACGAGTACGGGCAGACCATGCCGATCCGCATCAGGCTGTGTCATCCCCCGGTCGCTGCGCTCCTGCCCGCCGAACCCCGCCCTCATCCCCGAGGCGGGCACGCTTTTCGTCGGAAAGGTCGGCCAGCCATTGCGGCTGCAGCATGTGCCAATCCTCAGGATGCTCAGCGATATTCGCGCCGAACCGGTCGGCCAGCGCTTGGGTGATGACACCGACGTCGCCGCTGGAGCAGTCCAGCTCCGGGTAGAGGTCGACCACCCAGCCGTCGTCGGTGTACCAGGAGTGCACCGGTATCAGCGCGGCGCCGGTGTCCAACGCCAGCTTGGCCGAGCCGGCAGGCATCCGGGTGGCCTCGCCGAACAGGTCGACCGGCACACCCGAGCGGCTCAGGTCCCGCTCGGCCATCAGGCAGACCACCCGATTGGCCTGGAGCCGTTCGACCAGGACCTCGTAGGCGGGTCGCTCGCCGCCGGTCAGCGGCAGGACTTCGAAACCGAGGCTCTCGCGGTAGTCGAGGAACCGCCGGTACAGCGACTCCGGCTTGAGTCGCTCGGCGACCGTGGTGAAGGTGCCGTTGAGCTGGACCAGCCAGACCCCGGCCATGTCCCAGTTACCGCTGTGCGGCAGCGCGAGGATCGCGCCACGGCCGGCGGCCAGCGCGGCCTCCAGGTGTTCCTTGCCGTACGCGGTCTCGTCGAGCAGGGGCCCCAATTTCGTGTGGTCCATCGTGGGCAACCGGAATGCCTCCCGCCAATATCGGGCGTAAGAGGCCAGCGAAGCACGAACCAGCGAATCCGGCACCTCGGCAGGTGTTGTGCCGATCACCCGGGCCAGGTTCTTGCGCAGCTGCCCGGGCCCGCCGCCCTGTGCCGCATACCAGGCACCGGCGTCGAAAGCGTTGCGCGCCACGAACTCCGGCATAGCTCGCACCATCCGCCAGCCGGCGGCGTAGCCAAGGTCGCTGATGTCCTCGCCGCGGGGCAGCCAGCTGCGACCCGCCGACCACAGCTGTCCCGGTGTGCTGATCACTGCTCGGTGCCTGTCGGCTCGTCACCGGCGGACTGCGGGCTGGCCGGCGCGATCTTGTCCATGGCACCAGGGCTGCTGCGCACCGAGTGCACCCGCTGACCTACGGTCACCAGACTGAGCACCGCCAGAAGCCACATGGCCACGGGTAGCACCACGGGCATCGGGAAGAACGGCAGGTCGGAGAAGCCGGCGCCGACCAGCACGATGATCAGCCGCTCGGGGCGCTCGATGAGCCCGCCGCCGCCTTCGAGCCCGCTGGCCTCGGCGCGGGCCTTGACGTAGGAGATCACCTGCGAGGTGACCAAGCAGATCAGTGTGGCCACCGCCAGCGATGAGCTGTGCATGCTGAACGCCACCCACCACAGTAAGCCGCAGAAGATCGCGCCGTCACTGATCCGGTCACAGGTGGCGTCGAGGACCGCACCGAATCGGGTGCCGCCACCGCGTTCGCGCGCCATAGCGCCGTCCAGCATGTCGGCGAGCACAAAGATGAAGACGGCGACCGAACCCCACCACAGCTGACCGATCGGGAACATGATCAGTGCGGCCAGCACAGAACCCGCGGTGCCGATGATGGTCACCATGTCGGGGGTTAGCCCGATTTTCAGCGCGCCCTTGGCCACCGGCGTACTTAGCTTGGCGTACGCCGCACGGGTCATCAGGTAGAAGTCGCTCACGGCTGGCTGGCCCACTCCTCGGCGAGCAGCCTGCGGGTGTCGCGCAACAGCTGCGGGATGACTTTGGTTTCACCGACGATCGTGATGAAGTTGGCGTCGCCGGCCCAGCGCGGCACCACATGCATGTGCAGATGCTCGGCCAGTGAACCGCCCGCAGACTTGCCGAGGTTGAGGCCGACGTTGAAGCCGTCCGGGCTCGACACCGACTTGATGACGCGAATCGCCTTCTGGGTGAGGGCCATCAGCTCACCGCTCTCACCCGGGGTGAGATCCTCCAGCTCCGACACCTGCCGGTAGGGCACCACCATCAGATGGCCGGGGTTGTACGGATACAGGTTGAGCACCACGTAGACCTGCTCACCGCGGGCGACCACCAGACCGTCTTCGTCGGGCAAGGTGGGAATGTCGGTGAACGGTCGAGACGGTTCGGATGAGTTCTTCTGCGCGGGGACGTCCAGGATGTAGCTCATCCGGTGCGGGGTCCAGAGGCGCTGGAGCCGGTCCGGCTCCCCTATGCCCCGATCGGTGATCGCGTCGGATTCCTCAGCCACCGTCGACCTTCACCAGTTCGGCTGTGGGAGCGGCATTCTCGCGGTCGGCGATCCATTTTCTGATCGTGGCGGCCGCCTGCGCCCTGGGCACCCCGTTGATCTGGCTGCGGTCAGCGAACCGGAATGACACGGCGCCGGCTTCGACATCACGGTCGCCCGCCAGCAGCATGAACGGCACCTTCTGGTTGGTGTGGTTGACGATCTTCTTGGCCATCCGGTCGTCGCTGCTGTCGACCTGAACCCGCACACCGAGTGATTTCAGCTCGGCGGCAACGTCTTCCAAATAGGCCACGTGTGCATCGGCGACAGGAATGCCGACCGCCTGCACCGGGGCCAGCCACACGGGGAAGGCACCCGCGTAGTGCTCGGTGAGCACCCCGAAGAACCGCTCGATCGAGCCGAACAGTGCGCGGTGGATAAGGACGGGTTGCCGACGCGACCCATCTGAGGCGGTGTACTCCAGCTCGAAGCGGTCCGGCATGTTGAAGTCGAGCTGGATGGTCGACATCTGCCAGCTGCGGCCCAGCGCATCCTTGACCTGAACCGAGATCTTGGGTCCGTAGAACGCCGCACCGCCGGGATCGGGAACCAGCTGCAGCCCGGACGCTTCGGCGACCTCACGCAGGGTTTCGGTGGCCTCGTCCCACATCTCGTCGGCGCCGACCGACTTCTCCGGGTTCCTCGTCGACAGTTCCAGATAGAAGTCGTTCAGGCCGTAATCGGCGAGCAGATCCAGCACGAACTGCAGCAGCGAGGCGAGTTCGTCGCGCATCTGTTCGCGGGTGGTGTAGATGTGCGCGTCGTCCTGGGTCATCCCGCGGACCCGGGTCAGCCCGTGCACCACACCGGATTTCTCGTAGCGGTACACCGAGCCGAACTCGAACAGCCGCAACGGAAGTTCGCGATAGGAACGCCCCCGCGACCGGTAGATCAGGTGGTGCATCGGGCAGTTCATCGGCTTGAGGTAGTAGTCCTGCCCCGGCTTGCGCAGCGTGCCGTCCTCGTCGAACTCGGCATCGATGTGCATCGGCGGAAACATGCCGTCGGCGTACCACTCCAGGTGCCCCGAGGTGATGTAGAGCTGTTCCTTGGTGATGTGCGGGGTGTTGACGAACTCGTAGCCGGCCTGCTCATGCTTGCGGCGCGAATAGTCCTCCAACTCCCGTCGGATGATGCCGCCCTTGGGATGGAAAACCGGTAGGCCCGAACCCAATTCGTCGGGGAAGCTGAACAGATCCAGCTCGACGCCGAGCCTGCGGTGGTCACGGCGCTGCGCCTCCTCGATCAGCTCGAGGTGACGGTCCAGGGCCTCCTGCGACTCCCACGCGGTGCCGTAGATGCGTTGCAGGCTGGCGTTGTTCTGATCGCCACGCCAGTACGCGGCCGAGCTGCGGGTGAGCTTGAACGCGGGGATGTCCTTGGTGGTGGGGATGTGCGGCCCGCGGCACAGGTCACCCCAAATACGTTCGCGAGTACGGGGATTGAGGTTGTCGTAGGCCGTCAGCTCGTCGCCGCCGACCTCCATGATGTCGGCGTCGCCGGACTTGTCGTCGACCAGCTCCAGCTTGTAGGGCTCGCCGGCGAGTTCGCTTCGCGCTTGCTCTTTGGATTCGTAGACCCGTCGCGAGAACAGCTGACCGTCCTTGACGATCTTGCGCATCCGCTTCTCGAGCGCCTCGAGATCCTCGGGCGTGAACGCCTCGGGCACGTCGAAGTCGTAGTAGAAGCCGTCGGTGATCGGCGGGCCGATGCCGAGCTTGGCCTGCGGGAAGAGTTCTTGCACCGCCTGGGCCAGCACGTGGGCCGCCGAATGGCGGATCACGCTGCGACCCTCGTCGGTGTCGGCGGCCACCGGGATGACCTCGGCGTCGGCGTCGGGCGTCCAGCTCAGATCGTGCAGCTTGTCCTCACCGTCGCGCACGACGACGATCGCGCCGGGTTGACCGCGGCTCGGCAGTCCTGCGTCGCGTACCGCAGCGCCCGCGGTAGTCCCGGCAGGCACCCGGATCGGGGCTGCGGGTACGGGGTGTGCGGGGGCGCTCATTGCTGGCCTCTTTCGGCTGATGCGGACATAAACCACCGGCGCAATTGCTCGCGGTCGGACGCGACCATGTTATCGGGGTGCTGGTCAGGCACCGAGGCCGATGGGGCTGTCCAACGCGGGATGGTCCAAGCCCAGCAGCCCAGCCGACCAGCCGACCGCACCGACCAGCCACAGCGTGGCCACCACCACCGCGGCGGTGAACACCGCACCGAGTGCCTGCACGAACCAGCCTTGCCTGCGGAACCATGCCATCGCACTGTCGTAGCGTCCGCGGGTGAACGACAGCGTGCGGTGCGCCCAATAGAACTCGGTGGCCAGGATCGCCAGGCCGACGAACACGATCGCCCAGCCGGGGCCGGGGTACGGGATCGCGACGATCCCGACCAGCAGCACTGTGAGCCCGACGACGCCCACCACGACTCGGTAGACGAAATCGGCGACGCGTCGTTCCCGCAGCTTGTCGCGCCGACGCGCCCACTGATGGAGCCAGCGCTTCATGGCTGCCCCGGGTTGAGCGTCACGAACAACCCTTCCCCGTCGGCGAGCAGGTCGTCGCCGTCAGAGAGCCGGATGTCGACGAAGATTTTGCGGCCCTCGGTGCGCAGCATCCCGGCGTCGACCTGGAGTTCCTTCTCGATGGGCACGATCTTGCGGTAGTTGACGTGCAGATAGGCGGTGCGCTGGTAGGGCCCGCCGGTTACCAGGAACGACGTCTTGCCCAGCACCGAGTCGAAGAGATGGGCGATGAACCCACCGTGCACAGCACCATTGCGGCCCAGGTGATAGCGCCGAAACCGGACCCAACCCCGCAGCCGCCCGTCCTCGCCGACCGCGGTCTCGTTGGGGACGATCATGATGCTGCCGCGCATCGGCAGGTCCATCCGCCGGCCCGACGGTGTCGACCACTCATCGGCGTCGTACGGCGTCAACAGCGCCGATGCCTGCTCCAGCAGCTCGGCGGCTTGGGTGATCACCTCGTCGGGCGCATCGACGGCACGCGCGCGATCCTGCAGATCGCGGACGGCCTCGATGAACCGGCCGTAGTCGGGGCCGCCCTTGGTGGTCGGCTCCGGCGGATTGAATCCTCCGCCCGGGTGCAGCGCCGCCACGGCTTCACGGATCGCCGTCATGTCCTCTGCCACCTGGTTACCGTATGCCGCCGGGTACCGGCGGCTCACCTCGACAGTACGGAAGTGCTGGCCGCGCCGACGACGATGCAGAGCGAGGCACGAGCGATGAGGAGGAGTGGCGCAGATGGCAAGGTGGACCCGTGAAGCTCAGCGACTTGGCAGGCCGCCCGTTGACCTATACCGAGGTGGGTGCGACCGCGGCGGATCTGCCCGCCGGCTACCACCATGTGCGGCTGTCCTCACGGATCGGCAGCGGCCGGGCCCGTTTCGAGCAGGCGGCCGACGAGGTGATGCGCTACGGAATGCTGCGCGGCGCGGGCCTGCGCGTCACAGCGACCACCGAGGTGGCCGAGGTCGGCACCGATGTGCTGGGCCGGCTGGGGCCGTTTTCGGCACCCTGCCGGGTGGTCTACGTGGTCGACGAACCCAATCACCGCGGCTTCGCGTACGGCAGCCTGCCTGGCCACGCGGTGGCGGGTGAGGAGATGTTCGGGGTGCGCTTCGAGCCCGCCGATGAGTCCGTCCATGCCGAGGTGGTCGCGTTCTCCACGCCAGCGACGTGGTGGAGCCAAATCGGCGCACCGGTCGCGTCGATCGTTCAGCGGGTGATCACCCGGCGCTATCTGTCGGTGGTGTGAACCCGAGCCGGATGGTTGGGCTCGGCGGCGGTCGGGGCCCTCACCGAGCAGCTCAGCGTTCGCTGCGATCACGTGACGGCCATCGACATCGCCGAGGGCGCGTTGACGCACGCTGATGCACGGCTGCGCAGGAGCGGGCACCGCGACGACGTGACCCTGTTACGCCGCGCCTATGATATGCCTTGGCCAGCACACGATTTCGACTTGGTCGTCATCTCCGAGATTGCCTACGACTTCGATGCCCCGACACTTCGAGCGACGCTCGATCGGGAGCTACCTCGCCTGCACTCCGACGTCACGGTGATCGCCGCGCATTGGCGCCATCCGGTGGCCGACTATCCACTGTCAGGCGATGCCGCCAACGCCGTCATCGCGGTATTCGACACCCGGTCACCAGAATCGGTGGCGGCTCGCACCGCGGTACCTGGTGCGTAGGTCTAGAACCAGACTTTGCGTCCGGCGACGGGCCGGCCGACGGCGCCCAGGATCCAGAGCACCGCACCAACCACCAGCAGGATGATTCCGATGGTCTCCAGGATGGACACCCCGAGAACGATGCCGAGTACCAACAGGATGACTCCGAGAACAATCATGGCACGACCTTCTGTTTATCAGTGACCGCGGAGTTCCGCGATCAACGTGTCTTTGGTGAGCTTCGAGTAGCCCGACAGCCCGAGTTCTTTAGCGCGCTTTCGTAGTTCGGACCCTTGCGAACATCTTCTCGTTCTTGATCGATGCGTTCGGCTTGGTCAAAACCTCTGTCCAGACGAATTGCGTCTCAACAGAATGCCCACGGCGGCCATCGCTAAACGTAGGCAGGCCCGGCACCGCATGGGCGCCGGGCCTGTCTACGTTGAGTTCTTAGTTCTGCTCGGCCTTTTCGCGGGCCTCGCTCGCCTTCGCGGATGCCCGAGCTGCTTCAGCTTCGGCTTCCTTCTTAGCGGCCTCACGCTGGGAGTCCGCCTTGTCCTGCTGGGCCTGTCCCTCGCGCTGAAGGTCATCGCGGCCGGTGACGGCGCCGATGACTTCCTTGGCCTTACCCTTGACACCCTCTACGACACCCTTGACGGCTTCTTCCGGTCCACTGTTGTGCTCGCCCATATCGTTTCCTCTCGGTGTGGCGCCACGTCCCGTTGAACGTGAGGGGAAATTCCCCGTCGGCCTGCTTCCGTCTTCCCATCAACGAGAAGGCGCAAACGATCTCACTGAGGTTTGCTCAGGAAACCGCTTGTGGCATCGCACACATCGTGTGTCTAGCTGCGGGTTGACGGAACGATTAGCCCACGTTGAGATTGGGTAGCGGCGGCAGCCCGGGAATGTGCGGTGGCGGTGGCAGCCCGGGGATCAACGGCTTTCGAGTCGTCGTGGTGTCCCACTCAGTGGTGGTCGTCGACGGCGTCGTCGTCGTAGTGGTAGTCGGCGTTGTCGTAGTGGTAGTCGGCGTTGTCGTCGTGGTCGTGGTGGTTGTGGTTGTGGTTGTGGTGGTCGGCGGCGTTGTGGTCGTCGTTTCCACGGTGACGATGGTGGTTTGGGGTGGCGGCGCCTGTTCGGTGACGGTGCTGATGGGCGGGTTGGTCATCGTGACGGTTTCCGTCGGGACCGGCGGTGGCGCCGCGGGGCTCTGCTCCACCGGGGTGACCGCGGTAACCGCAGTCGCCGGAGCCGGTTTCACCGTTTGCGTGCTCGGAGCCTCGGAGGTGCTGGCACCGGTGAGGGTGTAGGCGAAGCCACCGACGGCCACGGCAGCCACGGCTGCGGCCCCGCCGAGCAGCAGGGGAACGCTGCGGGTCAGGCCCGACCCACGCCGCTCAGGCGGGTCCCCGCCGAGGATCGAGAGATCGTCGTCGTTCTCGTAATCGCCATAGCCGCGGTAGTCGTAGTCACCGTAGGCATACGACTGGTCTTGTGCGACAGGCTCATCGGGGGTGTCGTCGCTGGACCAGGCCAGTGCAGCGGCCACGGTCGCCGACTGCGGGCCGACGTCGGCGATCAGCGGCGCGGGCGCCAGGCCGGTTGGCGCGTCGGCCGCCAACTGCCGTGCCGCGGCCAGGCTGGCTCCCAGCGCCGCGTCGAGCTGCGGATGCGGCGACATGCTGACGGGCATCCGCAGGTGTGCCGAGAGTTGTTGGACGGCAACCGGTATCGATTCTTCGTCGCCGATAGCGGTGACAGCGCTGATGTTTTCGCGGGAGATCCGCGCTTGGGCCAGTGCGTCGTCGATGAATGCGCCGAGTTCGGCGGGCAACCCCGGACGACGTGCGGTCTCACCGATCTGGCGGTAATCGGCACCGGCATCGGCCAGAGTCACCGACGTGCCGCTGGCCTCGAAGACGCACACCAGGATCACGCCGTGGCGCGGTAGTCCCGGATCGTTTTGCAGCGAGCGCAGTGCCGCGGTGGCATCGGACACCAGCAGTGGCGGTGCGGCGACCCCGGCGAGTGCGGGCAGGCTCCACATGGCGTCGCGCAGGGCGTCGCGTCGGCCGGGTCCCCAGTGCGCCGGAACCGCCACGCCTGCCACGGCCGCAAGACCGGCGCCGTCGGCATCGGCGAGCGCGGACAGGGCCAGGGCCAGCAGCTGCTCGGCGCGGTAGGAGACCCCGTCGTCGCCGACCAGCGGCAGCGGGTCGCCGACCCGGTCGACAAAGCCGGTCCACACCTGGTCGCCGAGCATCAATTCGGCGGGACAGATGACCGGCGCAGCGCCGGCGCGCGCGGCGACCAGGCTGGTTGTGCCCACGGAGATACCCAGTGGTTCGGTCATTTGGCCATGATCACCACGGCTCGCCGTGGATGTCACTCAGGCGCGCCGAGTGGGCGCATGCCTATGACCTAACTGTGACTTGGCTTGGTGCTCATTGTGTTTGCCCGTGTCGATCCAGGTAGGAGCAGATCACGTCGACCAGCGCCGTCAGTTCCCGGCTGTTGCGCAACGGGCCCGCCATGACCAGTTGGGTGATCACCAGGCCACCCATAGTGGCCCAGATCAGGTCGCCGATGGCCGCCGCGTGCGGACTGTCCAGGCCCTCAGCGATGTCAGCACTCAAATCGGTGATGGCCCTGTGCAATTCGACGAGATGGCGAGTGGCTCGCTTGTCGCGCATGGCCCGGGTACCGATGAGAATCTCCAGCGAGGCCCGCGAGGTCGGGCTGGAGAACGCCGCCCACGCGGCATGGACCACCAATTCGACCCGCTTGCGCCGGGTTTGATCGCCCGACCGGGGCGGCAGGCTGCTGCGCAGCAATTCGAGCAGCTCGGTGAAGCCCCGGTCGACCACGGCCATCAGCAGGCCGTCCCGGTCGCCGAAGTGGTACTGCACCACACCCCAGGTGACGCCGGCCCGTTCGGCGATGTGCTTGGCACTGGCGGCGGCGAAGCCCTCCTCGACCACACAGCGCACCGTCTCGTCGAGAACCGCGTCGCGGGTGCGGTCGGCGCGCAGCTGACTGCCACCGGGTGGGCGCCGCGGCGCGATCTTGCGCTGTCCCATTCCCGGGTCGCTGCGCTCCTGCCCGCCGATCACCACATCACTCTGTCCGCGTGCGCGGCGGGCAAGTCCTTGACGGACAGCAGGCCCGGCGGTGCGGCGCATACCGCGTCGATCGCGTTGACGGCACGCGCCGCGGTGGAGATGACGCCGCCGTCGTTGTGGTCGACACCGTCGAGGCCGAGGTGGGTGTTGACCTCCACCCCCGGGTTGCCGTGCACGACCACCCGGTGCACGCCGAGACGGCCGTCCGGCGGATAGGGCCAGTCCGGTGCGGTCACCGGGGTGAGCCGGTTGACGTGCTCCATGGTGATCACCGGCTGCCCGTCGCGGATGCCCTCGACCGCAAAGCGGACGGCGGCCACCTGACCGGGCGACACACTCATCATCGTGCAGTCGATCGGCTCGGGGGTGACCCAGCTTTCGTGCCACTCGCGCACCTCGTCGAGGGTGACCCCGAGCACCTCGGCCAGCGAGCGGACCTGTCCACCCCACAGCGAGGACAGCACGCCCGGGGCGAACATGATCGGGGTGTGATCGGGCGCGGTGCCGAAACCGAAACTGACACCGGTGAATTCAGCGTCGTCATAGCTGCCGTAGTCGCAGATCTCCGACACGGTGACCGCGGTGGCGTGCCCGGCCAGCGTCAGCGCGCTGTAGACCAAGCTGTCACCGGAGTAACCGGGGTCGACGCCGTTGATGTACAGCGAGGTGCCGCCGTCCGCGCAGGCCTGGGCCAGCGGTTCGCGAATCCATGCGTCGGCGTGGTGCGGGGCGACCAGCCACACCATCGACGTGCCGACGACATTGGCGCCCGCCCGCAGGAACCGGCAGATCTCCTCGATGGCTTGCTGCGGGCGCATCTCGGCCTGCGAGGTGTAGACCACGCAGTCGGCTCGCAGGTCCACCAGCGCGTCGATGTCGTTGG
The DNA here is from genome assembly GCA_023264735.1 of Mycobacterium sp. Taxonomy (GTDB): domain Bacteria; phylum Actinomycetota; class Actinomycetes; order Mycobacteriales; family Mycobacteriaceae; genus Mycobacterium. The sequence goes on along the minus strand of JAHFVD010000060.1, from coordinate 5,594 downwards.
TGGCGATGACCCCGGTGGGGTCGGACAGCCCGGAGATCTGCGCGGCGTCGCGGCCCACCTTGTCGGCGCCGTGGGCATGCAGTCCGACGAGTTGCAGGTCGGGCCGCTCGATGATCATCGGCAGGGCGTGCTTGCCGACATTGCCGGTGGCGAACTGGATGACGCGCTTCACAGCAGGTCCGTAATCGTCTTGAGGCCCGCCTCGTACAGCACACCGGGCATCATGCCGCCGTCGATCTCGATGGTGGTGCCGTTGATGAAATCGGCTGTCCCACTGCACAAGAACACCACCGCACGGCCGACCTCGGCGGGCTCACCGGCCCGGTTCATCGGCACGGCGTGGAAGTACTTCTCCCCCGTCGGGTCGTCCTTGGGCAGCACGAACGATTTGAAGTTGTCGGTCATCGTCGGGCCCAGCGCCAAACAGTTCACCCGCACTTTCGGTCCCCATTCCTCGGCCAGTGAACGGGTCAGATGATTCAGGCCGGACTTGGCCGCACCGTAGGACACCAGTGTCGGGGATCCGGCGGGATGGCCTGCGCCACTGGAGATGTTGACGATCGAGCCGATGCCGTCCTGCTCGCGCATCTGCCGAAATACCCGGATGGCGAACCACATCGGGCTGATCAGGTTCATCTGAATGGCGAAGGCGTGGAACAACACTGTGCGCTCGTAGTCGTCGGCGGCCTCCGGTGCACCCTGGATGCGCGAGACGAGCGCCGGGATGTCTTCGACGTGCGGTGCGGGTACCGTGCCGCCGGCGTTGTTGACCAGGATGTCGATGCGACCGTAGTCGGCCACCACGGCGTCGACGAAGGCGTCGATGGCCCGGTAATCGCCCTGATCGCAGACTCGCTGCGACGAGCGGGCCAACCACTCCGGGTTGTCGGCCACGCCGGGGATGGCGTCCAGCGGCCCTCGCGAGCAGCCGACGACCGTGGCCCCGGCACGCAGCAGTTCATGCGCGATACCGAGTCCCACGCCGCGGCTGGTGCCGGTGACGACGGCGACCTTGCCGTCCAGCGGTAATGCCACTGTGAGCCACCTCTCCCTACATCCAGATTTTCATTAAGCGCTCAATATGATTACATGCTCAATGTTATTGGGCAATGATGCGACGAAGGGCTTGTTCTTCGACTATCCCCATTCCGGGGTGACGATGCTGCGCTACGAACCGGCCTGAGCTAGCCGACTTTCGAGTCGGCGTCGTCTCGGTGGATGGCGTGGAAGTGCTCGAAGCGCAGGCACACCGTGGTGCCCAGCGGGGACGAATCGATGGTGAGGTCGTCGGCCAATGCCCGCATCAGCGGGATGCCGCGACCGCGTGAACGGCTCTGCATGGCAGGGGCGGATTCACGCCAACGGCCCTGGTCGGCGACGGTGATGGTCAACGTGGCGCCGTCGCGGACGGCTTCCACATCGATGGTGCCGGGGCCGCCGTTGTGCAGATAGGCGAACTCGGCCGTATTGGCGAGCGCTTCATTGACCGCGAGGACGACGTCGCTGAACCGAACCCTGTCGAGATCCCCGCGTGCCCGCAGCCAGGTCGCGAACTCGTCACGAACCCTGGCTGCGTTGTGCGCATCAGCGACGACATCGCTACGAATGAAACGGTCACCGCTAGCTGAGGGGCATGGGTAACTCGGTGTCGTCATGGCAAATCTCTTATACCCAACTTCCGAGAATTACTCACCCAATGCGGCGCGTGCCTCTTCCAGAGTCTCGTAGAGACCGACAATATCGGCCAAACCGACCAGTTTGAGGGGCCGGCTGGTCGCGGGCCCGCTGGCCACGACGCCGAAACCGACCTCCGCGGAGGCCTTGTCGCGGGCGGCGACCAACACGCCCATGCCCGCCGAGGCGAGGAAGTCGACGCCGGAGAGGTCGACGATGATGGCCTTCGGGTCCTTCGTCAGCGAGGTGGCAATGCTGGTCTCCAGTTGCGGTGACGTCAGCATGTCCACCACGCCGCTAGCGGAGATGACAACCGTCCGCCCGAACCATTGCTCATCGATCACACAGCCTGTGTTGGCAGCGGTCGTTGTGCTGGTGGTGGCAGTGCCTTGCTCGTCCAAGATTCACCTCATTTGCGCGTACCAGACGGCACGCTCGCGATTACATCGTCTCTGCGAGGCTGCCGTCTGAACCTGGCAAGAACTTGAAGAGGCCTGCGCCGGTTTGCTTGCGGCGCGGGGTTCACGCCAACAAATATCCCGGCGAGACCACTAAAGGCTAACGTACACCGCCTTCAGATGTGGGATCGCGGGCTAACGCCAGCACCCGCTCCTGGAGCGCCCAAACCCACAACCGAGCGCCTTCGCCCCAGTAAAACGGCCCTTTTGGTCGATCTCGACGCATCGGGTTGAACTTTTTCTATACTGGACTCATGTCTAATACTCCGACGGCGACGCTGCCGCCCGGACCCTCCCTCCCCCCTGCGATTCAGGCCGTGCTCATGCTGCGCTACTGGCCGCGCTTCGTCTCGGCCTGCCGGCGTCGCTATGGGCGGACGTTCACGTTGCGGATCGCCCAGATGGGCACGCTGGTGTATCTGGACGACCCGGCCGACATCAAGCAGGTGTTCGCCGGTGATCCCGCGATTTATCATGCCGGCGAGGCGAATTCGATGCTGACCGGCCTGCTGGGCCCGGCGTCGGTGCTGGTGGTCGATGACGAGGTGCACCGCGACCGGCGACGGCTCATGCTGGAGCCGTTCCACCGCGACGCTGTGGCACGGCAGACCGAGGTGATGGCCGAGATCGCGGCGGCCAATATCGCCGGCTGGCCGGTGGGCAAGGCGTTTGCGGTGGCACCGAAAATGTCGCAGATCACCCTGGAGGTGATCTTGCGCCTGGTCATCGGCGCGAGCGATCCCGCGCGGCTGGCCGCGCTGCGCGAGGTACTGCCCAAGCTTCTGAACCTATCGGCGTTCCAGCTGCTGGCGATCGGCTCCCCCAGCCTGCAGCAGCGCTGGCCGTGGCGCGGGGTGCGCCGGCGCATCGAGGAGGCGGACCGACTGCTGTATGCCGAGATCGCGGAGCGTCGCGCCGACCCTGAGCTGGCGTCACGCAGCGATGCGCTGGCCATGTTGGTGCGCGCCGCCGATCAGGACGGGCGCACGATGACCGACGCCGAGCTACGCGACCAGCTGATGACGCTTCTGGTGGCGGGACACGACACCACGGCGACGGGTTTGTCGTGGGCACTGGAGCGGCTGACACGGCACCCCGCGGCGCTGGCCAAGGCGGTGCGGGCCGCCGAAGCGGGCGACGACGAGTACCTGGATGCGGTGGCCAAGGAGACGCTGCGTAATCGGCCGGTGGTGTTCGACGTCGGCCGGATTCTGAAGCAGCCGGTGGAGCTCGCCGGGTATCTGCTGCCCGCGGGGGTGATGGTGGCGCCTGGGGTGGGTTTGGTGCATTCCGATGACCGGGTCTATCCGGATGCGGATCGCTTCGACCCGGATCGGATGATCGGGGCGACGCTGAGCCCGACGACGTGGCTGCCGTTCGGTGGCGGGGCGCGCCGGTGTCTGGGGGCGACGTTCGCGATGGCCGAGATGCGAGTGGTGCTGCGTGAGGTGTTGCGGCGTGTCGATCTGGTGACCACCACGTCCCGCGGCGAGGGTCAGCGGGTCAAGCACGTGATCCTCACGCCGAACCGGGGTGCGCGAATCACGGTGTCGCGCATGAAGAATCCGCCGCAGACGGCGGACGGATCCCACCTGGACCTGCACCACGCGACCAGAGAGTAACTAACGACACCGGCAGCGGGACGCGGTCGACCTGCTGAACAGCACATCGCAGCGCCGCGGCCGCTGGGCGGTAGGCTCGGCCTTCATCGACTCGAACGCGCTCGAAATCATGTGGACAACGTGACGTTCCGCCGGACGGACGCGGCGGCGGCCCCTGTTGGCGGGCCGGTGCCCCCGGTCGTCGACGATCTGCCCCAAGGCCTGGCCGACACCGTCGCCGACCTGATCGGGCGGCCACGCGCGCGCGGCTGGATCCACCTGTGCTCGGCGGCCGTCGCCACCGTGGGCGGACTGGCGTTGCTGTCGGCCGCAGGCATCACGTCGTCGCAGAAGGCCCTGGTCGCGACCCTCGTCTACACCGTCACCATCGTCGGGATGTTCACCGTCAGCGCCGTCTATCACCGCAAGCATTGGCACAATCCGACCGCGTTGAAGTGGATGAAGCGTCTCGACCACTCGGCGATCTTCATCTTCATCGCGGGCAGCTACACACCCTTCGCGCTCTTGGCGATGCCGCCACGCACTGGAGCCCAAGTGCTGATCATCGTGTGGAGCGGTGCAGCGGCCGGCGTGGCACTGAAGATGTGGTGGCCGTCCGCGCCGCGATGGGTCGGCGTGCCGCTGTACCTCTTGCTGGGCTACGTGGCGATCGCCTTCGCCGGCAGCCTGCTCGCCGGCGGGGGTCCGATAGTCGTCGGACTCCTCCTTCTGGGCGGGGTCCTCTACAACGTCGGTGCCATCCTCTACGGGCTTCGCTGGCCGAACCCCTGGCCGCACACGTTCGGCTATCACGAGTTCTTTCACGCCTTTACCGCAGTCGCGGCCGTCAGTCATTACGTCGCCGTGTGGTTTGTCGTCCTCTAGAAACGTGTGCGCCGACAGCGAAACCTTCAGCACGCCTCAGATTTCCACCAAATCGACATTGCCCGGTAGTGCCGGCTCGAAGCTGACTGATCACCACAGCGGCGGCCATCGACGTTGTAGCGGGACAGGTCGCGTGACCCTGGATTTCCAATGGTGGTCCCGGCTGGTATCGAACCAGCGACCTTCCGCGTGTGAGGCGGACGCTCTCCCACTGAGCTACGAGACCGTGGGGTGGCGGACACCAACAAGGGTGGCGACCTCGCCGACCAGGAACACTAGCACGACAAGACCATCCGGCCGGAATGCCCTCGTCGCCGGGCGTGAACGACGGGATTTGTGTGGCTTCGGTTGCGTCGACTATTGTCGTCCTTCGCACCGGGTGACGATCTCATCCGTGGCGTGCGGATGTAGCGCAGTTGGTAGCGCATCACCTTGCCAAGGTGAGGGTCGCGGGTTCGAATCCCGTCATCCGCTCGAAGGTGCAAGCGGCATCAGACCCAACGGTGGAGTGGCCGAGTGGTGAGGCAACGGCCTGCAAAGCCGTGCACACGGGTTCGATTCCCGTCTCCACCTCCAAGATGTGCCCAGCGCGATTAGCTCAGCGGGAGAGCGCTTCCCTGACACGGAAGAGGTCACTGGTTCAATCCCAGTATCGCGCACCAGTGTTTTTGCAGGTAGGGCGCGGTTTCCGCCGGGCCCTTAACTCTTCTTAGCGGGCCGAGCGGGCGCCCGAGTGGTTTGACGCTGAAGCGCTCGTGTGCCGCACCGCCGCCTTCTGCGGACCGACCGCAGCCGCTCCCCCGGCGACGAAGCCGTTGATGTTGATGCCAGGGCCCTGCTTTTTGATCGTCTGACCGCTCTGCAGGATCGACCCGGCGACCGCGAACAGAACCTGGATCGGCCACCACGACGTTGTGCTTACCGAAACGGCCGAACGTGCCATTGAAGGCCCCGGTCGCCACAACGCGATTGTCGA
>JAHFVD010000059.1 GCA_023264735.1 Mycobacterium sp. | reverse complement strand
CTACAACGAGCTGGAACTGATTGGGCTGCAAGATAACCCGCCGATGGTGATGCAGGATCCGCCGGTGCACACCGAGTTTCGCAAGCTGGTGTCGCGTGGGTTCACCCCCCGGCAAGTCGAAGCGGTCGAGCCCAAGGTGCGGGAGTTCGTCGTCGAGCGCATCGAGCGGCTGCGCGCAGGAGGTGGCGGCGATATCGTCACCGAGCTGTTCAAGCCGCTGCCGTCGATGGTGGTCGCGCACTACCTCGGCGTGCCCGAGCAGGACCGCGACCAGTTCGACGGCTGGACCGAGGCCATCGTGGCGGCCAATACCTCCGCTGAGGGCATCGGCGGTGCGCTGACCGGCCTCACCGAGGCGCTCGGCGGAATGATGGGCTACTTCACCGAACTGATCGAGCGGCGCCGGCGCGAGCCCGAAGACGACACGGTGTCACACCTGGTGGCCGCCGGCGTCGGTGCGGACGGCGATATCGCCGGCACGCTGTCGGTGCTGGCCTTCACGTTCACGATGGTCACCGGCGGCAACGACACGACCACCGGCATGCTCGGCGGGTCGGTGCCGCTGCTGGCGCAGCGTCCCGACCAACGGCAGCGGCTCATCGACCAACCGGAGCTGATGTCCGATGCGGTCGACGAACTCCTGCGGCTGACGTCCCCGGTGCAGGGTCTGGCCCGCACCACGACTCGCGATGTGGAACTGCACGGCAAGACCATCCCGGCCGGACGGAAGGTGCTGCTGCTGTACGGCTCGGCCAACCGCGATGAGCGCCAATATGGCCCGGATGCAGGCGAACTCGACGTCACCCGACGCCCGCGCAACATCCTCACCTTCAGCCACGGCGCCCACCACTGCCTCGGCGCGGCCGCCGCACGCATGCAGGCCCGGGTCGCGCTGACCGAATTGCTCTCGCGCTGCCCTAATTTCGAGGTCGACGAGACGGGCATCGTCTGGGCCGGCGGCGGCTACGTGCGTCGCCCGCTGTCCGTGCCGTTCCGGGTGGGCGCCTAGATGACCGGCAAGGACTGGCTGAGTTCGCGGCGCGCCGAGGTGGCCGCTGACCGTATCCTCGACGCCGCTGGTGAGTTGTTCGCCAACCAAGACGTCTCCTCGGTGGGCATGAACGACATCGCCCGTGCCGCAGGATGTTCCAGGGCCACGCTGTACCGCTACTTCGAGAATCGCGAAGTGCTGCACACCGCGTATGTACACCGGGAAGCGTATCGGCTGCACGAGCAGATGACCGAGCTCGTCAACGGGATCCCCGATCCCCGCGAACGACTGCTGGCCGGGCTCGGCGCGTCCATGCAATTGGTGCGCGAGAGTCCGGCATTGTCGTCGTGGTTCGCGGCCACCGAATCCCCCATCGGCGCGGAGATGGCCGAGCAGTCCGAGGTCATCCAGGCGCTGACGTCAGGCTTCCTGCTCTCACTGCGGCCCGACGACCCGGACACCGTCCACCGTCGTGCCCGCTGGCTGGTTCGGGTGCTGACCTCGCTGCTGATTTTCCCCGGTCGCGACGCCGAAGACGAACGCGCAATGCTCGAGGAGTTCGTCGTTCCGCTGGTGTGCCCCAGCGAAACCGACTCTGCCCTCGGCATCACCCGCCAAGAGCAGAGTCGGTAACGGAACCTACTGCCGCGCCGCAGGTTCGACGAAGACGCGGCCCGCCAACGGTCCGGGCGACTCGTGCAAGACACCACCGGTGACCAGCGCGCCGAGGTTGATCGGCACGTACCCGAGATCGATGATGAGACGACTCGCCACCGCGTGGGCGTCGTCGTGGTCGCTGGAATGGAACAGCACCTTGGGCGCACCGTCGACCAGCGGACCTTCGTCGTAACTGGTGGACAGCATGTGATTGAACGCCTTGACGACCCGCGCGCCAGGCGCGAGGTCGGCAATCACCTCGCTGGATGGCTTTCCCCCGGTGTCGGCGCGGGTGAATCCGGGCATGATGATCGGGTTGTTGGTGTCGACGAGGATCCTGCCGGACAGGTCCACGCCGGCGAGCGCCGACGGGATGTCACGCCAGGCCACCGCGACGAACACCACGTCCCGGGCGGCGGCGTCAGCTGCGGTGCCTACGCTGATTCCGAGCGGTTCGAATGTCTCCCTGAGTGTTTCGGGTCCGCGACTGTTGCTGACGAGAACGTCGTGACCCACCTTGGCCAATTGGGTACTGACGGCTTTGCCGATCATGCCGGCGCCGATGAAACCGATCTCCATGGTTGTGCTCCTTGAGTGGAATGGGTGGTCAGTTGGCGGTGACGACTCTGGCCCAGAGTGTGTCGATCTCGGTTAGCGCGTCGGCGAGGCTCCTCTCGTGAAGGGGAATCAGGTCGGCCATCGCGGGATTGACCGGGGCCATGGTCAACTCGGCCTTGATGATTCGCGGCACCAGCCCGGTGGGTGAGACGCCGTGGACGATCCAATTGCCGGCGTGGTCCCAACCCTGGTGCGGAGTGCCCGGACCGTAGCCACCGCCCTGGCTTTCCAGCACGATGAATTCGGTGTCGCCGAGCAAGCCGGCGCGGGTGGTCGGATCGAACGACAGGCCGGCGGCGATGATGTGGTCGACCCACGACTTGACGACGCTGGGGACTCCGTAGTTGTACAGCGGTAGACCGAGTAGCACGGTGTCGGCGGCTTTGATCTCCTCGACCAGCCGCTGCGACAGAGCGAACGATTCGACCTGGGCGGGGGTGCGTTGCTCGGCCGGGATGTTCCGGGCCAGCCCGCTCACGGCATCAAAGTGCGGGATCGGATTGACGGCCAGGTCCCGATAGGTGACAGTGCCGCCGGGGTGCGTCCGGGCCCAGCGTTGTGCGGCGTGCGCGGTCAGCCTGCGGCTGACGGACGCGTCGCCTTGGATGGAGGAGTCGATGTGCAGCAGTTGGCTCATCTGACGTGACCTTTCCCGTTCGTTAGATTCTGATGATCGTTTGTATCGTGCAAATCATCTAACTATGGCAACAAGCTAAATGTTCCTCACTCGTGCGAATGATTTGCGGGATACAAATAGATCTCGGGCCAAGGATCATCGGTAACCTGGTTGGTGTGAGCGATTCCGGCAACGCGGGTGCGTCGACGTCGACCGACAACTTGGTGGGCGTGATGATGGACTACCTGCTGCGCCGGCTGCGGGCAGAAGCGGACGGAAACTTGTTGCCCCACGGCATGAAGAGCCGTCACGCCATCGCGTTGACGCTCCTTCGCGACTTCGGTGAGCAGGCACAATCAGATCTTCCGCAGGCCCTGGGCATTGACGCCACCGGCGTTGTGGCGCTTCTCAACGGCCTTGAAGAGGAGGGTCTGATCGAACGACGGCGGTCACCGGAAGATCGACGTCGGCACATTGTCATGATCACCAAGGCCGGCCGCCGCCGACTCGACGAGATCGAGCGTGTCGCCGCCCAGATCGAAAAGCGGATGCTCGGACTCACGCCGCGAGATCAAGCCGCCTTGCACACGCTCCTGTCCAAGGCCGTGGCCCATGTGGCCAGTGCGCCCAGCGAGACTGACTCTGCGGTCAAACCGCAGTGAGAGCGAACTTCCAGCGGCGGAATTCTCGCCCTCAGTGCGGTATCAACGCACCCGGGTGAACCGGTGCAGCACCCAGGCCACCGGGATCGTCATCACCAGTGTGACGACGAAAAGCACAGGCGCCCAGCCGGTGTAGACAGGCCAATGCAGCACCTCGACCATGGCGATCTCCATCACCACGAGGTGCACCAAGAAGATCTCGTAGGAGATTTCGCCCAGCCACACCATCGGTCGGCTGCCCAGCGCCCGCGCGTACCAGCCGCGGTTGCCCAGGGCCAGCGGCGCCACCATCAGCGTCGCGATCGCGGCGTAGAACCCGGTCTTGACCAACGCTTCGGTGAGCCCCGTCGGTGACGTGGTCGGCTCGCCGGCGATCGGGGTGGACACGATCACGAAACTGACGACCGCCAGCGGCAGCGCGATGAATCCGAAGACCCGAACTCCCATCGCCTGCAACACCGTCAGCAGCATGCCGCCGATGAACCAGGCCAGATAGCCGGGCAGCCACAGCCGGGCGCCGCTGGGCAGGAAGTCGGTGGTGTGGACCAGCGCCAGCCACGCCGGGCTGATGAGCGCCAGCACCACCAAACTGCACAGCAACAACCAGGGCCGCCACCGTCGCCGGCAGACCACGACCAGAAGCAGCCACGCCAGCACCGGCAGCGCGACATAGAACGCCACCTCGACGGTCAGGCTCCACATCTGCGTAAGTCCTTGGTGCAGATAGCCATTGAACATGTAGTTGTCGGTGTAGACCTGGGTCAGCGTCAGGTTGCGCAGCAGGCCGATCCAGGTGTGGCCGGGATTGGGCCCTCCGTCGCGGAACTGGTAGATCAGGTAGGCGGCCAGCACGGTGACGACATAGGCAGGCATGATGCGCCGCACCCGGTGCCATGCGTAGCGGCGCACCGACGGACCCGTTCCCCCGCCGGCCGCAGCGCGCACCCATGGCCCGAACAGCAGATAGCCCGACAGCACAAAGAAGATCGGCACGCCGATCTCCAAGCGCGAATACACCAGGCCCACAAAGCCGTGCGTGTACTTGCCGGTGGTGTAGGCCGCATGGGTGCCGATCACCAGCAGAGCCGCGACCGCGCGGATACCGGTCAGCGAGGCGACCCGGTCGACACCCGAAACTGCTTCCAGTCCGCCTTGGTCGACCTGACTGGACGCGGTCATCGGCCCGTGCGCCGGGGCTTCCCGCCGGAGGGACGCGAGTCGTATCGTGGGCTGCCACGATCGGGCTTCAGGTCGATCAGAATTCCGGAAATCCGGGTCTTCTCAAGGGCTTTCAGTGTCTGCTTGGACAGCGTCGCGGGCAGCTCGACCAACGAGAAATCGCTCTTGATGGTGATGTGCCCGAAATCGCTGCGGTGCAAGCCGCCTTCGTTGGCCAGTGCCCCGACGATCGAGCCGGGACCCACCTTGTGCCTCTTGCCCACCGCGATGCGGTAGGTGGCCAGGTCGTCGCGGGTCTTGCGCGGGGCGCGTTCCCGGTCATCGCGGTCGGGACGCTCCCGGCGCTTCTCCGGCGGCGGCTCGGTCATCAGGAATTCCGCACCGTCGCGGCTCTGCAACGCCAGCGCCGCGGCGATGTCGGCCATCGGCACGTCGTTGTCTTTCTCGTAGTCCTCGATCAGGCGACGGAACATGTCGAAGCCCGGTGCGTTGAGCGCCTCGGTGATCGAATCCTGGAACTTGGCGACCCGCTGAGCGTTGACGTCTTCGACACTGGGCAACTGGTCTTCGGTGACCGGCTGGCGGGTGACCTTCTCGATCGACTTCAGCAGATGGCGTTCCCGCGGAGAGACGAACAGCAGTGCGGTCCCGGATCGCCCGGCCCGGCCGGTGCGCCCGATCCGGTGCACATAGGACTCCGGATCGTGCGGGATGTCGTAGTTCAGCACATGGGAGATCCGCTCGACGTCCAGCCCGCGCGCCGCGACGTCGGTGGCCACCAGGATGTCGATCGCGCCGCTCTTGAGCGCGGCGATGGTCCGCTCACGAAGCGCCTGTGGGATATCGCCGTTGATCGCCGAGGCGGCGAACCCGCGGGCGCGCAGCTTCTCGGCGACCTCCTCGGTGGCCTGCTTGGTCCGGACGAACACGATCATCGCCTCGAACGGTTCGACCTCGAGCAGCCGGGTCAGCGCATCCATCTTGCGCGGCCCCGCGACCTGGATATAGCGCTGGGTGATGTTCTCGGCGGTAGCGGTCTTCGACTTGACCGCCACCTCGACGGCGTCGTGCAGGTACTTCGACGTGATCTTGCGGATCGCTGGCGGCATGGTGGCCGAGAACAGCGCGACCTGCTTGTACTCCGGGGTATCGGCCAGGATCCGCTCGACGTCCTCGGCGAAACCCATCTGCAGCATCTCGTCGGCCTCGTCGAGCACCAGATAGTCCAGGTGCGACAGGTCCAGGCTGCCCTTCTCCAGGTGGTCGATGACGCGCCCCGGCGTCCCGACGACGACCTGCGCACCGCGCTTGAGACCGGCCAACTGCGGAACGTAGGAGGACCCGCCGTAGATCGGCAGCACATTGATGTTTCGGTGGGCGCCGTAGCGGCTGAACGCCTCCGCGACCTGCAACGCCAGCTCACGTGTCGGGGCCAGTACCAGCGCCTGAGTGACGCGACTGGTCGGGTCGATCTTGGACAGGATGGGGATCGCGAACGCCGCGGTCTTACCGGTGCCGGTCTGGGCCAGGCCGACGACGTCGGAGCCCGCCAGCAGCGCCGGAATGGTGGCTGCCTGGATCGCCGAGGGCGTTTCGTAGCCGACGTCGGCGACGGCCTGCAGCACCGCGGGGTGGATCTGCAGGTCGGCGAAGGTTTGGGGCACATCTTCCGGGGATGTCATCGGATCTGCAGTCTACTGCCGCAGCGTGCCGTAACCCCGATCCGCCTGCAAAGGCCGGTACCGTCGCCCGTGTGTGGCTAAGGCTTGGGGTCGCAGCGGCGGCAGCCGTGCTCGCCGCGGGCTGCAGTTCTGGTGACTCGACGGTGGCCAAGACTCCGCAGCCGACGTCGAGCGCGGTGACCACCACCGAGGCTCCCCCGCCGCCACCGCCACCGTCGACCCCCGCACCGCCGCCGCCGGACCCGTGTGCGGTGAATCTGGCCGCACCGACGATCGCGCAGACCGTCTCCGAACTTCCGCGCGACCCGCGCAGCGGCCAGGCGTGGAACCCCGAGCCGGTGGCCGGCAACTACAACGAGTGCGCGCAGCTGTCCGCGATCATCATCAAGGCCAACACCAACGCCGATAACCCCAACACCCGCGCGGTGATGTTCCATCTCGGCAAGTACATCCCGACCGGCGTGCCCGACACCTACGGCTTCAACGGTGTCGACACCACGCAGAGCACCGGCGACACCGTCGCGCTGGCCTACACCAACGGCCTGGGCATGCAGAGCGTGGTGAAGTTCCGCTGGAACGGCAACGGCGTCGAGCTGATCGGCAACGGCTGACGCGTCGGGGCGCCCGCCTACAGTGGGTCTGTGTTCGTCGCCGACGACCGCGTTATCTACAGCGCATCCGACCTCGCCGCCGCCGCACGCTGCGAGTACGCGCTGCTGCGCGCCTTCGATGCCAAGCTGGGCCGGGGCCCTTCGGTGTCGGTCGACGACGAGTTGCTGGCCCGCACCGCCGAGCTCGGCGGTCAGCACGAGGAACGCCACCTCGACGAGCTGCGTTCGCGAACCGACGTCGCGATCATCGGCAGGCCCACCTACACCGTCGCCGGACTGACCGCCGCCGCGGACGCCACCCTGGACGCGGTCAAGCAGCACGCGCCCGTCATCTACCAAGCCGCGATGTTCGACGGCCGCTTCGTCGGATTCGCGGACTTCCTGATCCTCGACGCCGACCGCTACCGGCTGCGCGACACCAAGCTCGCCCGCTCGGTGAAGGTGGAGGCGCTGCTGCAGCTCGCCGCCTACGCCGAGACGCTGTCTGCCGCGGGCGTTGCGGTGCACGACGACGTGGAATTGGTGCTGGGCAACGGAACAACGCGGGCCTACCACGTCGACGAGTTGCTGCCGGTCTATCGGTCCCGGCGCACCGCGCTGCAGGATCTGCTGGACCGGCACCTCGCCTGCGACGTCGCAGTCAGCTGGGAGGACGAGTCCGTGCGCGCGTGCATGCGCTGCCCGGAGTGCGAGGCGCAGGTACGCCACCACGACGACTTGCTACTGGTGGCGGGCATGCGAATCAGCCAGCGGGCCCGCCTGATCGACGCCGGTATCACCACGGTGGCCGAGCTGGCCGCGCACGACGGTCCAGTCCCCGAGATGCCGGCCCGCGCGGTCGCCGCGCTGAGCGGGCAGGCGCGGCTGCAGATCTCGCCGCGGGTGGACGGCAAGCCGCCGTTCGAGGTGGTCGACCCGCAGCCGCTGATGTTGTTACCCGATCACGACAAGGGTGATCTGTTCTTCGATTTCGAGGGTGACCCGCTGTGGACGGCCGACGGCACCGACTGGGGCCTGGAGTACATGTTCGGCGTGCTCGGCGCGGGCGGGGAGTTCCGGCCACTGTGGGCCCATGACCGCCGCCAGGAACGCAAGGCGCTCAAGGGCTTTCTGGACATGGTCCGCAAGCGGCGCAAACGGTATCCGAAAATGCACATCTACCACTACGCGGCATACGAGAAGACGGCCCTGCTGCGCCTCGCCGGCCGCTACGGCGAGGGCGAGAACGAGGTCGACGACCTGCTCCGCAACGGCATACTGGTGGATCTGTATCCCTTTGTGCGCAAGAGCATTCGGGTCGGCACCGAGAACTACAGCCTCAAGTCGCTCGAGCCGCTGTACATGGAGACCGAACATCGGATCGGTGACGTCACCACCGCCACCGACTCGATCACGATGTATGCCCGCTATTGCGAACTGCTCGCCGAGGGCAACGCCGATGAAGCCGCGACGGTACTCAAGCAGATCGAGGAATACAACCACTACGACTGCCGGTCCACCCGTCGGCTTCGAGACTGGTTGCTGCACCGTGCTTTTGAAGCCGGGGTGCCGCCGCTGGGCATGCAGCCGGTGCAGGACAGCGGCCAACTCGACGTCGACGACGACCTGGCCCGGACGTTGGGCGGCTTCGCCGGGGACGACATCACCGCCCGCAGTCCCGAGCAACGGGCGGTCGCGATGATCGCAGCCGCCCGCGGGTATCACCGCCGCGAGGACAAGCCGTTCTGGTGGGGCCACTTCGACCGGCTCAACAGCCCGGTCGACGAATGGTCGGACACACCAGGTGTTTTCCTCGCCGACCATGCAGTCGTCGACACCGAATGGCACGTTCCGCCGCGAGCCCGCAAGCAACAGCGCCGGTTGCTGCTGACCGGTGCGATCGCCGCCGGTGAACTCAACAACGACATGTATGCGCTGTACAACCCGCCGACACCGGCCGGCCTGTCCGACGACCCCGAGCGGCGGGCATATGCCTCGGTGACCGTGCTCGGCTGCGACGACCCTGCGGCGCCGACCGAGGTGCTGGTGATGGAGCGAGAACCGAAGAGCGGTGGCATGTTCGGCGAAGTGCCGTTCGCGCTCACGCCCGGTCCACCGTTTCCGACCAAGGCCCTGCGCGAGTCGATCGAAGCCGCGGCGACCGAGATCGCGGCCGGCCTGCCCGGCCTGCCGTCGTCGGCGATCATCGATATTCTGTTGCGCCGTCCGCCGCGCACCGGCGCGCCGCTGCCGCGCACCGGCGAGAGCGCCGCCGACATCACCGCCGCACTGCTGGCGCTGGACTCGTCGTACGTGGCGGTGCACGGTCCGCCCGGCACCGGTAAGACACACACCGCCGCCCGGGTCATCGCCGCGCTGGTCGACGAACACCGCTGGCGTGTCGGCGTCGTCGCCCAGTCACATGCCGTGGTGGAGAACCTGTTTCGCGACATCATCAACGCCGGGGTGGATCCGGACCTGGTGGCCAAGAAGCCCAATGGCGCCGGTCCGTGGACCGATATCGAGGAAAAGACCTACCCCGCGTTCATCGCCGACAACGACGGCTGCGTGATCGGCGGTACGGCATGGGATTTCGCCAACCAGACGCGGGTGCCTCCAGGCTGCCTTGACCTGTTGGTCATCGAGGAGGCCGGTCAGTTCTGCCTGGCGAACACCATCGCCGTCGCGCAAGCGGCCACCAACCTGCTGCTACTCGGCGACCCGCAGCAGCTGCCCCAGGTCAGTCAGGGCACCCATCCCGAGCCGGTGGACGCCTCTGCGCTGGGCTGGCTGGTCGACGGGCACCACACCCTGCCCGAAGATCTCGGCTATTTCCTGGACCGCTCGTATCGCATGCACCCGGCGGTGTGCGCCGCGGTGTCCCGGCTCTCCTATGGCAACCGCCTGCACTCGGTGCAGGAGCGCACCGCCGCCCGCCACCTCGCCGGGGTCGAGCCCGGGGTGCATGTGCTGGCCGTGGAGCACGACGGCAACTCGACGGACAGCCGCGAGGAGGCCGACGCGATCCTGGCCCAGATCACCCGCATGCTCGGATCGGCCTGGACCGACGAGGACGGCACCCGCCCGCTCACCGCGGCCGACGTGTTGATCGTGACCCCCTACAACGCCCAGGTGGTGCTGTTGCGGCGGCTGCTGGATGCGGCGGGATTGTCCGAGGTGCAGGCCGGCACGGTGGACAAGTTCCAGGGCCGTCAGGCTCCGGTGGTGTTCGTCTCGCTGGTGGCCTCGTCGATCGCGGAGGTGCCGCGGGGAATCTCGTTCCTGCTCAACCGCAATCGGCTCAATGTCGCGGTGAGCCGGGCGAAGTATGCGGCGGTGATTGTGCGTTCGACGATGCTGATCGACTACCTGCCGTCGACACCGGCGGGGTTGGTGGAGTTGGGGGCATTCCTGGCCATGTGTGGTAAACCCACGGCATGAGTTCTTCGCTGTCCGAACGACTCCAGGCCATCGTCGGTGCCGCGCACGTCGTCACCGACGCCGACGTCCTGGACGGCCGCAGCGTCGACCACACCGGGCGCTACCGCGGAAAGGCCAGTGCGCTGGTCCGTCCCGGCTCGGCCGACGAGGTCGCCGCGGTACTGCGGGAATGCCGCGAGGCCGGAGTCTCGGTGACGGTGCAGGGCGGGCGCACCTCGCTGGTGGCCGGAACGGTGCCCGAGCACGACGACGTGCTGCTGTCCACCGAGCGGCTGACCGATATCGGCGATGTCGACGTCGTCGAGCGGCGCATCCGGGTCGGGGCCGGGGTGACCGCGGCGGCCGTGCAGCGGGCAGCAGGCGCGGCCGGCCTGCTGTTTGGGGTCGACCTCGCCGCCCGCGATTCAGCCACCGTCGGCGGGATGGCGTCCACCAACGCCGGCGGACTGCGCACCGTGCGTTACGGCAACATGGGTGAGCAGGTGATCGGGCTTGACGTCGCGCTGCCCGACGGTTCGGTGGTGCACCGGCACAGCCAGGTGCGGGCCGATAACACCGGCTATGACCTGGCGTCGTTGTTCGTCGGCGCCGAAGGCACATTGGGGGTGATCACCGGGTTGGATCTGCGCTTACATCCGGTGCCCGCGCACCGGGTGACGGCGGTGTGCGGTTTCACCGACCTGGCGGCGCTGGTGGCCACCGGACGGGCGTTGCGGGACACCGAATCCATTGCCGCCCTTGAGCTCATCGACGGGCGATCGGCGGCACTCGCCGCCGATCATTTCGACATTGCGGTGCCGACAGCCGGCGAATGGTTGCTGCTGATCGAGCTGGCCGGCGAGACCGATCTGACCGAGCGGCTGGCCGACGCGCTGGAAGACGCCGAGCTGTGCGGCGAGCCGGCGGTGGGAATCGACAATGCCGCTCAGCAGCGGCTCTGGCAGGCCCGCGAATCCACCGCCGAGGTGGTCGGGCTGTTCGGCCCGCCGCTGAAATTCGATGTTTCCCTACCGCTGTCGATCATCCCGGCGTTCGCCGCAGACTCGGCCGCGTTGGTCGCTGAACACGCCCCGGATGCGATCCCGGTGTTGTTCGGCCACATCGGCGAGGGCAACCTGCATTTGAATGTGCTGCGCTGCGGCGCCGAGCAGGAAGCCCACCTGTATGCGGCGATGATGAAACTCATTGCCGCCCATGGCGGTAACGTCAGCTCCGAGCACGGCGTGGGCAGCCGCAAGCGCGCCTACCTGGGCATGGCCCGCTCGGACGCCGATATCGCCGCGATGCGGACCATCAAGGCCGCTTTCGATCCGACGGGCTATCTCAATCCCGCGGTGCTGTTCGACTAACGGCCTAGGCCCGCGGCGGGCGGGGACGCACCAGCACCGACTGCTGGATGACGCCGACGGCCCCGTCGTCGTCGAACAGCGTGCCGACCGTCGTTCCCACGCCATCCGGCCCGTACATCGTCTCGGCGCGCACACCGATCCAGTCACCGGCGGGAACCCGGTGAATGTGCACGGCCAGATCGGTATTCAGGAACGTGT
Organism: Mycobacterium sp.; assembly: GCA_023264735.1. Lineage (GTDB taxonomy): Bacteria > Actinomycetota > Actinomycetes > Mycobacteriales > Mycobacteriaceae > Mycobacterium. Next base: position 35,340 of record JAHFVD010000059.1, on the reverse strand, counting down.
ACTTGGTGATGTCGATCTTCGAGCCGATGCCGTTGGCGTCATCGGCCACGGCGAACAGCCGCTCCAGCGGAGTCAGCTGCTCGCCCTGCACCAGGTCGACCAGCGGCCGCAGCCACGACTCCCCCGGGCCCGGCGCCAGCGGCTTGGTCAACCACAGCCACTCCAAGCTGTGCACGTAGTTGCGGTCGAAGTTGTCGGCCAGATTGCGGTTGATGCCATCCGACCGCGGGCGCAACGGCGCGACCGGTGCCGACACCAGCGCCTCGGTGTCCAGCGTCAGCATCCGCCAGCCGCTGGCCCGCGCGACCGGACGGGGCTGCCCGTCGGGCCCCTGGCCGAGCATTGTCGCCGAGACCAATTCGATCTGCTTTCCGCCCCGCTCTAGCGTCGCGGCAACCCACAAGTCCCCCTCGGCCGGTACCGGACCCAGGAGGTCGACGACCACCCGGCTCAGCCGGGTGTCCTTGCGCTGCTGACAGCGTTCCAACGCGCGGACCAACAGCGCCGACACCGGACCGGCGTGCTGGATGTGCGACGTCCACGTGCTGCGAACCAAATCGGTGGCCCGAAACTTCTCCCCGCGCGGGTCGTCCGGGTCGACGAGTTCGTAGTAGCTGTCGGTCATGCTCACCTTTCGATTGAGGGAAAGCCCGCGCCGGGGAATTCGACGGTGACCGTTTCGACGCACGACTGCCGGGTGCCGACGAGCCGCTGCGGATAGGCGTCCGAACTCGAGACCAGGAACAGCGTGCGAAGCTCCGGCCCGCCGAGCATGCAGGCGATGGCCGCGCGGTCGCCGATATCGATGCGATCGGTGACCGCGCCGCCGTCCGCAATGCGCTCGAACTGGTGGGCCAGCGTCATCGACGTCCACACCCCACCCGCGGCATCGAGCGCGATACCGTCCGGCGGGCCGTCGAGTCCGTCGGCGAAGATCCGCCGCCTGGACAACCCACCGCCACCGTCGATCTCGTAGGCGGTCAGCCGCCGCCCGATCGATTCGGCGACGATCAGCGTGCGCCCGTCCGGCGTGATAGCAATGCCGTTGGGGAAGTCGAGGTCCTCAGCCACCACCGTGATCGAGTCATCGAGATCGAGCCGGGCGATGATGCCGCCCTCGCGGGCCTGCGAGCCGATATAGGCGCGGCCGGCAGCGTCGACCACCATGTCACCGAGATTGGCAGGCGCAATCCCGGACAGATCGGCGATCTCGGTGACCACGTCTCCGTCGTAGCGCAGCACCACGCGGCGCTCGGTCGATACGATCAGCAGCGTGCCATCGGGACGGAAGCCCAGGCCCGCCGGCGCATGGCCGGGCAGGTCCAGCGTGGTCACCGATCCGTCCAGCGTGATGGTGTGCACCGCCTCGCCGAGCATGTCGGACAGCCACAGCATGCCTTCGAACCAGCGCGGTCCTTCACCGAAGCAGAAGCCGTCGGCCAGTGAGGCGCGTGCCGGGGAACCGATAGCAGTCATGAGGCGACTTTACCCATCTGCAGACTTTACAAAAGATCGAATAAGTGTCACGCTCCGTGGGTGGCACTGTCAACGACCCACGCGTTACCGGAGGCATAGCCAGTGTGGTGTTATCGGCTCGTCGCGCCGTATACGTTCGAGCGGGTCACAGTGCCCGAACCCTCGTCCGATCGGCTGTCCGATGGACAGGTGCTGTTGAAGTTCCTCGCGGCGGGCATCTGCGGCAGCGACATCCCCGGCTTCAAAGGCGTGCAGGGCCGGCTGCCCGGTGACACCGGCACGCTGGCCGCCGAGATGGCAGGCTTCCCTGTCCACGAGATCGTCGGCGAAGTCCTGGCCAGCGCCCACCCCGACCACCGCCCCGGCGACCGCGTCGTCGGCTGGGCCTCCGGCTTCGACGGCCTGATGGAGTTCGTGGTCTCCGATGGCAACGGGCTCGCGCCCTACGACCCGACGCTGCGCCCCGCCCACGCGGTCGGGCTGCAGCCGCTGGCGTGCATTCTGTATGCGGTCGAACAACTTCCGCCCCTGGCCGGCAAGCGGGTCGCCGTGATCGGCCAGGGTTCGATCGGACTGCTGTTCTCGTATGTGGCCAAAGCCGCAGGCGCCCAACATGTCACCGGGGTCGACCCGATCTACCGCGATGACATCGGCGCGAAGTTCGGGGTCGACACCGTGGTGCGGACCACCAGCGATCGCTGGGTGGCCCACCTGGCACCGCACGACAAACCCGACGTGGTCATCGAAGCGGTCGGCCACCAGGTCGCCACCCTGAACAACGCCGTCGAGGCGACCGGCTTCGGTGGCACGGTGTTCTACTTCGGCGTCCCAGACGACGACAGCTATCCGATCAGCATGCGGACCATGCTGCGCAACAACCTCACGCTGAAATCCGGTGTGACACTGGAGCGCAGGCGGGTGCTCGACGCTGCCGACGCGTTCGCCCGTGAGCACCCGGATCTGTTGAGCACGTACGTCACCCACACCTTCGGCGTCAACGACGTGCAGGACGCCTTCGAGTTCGCCTGCCGCCCGACCCCGGGCCGGGTCAAGATCTCGATCGTGGCCTCATGACCGCCAGCAGGTTGCAGCAGGCACTGGCCGCGAAGCCGCAGGTGTGGGGCGGCTGGATCACCGCCCCGACGTTCGCCGGACCGGACGAATTCGCGAGGGCCGGTTACGACTACATCGGATTCGACATCCAGCACGGATATCTCGACGACGCCGACGTCGCGCAGATCCTACGCCGCATCGAGCACGTCCCCATCGCCACCGCGGTGCGGGTCCCGTCGCCCGCCGCCGCGCCGATCGGCCGGGTGCTCGACGCCGGGGCCGACGCGATCATCGTGGCGATGGTCGACCGGCCCGAGCAGGCCGCCGAGGCGGTGGCCGCGACCCGGTACGCACCCGAAGGCATCCGCAGTTTCGGTCCGTTGCGCGCCAGTCTTGGCCATGCCCCGGCCGAATTGGCGTCCAGGGTCAGCGTGTTCGCGATGATCGAGACCGCGGCCGGGCTGGACGCGGTCGCCGATATCTGCGCGGTACCGGGGCTGGCCGGTGTCTACGTCGGCCCGGCGGATCTGGCGATCGCTCTCGGGGTCGGAATCGTCAAGGCGACCAGCAATCCGAAGGTTCGAGACGCGGCAGTTCGCGTGCAACAGGCCGCCACGGCGGCGGGCATCGTGGCGGGTATCCACGCCGGCGACGGTGTGATAGGAAGGGATTTGGCCGAGTTGGGCTTTCAGCTGATCACCCTCGCCCCGGAATCGGGCGCCCTGCGACGGGGTGCGACCGCCCATCTCGCGGAAGCCAAGGGCCGTCAATGAGCATGACGAAAGTCGCACTGGTCACCGGCGCAGCGCGGGGTCAGGGCGCGGCGCTGGTGAAACGGTTGCGGGCCGACGGCTTCAAGGTCGCCGCCGCCGACCGGCTCATCGACGAACTACGGGCCCAGGTCACCGAACTCGACGACCCGGACGTGCTCGCCGTCGAGCTCGACGTCACCTCCGAACAGCGGTGGTCGGCCGCGGTGGCCGAGGTGGTCGAACAATTCGGCGGATTGAGCACGCTGGTGAACAACGCCGGCGTGCTACACCGGGCGTCGCTGTCCGACGAGACCCCGGAGGGCTTTGAAAGCAGTTGGCGATTCAACACTTTGGGACCGTTCCTGGGTATTCGGGCGTCACTGGAGCACCTGCGCCGGGCCGAGGGGGCGGCGATCGTCAACACATGCAGCACCGGAGCGATCCGGCCGTTCCCGTTCCACGCGGCGTACGGCTCGTCGAAATGGGCCTTGCGCGGCCTGACTCAGATCGCGGCCGCGGAACTGGCCGGTGACGGTATCCGAGTCAACGCAGTGTTCCCCGGACCGATCGACACACCCATGCTCGACGACACGGCCCGGCAGCGGCTGATCGAGCGGTCGTACGGTGGCCGGCTCGGCCAGCCGATGGAAGTCGCTGACGCGGTGGCCTTCCTGGTGTCCGAGCACGCGTCGTTCATCACCGGAGCAGAGCTTGTGGTCGACGGTGGGCAATGCCTGCGGATCGGATGAACCCGCTGTCGGTCGGGATCATCGGTGCCGGCCCTGGCGGGCTGGCACTGGGTATCTTCCTGGCCAAGGCCGGGTTTCGCTACTTCACGATCTTCGACCGCGAGGACGGGGTTGGCGGAACCTGGCGGATCAACACCTATCCGGGGTTGGCCTGCGATGTGAAGTCGCATCTGTACTCCTACTCGTTCGACCTGAACTCGGACTGGAGCAGGATGTGGCCCGGCCAGCCCGAACTGCTGGAGTACTTCGAACGCTCCACTGATCGTCACGGCCTGCGTCCACACCTGCGGCTGAACACCGAAATCACCACGGCACAGTGGAATTCCGGCGCCAACACCTGGACGTTGACCGACTCGGCTGGCCAGGCCCACACCTTCGACATCGTGGTCTCCGCCGTCGGGATGTTCACCAGGCCGCTGCTGCCCGATCTCCACGAGCAGGAGCCGTTCACCGGGACACTGATGCACACCGCGCGATGGGACCATTCGGTGGACCTGCGTGGATCACGGGTTGCGGTGCTGGGCACCGGGTCCACCGCATCGCAGCTGCTGCCCGAGGTCGCCAAGGTGGCCGACAAGGTGTACTCGGTGCAGCGCTCCCCCACCTGGATCCTGCCCAAGCCGGACCGGCCATACTCCGAGCGGGAGCGCTGGATCTTCAAGCGCATCCCGTTCGCCAAGAAGTTCTACCGGACCCGGCTGTGGCTGCGCAGTGAACGCAACATCTCGGTGATCGAGAACGGCAGCGACAAAACCCAAGAGTTCAAGGACATCTCGCTGCGCTTCCTGGAAGCAGGAGTGCCCGACCCCGACCTGCGCGCCAAACTCACGCCGGATCACCCGCTTGGCTGCAAGCGGCTGGTGTTCGCCTCCGACTATCTGTCGACGTTGACCCAACCGCACGTCGAGGTGGTGTCCAGCCCGGCCCGCTCGCTGCGGGCGCGCTCGCTGGTCACCGAGGATGGGTCCGAGCTCGACGTGGACGTGGTGCTCTGCGCTACCGGCTACGCCGCCACCGACTACCTGGGCCAGATCGAAGTCGTCGGCGAAGGCGGCCGCTCACTACACGACACCTGGCACGACGGCGCCTTCGCGTACATGGGCATGACCGTTCCCGGGTTCCCGAACTTCTTCATGCTGTACGGGCCCAACACCAATGTCGGCTCCAACAGCGTGATCTTCGTGCTCGAAGCTCAGGCCCACTACATCGTGCGGGCGTTGAAGCACCTGCGGCGCACGCGCGGACGCTATGTCGCGGTCCGCGCCCAGGCGACGGCGGATTTCCTGGCCGATATCGACCGGTGGATGGAAGGCACCGTCTGGACGACGCGGTGCAGCAACTACTTCCGCGCACCCAACGGCCGGGTGGTCACCCAATGGCCGCGCAGCGCACGCGCGTTCTGGTCGATGACGCGGCGATTCCGCCCGCGCGACTACACATTCACGCCGGACGGTTAGTCGGTATGGAGCCCGATCCCGAGATTCTCCGGCGGCTCGATCCCGCGCTGCACGGGTTCGCCGCCGCACGCAGCGATCTGTCGCTAAGTGGTCTTGCCGCCGTTCGGGATTCGCTCGATCAGCGGCGGCGCGATGCGATCGGTCAGATCGATGCCACCGGGGTCGAGATCACCGACGCCACGGCTGCGCGGGAGGACGCGGCGGCAGTTCCGGTGCGGATCTACCGCGGCGCCCCACCCCCCTCCCCTGCGGTGATCTATTGCCACGCAGGAGCATTCGTGTTGGGCAACCTGGACACCGACCACCGCCAGTGCGTCGAGCTGGCCCGCCAAGGGGCCTGCACGGTGATCTCGGTCGACTATCGGCTGGCCCCTGAGCACCCCTACCCCGCGGCGCTCGAGGACGCCGCCGCGGTACTGGCATGGGCCTGGACGACGGCCCAGGAACTGGGACTGGACCGCGACCGGCTGGCACTGGCCGGTAACAGCGCCGGGGGCGCATTGGCCACCGGGTTGACCCAGCAGTCGGCCGCCGAGACGGTGCCGCCCGTGGTCGGCCTCCTGCTGCACCAACCCGTACTCGATGACCGCCCCACCGCGTCGAAGGCGGAGTTCGGATCCACCCCGGGTTTCGACGGCGTGGCCGCCGAACTCATGTGGCGGCACTATCTCGGCCAAACCGTCCCCAGTGCTGGCGCAGTACCCGGCCGCAGCCACCAAATGATCGGCGCCGCAACCACCTTCATCACCTGCTCGGAGCTGGACCCATTACGGGACGAGGCGCTGGAGTACGCCCGCCAGTTGCTGCGGGCCGGCGTGCGCACCGACCTGCATATCTTCGGCGGCACCTGTCACGGATTCGACTCGCTGTGCCCCGACTGGGAGGTCAGCAAAGCGCTGCTGGCGATGCAGGCGCAGGCACTCCGGCGCTTCTTCCGCCAATCTTGAGCTTTACAGATTGGCGCAAAACTGTCACGCTGGGGAGCGTGCAAGATATCGACGAACGGGATCGGCAGCGCGAGGTCGCCAGGTCGCGTCAGCGGACGCCCCGGCACGCCCGCTACCAGCTCGACGTCGTCGGCGCCCATGTCGCCGACGTCGTCGACTCGGCGGGTGGCTGGCTGTTCGACCGGGTGATGGCGGGCTGGGACGTGCGGGTGGCGGTCGCCAATCCGGGCAATCTGGCCGCGCTGGAGATTCTCGGCGTCAAGTCGGTCGGGCTCGGCGCGGTGTTCGGTGTCGGCGCGAACGCACCCACCGCGTTGGCGGTGGCCGGCGCGGTATGCAGCACCGACGATCGGGTGCGCGACGCACTGGCCGCTTCGGTGCGCTCAGCGCGCACGGAAGTCACGATGTGGGGTGACGTGTGGGTTCCCGCCATGGGACGCCCGGTCGACGAGGTTCGTCACGAATTGAGCTCAGCCGCACGGCTGTTCAAGGCACAGGCGGCGTTCGCCGCTGGGCTGGACACGGCGGCCACGGGCTTCGAGGTGTTCCGCAGCTACGGCCAGTCCATCGGGACCGATTACCCCGACCTGCTGCCGGTGGGCTGACGCCAGCCGCCGTTGCCCCTACTTGTCGACGAAGATGTCGATGATCGGGTTGTCGCCACCGCCGTACTGGGACAGGTCCTCGATGCCTGCCGACCGCAGGACGTCGGAGTCGATCAGGCAGGAGCCGTTGACCCGCGAGCCAGGCGAGGTGAGGATCTCGACCGCCGCGTCAGCCATGATCTCCGGGCTGCGCGAGGACGCCATGGCTTCCTCGAAGTCCGGGGAGTTGGCCACCGCCGAGGTCGCGATATAGGTCTCGGGCCACAGGCAGCTGAAACCGATTCCGGTGTCGGCGTATTCGGCCGCCCACCCCATCGACAGCAGCGTCATTCCGTACTTCGACAGGGTGTACGCCGGATGCGCGCCCAGCCAGTACGGGTTGAGGTTCAGCGGCGGCGCGATGGTGACGACGTGGCCGTTGGGCGACGTGCGCAGATGCGGCAGGCAGGCCTTGGTCAGCAGGAAGGTGCCGCGAATGTTGATCTGCTGCATGAGATCGAACTTCTTGGCCGACAACGTCTCGGTGGAATCGGTGGCGATGGCGCTGGCGTTGTTGATGACGATGTCGACCCCGCCGAAGTTCTGCACCGCCGCGTCGACCGCGCGGGCGACATCGTCCTCACTGCGCACGTCGCCGACTACCGCGACGGCCTTACCGCCGGCGGCCTCGATCTCGGCGGCCGCGGTGTAGACCGTGCCGGGCAGCTTCGGGTGCGGCTCAGCGGTCTTGGCCAGCAGCACGACGTTGGCGCCGCGCCGGGCCGCGCCCAGCGCGATGGCCAGGCCGATACCGCGGCTGCCACCCGAGACAACCAGAGTGCGGTCCGTGAGCGAGTGCTTCTCGGCCATCATTCTCCTCGCTGAAAATTGCATTCTCTTTTTTAGCGAGCATAGTACTCAGACCGGAAGAACGGTCGCCGGGGATCGGCGCCGCTCAGTTCAGAAACGGGTTCAGGTCGGCGCGCAGCACCGTCGCTTGAAGCGGCCCTTCGTTCTGACCGAACAACTGGTCCTGGTCGAAGAAGAAGATGACGGAGTCATCGGTGATCGCGAAGTTCTGGTAGGTCGCCGCGTCCCGGCCGCCACGCGGCGCTGTCCCGGCTCCCGGCGACAATTCGCGGCGCACCGCCGAATAGATGACGTCGACCGCGCCCGGTTTGAAGACGGTGTCGAAGGTGATCGGAGCCTGCTTGCCCAGGTCGTAGTTGAAGGCTTTCACCGAGGTCATCGGGTGGGCACCGACGTCTCGACCGACCCGCAGCACCACGCTTTGCGTGCCGGTGGCGGGCGAACCGGATCGGTACTCCTTGGCGGACACCGCAAGCTGGTATGGCGCCGGCCGGTCCCGCGGCGGGAACTTCTGGGCGTAGTCGACAAGCTGGTCGCGCTGCTGGGTCAGGTAGGCCGTCACCGCCTGGACGTCGGGATAGTCCACCGGATAGCTGACCGCGATGGTGTAGCCGGCTGTGTCGGTGCGGCTGTGGCAGACCTGGTCGGCGTCGACTGTTCCACCGAAATCGGCGCAGGACAGCGGATCCGCCGCAGCAGGACCGCATCCGACGACACCGGCTAGCGCGACGGCGCCGATCATCGCGGCGCGCAGCACGTCAGGATTCCGCACTCGGGTAGAGCATCGCCTGGCTCACCCCGCCGCCGTTGACCGGCGGTCCGAGCAGGACGGTCGACGTGTTCGCCGCCGGGTCGTAACTCACCAGGGACGTGGTCCCGCTGCAGCCCACTTGCCCTCGCACCAGCAGCCGGTCGTTGGCTGCGCCGGTCACGAACACGTTGTCGGACACCCCGGGGATCTTCACCCGGGTGGTGTGCCCATCGGCGGTCAGCTTGGACAGGAACACTGTGCCGCACGCGCCCACCGACTGCAGGAAGATGCCGCTCGGCAGCCTCCAGGCATCGCCGTCACCGACGTCGCCGCCGAATCCATTGTCTTCCTGACCGGAGTTGACCGCGGTGATCGGCGTGGGTGCGCCACCGTCCAGTGGCACCTCCCAGAGTTGGTTCGCCGAGCTACGTTCGACTGTGCAGTGCACCAGGATTGACCCCGGAGTCCACCACTTCACCGGTCCGCAGATGGCTTTCGGCATCGGGGCCGGCAGTGTTTTGGTTACCTTGCCGTCGTTGCTCATCACGATGAGGCTGTTATCGCTACGCGGAACGACCTCATTGCCGAGGTTGGCGGTGGCTAGGACCAGTTGGGTTCCGTCTGGAGACTCCGCGTAACGGCCGCCGAACTGACCTGCTCCGCCCATATCGCCGGTCGGGTAGGTGAACTGCGGATTGCCCTTGAGGTCAACCCTTTTCAGGGTCCCTGGCTGGCTGCCGTTGTACGAGGTCGACACCAGCAGGGCGGTGCCGTTGGGCCGGGTGTACGCCGGATAGCCGTCGATCGGGATGGTGGTCTGCTCGCCGGTGTGCAGGTCGACCGAGATCGCCGATACCGGGCTGGCATACGACCCGGTGAACAAGGCGTGACTGCCGTCGCCCGACCAGTCGACCAGCCGCATCGCACTGCCCGGCGCGAACGTGGTGATCACGTAGCGGTTGCCGGCCGGGTCCACCAAATACAGTGTTGTACTGGCGGTCTCGGGTGTCGGCGCGCCGGGCTCGCCTTGTTCACCAGGCCGGTGCGGGGTGACCGGGCTCCACTCGGCGAGCGTCCAACCCGTGCCCACCTTCGACCACGGGACATCCTTGACCACGGCCTCGACGCCGGTGGCAGCGGCCGGTGTCGCCGGCGCGGCCACACTCGTCGGTGCTGCACTCGATGAGGCCGGGACCGACGACTTCTGGGCCGCGGGGGCGGTCGTTGATGACGAGCATCCCGCCACCACACCGACCGCCGCCATCATGGCGAGGAAGCACCGAAAGTTGTTCATGCTGATGCCCTTTCCGATATTGGTCATGCGCCGATGCGGCCGATGGCGATCTGCGCGAATTGTTTGAGTTGGTCGCACGACGTGCCGTACCAGCTGGTGGCCCGGTACAGCCGGTTCCCGCCGAGCAGGACCACCACCGTGGTGGACGGCGGGGTCGTCGTCGGCTCGTACACGCATTGCGCCGCGACGCCGAGACCGGCGACGGGCGCGCCGTTTGTCCCGCTGGTCGCCAGTTCGAATTGTGCCGCCGCGGAGACCGGAAATGACTGGGGCAGGCGGAGATCGGATTGCATACCGGTGTCGCTGCTGCCGCTGGTGTAGCTGCAGGAGATGTCGACCGAGCCCGCCTGGTCGCCTTGTGGCCGGGTCTGCACCGGTGCGCCGAGCAGCGCAGCCCCCTCGTCGGCGGACACCCAGTCACAGGGCTGGAATCCAACGGGTGCCGCGGAGTCGACCGGGGCCAGCCGCAGCGTCACCGTGTCGGCGCGCCCGGCGGTCATGCCGGGGCTCGGCGACATGGCGGTGATTCGGAAGTCGGTTCGGTAGGTGCCTGCGGCGCTGCTTACCGGGTCGCCCCCATCGGGTGCGATGCCCCGCACGTTGGTCCAACAGCCAAGTGCCCCAGACCGGATGGTTTGGCTCAAGAACTGGCCGGTGACATCCGGCAAGGCGCGCGGCCAGCCCAGTGTGCCGCAGAGTTGGTCGAGGGTCGCCGGGCCGGGTTGGGCCGCGCAGGGCGCGGCCAGGCCTCCCGCGAGCGCCAGCACTGTCGCCGCGGACCCGGCGAGAATCTTGCGCGTCATCACGCGCTCGTGACCGGATGGACCTGCAGTTGGCAGGTATCGATGGTGGCCGGGACGGTCACGGTGTCGGGCGCGGTCACGAGGAGGTCGGCGTACGTCGGCACTCCACGATGGGAGACTCCGGCTTCCATCGGCAATGCGGTCACCACCAGTTGCGCCGATGTGCATGGCGGCGGGCTGTCGTCCGCACGGTCGGCGACCATACGGGGGCGGCCAAGGCCACCACACCGATAGCCAAGGCCGGCTTGATCGTTCCCATTGCAGCAGTGAAGACAGTTCTTAGCGCTACCGATCCCAAATGCTGCGGTCAGGCTAGCGGCAAATCGGTGCTGCGGACCCGGGAACGAACAGGCTTTTCAGCCGCCCGGCCGCGAGTGGCGACCGTAGCTTTCGACGTCGGCGTGCTCGTCGCGGTAGTGGCGGCCCCGCCGCGGCTCGCTCTGGTCGGTGAGGCGATGCCGTGACCGTGGTGCCGGCTCGGGGGCAACGCTCTCCAGGGAGCGGTAGTGCGATTCGCCGTCGACATGGAAGCCGTTGTGCGCGAATCCAATCGGCTCAACCGGCGGCTCGGGCTCTGGCTCTGGTTCCGCGACCGGGCGCTGCCACACGATCACCTCGGTCTCGTCATCGACCGGTTCGGCCACGGGCACCGGCCGGTAGGCCGGCTCCACCACGTATTCGACGTAGTCGTCGTCGTCATAGCCGTCGTCGGCATAACCGTCGTCGTAGGCGGGGATCTCGTCGGTGATCTCGTCGTCGGCACCGGCTCGAGCGGGCCGGGCACCCAGCCCACCGAGCACGAACAGCGCCGCGACGATGCCGAACAGCGCGACGAACGCCGGCAGCAGCATCGACTGCGACAACGCAGCCGAGAACGGTTCGTGCAAGAACCTCGGAAGCCTCAGCACGGCCATCTCGCTGGCCGATGCGTCGGACGGCGCGGCCGGCATCTCGGCGCTGATCCTCGAGGCCATGAATGCGGCGATCCCCGCACTGCCGAGCACCGAACCGACCTGCCGGGTCGCGTTGTAGACCCCGGCGCCTGCCCCCGCCAGGTGCGGCGGCAGGTTACGGGTGGCGGTGGTGGCCAGCGGCGCCCAGATGAATGCCATGCCGACGCCCATCGCGATCAGCGGCAGCACCAATCGCCAGATCGGCGTCGTGGGCGTCATGTCGATCGACAGCCACGTCAAGGCAATCGCGACCACCGAGAAGCCGAACCCGAGGATCGGGCGCGGGTGGGCCCGATCCACCAGATGCCCAACGAACGGGGCCAGCACGCCGCTGAAGATGGCCATCGGCGCGATCAGCAGCGCCGAGCGCGTCGGCGACAGCCCGCACACCACTTGGGCGTAGAACATGATCGGCAGCATCATGGCGGTGACGACGAAGCCGATCACGGCCACACCGACGTTGGACAGCGTGAAATCCCGGTCGGCGAAGATCTGCAGCGGTATCAGCGGCTCATTGCGGTTGATCGACTGCCAGTACACGAACGCGGTGAAGAACCCGATGCCCGCGACGATGACCGCCCAGATCCAGGCCTGCCAGTGGTGGCTCTGGCCTTCCTGCAGGCCGAACACCACCAGGAACATGCCGAGGCCCGAGAGCACCACGCCGAGCACATCGAACCGATGCTTGCTGGTCGGCAGCGTCGGGATCAGCCAGACCGCGAGCGCCAGGCCGACGACGCCGACCGGCACGTTGACGAAGAAGATCCACTCCCAGCCCAGGCTGCCGACCAGCACACCGCCGGCCAGCGGGCCGACCAGGGTGGCCACGCCCGCGGTCGCACCCCACATGCTCATCGCCACGCCGCGGCGCTCCGGCGGAAAGATGCGGGTGATCGTCGACAGGGTCTGCGGGGTCAGCAGGGCCGCGCCAAGCCCCTGCGCGACGCGGGCGGCGATCAGCATCTCGATGGAGCCGGCCAGCCCGCACCACAGCGAGGACACGGTGAAGATGGCCAGGCCGATGATGTACAGATTCTTCGGGCCGAAGCGGTCACCGAGGCGCCCGGCCAGCAGCAGCGGCACCGCGTAGGCCAGCAGGTAGGCGCTGGTCACCCAGATGACGGTGTCGTAGTCGGTGATCTCCAGCCCATCCATGATGCTGGGATTGGCGACCGCGACGATCGTCGAGTCGACCAGGATCATGAAAAAGCCGATGAGCATGGCCCACAGCGCATGCCACGGATTCGCGGGCACGCCGGGCTGGTCCGCCGGCTCGGGGTCCAAGTCCACGTCCGGCGCCTGGCCGGCCATGTTCCTGGTCATATCAGTACCTCACTTCGGCTTACTGCAATGGTGTCGGCGCGCGCTCGCCAAACCGTCGTGGGCCCCCGCGCCTCATCCCGTCACGCCGCCGGATCGAGCCTATCGGCCCGCACCGGCACACCAGGTCCGGCCCCGCTGCGTTGAGACCGCGCTGAGGGCGAGGTTTTCGCGATTTCGTCGCTCTCAGTGCGGTATCAACGGTGATTCATCTTTGCCGCCGCCGGCGGCCAGCAAGGCCAGCAGCGCGACCGCCACACCGGCGGTCATGACGATCGACAGCGCGACCTCGTCGTTGCCCATCAGGCCCACCACGGGTGCGATCACCGCACCAACGGTGAACTGCGCGGCGCCCAGGAGCGCGGCGGCGGTTCCGGAGGCTTCGTGGTGGCGCGAGAGTGCGACGGCCGGAGCATTGGGGATGACGAAGCCGATGATCGCCAGGACGGCCCAGGCGGGGACCAGGAAGCCGTACATGCCGCCGGTGTGAGTCACCGACAGGGCGATGAACACCGCACCGATGACGGTGCCCAACGACAACGCTCCCACCAGAATGCGCTGGGGTGAGAACCGGCGCAGCAGCACGACATTGAGTTGGGTGGCCGCGACAAAGGCGATCGCGCCCGCGCCGAACACCAGCGCGAAGGTCTGCTGATCGAGCCCGTGCCGGCCCTGGAGGACGAACGCGGCACCGGCGATGTAGGCGAACAGCCCGGTCATCCCGAGCGCACCCACCAGGACCAGGATGACGAAACGCAGATCGCGCAGCAGCAGCAGGTAGGTCGACGTGATCGACCGGACCTTGAGCGGGAGTCGGTTGGCCCGCGGAAGGGTTTCCGGCAGCGCGAGCGCCGCGACCACGAGCAGCGCACCGGCCAACACGATCAGCCCGGCGAACACCCAGTGCCAGGAGGCCTTGAGCAGCACCGCCGCACCCAGCGACGGCGCGACGATCGGCGCCACTCCGAGCACCAGCATCAGCCGCGACATGACCGTGGCCGCCTCGGAGTCGTCGAACAGGTCACCGACGACGGCGACGGCCACCACCATCGCGGCCGCAGCGCCCATCCCCTGCAGCCCGCGCGCCACGCTGAGCACCTCGATGTTCGGTGCGAACAGGCACAGCATCGAGGCCAGCATGTGCAGGACGATGCCCGCCATCAACGGGCGGCGACGGCCCAGCGAGTCCGACAGCGGGCCGACGATGAGCTGCCCCAGCGCCAGACCCGCCAATGTGCCGGTCAGCGTCAGCTGCGCCACCGAGGAGGACACCCCGAGCTCGCTGGCGATCCGCGGCAGCGCGGGCAGGTACATATCGATGGTCAGCGGCCCCAACGCCACCATCGCGCCCAGCACCACGATCACCCGCAGCTGGCTGGGAGCTGCCACCGCCGCGGTCTCGGCCGTCGGGTTGTGGGTGGCAGTCACAGTGCGGGATGTTGCCATGCCCACCCACAGCGCGCGCCACTCAATATTTGTTCCTCCTGCGGCGATCCGACGCGCCGTGACCGGGATCACCGCAGGGCACCTTTCCTGTGTGGTCGTTCGTTAGCCTGGAGGCACAAGCAGGAAGGCACGCCCATGAAGGTCCGTCGAGGATCCGCCGAACACTTGCCGGCGACGGTCGATGACGACGCAACGATGTCGGCGCGGGTGCTCTCCCAGATCATCGAGCGCAGCACGCGTGTGCAGGCGCCAGCGGTCAAGGCATACGTCACCCGGCTGCGCCGATCCAACCCCGAGGCGACCCCCGCCGATATCGTCACCAAGCTCGAGACGCGCTATCTGGCTGCGGTGATGGCCAGCGGTGCCGCCGTCGGTTCGGCTGCGGCGGTTCCCGGCATCGGCACGCTGGCCGCATTGTCTGCGGTGGCCGGCGAGACGGTGGTGTTCCTGGAGGCCACCGCGGTTTTCGTGCTGGCGATCGCCGAGGTCCACGGCGTTCCGCTCGAGCAGCGGGAGCGTCGTCGGGCGCTGGTGCTGGCCGTGCTCGTCGGCGACGAGAGCAAGGGTGCCATCGGTGACCTGCTCGGCCCGGGCCGCACCAGCGGCGCGTGGCTGGCCGAGAGTGCCGAGATGTTGCCGCTGCCGGCGTTGTCACAGCTCAACACGCGCCTGATGCGCTACTTCGTCAAGCGGTACGCGCTCAAGCGCTCGGTGATGGCGTTCGGCAAAATGCTGCCCGTCGGCATCGGCGCTGTGGTCGGCGGCGGCGGCAACCGAATGATGGGCAAAAAGATAGTGAACAATGCCCGCACAGCGTTTGGGCCCGCGCCGGCCCGGTGGCCGGTCAGCCTGCACCTGCTGCCTGCGATCGAGCCGGGACGATAGCCGTTCGACGACGTCTGTCGACCGGTTGTCGCACCAGCTACGGGCAAGTTGCTGGCGTGCTTCGGGAACGCGTGAGAAGAGTTAGCCTTTTAGGCGGCGACCATGTGTCGGGGCACAAAAGTGGGGGCGAACCGTCCAAGCGCGGCTTGCCCGGACGAAGGAATTGAGGCGAGCAACTGCCGTGAGCAGTACTAGTTCACCATTCGGCCAGAACGAATGGCTTGTCGAGGAGATGTACCGCAAGTTCCGCGACGACCCCTCCTCGGTCGATGAGAGTTGGCACGAGTTCCTGGTCGACTACAACCCCGAGCCGACAACCGAGTCGATCGCCGTCGGCAACGGCCAGTCGGGGGCGGCTCCCGTCGCACCGCCGGAACCGGCACCGGCACCGGCCCCTGCCCCGGCCAAGACCGCACCTGTGGGCAACGGCGTCGCCGCACCGACTGCCCCGGCCCCCAAGGCCGCGCCGGCCCCGGCCCCGAAGGCCGCACCGGCTTCCGCGGACAGCGGCGAAGAGACGCAGGTGTTGCGGGGCGCGGCGGCTGCCGTCGTCAAGAACATGAACACCTCGCTGGAGATCCCGACCGCGACGAGCGTGCGGGCCATCCCGGCGAAGCTGTTGATCGACAACCGCATCGTCGTCAACAACCACCTCAAGCGGACTCGCGGCGGCAAGGTGTCCTTCACGCACCTGCTGGGCTACGCGATCGTGCAGGCCGTCAAGTCGTTCCCCAACATGAACCGCCACTACGCCGAGATCGACGGCAAACCCAACGCGGTCACCCCGGAGCACACCAATCTGGGCCTGGCCATTGACCTACAGGGCAAGGACGGTAAGCGCTCGCTCGTTGTCGCCGCGATCAAGAACTGCGAGACCATGCGGTTCGGCCAGTTCATCGCTGCTTACGAGGACATCGTGCGACGCGCCCGCGACGGCAAGCTGACCGCCGAAGACTTTGCCGGTGTGACGATCTCGCTGACCAACCCCGGCACCATCGGCACCGTGCACTCGGTGCCCCGGCTGATGGCCGGACAGGGCGCGATCATCGGTGCAGGCGCGATGGAGTACCCGGCGGAGTTCCAGGGTGCCAGCGAGGAGCGCATCGCCGAGCTGGGCATCGGCAAGGTGATCACGCTGACGTCGACCTACGATCACCGCATCATCCAGGGCGCGGAGTCCGGCGACTTCCTGCGCACGATCCACGGGCTGCTGCTCTCCGACGACTTCTTCGACGAGATCTTCTTCGAACTGGGTATCCCCTACGAGCCGGTGCGCTGGCGCACCGACAACCCCGACTCGATCGTCGACAAGAACGCCCGGGTCATGGAACTGATTGCGGCCTACCGCAATCGCGGTCACCTGATGGCCGATATCGATCCGCTGAGGCTGGACAAGACGCGCTTCCGCAGCCATCCCGACCTGGACGTCAACACCCACGGCCTGACGCTGTGGGACCTGGACCGGGTGTTCAAGGTCGACGGATTCGCCGGCAAGGAATACAAGAAGCTGCGCGACGTGCTCGGGCTGCTGCGCGACGCCTACTGCCGCCACATCGGCGTTGAGTACACCCACATCCTCGAACCCGAACAGCAGAAGTGGCTGCAGGAGCGCATCGAGGTCAAGCACGAAGGCCCCACGGTCGCCCAGCAGAAATACGTGCTGTCCAAGCTCAACGCCGCCGAAGCTTTCGAAACCTTCTTGCAGACCAAATACGTTGGCCAGAAGCGTTTTTCGCTTGAAG
Source organism: Mycobacterium sp. (assembly GCA_023264735.1). GTDB lineage: Bacteria > Actinomycetota > Actinomycetes > Mycobacteriales > Mycobacteriaceae > Mycobacterium. Next base: position 18,258 of record JAHFVD010000059.1, on the reverse strand, counting down.
GTGCGGAAACCGTCATTCCGATGATGGACGCCGCGATCGACCAGGCCGCCGAGCATGCCCAGGATGAGGTCGTGATCGGCATGCCGCACCGCGGCCGGCTCAACGTGCTGGCCAACATCGTCGGCAAGCCCTACTCGCAGATCTTCAGTGAGTTCGAGGGCAACCTGAACCCGTCGCAGGCGCACGGCTCCGGCGACGTCAAATACCACCTCGGCGCCACCGGCAACTACATCCAGATGTTCGGCGACAACGACATTCAGGTGTCGCTGACCGCCAACCCGTCGCATCTGGAGGCTGTCGACCCGGTGATGGAGGGCATCGTCCGGGCCAAGCAGGACCTGCTGAAATATCAGGCAGACGGCGGCTCGGATGAGTCTCGGGCCTTCACCGTGATGCCGCTGATGCTGCACGGCGATGCGGCGTTCGCCGGACAGGGCGTGGTGGCCGAGACGCTGAACCTGGCGTTGCTGCGCGGCTACCGCACCGGCGGCACGATCCACATCATCGTCAACAACCAGATCGGCTTCACCACCTCGCCGCAGGACTCGCGCAGCTCGGAGTACTGCACCGACGTCGCAAAGATGGTGGGAGCCCCCATCTTCCACGTCAACGGCGACGACCCGGAGGCTTGTGTCTGGGTGGCGCGGCTGGCGGTGGACTTCCGGCAGAAGTTCAAGAAGGACGTCATCATCGACATGCTGTGCTACCGCCGTCGCGGGCACAACGAAGGTGACGACCCGTCGATGACCCAGCCCTACATGTACGACGTCATCGACACCAAGCGCGGCGTCCGCAAGACCTACACCGAAAGCCTGATCGGCCGCGGCGACATCTCGATGAAAGAGGCCGAGGACGCCCTGCGCGACTACCAGGGCCAGCTGGAGCGGGTGTTCAACGAGGTCCGCGAGCTCGAGAAGCACGATATCGAGCCCAGTGAGTCGGTCGAGGAAGACCAGATGATCCCGCGCGGCATGACCACCGCGGTGGACAAAGCGCTGCTGGCCCGCATCGGCGACGCGCATCTGGCGTTCCCTGAGGGCTTCAACGTGCACCCGCGCGTCAAGCCGGTGCTGGAGAAGCGCCGCGAGATGGCCTACGAAGGCAAGGTCGACTGGGCGTTCGGCGAATTGCTGGCGCTGGGAACATTTTTGGCGGAGGGCAAATTTATCCGGTTCTCCGGACAGGACACCCGCCGCGGCACGTTCACCCAGCGGCACTCGGTCATCATCGACCGCAAGACCGGCGCGGAGTTCACCCCGCTGGACCTATTGACGATCAACCCCGACGGCACACCGACCGGCGGCAAACTGGAGGTGTACGACTCGGCACTGTCGGAGTACGCGGCGGTGGGCTTCGAATACGGCTATTCGGTGGGCAATCCCGATGCACTGGTGCTGTGGGAGGCGCAGTTCGGCGACTTCGTCAACGGTGCACAGTCGATCATCGACGAGTTCATCAGCTCCGGTGAGGCCAAGTGGGGCCAGCTCTCCGACGTGGTGCTGCTGCTGCCGCACGGCCACGAAGGCCAAGGGCCCGACCACACCTCGGGCCGCATCGAGCGGTTCCTGCAGCTGTGGGCGGAGGGCTCGATGACGATCGCGTTGCCGTCGACCCCGGCGAACTATTTCCACCTGCTGCGCCGGCACGGCCTGGACGGGGTACACCGTCCGCTGATCGTGTTCACGCCGAAGTCGATGCTGCGCAACAAGGCTGCCGTCAGCGACATTCGGGACTTCACCGAGCAGAAGTTCCGGTCGATCATGGAAGAGCCGACCTATACCGACGGCGAGGGCAACCGTGACAAGGTCACCCGAATCCTGTTGACCAGCGGCAAGATCTACTATGAACTGGCCGCGCGCAAGGAGAAGGACAAGCGCGAGGACGTCGCGATCGTGCGCATCGAGCAGCTGGCCCCGCTGCCCAAGCGGCGGCTGAGCAACACGCTGGACAGCTACCCGAATGCAGCAGAGTTCTTCTGGGTGCAGGAGGAGCCGGCCAACCAGGGTGCCTGGCCGACATTCGGGCTGACCTTGCCAGAGTTGTTGCCGGAGAAGCTGACCGGCATCAAGCGGATCTCGCGCCGCGCGATGTCGGCGCCGTCGTCGGGCTCGTCGAAGGTGCACGCCGTCGAGCAGCAGGACATCGTCGACGAGGCGTTCGGCTAGGTCCTAGCCGTCCGCCGCCAGCACGCTCCGCGATGGAGGGCTCAGAGGGCGTCGGCGTGCGCCTTCAACGACTCCAGGGTGCGCCCACTCTCGGCGCGGAAGGCACGGACGAACACCGGCGCAAACACGGTGAGGTGGGCGGGCATCGTGAGCGAGCAGACCCGCCGGACGTGCGTCGTGTTCGGGCCGCGCGGTGTCAATGTGTAGCGCAACGTGATGTCGAGGACGCCGGCGTGCAGTTTGAGTGTCATCGGCTGGTGGAAGGTGACGGCGGTGGGCGGCTCGAATTCGGTGATGACACCGTTGCGCACCCCGAACGGTCCCGGCTCGCGATAGGTCGTGCCCTTGGCCACCGGACCGGCCGAGATGTCCTCGGTGCCCTTGAACGCCGACGACTGCGACAGCCAGCTGCCCTGGCCGCGCAGATCGGTGATGACGTCGAATATCCGCTGAGCCGCGCAGCCGATATCGGCCTCGCAGGCTAGCTCAATGGCCATGAAGGGACGCTAGATCCTCCTCGGACCGGCGCGCAGCTAAAAACCGAGGTTGCCCAGCAACGGCAGCGGGATCGGCGTCTGGCCGTTGGCCAAGTCCTGCACGGCGCGCGGGCAGAGGAACGAGACCGCGAGGCCGGTGAACATGGTGGCCGGGCCGAGCGGCCGGCCCAGGCGGTCGGCGACGGTGGACGCGATATCGGCGGTGTTCTGGCTGCGGTCTGCCAGCAGCGGGCAGATCGACTGCCCCAGCTCAACGGCCTGTCCCGGATCGATCCCGGTGATGCCGGCGCTGCTCAGCGCATTCAGGAAGTCGTCGGTGCTGGTGTCGGCCTGGGCAGGCGCCGCCAGCGCCATCGCGCCGGCGATCAAACCGGCAACGGCCGCGGCGCTGGAAATCCGGCGAAACATCATGCTCTAAGCATCGCGGACGGGTATCCCCCTGTTACCCGCGGGGGGTAGCCCGATACCCTTGGTCCCACTAAACACACGTCAAACAACTCGGAGGAGTGTTCATGCACGGGTTTGCCGGGAAGGTAGCGGTGGTGACCGGGGCCGGGTCAGGCATCGGCCAGGCGTTGGCGATCGAGCTGGGTCGCTCCGGCGCGAAGGTCGCCATCAGTGATATCGACACCGAGGGGCTCGCGGTGACCGAGGAGCGGCTCAAGTCGATCGGCGTCGACGTCAAGGCAGACCGCCTCAACGTCACCGAACGGGAGGCCTTCCAGGCCTACGCCGACGGGGTCAAGGCGCACTTCGGCAAGGTCAACCAGATCTACAACAACGCCGGCATCGCGTTCTCCGGTGATGTCGAGATCAGCCAGTACAAGGACATCGAGCGGGTGATGGACGTCGACTTCTGGGGCGTCGTCAACGGCACCAAGGTGTTTCTGCCCTACCTGATCGAGTCCGGTGACGGCCACGTCGTCAACGTCTCCAGCCTGTTCGGGATCTTCTCGGTGCCCGGCCAGGCCGCCTACAACTCGGCCAAGTTCGCCGTTCGCGGGTTCACCGAAGCCTTGCGCCAGGAGATGATCCTGGCCAAGCACCCGGTCAAGGTGACCACCGTGCACCCGGGCGGGATCAAGACCGCCATCGCCCGCAATTCCACCGTCGCCGAAGGACTCGACCAGGCCGCGATGGCGCAGGCGTTCGACAAGAAGCTGGCCCGCACGACACCGGAGCGGGCCGCCCAGATCATCCTCGACGCCGTACGCAAGAACAAGGCTCGGGTGCTGGTCGGCGCCGACGCCAAGATCCTCGACGTGATCGTGCGGATCACCGGCTCGGGCTATCAGCAGCTGTTCTCCACGGTGCTTCCCAAACTCGCCCCACCGACGCGCTGAATTCGTCAGCGGCCCAACGGATGTGCCGACAACCAGTCCTCGGCGACTGACCGTGGATCGCGGCCCTCGGCGACGTGCTGACGCATGTCGACGAGAGACCCGGTGTCGAGCACGCCGGCGAGTTCGTTGATCGCGCGGACCTGCTGTTGGTCGAGTTCGTTGCGCCGATACAGCGGCACGATGTTCTCGGCCATCACCAGCGCGGGTTTGCGGTCGGCGAGCACGACGAACTCAGCCGGTATGCCGGTGTCGGCGGTGCTCGTCCAGGCGGCCGTGACGTCCCCGGCCCGCAGCGCCGCGAACATCGTTTTCTGATCCGGGAATTCGTGCACGGGCCCCCACGTGCAGTCGCCCACCACGGTGGGCAGCCCGCGGGCGTGCGAGACCGCCCCCACCCGTAGCCCGGCGCAGTGACTCACCAGCGCGGCGAGGTCGCGGCTACCCCACGCTGTGGCGGTCGCATCGGTGACGGCCAGCGCGGGCTTGTCCTCGGCTGAGGTGGTGTAATCGCCGGCCGCGACCCCTTCGGGCAGCACCCCGACCAACGCGCGATACACCTGCGAATCCGACCTGACCGTCGTACCCGGGGCGAATGTCTCCAGCAGCCGACCGGTGAATCCCGGCACCACACTGACAGCGCCGGAATCCAGTGCCGCCAAGGGGTCGTCGACGACCTGCACATGCGCGGCACTGCCGTAGGAGCGCAGTGCCGCGGCATACAGATGAGCAAGCAGGCTCATTTCCGGGTCGGCCGTCGCGCCGACCGCCAACGACGGAGCCGGCGACGGGGATCCGCACGCCACGACCACCAGAGCCAGCAGTCCCAGCACCAGCCGGCGAAACATCGTCGGCCTCAAGAGGTTTCGCCCTAGGCTTCGGATGCCGCGGCCACCGCCGCAGCGACCGCAGGCCCGACCCGCGGATCCAGCGGGCTGGGCACGATGTGGTCGGCCGCGAGATCGTCGCCGACAACGGAGAAGATCGCCTCTGCCGCTGCGACTTTCATCTTCTCGGTGATGCGCCGAGCACCGGCGTCGAGCGCACCGCGGAACACCCCCGGGAACGCCAGAACATTGTTGATCTGGTTGGGGAAGTCGCTTCGCCCGGTCGCGACCACGGCGGCATGCTTGCGTGCGGCGTCCGGGTGGATTTCGGGATCGGGGTTGGACATCGCGAACACGATGCCGCCCGGTGTCATCGTCGCGATCAGTTCTTCGGGCACGAGTCCGGCCGAGACCCCCAAGAACACGTCCGCGCCATTGAGCGCCTCGGCGATCCCACCTGTGAGCCCCCGAGGGTTGGTCCGCGTAGCCAGCTCTGCCTTGACCGAGTTCATGTCGTCGCGGCCGGTGTGCAAGATGCCCTGGCTGTCCAGCACCGTGATGTCGGCGATGCCCGCGGCCAGCAGGATGTTTGTGCAGGCGACGCCTGCGGCACCCGCACCCGACATGACCACCTTCAGCTCGTGCATGTCGCGATCGAGAAACTTGGTGGCGCCCAGCAGCGCGGCGAGGACGACGATCGCGGTGCCGTGCTGGTCGTCGTGCATGACCGGGCAGTCCAGTGCCTCGATGAGGCGCTGCTCGATCTCGAAGCATCGGGGCGCGGAGATGTCCTCGAGGTTGACGGCACCGAACGTCGGGCGCAGCCGGATGATCGTCTCGACGATCTCGTCAGGATCCTTCGTGTCGAGCACGATCGGGATCGAGTCCAGGCCGCCGAACGTCTTGAACAGTGCGGACTTGCCCTCCATCACCGGAAGCGACGCGGCGGGACCGATGTCGCCCAGGCCGAGGACCGCGGTACCGTCGCTGATCACCGCGACCAGGCGATTGGCCCAGGTGTACTTCTTGGCCAGGGTGTGGTCGGACGCGATCGCGCGGCTGACCTGGGCTACGCCCGGGGTGTAGGCAATCGACAACGCCCGCTGGGTGTCCAGCGGCGCCTTCAGTTCGACGGACAGCTTCCCGCCGACGTGAGCGGCGAAGATCTCTTCATCGTCGATGACGACGCGGGGGGTACTCACCATTTCGGACACGGCGTCAGGGTACTCGCCCCCAGAACCTCACTGAGCAGGGTTCCCCCGCAGTGAAGTACGCCTGGAAAGCTACTGACGCGTAGCATTTCCACTCGGGCCCATCGGGGCCCCACCCGCCGCGTGAGGGGAGGTCGCACCATGCCGTCGTTCCGTCCTTTGCCACCGTCGCTACTCGGTCCCGGCCGATCCACCACCGCTCCCGCTGAGATCGACGCCAGACGTATTCATGTACCCGTCGCCCGCGCGATGGTCGACTGCGCGATCTACGTGGACGGGCAGCGCCTGCCCGGCAAGTACACCCATGCAGCCGCACTGGCCAAGGTTCACGAGCTGTGCGCCGAGGGGCAGAAGGCGTTCGTGTGGCTGGGGTTGCATGAGCCCGACGAGCATCAGATGGAGTCGGTGGCACACACCTTCAATCTGCATCCGATCGCGGTTGAGGACGCCGTGCACGCGCACCAGCGGCCCAAAGTGGAGCGCTATGACGATGCGCTGTTCCTGATCGTCAAGACGGTGAAGTACGTGCCGCACGAATCCGTGGCGCAGGCCCGCCAGATCGTCGAGACCGGCGAGATCATGGTGTTCGTCGGAGCCGACTATGTGGTCACCGTCCGGCACGGCGACCACACGGGCCTGGCCGGGCTCCGTCATCATCTGGAGGCCGAGCATCTCCAACTCGCTCTGGGCCCGTACGCCGTGATGCACGCCATCGCCGAGCATGTCGTCGAGAGCTACCTCGATGTCGCACGCCTGATCGAATGCGATATCGACACCATCGAGGAAGAGACCTTCTCCCCCGACCTCAAGACCGACATCGCACAGATCTACATGCTCAAGCGCGAAGTCGTGGAGATGCGTCGCGCGGTGGGTCCGCTGACCGCCGCGCTGCAGAAGATCACCACCGACCACAAAGACCTGATGACCAAAGAAGTTCTGCGCTATATGCGCGACGTACTCAGCTTGCAGAGCCAGGCCGGTGACCAGATCTCGAGCTATGACGAGTTGCTCAGCTCTCTGGTACAGGCCGAGCTCGCCAAGGTGGGCATGCAACAGAACCTCGACATGCGCAAGATCTCGGCGTGGGTCGCGATCGCGGCGGTGCCGACGATGATCGCCGGCATCTACGGCATGAACTTCGAGCACATGCCCGAACTGTCGTGGACGTACGGTTACCCGGCCGTGCTGGCACTGATGGTGACGGTCTGCGGGTTCCTGTATTTCAACTTCCGCCGCAATCACTGGCTGTAGAACGAACTCCGGCGTCTAGCCCGGCTGGGCGGCACGCCGGTTTGGATCCAGCACGTCGACACCGTCGTCGAGCCATGCCTGGCGCATGGCGTCGGCGCCCTTGAGCCGCACCCACGCGGCTTCGGTCTGGGTGACCGGCGTGGCTGCCAGGAAATGAACCGGTTCCCGGGGTGCCTCCAGCGGCAGGTCGACGATGGCCGAATCACCAAGCAGCACAGCGGTGAACGCGGCACCGCCCCACAGCGGTGCGGACAGGTCGATCAATGCGTCGGCGACCAGCACCACGCCTTCCACAGCAGGCGTCGCGGCCACCACGGCCAGGCTGCGGGCCAGACCCGTGGTGGGTGTGGTGGCGCGTAGTGAGAGCACGATCTCGGCCCGCGGGCCGAGCAGGGGGTCGGCGATACCGGCGGTCGGCTCGGTCATCGGGTGCCGCGAACACCCAAGCGTCACATAGTGGGTCACGCCTTGCGGGTCCGGCCCGAATCGCAACACTTCGAGGCGTTCGAGTCCCAGGAAGGTCACACTCGCCGAATCCGGCTCGGCATCGGTCCCGGCTTCGGCGAAGTGGCCACGCACATGGGCGCGGACCGGATCCAGGGGCTGACTCACTTAGGCCGGGGGCGGGATAGTGAGGTTCACACCGCTGTCGGCGTCGAAGATATGCAGCTTGGTGGTGTCGAAGGCCAACTCGACCGTCTGCCCGATGGCCACCTTGGATTCCGCGGAAAGCCTTGCCACGAACTCGTTCTCACCGGCGCCGGACTCCGCGGCCAACTCTGCCAGCTGCGCCGACTTGGCGCCGTCCCCCGAGGTCTTGAAGTACACGTACTTGTCGGCACCGAGCGACTCGACCAGGTCGACCTTCACCTCGAAGGTCAACGCGCGGATGCGCTCGTAGGCGTCGAGCAGCGCGGCGTCCTCGAAGTGCTCGGGGCGTACCCCGACGATCACGTTGGCAGGCTTGGGGTGCCGGCCGACCACATCCTGGATCTCCTGGCTCAACGTCACCTCGCCGAATGGCAGTCGCAGCCCCATGTCGGACAGCGATGCCGGGAAGAAGTTCATCGCCGGCGAGCCGATGAACCCGGCGACAAACAGGTTTGCCGGCCGCTCGTAGAGCTCCTCGGGGGTGCCAACCTGCTGTGCCTCACCGGCTCGCAGCACCACGACTCGATCGCCGAGAGTCATCGCCTCGGTCTGGTCGTGCGTGACGTAGACGGTGGTGGTGCCCAGCCGGTTCTGCAGCCGGGCGATCTCACCGCGCATCTGGACCCGCAGCTTCGCGTCCAGGTTGCTCAACGGCTCGTCCATCAGGAACGCCTTGGGCTGGCGCACGATCGCGCGGCCCATCGCCACCCGCTGGCGCTGCCCGCCGGACAACTGCGAGGGCTTGCGGTCCAGAAGTTCGGACAAGTCAAGGATTTTCGCCGTCTCCTCGACCTTCTGGGCGATCTCGGCCTTGTTCAGCTTGGCCAGCGTCAGCGGGAAGGCGATGTTCTGCCGAACCGTCATATGCGGGTAGAGCGCGTAGGACTGGAAGACCATCGCGATGTCGCGGTCGCGCGGCGCCTTCTCGTTGACCCGGCTACCGCCGATGCGCAGTTCCCCAGAGCTGATGTCCTCGAGCCCGGCGATCATGTTGAGGGTGGTCGACTTGCCACAGCCGGACGGGCCGACCAGGATGACGAACTCACCGTCGGCGATCGTCAGGCTGAGATCGTTCACGGCGATCGCGCCGTCCGGGTAACTCTTGGTGACATGGTCCAGAACTATCTCGGCCATCGAAATCCTCGCTACCCCTTCACCGCACCGGACGTCAGCCCGGCGACGATCCGTCGTTGGAAGATGAGAACGAACACGATGATCGGCACCGTGATCACCATCGCGCCCGCGGCGATCGAGCCGGTCGGCTCCTCGAATTGTGAACTGCCAGTGAAGTTCGCGATCGCCACCGGCGCGGTGATCGCCGCGTTGGTCGCCGTCAGCGACAACGCCAGCAGCAGGTCGTTCCACGCGAAGATGAACACCAGGATCGCAGCCGTCACGATGCCCGGCGCGGCCAGTGGCGCGATCACCCGGCGAAACGCCTGAGCCGGTGTCGCGCCGTCCATCTTGGCGGCCTTCTCCAGATCCCAGGGGATCTCCCGGAAGAACGCCGACAGTGTGTAGATCGCCAGCGGCAGTGCGAACGTGATGTACGGGATGATCAATCCCGGCCAGGTGTCGAACAGTCCAAGCCGGCGCTCGATGTTGAACAACGGTGTCACCAGTGAGATCTGGGGGAACATCGCGATCAGCAGTGCCGCACCGATGAGCGCCTTCTTGCCCCTGAACTCCAGCCGCGCCACCGCGTAGGCCGCCATCCCCCCGATGACGACCGCGATCAGAGTGGTGATGAGCCCGATACCGATCGAGTTGATCAGTGCGGAGCTGAACGCATCCCCGTTGAAGATGCCCTTGTAGTTGTCGAACGTGATCTGCGACGGAATCAGCTTGCCGTCCTTGACCGTTGACGTGGGTTTGAGCGACAGGCTCAGGATCCACAGCACCGGGAAGAGCGCATAGATCACCACAAGGGCATCGATGACGACCCAGCTCGCCGCGCGCCTGGCGCCAACCCGCTCAGACATCTAGCGCACCTCGTTGTCGGTGCCCGGCGCGGATGCACCGAACAGCTTGATGTAGATGAAGGCGATGACTGCCACCGACAGGAATACCAGCACGCTGATCGCCGAGCCCAGTCCGATGTTGAAGGCCTTGAACAGGTTGTCGTAACCCAGGATCGACACCGACGCGGTGTCGTTGGCGCCGCCGGTGAGCACATAGATGTTGTCGAAGATGCGGAACGCGTCGAGCGTGCGGAACACCAGCGCCACCAGGATCGCCGGTTTGATCAACGGCAGTGTCACCTTGACCAGCCGCGTCCATGGACCTGCCCCGTCCACCTGGGCGGCCTTGAGCAGGTCCTCGGGCACCAGCGCCAAGCCGGCCAGCAACAGCAGCGCCATGAACGGTGTGGTCTTCCAGACCTCGGCGAGGATGATGATGGCCAGCGACGGAATCTGTTGCGTCAGTGGCGCACTGCCGTCAGGCAGCAGGTTGGCAAGGTAACCGGTTCCCGGCGTCCAGGCGTAATACCAGCTGTACGAGGCGGCGACGGTGACGATGCCGTACGGAATGAGGATCGCGGTCCGCACCAGCCCTTTGCCGAAGATGGTGCGGTGCATGACAAGTGCCAGGGCCATGCCCAGCACGAACTCGATGGCCACCGAGATCACCGTGATGACCAGGGTCACCACGAACGCCGTCCACCAGTACTTGTCGCTCAAGATGGTCTGGTAGTTCTCGAACCAGATGAACTTGGTGTCGGCCGGGCTGGCCAGGTTGTAGCGCTGCAGGCTCAGCCACAGGGCGTACACGATCGGGTATGCGGTCACCGCGAGCATGAGCACGACGGCCGGGGTGATCAGCAGATAGGCCAGCTTGCGCTGGGACCGGCGATCGTCGCTGCGGGCCGCAGCATTCGCCGAAGTGCGGGGCGTCGCGGCGGTCATGGGATCAGCCCCTTCCCGTCGATCGCCTTTTGCACCTGCGCGGTGAGCTCATCGGCGGTCTTCTCCGGATCGATCTGGGTGATCGGGGCCAGCGTGGCCGAGATGCGGGTCGACACCGCCTGATAGTTCGGTGTCGCCGGGCGCACCGCCGCGGTGGTCAGCTGGTCGCGGATGATCGAGTACTGCGGATATTTCTTCTGGAACTCCGGGTCGGAGTACAGCGAGGTGCGCACCGCGGGCAGACCACCCTCGATCGAGGTGTACTTCTGGTTCTCCAGATTCCGAATGCAGCGCACCGCTTCGAACGCCTCAGCCGGATGACGGGTGGTCTTGGCCACCGCGATATTCAGTCCGCCCAGGGTGACCCGCGTGGGCTGACCCGGGATCACTCCGGGGTACGGCGCGAACCCGAACACCTCTTTGGCGGCGTCGAAGGCGACGGTGAATTGGTCGTCGGTCGGCGAGAAGGTGCCTGCGTCGTTGATGCTGCCCGCCAGTTCCGGCTTGTCGTTGAGCGGCAGGAACGGCACGCCACCCTTGACCGCGTTCTCCAGCATCGAAGCGAACACGAACGGCCAGTTGACCTCCAGTGCAGCCTTGCCCTGCTCGAGAGCCAGCCGCGCGGTGCCCTCGTCGGTCTGGGTGACCGATGGATCGGCTCCCGGCGCAGTAGCGACCGCCTTGATGATCTGCAGCGCCTTGACCGTTGCGGCGCGGTGCTCAGGGGTGTCGGTCAACGTAACGTGTTTGCCGTCCTCGGAAAGGACCTGTCCCCCAGCGCTTTCCAGCAAAGTGTTGAACCACACGACCAGACCTTCGTACTGCTTGGCCTGAACGGCGATCCAGCTGGGCTTGCCCTCGGCGTGCAGGCGGGAGGCCTGCGCCACCATGCCGTCCCAGGTGTCCGGCGGCGGGGCAACCAAATCTGCTCGATACCACAGCAATTGAGTGTTGGTCGTGACCGGCGCGGCGAAGAGCTGGTTCTGCCACTTGGCGGTTTCCAGCGGGCCGGGCAGGGTGTTGTCGGTCGCGTCGGCCTCCGCCTGCCCGGCGGGATCGTCGGACAACGGCAACGCCCAGCCGGCTTCGGCGAACTCCGCGGTCCACACCACGTCCAGTGCCATCAGGTCGAGCGTTCGGTCGTTCCCGGTCAGCCTGCGCGCCAGTTGCAGCCGTTGATCGTCGGCAGCCTTGGGCAGGCTGCGCTGTTCGATACGAAACCGGCCGCCGAGTTCCTCATTGCACCGTTTGGCGACGGCGGTGAAAGTCGCAGTCTCGCTGGCCGGTGTGTAGAAGCTGACGACGACGCCGTTGTCACCGGAGCTGCATGACGACACCACCGACGCGCATGTCAGAGCGGCAATCGCGGCCGCGCCCACCCGCCGAGCGCGTGCGCCTGGGCAAGCCATCCGCCACCGCCTCCCGTCTTCTCGACTCGCGGCGCAACTACCCTCGTTCGGGGCACGCTGTATCGCGGCAGGGCATTACCCCGCGGCCAAACCGTAGAACCCTTGCGGCGTGATACGCAACACTTCCACGCCGTGTGCAGCGAAATCGTGACCCAGCAACCACGTGGGCCACGATCAGCGGTCTAAATCGTCAAGCGCGCCAGCATGTCCCGCGCCTTCTCGGCACTCTGCGGATCACACAGCACGTCGTATCGGCCCGCCACCAACTGCATCGTCGAGCTGAAATCCCTTGTGCCACGGGCCATCGCGTACGGAACAGCCGACGTGATCAGTCCGAAGATCACGCCAGCCACCACACCGGTGATCAGCGATGCCCACGGGTTGGGGCTGAAGAATCCCAACACCAGGCCGATGAATATGCCCAGCCAGGCGCCGGTGATCACCCCGCCGCCGAGCACTTTGGGCCAGGACAGCCGGCCGGTGACCCGCTCGACCTGCATCAAATCCACGCCGACGATGGTCACCTGCTGCACGGGAAACTGCTCGTCGGACAGATAGTCGACGGCCTTTTGAGCCTCGGCGTAGGTGGGATAGGAACCGATCGGCCAGCCCTTGGGCGGGGTCGGCAGGCCCACGGGCCCGCGACGGGACGCGGCGGACGCGCCGCCGGGGTTCTGACCGGGTGGGAAGGGGCTGGTCATATCTGCACATTCTCCTGTCGTGCGCGCCGTTTGTCGCGTCGTGCCTGCCCGCGGGAGGCGGTCCAATGCCTGCTCAACGTGCTACGGCAGGCGATGGTGCCCCATGGCGAGCCAGTCCCGGGCCACCTGCACATACGCTAGGTTGATCAGCATGACAGCTTCCGGCGGTGACTCCGGCGAAAAGCCGCAGAACGCGGGCGATCAGGGCCCCTCTGAAGGGACTTACGAGGCGCCGCCGATCGAGCAGAGCCCACCACCTACCGGCTATGAGGCCGCGCCGTCGGGTTACGCGCCGTCCCCGCCGGCCTACGAGGCCCCGAGTGCCTACCCGCCGCCGTCGGGCTACCCCGCGCCCAGCTATCCGCCACCGGGTTACGCCCCGCAAGAGGGCTACCCGCCGCCGGCCCCCGGGGGTTACGGGGCGCCCGGCTATCCCGAGCCGACGCCGTACTACCCGGCCCCGCAAAGCGCAGGGGCGTATCCGCCTCCGCCACCGCCGCCGCAATACGGCGGTGCGCCCTATCCCGGCTACGGATACCCTGCTCCGGCAACGGGAACCAACACCATGGCGATCTCGTCGCTGGTGGCCTCGGTCGTCGGCTTGTTGTGCGGTATCGGCGCGATCATCGGAATCGTGCTCGGCGTCATTGCCATCAATCAGATCAAGCAGACTCCGCAGAGTGGCCACGGTCTGGCCGTTGCCGGGATCGTGGTGGGAGCCGCGACACTGGTCATCAACGTGATCTGGTGGGGCTTCGCGTGGAGCTGACTCGGTGACCAATCCCCCACTGCCCGACGGCACCCCGCCGCCACCCGATCCATACACCCCGGTCGACTATCCGGCCCACTACCCGCAGCTGCCGCCGCCGGTGTACCCGTCGCCCTATCCGCAGCCAACGGGTTACGGATATCCACCGCCGAGCTACGGGTACCCGCCACCGGGCTACGCCGGTCCCCCGGGCTACGCCGCCGATCCCTACGACCCATACCGGCCCCTCAAACCGCCGGGCACCAACGGCAAGGCCATCGCGTCATTGGTGACCTCGGTCGTCGGTTTCCTGCTGTGCGGTTTTCCCGCAATCGCCGGAATCATCCTTGGGATCATCGCGATGCGCGAAACCAAGCGCACCGGCCAGGACGGCTACGGGCTTGCGATCGCCGGGGTCGTCGTCGGCGGCGTCGTGATCGTGCTGTACGTGCTGTACGTCGTGTTCGTGATCATGCTGGCGGCCAGCAACAGCACGCCTTACGTCAACTCCTAGGCGGCGGCACAAACCGCTCGCCTTCGCGCGTCATCCCGGCCGCCCGGCCCTTGGCCGCGATCACCAGGGCCATCTTGCGGCTGGCTTCATCGAGCATCTCGTCATCGAGCATCACCGCTCCACGGGCACCGCCGGCTTTCGAGGTGTGCCACTCGTACGCCTCGAGAATCAGTTCTGCACGGTCGTATTCGGCTTGGCGGGGACTGAAGATCTCGTTGCCCGCCGCGATCTGATCAGGGTGCAGCACCCATTTGCCGTCGTACCCCAGCGCCGCGGCACGCCCGGCAACCCGGCGGAACGCGTCCACGTCACGCACCTTCAGATACGGTCCGTCGACCGCGGCGATACCGTGCGCCCGCGCCGCGACGAGGATCGTCATCAGCACGTGGTGATATGCGTCGCCGACGTCGTAGCCCTCGGGCTGCTCGCCCACCACCAGGGTGCGCATGTTGAGGCTCGCCATCAGATCCGCCGGACCGAGCACCAGCGCCTGAACCCGCGGCGCACCCGCAATCGCGTCGATGTTGGTCAGTCCCTTGGCATCTTCGATCTGCGCATCGACCCCGATCCGCCCGACCGGCAGGCCGTGGGTCAGCTCCAGCTGGGTCAGCAACAGGTCGAGCGCATGGACGTGGCTCGCGTCGGTCACCTTCGGCAGCACGATCACGTCAAGGTGGCCGTCGCGCGCGGACGCGACCGCCGACACCACATCGATGACGTCGGAGTGCGTCCACGGTGTGGTCCAGTCGTTGACCCGCACACCGCGTAACTGGCCCGCCCAACCGGGGCTTGCCAGAGCCGCACCAACCTGTTTGCGGGCCTGCGCCTTGGCATCTGGTGCCACCGCGTCCTCCAGGTCGAGGAACACTTCGTCAGCGGGTAAACCCTTGGCCTTCTCGATCATCTTGAGATTGCTGCCCGGAACTGACAGGCACGTTCGACGGGGTCGGTAGGCGTTCTCCACGCTTACACTCCTACCCTTTGACTCATGGCGTCGGTGAACAGGGTCTACGCGGCACGGCTGGCCGGGCTGGTCGTGCTCGGGCCAGACGGAGAATCCCTCGGCCGGGTCCGTGACGTCGTGATCAGTATGAGTATCGTGCGCCACCAGCCGCGCGTCCTCGGCTTGGTGGTCGAATTGCTCACCCGCCGAAGGATTTTCGTCCCCATCCTGCGGGTCACAGCCATCGAGCCGAACGCGGTGACGCTCACCACCGGCAATGTGTCGCTGCGCCGCTTCTCGCAGCGTCCCGGCGAGGTCCTGGTGCTCGGCCAGGTTCTGGACAGCAGGGTCCGCGTCGACGACCCCGAGTTGCCGCAGATGGCCGGAGTGGATGTGATCGTCGTAGACCTGGGCATCGAGCAGAGCCGCGTCCGCGACTGGGTGGTCACCCGCGTGGCGGTGCGCAGCCTGCGCCGGCTGGGCCGTCGGTCGACGGTCCAGGTGGTGGACTGGGACACCGTGCAGGGCCTGACCCCGTCCGCCCTGGCCATGCCCGGCCAAGGAGTCGCTCAACTGCTGCACCAGTTCGAGGGCCGACGCCCGATCGAGGTGGCCGATGCGATCCGCGATCTGCCGGACAAGCGCCGCACCGAGGTGATCAACGCGCTCGACGACGAGCGGTTGGCCGACATCCTCCAGGAGCTGCCCGAGGACGACCAGTCCGTTCTGCTGTTGCAGCTGGACACCGCGCGGGCAGCCGACGTGCTCGAGGCCATGGAACCCGACGACGCGGCCGACCTGCTCGGTGTGCTGAATCCGACCGAGGCCGAGGTGCTGCTGCGCCGGATGGACCCGGAAGACTCCGAACCGGTCCGACGGCTGTTGAGCCACTCACCGGACACCGCCGGCGGCCTGATGACCTCCGATCCGGTGGTGCTGGCACCCGACACCACGGTCGCCGAGGCGCTGGCGCGGGTGCGCGATCCCGATCTGACGCCGGCGCTGGCGTCGCTGGTGTTCGTCGTGCGCCCGCCGACCGCCACCCCTACCGGCCGCTACCTGGGCTGTGTACACCTGCAGGCACTGCTGCGCGAACCGCCGGCCAACCTGGTGAGCGGCATCGTCGACACCGACCTGCCCAGCCTGGCCCCCGGCACCTCGTTGACCGGGGTGACGCGGTACTTCGCCGCCTACAATCTGGTCTGCGGTCCGGTCGTCGACGAGCAGAGCCACCTGTTGGGCGCGGTGTCCGTCGATGACGTGCTCGACCATCTCCTGCCCGACGACTGGCGGGACAGCTTCGAGGAGCCGCACCTGTCCCACGGGGTGACCAGCGCAGAGGGGACGACGTGAGCGACCCGCATGCGCGTCAGCGCCTCGACACCCCGCGCACGTCGCGGCGGCCGGTGTTCAACCTCGACCCCGAAGCGGTCGGCCGGTTCAGCGAGTCGATCGCCCGCTTCCTGGGCACCGGGCGCTACCTGCTCTGGCAGACGATCCTCGTCATCGTCTGGATCGCCCTGAACCTGTTAGCCGTGAGCTGGCAGTGGGACCCCTACCCGTTCATCCTGCTGAACCTGGCGTTCTCCACCCAGGCCGCCTACGCCGCGCCCCTGATCCTGCTGGCCCAGAACCGCCAGGAGAACCGGGACCGGGTCTCACTCGAGGAAGACCGCAGGCGCTCCGAGCAGACGAAGGCCGACACCGAATTCCTGGCCCGTGAGCTCGCGTCGCTGCGGTTGGCGGTCGGGGAAGTGGCGACCCGCGATTACCTGCGTCGCGAACTCGAAGAGATACGCGAGTTGCTGGAATCGCTGCAATCCGACAACGTCGCCAGGGTCAAGAAGGACAAACCCAAGAAAGCCAGAGCGGTAGTCGAGCCGGCAATCGACGAAGCAAGCTCGTGACCAAGGTGACCATTGGATACCACTGAGGTCACAAAGGTATGTATGGTGATTTGGTTCACAAGGGCATGCTTTCTTTGTTGAGGACGGACGAGTGGGCATAGGAAACCGCGTCACCCGGATGGTGCGGAAACCTGCGTTCGGAATTGCTGTACTCACCCCTGTCGTGCTCGCCGGCGCCGTTGGCGCGGCCCCCGATTTTCCGCACCCGCCGGTCGTCGGCACCGAAGTCACCCCGCTGGCCGCGGTCTCGCCGCAGACCGACACCTCGGGTGTCACCGTCGTCGCGCTTGCCAAGCAGCCGACCAACTTTCACTTCGCCGCGGCGACGCCATCGGTCCCGCCGCCGGCCATCGTGGTCAGTTCCCCGGGGTCCATGCGGATCCCGTCGGTGGCGCTGGCGGCCTACCGCAACGCCGAGCAGGCGATGGCGTCCACGGCGCCGGGCTGCGGGCTGAGCTGGAACCTGCTGGCCGGCATCGGCCGCATCGAGTCCGGGCACGCCAACGGCGGCGCCACCGATGCGCGGGGCACCGCCATCAACCCGATCTACGGGCCGACGCTGGACGGCACCCTGTCGGGCAACGAGGTCATCGTCCAGACCGTCCAGGCCGGGCGGCCGGTCTACGCCCGGGCGATGGGACCCATGCAGTTCCTGCCGGGCACCTGGTCGCGCTACGCCGCCGACGGCGACGGTGACGGCAAGGCGGACCCGCAGAACGTTTACGACGCGGCGCTGGCCGCGGCCCGTTACCTGTGCAGCGGCGGCTTGAACCTGCGCAACCAGTCACAGGTGCTGACCGCAATCCTGCGGTACAACAACTCGATGGCCTACGCCCAGAACGTGCTGGGCTGGGCCGCCGCCTACGCCACCGGCGTCGAGCCGCTGAATCTGCCTCCGATCATCGGGCCCGCACCGGCCATCGGTGACGCGCACCTGGAGAATCCGGAAGGCCTGGGCCCCGGCCTGCCGCTCAATGCGATCGGCCTGCCGTCCACCGATCCGCTGACTCAGATTCCGTTGATCAACCTCGGCGACTCCGAGACGGCGGGCTCGCTGGCGCTGGGCCCGCTGCCCGGACCGGCCAGTGCGCTGCCGGGTCTGCCCTGCCAGGTGATCTGCCTCGGCACGCAGGCGCCACCGCCGGTGACAGCCGACGCCGTGCCCGACGCTCCACCGCCGTGGCAGCC
>JAHFVD010000012.1 GCA_023264735.1 Mycobacterium sp. | reverse complement strand
ATCCTGCGCAAAGGCCTCTCACCGTTGATCACCACGATCAGCACCGACCACGGTGCGCCGGTGATCGCCGGGGCGAGGTTGCGGGCGGGCAAGGCCAACTCCGGCAAGGGCGCAGCCCGCACACCGCAGCACGGCCGCTGGCCATCCAACGGCTCGCCGCCGGGCTGGTGGCCATCACCCATGGCCTCGACCGCGCCCACATCGGCGCCATCTGCGACGCACTGACCGCCGCCGGCATTGATCCCGCGGTGTGGTCCGCCCACGCGGTGAACGACAAGCTCAACACCGACATGCGCGTCCGCGGAGGAACCTGGCCCGATCACATCGCCAACCCTGGTGCGTTCCTGCACAGCCGGTTACGACGATTGTCTTGGACACCACCGGAGCCTGCGAGAAATGCCGGCGGCTGCGCCGCCGCCAGCATCGACCCGACGCCGACACCTGTCGTGCTGACCGACGCCTCGCGAGCCCGGATTGCGGCCGCCCAACAAGAAATCCGACAAGTGCTCCACGACCGCGCTCAGCGCACTCTCACAAGGACGCGCGTCAACAGCACGTCCGACGGGCAATCACCAGCACCAACACCCTGGCTGGGCGCCAGCCAAGCTGGAGACGACCTCCAGCGGGTACGTTCACGCGTCCGGCAGCCCGGGTAACGGCCACCCACGATCAATGGTGAACCCGCCGTCACCGACGACGTGCTCACCGGTGACCAGCCAACGCACCACCGCGATTGCACCTGACCCGCCGTGATCGGACAACACACGCGTCACCGCCGACTCCACCGCGCTCACGCCCATCAGTGCCTCACCGCGAACATCACCGACGCCCCTGGACGTGTCGTGAACGGCGTGCAGTGATGCGCTCCCGCCACCGTCTCACCAACCACATCTCGACTAGCTCCACCGCCACGTCGCCCTGCGTTGCCCAGTCACCCAACAGCTCGCAGTACCGCAAATAGTGAGCCCAGGTGAACCGGGCTGCGACCGGCTCACCGACCCACCCCAGATGAACCAACGACGCGACAGCTTGTTGGTCGAGCAGCTGCGGCCCCACCACGGCGCTCGGAGCAGTCGAGGCGGGCACACCGCCGGTCGTCAAGGGGACTGTCGGAATAACGGTGGATCTGGGCTTGGTCTGACACGCCGGGCGTGAGCTTGGCGGGAAGGACTGATGATGTCCGAAACACTCGAATCCATGGCGATCGATGTGGATCAACGCCAGCTCGCAGAGCAGCTGCTGGCGCAAGCGAAGGAACGGGGAATCGAGCTGGTCGGCCCGAATGGCCTGCTCAACCAGTTGACCAAGAATGTCCTCGAGACCGCGCTGGACGCGGAAATGGCCGAGCACCTGGGCTATGACAAGCACGACCCGGCTGGACGCGGCAGCGGCAACTCCCGCAACGGCAGCAGATCGAAGACGGTGTTCACCGAGATCGGCCCGGTCGAAATCGAGGTACCGCGAGATACCAACAGCACCTTCGACCCGGTGATCGTGAAAAAGCGTCAGCGCCGGTTGACCGGCGTCGATGAGATTGTGTTGTCGCTGACCGCCAAAGGACTCACTACCGGGGAGATCGCGGCCCATTTCGACGACGTCTACGGCGCTACTGTCTCCAAGGACACCATCTCCAAGATCACCGACAAGGTGATCGAGGAGATGACCGAGTGGTGCAACCGGCCGCTGGAATCGGTGTATCCGGTGGTGTTCATCGACGCGATCTTCGTCAAGGTCCGCGACGGCCAGGTCAGCAACCGACCTGTCTACGTGGCCATCGGGGTCACCTGCGCCGGGGAACGTGACATCCTCGGGCTGTGGGCCGGCGACGGCGGCGAGGGTGCGAAGTTCTGGCTGTCGGTGCTCACCGAGATCAAGAACCGCGGCACCGGCGATGTATGCATCGTGGTCTGCGACGGCCTCAAAGGCTTGCCGGATGCGATCAACACCGTGTGGCCGCGAGCAGTGGTTCAGACGTGTGTGATCCATCTGTTGCGCAACACGTTTCGCTATGCGTCGCGCAAGTACTGGGATCAGATCGCCAAGGATATCCGGCCTGTATACACCGCGGCGACCGAGGCTGCGGCCAAGGAACGCTTCAGTGAGTTCACCGCCAAATGGGGTGCCCAGTACCCGGCGATCACCCAGCTCTGGCAGAACGCCTGGAGCGAGTTCGTGCCGTTCCTGGACTACGACATCGAGATCCGCCGCGTCATCTGTTCGACGAACGCGGTGGAATCGCTCAATGCCCGCTACCGGAGGGCAATTCGGGCCCGCGGGCACTTCCCGACCGAACAGGCCGCGATGAAGTGCCTCTACCTGGTGACCCGATCCTTGGACCCCACCGGCCGAGGTAAGGCACGATGGGCAATGAGGTGGAAGCCCGCGCTCAACGCGTTCGCGATCACCTTCAACGGCCGGATCACTCCGACCGGCAACTAACCAATGCCAAGCCAGATCCACCGTTTATCTGACAGTCCCGTCGTCAAGGACGTGTGATGGGTGGCCCACAGGTACAGCGAGACCACGCTAGACATCCCAGGACCGTAAGTTGTCAAGCGGCCTTGGCGTCGGGGGTGGTTTGGCGGTGTGCCCAGGCTTTGTGCTCGTCGTAGGCGGTGTGGTGGCGCAGGCAGCCGTGCAGGATGCCGACGAGGCGGTTACCGAGGGCACGTAGGGCTTGGTGGTGGGTATCGCCGGCGGCGCGGTGCTGGTCATAGAACGCGCGGGCACCGGGACTGTTGGTCAGGGCGCAGAAGGCCCATTGGTCGATCACGTCGTAGAGGCGGCGGTTGCGGACGTGGCGGGCCAGCACGGCGCGTTTCTTGCCCGACGCGACGGTCAATGGCGATGTTCCGGCGTAGTTTTTGCGAGACTTGGCGGTGGTGTAGCGGTTCGGGTCGTCCCCGAACTCACCGAGCACCCGGGCGCCGAGGGTGACACCGAGTCCTGGCAGGGAGAGGTAGATGTCGGCGTCCGGGTGTGCCTCAAAATGTGTTGCCAACTGGGCCTCGAGATCGGCGATCTGATGGTTGAGCTCGGCGATGATGGCGACCGCAGCGCGGGTGCTCGCCCCGAATGCGGCGGTGACCGCGGGCGCGGCGGCGAGCTGCTCGACGCGCAGCGCGGTCTGAATCTCTAGGGCCCTGGCATCGAGGTTGCGTTGTCGCCCCGCGGCTTTGAGTGCCGATCGGATCTTGGAGATGCTCAAACGGGCGGCCTCGGCCGGGGTGGGAGCGCGACCCAGGATGGCCAGGGCATCGCGGTCAGACAGCGAGTCGAAGGCCTCCAACGCGCCCGGGTAGTACTCCCGCAACGCACTGCGCAGCGTGTTGGTGTTGCGGTTGCGCGCCCAGATCAGGTTCTGATGCGCCCGGGCCAGCACCTTGACCGCCTCCACGTCGGGGCTGTCCCCGGCGATCGGGCGGTGGTTGTGGCGGTCGGTGCGCACCAGATCGGCCAACAGTTTGGCGTCGGCGGCATCGGACTTCGCGCCTGAGACCTGGTGGCGGTCGCGGTAGCGGGCCACCGCGAGCGGGTTGACCGAGAACACCTGGTAGCCGGCTGCGGCCAGCGCTTGTACCCACAGGCCGCGGTCGGTTTCGATGCCGATCACCACCTGGGTGGGTTCCTCGGCGTGGGTGGCCACCAGTTCGTGGAACCCACCGACCCCGGCAAGTCCCTCCGGGAGCCGACGCGAGGCCAGTGTGGTCCCGTCGGCGCTCATCAAATGGATGTCGTGGTGGTCCTCGGCCCAATCGTCTCCAACGAAGATCGTCAACTCGCCTCCCTGCTCGATGGGGGTGAAACCTGTTCGAGCCGAAGGCCACCCGGCGGCAACCTAATGGATCAGTGCTCGCATCGGCACGACACCCCATCAGCGCTATAGGCGACCTCACCAACCGGCCGGGGCACGATCTAGCGCTAGGAATCGAACTGCATTCCAGGCCGACACAGTGCTCACCGACCAGCGGCTCGGTGACCAGCGTCCCCTCAACAGATCGCTATCGGGTGAAAACTCGCTGATCGACTCCCATTAGGCCCGACACCGGACACGCAGGGCCACCCGGACCACCGCCGTGCAGACGCGGCGTCCGGTATCGCCTGCCAAGGAGTCTGTCGGCATGCCAACAGCACGGCGGTGACCGCATCCCGCTCGCCACCAGACGATGCGAAGGTGCGGACGTCGGGAAAGCACCGCCGCCGGTCACGGCCGGGGTGCCCCGACAGCCACGCCGCAGCGCGATACAGCACGCCCAGATCCACCGACCCACCATTACGTGACGTGTCGGCGTCCACGCCGCCATCGACGTTCCCGATGAGATCCGCACGGCGCAGATAGCCGACGCCATGATCGGTGGGCAGGCCGTCGACATCGCGGCCGACGATCCGGGTGGGGATCGCGTGCCGAGCCAGACGGGCATTCCACCACTCCAGATCCACCTCGGCCATGTCATCGCACACACTCACCCCGACGTCCTGGCCACGACACCACGCCACACACTCCGCCGGCACCACCAGGTCCCCACCGTCGTCCACCCGTCAATGCTCACACCCACCACCGACACACCCCCGAAGACGTCTGGCACATTGGCACAACGTGCACGCCGGTCGCGGTCGCGTCCGGGAGCCCAACACCGGCCGGTCACCCGCGCCCTCGCTCCGCCACCCTCCACCGCTGCTCACAAGCCCATTCGTGTCCGTTCGAACCGGTCCACCGTGTCCTTGCCACCCCGTCCCCGGCCTGACCGTCTGCTGCCGCCCATCCCCGTCCACGCCACGGGCCTTCCCGAGCTCACCGCCGAACCACACACCTTTTGCATTCAGGTCGCGAAACCATCACATAGCGTCCCAGACGAAATAGAATGACGGTCACAACTGGGAACGGAAGGGGGCGGCGTGGACGGCACGAACACCGACGCGGA
>JAHFVD010000166.1 GCA_023264735.1 Mycobacterium sp. | reverse complement strand
GCCCCGCTCCGTCTGGTGGTGCGCGCCCTCGTACTCAAGCCCGATCTTCGGCCCATCCCATCCGAGATCGACGAACGCCGTCGTATAGCCGTCGGACACAGGAATCTGAGTGACGGGCCGCGGCTATCCGGCGTCGATCAGCAGCAGCCTCAGCCAGGTTTCCCGTGGTGACTGGGCGCCGGCATCCGTCAGCGGCACGACGGTTCGAGCGCGTTGGATTCCTCGTGCGCCCGGGTAGCGATCAGCGAGCGCGAGTACGGCAGCAGGCTCGATTCCGGTGGCCGCCCCAAGGGCGTCGAGGTGGGCCACGGCCTCGCCCCTCGGCAGGTGGCGGGCAACGTCGAGCGCAGTCCGCTCCGGCGTCGTGACGACGAGATCGCCCAGCGGCATGAACTCGCCCACGCGGATGCGCTCCTCGCGCACGATGACGCCGGGCTGTCGGCGGCGGGCACGCCCGATGACCTCGATCGGTGTGGACGCTCCGACCCACGATGCTCCGTGTAGAGCGGCCGCGGCTCTGCTGGCGATGATGCCGCCTGGCACCCACAGTGCTGCTGCACGGGCACGCACCTCGAGGGTGCGTGCGGATCCGTTGGGGATGTACACGTCAGGATGTATCGCGGTGTAGTTCCAGCGCAGCTGACCTCGCGTGAGCAGTCCGCTGGCGAGCGCGGTGCTTCCGATGAACGGTGACGACATGCCTGCATACTGTGGCGTGGGGCCGACAAACGTGAGAGCCAGGCAGCGAAAACGCCTTCAGGGTTGTGGAATTCGTGAATTCACGACCGTGGTGTCGATGTCGCGCTGTGGATAACCCCTAGCGCCAGCTGGGCAGCCAGATCTCCATGTTCCAGGTCGCCTGCGAGATCGGGACGCCGGTCAACACCGGATACAGCCATGCGAAGTTGGTGATCACCAGCGCGACATAACAGCTCACCACGATCAGCCCGAGTGTTCGCCGTTCGGCATTCTGGTTGGGCGAGTGCAGGATGTCGCCGATGATCAGCGCGATTGCCATGACCAGGAACGGCGCCATCGGCACGGCGTAGAAGAAGTACATCTGCCGGTCGATGTCGGCGAACCAGGGCAGGAATCCCGCACCGTAGCCGGTGAGCACGACCGCGTAGCGCCAGTCGCGGCGGACGAACGCCCGCCACAGCGCATAGATCAACACCGGGACCGCCAGCCACCACATCGCGGGCGTGCCGACCAGCATCACGGCCTTGACGCAGGAGGCCGCGCCGCAGCCGGGCACGTTCTGGTTGTCGATGGCATACAGCACCGGCCGCAGCGACATCGGCCACGTCCACGGCTTGGACTCCCACGGATGGTGATTGCCCGCGGAGTTCGTCAGCGTCGAGTGAAAGTGATACGCCTTGTACGTGTAGTGCCACAGCGACCGGATCGCGTCCGGCGGCTGATACCACTCGCGTTCGCCGATCGACTGCCCGACCTCGTAGCGGTTGACCGCCGTCTCCGAGGAGAACCACGGCGCATACGAGGCCAGGTACACGCCGAACGGGATCAGTCCGAAGACGTACGCGGTCGGCCCCAGATCGCGCCGGATCGCGCCGAACCACGGCCGAGGCACCCGGTAGGCGCGGCGCGCGGCGATGTCGAATGCCAGCGACATCGCGCCGAAGAACACGATGTAGTACAGCCCCGACCACTTCGTCGCGAACGCCAGGCCGAGCAGCACGCCCGCGCCGAAGCGCCACCACCGCACGCCAAGCCGCGGACCCCACGGTGTCTCGGCGATGCGGCCTTCCAGCAGCGCGTTGTGCATTCGCTCGCGCATCTGGTCGCGGTCGACGATCAACGCGCCGAACGCCGCGACCACGAACAGCGTCAGGAAGCTGTCCAGCAGCGCGGTGCGCGCCGCCACGAAGCTCACCCCGTCGGCGATCAGCAGCAGCCCGGCGACGGCGCCGACCAGTGTCGAGCGGCTGATCCGCCGCACGATGCGCACCACCAGAAGGACCAGCACCACGCCGAACACCGCGCTGGTGAACCGCCAGCCGACCCCGTTGTAGCCGAACAGGGCCTCACCGAATGCGATGAGCTGCTTGCCCATCGGCGGGTGCACGACCAGCCCGAAACCGGGGTTGTCCTCGACGCCGTAGTTGTGTAGCACCTGCCAGGCCTGCGGCGCGTAGTGCTTCTCGTCGAAGATCGGGGTGCCGGCGTCGGTGGGCGAGCCGAGGTTCATCAGCCGGGTCAGTGCGGCCAGCGCGGTGATGATGGCGGTGGCCACCCAGCCCTCGATGCGGTCCAGCGGGCCGAAGTCGGCGACCGGTACCAGCGGGCCGGGGCTGATGACGGGCGCGTGCCGCTGATGCGCCTCGGTGTCGTCGGCGGTCGTGGTCATCGCATGCGATCGTAAGCTGTCCGGCATGGGCACTGGAGTACTGCTGCTCGGTGCCACGCCGTTAGGGCAGCCGGGCGACGCCTCGAAACGGCTGGTCGATGCCCTTGCCACCGCCGATGTGGTGGCCGCAGAGGACACCCGGCGGGTGCGCACCCTGGCTCAGTCGCTGGGCGTGCGAATCAGCGGGCGGGTGGTCAGCCTGTTCGACCAGAACGAGTCGGCCCGGGTGCCGGCGCTCGTCGACGACATCAAGTCTGGTGCCACCGTCCTGGTGGTCAGCGACGCCGGGATGCCGCTGATCAACGATCCCGGCTATCGCATGGTGACGGCCTGCGTCGATGAAGGCCTGCCGGTGAGCTGTCTGCCCGGCCCGTCCGCGGTGACCACCGCGCTGGCGGTCTCGGGGCTGGCATCCGACCGGTTCTGCTTCGAAGGGTTCGCGCCGCGCAAGCAGTCCGCACGGCGGACCTGGCTGGCCGCACTGGCCCTCGAGACGCGCACGTGTGTGTTCTTCGAATCGCCGAGGCGACTGGCCGACTGCCTGCACGACGCCGTCGACGAACTCGGCGGACAGCGCCGCGCGGTGGTCTGCCGGGAGCTGACGAAGGTGCACGAGGAGATCCGGCGCGGCTCGCTGGCCGAGCTTGCCGAGTGGGCCGATGAGAAGGTGCTCGGGGAGATCACCGTGGTGCTCGCCGGTGCGGTGCCGACCACGGATCTGCCGACGCTGGTTGCCGAGGTCGATGCCCTGGTGGCTGACGGGATGCGGGTCAAGGATGCCTGCACCCAGGTGGTCGAGGCTCATCCCGGCGCACCGTCGCGGCGTGAGCTCTACGAGGCGGTGCTGCGCTCTCGCGGCGGGCAGGAGCGCAGCGACCCGGGGAATGGGCCGGATTGAATCACCGGCGCCGCCTTGTGCAGGCATTCCTGCCACTCGGCCTTCGCGTCGGAGTCGGCGGTGATCCCGCCGCCGACACCGAGCACGGCGGCCCCGCCCGCGTCGAACTCGACCGTGCGGATCGCCACGTTCAGCTCGGTGCCCGCGATCGGCGACGCCATGCCGACGGTGCCGCAGTACACCCCACGCCGCCGCGCCTCCCACTGCGAAAGCAGTTGACGGGCACGGCCTTTCGGCGTTCCCGTCACCGAAGCGGGCGGGAATGCCGCGGCCAGCAGCGCCGCGTTGGGGACCTCGCGGCGCACGGTGGCTGCCACCGTCGACACCAGATGCCACACACCCGGCGCGGCGCGGACCTTCAGAAGTTCGGGGACCGTGACGGTCCCGGTCTCGGCGACCCGGCCCAGATCGTTGCGCACCAGGTCGACGATCATGATGTTCTCGGCGACGTCCTTGGCCGAGGCCAGCAATTCGGCGGGCGAGCGGTGCAGGGGCAGCGTGCCCTTGATCGGGCTGGACGTCACGTCGTCGCCGACCCGGCGGATGAACAGCTCCGGTGACAGCGAGGCCACCGCACCCCAATCGCCGGCCAGGTAGGCGGCCCGGGCCGGGGTGGTTCGGGTGACCGCGTCGGCGAAGAACTCCAGCGACGAGCCGCGCAGCGTGCCGGTGAATTGTGTGCAGACGCAGGCCTGGTAGACCTCGCCGGCGCCGATCGCCGCCAGGCAGGCCGCCACACCATCTTGATGGCGCGCGAAATCGGGTTCTTCCCAATTGATTTCGTAGGCGCCGCGAGCCGGGGGATTAGACAGTGCGTCGGCCGCCCACCCCGCGATCGGTGCGGCGGAAAGACTTTCGTGCCACCAGCAGCCGTCGCGGTCCAGGCGCAGCACGCTGTCGGTCCAGCCGCCTGCCGCCTCGGGGATCCGCGGCGGCGCACCGTCGGCAGCCGCGTCGGGGTAGGACAGATAGCCGATCCAGCCGCCGCCGATCGCATCCCCGCGATCGCCGGGCGGCACCGCGAACGCCTCGGCGGGGGTGACCGCCCGCACCGGAACGGTGGGGGCGATCACCGCCGCCGAGCCAAACCAGTCGCCGGTCAGCGCGGCCGGAGGCGGCAGCCGCCGCTGTGCGGCGGCGCCGGCTACGGCGCGCAGGACCTCGGCGGCGGTGCCGAGGTCGCCGAGCCGGTCGATGCGCATCGCCATAGCCTGACGCCTACGGCCAGCAGACGCAAAGGCGTCAGCGGCTGATCTCCCTGCGCACCGTGACGGCGGCGAGCTTCTCCGGGTTGCGCATCGCGTAGAAGTTGGTGATCGTCCCGTCGGTGACCTCGATGGTCATCACCGATTCGGGTACGTCGCCGTGATAGACCACCAGCGCGGGCGCACCGTTGTAGTTCGCGACGTCGATCCGGTATTCCGGTGTGGCCTGGCGGAACAGCCCGATGATCAGCCTGGCGACCTTGGCGGGCCCCAGGACCGGACGGCGGGCGGCGCTGGCCTTGCCGTCGCTGTCGGAGGTGAACACCACGTCGGGCGCCAGCATTCCCATCAGTCCATCGAGATCACCGGTGGCGGCCGCCATCAGGAACTCCATCGTGATCTGCTCGGACTGCTGCGGGTTCGTGGGCTCGAACCGGCGGCGCCGCGCATGCACATGCTGGCGG
>JAHFVD010000058.1 GCA_023264735.1 Mycobacterium sp. | reverse complement strand
TTCCCCACGTCGATGACGGGGCGGGGGGTTCCAAGCTCCTCGATGGCGCGAACTCCACCACCATCGTGTCCGACACGTCCACCAACTATCACACCTACTGGTGGGAACGCATTCCCGGCCGGGTGCGTATGGGTGTCGACGACAAGGTCACCCTAGAAGTCACACCGGCCACCGCGAAAAACGCGCCGTGGGAACAGTTCGAATACCCGCAATACCTGATCCTCAATGTTGCAACGAATCAGTGGGGCGGAAACCCCACCGCGGCAACGAAATTCCCGGCCGACATGCTCATCGACTGGGTCCGCTACACACCGCTGACCGCCTGATGATTACAGGAGGCGTTACGCACCCATGATCGATACATTCCTCGGTCGAGTCGTCGACCATGACGAACGCTCACGCCTCTACCAAGCCCGACGCGCAGTTGCACTGGCAATGCGACAGCCCAGCTGATCAACACGGACTACTTCGAGGCGGCCCGGCTCACTCAGCGGCCGCCATTGCGTAACGGATATCTGACGGAGGCTGACGCCGTCAGGATCTACTCGCTGGCCACCCGGCTCGACGGCATCGCCGATAACACCTACCCGCCCGCAGACGAGGGGTCGAGCGGGCTTGGCGCGGCGAAGGCCGGTTCTTCATGACCTTCGCCTCGTTCACGAAGCTGCTCACCACCCAAGGGGATGCAACCGCACCCATCGGAAAGGCCTGAGACATGCAGAAATTCCTCCTCAATCTCATCGACGCCGTGCTCACCAATGAGCAGGTCCAGGCGACCATCGAGAAACTGATCGGCAACATCATCGCCAGGCAGATCCTCCCGGTCGTTCCTGTCGCTGTGGGCGCGGCAGTCAAGGCCGGTGTCGATGACCTGATCGAACACCTCCCCGGCGTTAGCGGCGTCGTCGATGCGGTGAAAACCAGTGAGGCCGCTGCCGCATCGATCGTCGACCTGATACCCGGGCTCGACTCGCTCCCCGTCATCGGAGCGCTGCTCAACGCCTGGCGGCCAAAGAATGGGTAGGCGGGTTGTTAACGGCAGCAGCTTCACCGAAAACGGCTGGCCGATAGTCGACCAAGCTGGGTGCCGGTGGGCCAAAGTGCCTGGCGCTAATGTCACCGTCCAAGTCCAAGACGGGCCGCCAGCAATCATCATGCCCGCGTGGGCCGCCGACTGGCACGCCTACATTGAGCCGCTGCGCGACGCTGACTCCGCCTCCTGGACCGAAGGCAACTCCGTCCTCGGTGGATACGGACGCAACAACGGTTCAAATCACCTCGGCGGGACTGCGGAGGATCTCAACTGGAACAGCCATCCGTTCCGCCAACGAGGCTCGCTCAACGCGGCCCAGATGCAGACGCTTTCGGAAATGGAGGCGTTCTACGAAGGCAACATGTTCTGGGCTGGCCGCTGGGACGATCCCGCCGACGAAATGCACAGTCAGATGGGCTACAACACCTACGACCAGGAGAACGATCGACCAGAGCCGAAGGTCTTCGATTTCATCAACCGCAAGATCCGGGCTGACGGGTTCTCAACCTTCCGGCGCGGCGGCACCGCAGGCCCGCCGCCGGTAGTCGCCGCGCCTCCAGTGCCGTCGTCGACCAGTGCGGCCGACGTCCTCGCGCGAGCCACCGACATCACCCTCGCGACGGCGATCGCCATCCTGCCACTGGTGTCCTTTGCGCTCAGTAAGGGCAACTGCACCAATCCCCGCCGCATCGCGGCGGCGCTCGCGCAGTGGGTTGTCGAGTCGGGACATTTCGTCTACACGGAGGAAATCGCCGATGGACCCGAGACCGATGAGCGTTGGAAGTACAAGGGCCGTACCTGGATTCAACTGACCTGGCTCGAAAACTACCTGGGGTTCTCCCAGTGGTGCTACAGCCTCGGTTTGGTCCCGACGCCGACCTACTTCGGGGACCGGCCACACGAGCTGGCCGATCAGAAGTGGGCGGCTCTCGGCCCCGCCTACTGGTGGGCCATCAAGTATCCGCGCATCAACGACTACGCCGACCGTGGCGACATCGACAACGTGTCTAAGTGGGTCAACGCACCCGCCTGGGTCGACAACCCGAACAGGCACGCCAACGGCGAAAAAGAACGCCGAGACGTCTACAACCAGGCGTTGGCGCTCGGCGATCAACTCCTCACCCTCACCTCGATAGGAGATGACGACATGTTCACCGACGACGACCGGAACCTGCTGAATCAGATCGCCGGCATTTTCCGGCCGAGCCGCTCACCGTTGCGTCACGCAGAGGAGGGCAAGGTCAACACCTGCGCCGGATTCAGCTGGAGCGGCGACGGTTTGATCCACCCCGTTTTCACCGGGTGGGCTGCCGACAAGGGCCACGCGGCCAGCATCGCGCTGTGCCTCGAGGTTGCCTCCGCGGACCTCACCAAGACGGCACTGGACGGCACTCCCGGCCGATCCCCGGCCGATGCGCGGGCTGACGCCGCCCTGGCCGAGGCGATCCTGTCCGACGCCAAGGCAGCCAACCCCGCCCGATTCACCGCTGTGCTGGCCCAAATCGAGGCCAGCCAGCCCGCACTCCTCCAGCAGTACATCGCAAAGAAAGGCTCCTGACCATGCTGACTACGCTCCGTGACTACGCGAAAGCGATCGCCGCCCTGCTCGGCTCTGTGGGCACGTTCCTCCTCACCGTCAACGCACCGCCTGAATGGCAGGTGTGGGTAGGCAGCGCCACCGCGCTGGCCACCACGATTGCCACCTTCGGCGTCTCGAATGGCAGCACCGACCCGGCGGTCATCATCGCGAAGAACGCCCAGAAGCTCCAGGACGCCGAGGCCGCCCTGAATGCGCAGAAGAATGCGGCGAAGACGGTCCTCACCGACGTACTGCGCGGCGTTCCGATCGTCGGCGGTGAGCTGTCCAAGCGGGTCGGCGACCTCATCCCGTGATCTCGGCGTCGGGGGTCATGGTGGCGGTTTCCCTGCTGCTCTCGCAGGTCACCGGCACGCCATATGTTCCGGGTGGTGATAGCCCGGCGGGCACCGATTGTTCCGGTTTGGCTTCGTGGGTCGCGAATGTCGCGATCGGTCGGCCGGCGTTCGGTGACCGGTTCGATACTCGCAGTGAGGGAAGGGAACTGGCCGAACGGGGCTTCGTCCCCGGGACGAAGCAAGGCGCGCTAATCATCGGCTGGAACGACCACCACACCGCGATCACCCTCCCCGACGGCCGAGGGGTGTCATCGGGCGAAGGTGGCGGCGTCAAAATCGGCGGGCCCGGCGCCTATCAGAAGCAATTCACGAACTATGCCTACCTACCAGTTGAAGGTGCTCAGTGATCGCGATCGAACGTTTCTGGGCCAACGTCGACAAGACCGACGATGGCTGCTGGTTATGGACCGGATACACCAACCAATATGGATACGGTCGCTTCAAAGTTGACCGAAAGCTGGTTCAGGCGCATCGTTTTGCCTGGGAGCTTCTTGTCGGTCCCATCCCAACGAAGTGGGTCGTCGATCACGACAACCCCGACTACGGATGCGGCAACCCCGCCTGCGTCAACCCTGAGCACCTCGAGGCTGTCCCGAAGTCGCTGAACACCCGTCGCCGGCGAGGCCCATACCCGGGCACCAGGTCTGGAGTCCGAGGAGTCACCTGGCACACGCAGTCCTCCAAGTGGATGGTCAGAACCAGGATTAACGGCGTCGTCCACCACGGTGGACTCTTCACTGATATTGACGAGGCTGATGCCGCCGCGGTCGCGCTGCGCGAACTAGTCGGGGCGACCGATAGCGTCGGGGTGGCTGCATGAGCGATCCGGTGGTCATCGCGGCAGTGTCAGCAGCCGTTGCACTCGCGGCCGCGGCGATTACCGCGATCCTCGGCCGAAGATCTGCCAGCGAAGCCAACAAGATCGATGCTTTCGAAGCGAGCCTGACCGGATTGGAGAAGGTCGTCGAGGCCCAAGACACGAGAATCGCGTCGCTCGAACGCGAGCTCGGCACGGTGAAGACCGCACTCGTGAGCGAGCAGCGGCAGCACGCTGAGACCCGGGAGCTGCTGCGAATCGCCATGCGGCACATCCGCGACATGCTGTCCTGGCTTGGTGGTGACCGATCGAACGACCCGCCCGCTGTCCCCGATGCGCTCACCCATCAGCTGTGAGGTGAATAGCGCGCTGTCGGGCCGCGTCGTAGCCTGACGTTCTCTCCGGGAATCGCCCCGTCACCTTTCGGGTGGCGGGGCGATTTTCTGCGTCCGGCCGCGGCGCTGGCCGCGGTCAGGTGACGGTCGGCGGAAACTGGCCGTAGTAGCCGCGGTCGTCGTCGGCCAGCACGAGCCGGTGTTCTCGGTCGGCGTCGGCCGCCAGTGCCTGTGCGCGCCGGCGCGATTCAAGGCGCTCGGCACGTTCCTCGGCCGCAGCAGCGCGGTAGCCCCGCGAGACGTACCAGACGACACCGACAACCGCCGCGATGCCGACGATCCACCAAAACAGCTCGGCCGTCGCACACGCGGCGATGAGCACCAGGAGCAGCTTCAACATGACTAGGCCGCCGCAGCTATGGTGCCGGCGAACGGGCAGCTGGCGGAGCGCCCGGGGGATTCCCGGGCCTGAAGCACGAATTTGTAGCGGCCCGAGCTCACCGGCGTTCCGAAGAGAATCCCTTTGAGCACATCGAGCGAGATGCCGGCAGGCAGCAACCCGGAAACCACCGTCCATTCGATCGGCTTCGCCCCGTGGGCCTCGAGGTACTGGGTGAACGGCACGCCCACTGTCATGTCAAGTAGGCGGGACGTCGTGATCACCGGCGCGGTCATCGCGTTGGCCCTTTCTCCCAATTCGCGTCGATCAGCTTGCGCGCGATGGCCGTCCACGCGTCGTAGCCGATCATCGGCAGGCCGAGGTCGTGGCGAGCCTGCACCAGGTCGGTGACCATCTGCTCGACGACGGACTCCTTGCGTTCGATCTCGTCGGCGATTGCTTCCAGATCGATGGCCGAACTGAGACACCGTTGGTGTCGCAGATCGCGAGCTACGCGCCGTAAGGTGGCGACCCGCTGCGAATCCGCCATTGTCATCGTTGGGACCGGGCCCGCACCTGAACTCACCACTGCAGCTCCACATCCCCGATGATCACGCCATCGTCGACGAACCGCCACACGTGCCCGGACGTGACGCCCTCGTCCGCTTCGTAGCGGTGGACGTCGATGCGGTCCCAATCGTTCAGCGCCTCGAAGCCTGTCTGGCCGAAGAATACGAACTCCGAAATCGGCTCGCCCTCGCGGTCGTGCAGCCGGGGGTGGAACTCGGTTGCCAGACGGTCCAGGTAGGACAGCGGGTAGACGGTGGGGTCGGTGACGATCTCGGCGCCGTACTCGCGGTAGGGGAACTCGAAGTACTCGGCGCAGTAGTGCTGGCCCGGAACGCGCATTTCCTTGGATGGCCAATGGATCTCCATGTCCCACTCGACGGTGCCGTCGGGCATCACGCTTCGGCGGATCGTGGGGCTGAATTCGCCGGCCTCGGGAATGCAGAGCGACAGCGTTCCGGTGGCCCGGTCGATGCTCACGTAGGACGGCAGAAACTGGCCACCCAACGGCACCAGTTCGGGCAAGTCAATCGTTGCGGTATCGCTCATTTCAACTCCTCGAGGCGTCGGGACGTAGCCTCAAGCTCACGATCGAGGAACGCCGAAGCGGGGCGGTCAAGATACACGCCGCGCGCGTACCGCTGCTCGTCATGGCCATAGATGTTCGACGCCCTGACGATCAGGTCGTAATCGCGGCAACCTGCCGGGGGTAGGAAGTACCACTCGCCCGTCGATGAGCCCAATTCCCTCAACTCGCTTGGCCCCACCAGCGAGCGGACCGACCAATAGATCGGCTCAGTACCTGTCGCGGTGAGCTGCTGCAGGAACGGCACCCCCGGCGTCATCTCACCGATCTCGACGGTGGTGATACGCGGTCTCTGCTCAAGAGCCTGGTCTCGCGCGTCGTGCTGCTGCTGGGTCCACCAGCACCGCGACGGGATCGACTCCGGGAAGTGACCCACGCCGGTGATGATCTGGCAGTGCCCCGTGCCCTTGGGGTCGTAAAACTCGTGGCCCTCGTTCATCGGCTGATCCTACGACCGATGGAAGTGCCCTGTGTGTACAGAGGCGTGTACAGTTTTTCTCTGTACACGCCTCTGACCTGTGCGCCGTCAGGGTTTCGAACCCCGGACCCGCTGATTAAGAGTCAGCTGCTCTACCAACTGAGCTAACGGCGCGTGAACCGCGTCAGCGACAATAACAAACACCGCGGCCGAACATGAAATTGCGCTGGTGGGTGCCATCGAGCCGCTGACCTGTGCAGTCGCCAGCATCGCTGACATTCCCTTAGAATATTGCCAATCATCCCCAGAGTTCGCACAGCTAGCGAGACAGAGAGCGATATGAGGCAGGCCGGCTCGGCACACCGCCCGCGGTCGCGGCGTCGGCTGGCTGCGCTCGCGATCGTCCCGGCTCTGCTGATCGGGCTCGGCGCGTGCAGCAGCGAACCGGCCGCGCCACCGCCGGTCAAAGTCATCGCCGACAAGGGGACGCCCTACGGTGACCTGCTGGTTCCACAGCTGACAGTTTCGGTCAAGGACGGTGCGGTCGACGTGCCGCTGGACCGGCCGGTGACGGTCAGTGCGACCAGCGGGGTGCTCGGCTCGGTGACGATGGTCAACGAGGCCGGCAATCAGGTGGAGGGCAAGCTCAGCCCCGACGGCGTCACGTGGGCGACCACCGAACCGCTGGGCTACAACAAGAGCTACACGCTGACCGCCCAGTCGCTGGGCCTCGGGGGAGTGACGGCCGAGAAGATCACCTTCGAAACGCAGTCACCCGAGAACCTGACGATGCCGTACCTGCTGCCCGGTGACGGTGAGACCGTCGGCGTCGGGCAACCGATCGCGGTGCGCTTCGACGAGAACATCCCCAACCGGCTGGCCGCCGAGCGCGCGATCAAGGTGACCACCAACCCGCCCGTCGAGGGTGCCTTCTACTGGCTCAACAACCGCGAGGTGCGCTGGCGCCCGCAGAACTACTGGAAGCCCGGCACCACCGTCGACGTCGCGGTCAACACCTACGGTGTCGATCTCGGCGACGGCCTGTTCGGTCAGCAGAATCTGACGTCGCACTTCACCATCGGCGACGAGGTGATCGCGATTGCCGACGACGACACCAAGACGCTGACCGTCCGGCGCAACGGTGTGGTCGAGAGGACCATCCCGGTCTCGATGGGCAAGAACAGCACGCCGACCAACAACGGCGTCTACATCGTCGGCGACCGCTTCTCCCACATGATCATGGATTCGTCGACATACGGCGTTCCGTCCAACTCGCCCAACGGATATCGCACCGAGGTGGACTGGGCCACTCAGATGTCCTACAGCGGCATCTACGTCCACTCCGCGCCATGGTCGGTCGGCGCGCAGGGCTACTCCAACACCAGCCACGGTTGCCTGAACGCCAGCCCGAGCAACGCGCAGTGGTTCTACAACAACACCAACCGCGGCGACATCGTGGAGGTCCACAACACTGTGGGTTCGACGCTTCCGGGAACGGAAGGCCTTGGCGACTGGAACATTCCGTGGCCACAGTGGAAAGCCGGCAACGCCAACGCCTAGAGTCGCGACGTGTTGATCGCCCTCGAAGAGCACTACGCATGGAACCCCGGTCAGCGCTGACAATGTCGTCGGCAGCTGGCTCGAAACGCACAATGTCACCGCGTTGTGGTGGCTTGGCGCGGCTGCCGTCGGAGTACCTGCGCGACAACTTCCACATCACCACGAGCGGCAACTTCAATCCGACGGCGTTCGCCTGCGCGTTGGACGTGATGGGGCCTTCAGGTTGATGATGACGTCCGGCACAAGATCGTCGGCGAGAACGCATTGGCGTTGTTCGGGGACAAGATCCCGCGACGGTGAGGCCGGCTACGCCGACCGCCGGCCGACGACGTGCAGACCGGTCGCCGCGGTTGCGCTGCGCGCCCTGACCTCAGCGGCGGACGGCAGGCCTTCATGGCGCCAACGCTCGCACTCACGCTGCACGGCGGCCAGCTCTTCGGCCAGTGAGGCATGCACGGCCGTGAGCGTCAGCCGCTCTCTGGCCTCGGCGGTGTTGCGATAGGTGGACGCCATCACACTTGCCAGTGCTTGTCGTACACCGAGGACGATCAGCATGGCGGGATGGGAGTCCGGCAGGGGATCGGTGAAGACGGCGTTGTCCCAGATATCCCAGGCTTGCTCGCAATAGGCCAGCGGGTCGTCGGCGTCGATGGCATCGATCGCCGAAACGAAGGCATCGAGCCGGTCCACCCAGATGCCCGGGCTAACTGGTCCGTCAAATTCCGTCAGTAGCCGAACGCTCATCTCCGTACGTCCCTTCGCGAGTGCGTCCCCCCGGACGCCGAGCCGTTGCGCTGCGGTTTTCCGCGGCATACGTCCCTGTACCCGCCCGTCGACGCGTTCAACCAAAAAAGTTTGCTGAGCAAACAGTGAGGTGCGTTACAGCACTCGAATGGCCTATTCGAAAGTTCGCACGAAGGACAGCACGCGCGGCGACAGGTGCGGCGGCATCCACGGCTTGTCCGTCGCGCCGGGTGCGGAGTGCAACGCGTCCAAGCACTTCTGGCCCCCGAACCGGGCGATCAATTCCTTGACGGCCGCGACATCCTCGGCCACGTTCGGATACAAGATCGCGTCGAGCTGCCCTTGCAGTGAATTCACCTTGGGCTGAATCGCTTTGATCATGTCCAGCACACTGGGATCGCTGCCCATCACAACCAGCTCGTCCGGACCGACCCACTTCTTCTTCGACTTGGCGAACTGGGCCATGTAATCGCGATCCAGGTGGACGTCCACGTGCGGCTCGCCGTGCCGCCGTGCGGTGAACTGATATTTCACCGCGGCACCGTCACCGCGCTGCAGGGGCTCGTGCAGCTCGTCCAGCCAGCGGTACTCGAACGAGGACTGCTTGACATCGTCGAAAAGCCGTTCCACTGCCTTGGCTTCTACGCTGGCGTAACCGAAGGTCTTCGTGGCGGTCTTGACCGATTGTTCGTGGTGGGTGTGCAGCGCGCCGGTGACGGCGACCAACGCTGACCGGATCTTGCTCCTGCGTTCGGCCATGACGTTCTCGTCGAACGTGGAACCTCGACTGGCCTGCAGATCCAGGACGATGCCCAGCACGACCTCAGAGAGGGCGTCGCTCTCATCGGTGATGTGCTGCAACGGCTCCCGGCTCAGCATTCCGCGCAGCCGGTCATACGCTTCCCGATACCGCCGGTTCTCGGTATCGGTAAGTGCGCACACTTTATCGAACACAATTCCGGTATCTGATATCGGCGCAGCACCCGGCGCATTGGTCGTCTGCAGACTCGCGACCAAAGTTGCACTGCGTGCCGTTATTTCCTCGGCGGCCGGCAAACCTTCGGACAACCACCCGGCGGACTCCCGTCGCAGGGTGCCCAGACATGCCTTGAGCGACGCATGCACGGTCGACAGTGTCTTTCGATCCCGCGGGTTGGCCGTGCGGTAATAGTCGAGGGTCGACGTCGTCATGGCGTGTGCCACCGCCCGAAGACCGCCAAGGGCGACGAGCACCGCGGGGCTGGTTTCAGGCGGCGGATCTGCGGCGACAGCGCTCTGCCAGATCTCCCAGGCCTCCGCGCAGAAGTCGAAAGGATCGTCAGCATCGATGGCATCGAGCGCGAGCAGGAAGGCGTCGACCCTGTCGACCCAGACGCCGAGGCGCTTTTCGTCGTCGGCGAGCCCAGTGGGTCGGTTGTCGTTCTGGTCACTGTTCATGAATCAGCCCTCCCCAGCTAAGTCATGCAATCTATTACTGGACGGTAACCTATAGCCAAATAATTGTCCCGCTTAAATGGCGGAATCAGACAGAATCTTTACCATTTCGGTGCTTCGTCGGCTGGAATCGGAGCCCGAAAGAGGAAAAAGCGGAGGGAACCGAAGGCTTCCTCGCAGGTAGAAGGTGGCTCGCGGGGGCTCGAACTCCCGCATCGGGCGCAGATCCGACGTCGCCGCGCTGACGGCAGAAGTGTGCGCCGGCGTGCACAATCAGTTATTGTGCGGGCGATCAGAATCTGCGGATTTAGCTCGATGAAGCGTGACTAGTGCGCTATCCAGCAAATATTTGGGGTGTCCGGTCAACCACCACACGCCGACGGATTGCACGGCTTTGGGGGTGGTTCCGTGAAATTATTGACGTATGCGTAACGGACTTGGGAATTGACTGCATGGACCTGATAGCCCTCGGCCGCGCCCGGCAGTCAGTGTTGCGCATGGGCGTCGTCTTGATCATGGTCGGCGCGATGATCGTCGGCACGGCGCCGGGTGATTGGCTCGAGCAGTGCATATGGATCGGGATCTACGCCTCGGTCACCATCGGCGCGGCGCTTGTCGCTGTCTCGCCGGTCGGCCGGCTGATCTCCGGACCGCGTTGGCGGCTCACCACCGCGATCACCGACACCATTGCGCTGTCGGGCTTCCATCTACTGACGACGGGCGGCTACGTGCCACTGCTTCTCGTTGGATTACTCCCGCTGATGGTGATCGTCGAATTATCTTGGCGGCGTGCCGGAGTCGTCCTCGCGCTCAGCGTGGTCGCATTCATCGGGACACTGCTGGCCGACACGTCGATCCCCGCCGAAATCGGTTGGCCCGCAGCGTGGTTCTTGGTTGCGCTGTACGCGTACCTGTGTTGCGCGGCGTTTCTGGCGACCTATGTCCAGGCGCGACAGATCGACGAAGTCACCAGGCAGCGCACGGTAAGCGAACACTTCGCACATCTAGCCACCCACGACGCCCTGACCGGGCTGCCCAATCGTGCGTACGTCCTGGCCCGTATCTCCGATGCGCTCACACGCCAGGACGACGTTGCGTTGTCTGCCGTCCTGTTCATCGACCTGGACAAATTCAAAGACATCAACGATTCACTAGGTCACGAAGCCGGTGACACGGTGCTGCGGACAGCGGCTCAACGACTTCAAGATGCGGTGCGGCCCAATGATGTGGTCGCCCGTCTTGGCGGCGACGAATTTGTCGCGCTGCTGTTCGGGCCGACGACGAGCGACGCACTAGACCTCATCAGCGACCGGCTGCACGGCACGCTGGCCGCACCGACTCGCATCGGCAGCGTCACGGTGAATGTGAGTGCCAGCATCGGTATTGCCACGGTCGGTGAGCGCGAGGAGCGCGATGCCGTCGCCATCCTGAGCGACGCGGATCTCGCGATGTATGCGGCGAAGGCGGACGGGTCGGGCAGGACTGAGTACGCGGCCGGGCTCTGCGAGATCACCGAAGATCTGCTCGACGCGAACTGACGGGTTCCCGAGAAATGAGTCAGGGGCCCTTTCGGGCCCCTGACCTGCTGGGTGGCTGACGGGACTCGAACCCGCGACAGCCAGGATCACAACCTGGTGCTCTACCAACTGAACTACAGCCACCATCGCTGGAGACCGTCCCGGGGACGGCAGCAGCGTCGTCGATACTAGCCGTTGTCCGCCTCAACAGCCGAATCGGTTTCGGCGGGTCCGTCGATCTCGGCGGCTGCGGTGGCAATTTCGCTGGTCGTCGGTCCCGGCTGGGCGACGAAGGCGGTGCGCCGGTAGTACTTCAGCTCGCGGATCGACTCCTGGATGTCGGCAAGGGCCCGGTGCGCGAGCCCCTTCTCCGGCTGGCCGTAATAGATCCGGGGATACCAGCGCCGGCAGAGCTCCTTGATGGAGCTGACGTCGATCATGCGGTAGTGCAGGTAGGTGTCCAGCGTCGGCATGTCCCTGGCGATGAAGCCCCGGTCGGTGGCGATCGAGTTGCCCGCCAGCGGTGCGGTCTTGGCCTGCTTCACGTGGCCGCGGATGTAGTCAAGGACGAGCTTCTCGGCGGTCGCCACGTCGATCGTCGACGCGCGGACCTCCTCGGTGAGTCCGGACCGGTGGTGCATCTGGGCGACCACTTCGACCATGCCGTCCAGCGCCTCGTTGTCCGCGTGAATGACGACGTCGATGCCGTCGCCGAGGACGTTGAGCTCGGCGTCGGTCACCAGGGCGGCGATCTCGATGAGCTTGTCGGTCCGCAGGTCGAGCCCGGTCATCTCGCAGTCGATCCACACCAATTCTTCACGCACAGCGCTCAACCCTAAGCCCAGACGGCCAAGTAGTGTCGTAGCGGCCATCACCCGAGCGACGACGGAGGTCGGCCGATGACGAGCCAATCCACAGTGACTCCTGCCCAGCAGATCGCCGCCGGCTACGCGACGACGGGCGAGGCACTCGATCTCGGCTCGGTCGTCGTCGACGGTGTGGTCGATCCCGCGGCGCAGGTCAGGATCCCGCTGGCGATGATGAATCGCCACGGCCTGGTCGCCGGCGCCACCGGTACCGGCAAGACCAAGACGTTGCAGGTGATCGCCGAGCAGCTGTCCACCGCCGGGGTGCCGGTGATGATGGCCGATGTCAAAGGCGACCTGTCCGGCCTGTCGCTGGCGGGGGAGTCCAGTGACCGCACCCTGCAACGGGCCAAGGATACCGGCGACGACGCCTGGACCGGGGCGTCGTTCCCGGTGGAGTTCCTGTCGCTGGGCACCGATGGCATCGGCGTCCCGGTGCGCGCCACGATCTCGGCATTCGGACCGATCCTGCTGTCAAAAGTGTTGGGGCTCAATCCGACTCAGGAGTCGACCCTCGGGCTGATCTTCCACTGGGCCGACCAGCAGGGCCTTCCGCTGCTGGACCTCAAGGATCTGCGTTCGGTGATCACCTACCTGACCAGCGATGAGGGCAAGGAAGTCCTGAAGACCATCGGCGGGGTGTCCCCGCAGACCGCGGGCGTCATCTTGCGGGCGCTGGTCAATCTCGAGGCCGAGGGCGGCGCCACGTTCTTCGGCGAGCCGGAACTCGACCCGGCCGACCTGCTGCGCGTCGACGCGCAGGGGCGCGGGGTGATCACGCTGCTCGAGCTGGGCGACCAGGCCGCCCGGCCGGTGATGTTCTCGACATTCCTGATGTGGGTGCTGGCCGACCTGTTCACCTACCTGCCCGAGGTCGGCGACGTCGACAAGCCCAAGCTGGTCTTCTTCTTCGATGAGGCGCACCTGCTGTTCGCCGATGCGTCCAAGGCGTTCCTGCAGCAGGTCGAGCAGACGGTCAAGCTGATCCGGTCCAAGGGCGTCGGCGTCTTCTTCTGCACCCAGCTGCCGACCGACGTGCCCAATAACGTTCTGTCCCAGTTGGGGGCCCGCGTTCAGCACGCGTTGCGGGCGTTCACCCCCGACGATCAGAAGGCGCTGTCCAAGACGGTGCGCACGTACCCCAAGACCGAGTTCTACGACCTGGAAACGGATTTGACGTCGCTGGGCATCGGCGAGGCGATCGTCACGGTGCTCTCCGAACGTGGCGCGCCGACTCCGGTGGCGTGGACGCGGATGCGTCCGCCGCAGTCGCTGATGGACACCATCGGACCCGACGCGATCAAGGCTGCCGCGCAATCCAGTCCGTTGTTCGCCAAGTACGGGCAGACGGTCGACCGCGAGTCGGCCTACGAGAAGTTGGCGACCAAGTTGGCTCCGCCGCCGGAGGAGTCCGTCGATCTACCGCCGCTGTTGCCGACCGGAATCGACCTGCCGCCGATGCCCAAGCCCGAGAAGGCCGAGCCCGGTGTGCTCGATCAGGTGATGAACAGCCCGGCGTTCAAGAGCGCGATGCGCTCGGCGGGCACGGTCATCGGCCGCGAGATCACCCGCAGCATCTTCGGCACGGGTCGCCGGAGGCGCTAGCTAGCTCGTGCGCCGAGATCGACGAAATGTCGGCATCTTCTCGTACTTCTGCTGCCAAATGTCGGTTTGGGCGAGGGGTTACTCGCCGCCCAGCTTCTTGTAGACCGCGCCGACGATCGGCGTGACGATCCCGCGCGGGGCGTACCCCGACGCCACCGACATCGCCTTGGACGTGAGCCCCGGCACGATCCGCATCTTGTTGCGCGCCAAGCCATCCAGTGAGATCCGCGCGGTGTACTCGGTGTTGATCCACAGGAAATCGGGGATCAAGCGCTCGACGAGTGACTGCTCTGACTCGTCGGGGAGTTCGGTGCGTACCGGGCCCGGGGCCAGCACGGTCACGTTGACGCCCGAGCCCTTCAGCTCGCCGCGCAGCGACTCGCTGAACGTATTCGCGAACGCCTTGCTCGCCGCATAGGTGGCATTGT
Source organism: Mycobacterium sp. (assembly GCA_023264735.1). Lineage (GTDB taxonomy): Bacteria > Actinomycetota > Actinomycetes > Mycobacteriales > Mycobacteriaceae > Mycobacterium. The sequence continues at coordinate 33,785 of JAHFVD010000058.1, read as the reverse complement.
TCGGGATCGGCGAGTTCCCGGCGGCAGATCCCGAGATCAGGATCCCGCCGGCCTTGCGGGCCAGCATTCCCGGTAGCACGGCCAGCACCAGATCGTGCACACCGAGCACGTTGAGCTGAACCTGCGCCTTTTCGGCAGCCGGATCCAGCTTGGCCACCGGCCCGAACGTGGCGGTACCCGCGTTGGCGCACAGGATCGAGATGTCGCGGTCGGCCAGTTCGTCGGCCAACGCTGTGCGCGCCGCGGGGTCGGCCAGGTCCACCGGGCGCACCTCGACGATCACGCCGTAGCGCTCGGTGAGTGTCGCGGCCAGCGTGTGCAGCACGTCGGCGCGGCGCGCGGTGATGATCAGGTGGTGGCCTCGGGCGGCGAGTTCGGTGGCCAGCGCTTCACCGATGCCCTGAGAGGCACCGGTGACGACGGCTCGGCTGTCCGGGGCTGGTGCGGGTACAGGCATGCGGCCAGCATATTGTGGCCCGCATGACCAGCCCCCCGCCGGTTGCCCAGACCGCCGGCCGGTCGAAAGTCATTTCCTGGGCGCTGTGGGACTGCGGTTCCACCGGCATGAACGCCATCGTCACCACCTTCGTCTTCTCGGTGTACCTGACCAGCACGGTCGGCCAAGGCCTTGGCGGCGACACCTCACCGGCCAGCTGGCTGGGCCGGGCGCTGGCGATCGCCGGCCTGACCGTCGCGCTTCTGGCTCCGCTGACCGGTGTGCTGGTCCAGGCGCCGCACCGGCGCCGCGCCGCGCTGACCACCCTCACCGGCCTTGCAGTGCTGGCCACCGCGGGGATGAGCCTGATCCGGGCCGAACCGGCCTACTTCGCGATGGGTCTGGTGCTGCTGGCCTTCACCGCGGCGTGCGGAGATCTGGCCAGCGTGCCCTACAACGCCATGCTGCGGCAGCTCACCACCACGCAAAATTCCGGCCGCATCTCGGGGATCGGGGCGGCCGCGGGCTACTTCGGCAGCGTCGCGCTGCTGATCGTCATCTATGTCACGTTCATCGCCGGCGACGGCCCTAACCGCGGCCTGCTCGGGGTCCCCGTCACTGACGGTCAGAACGTGCGTGCGGCGATGGTCATGGCGGCGGTGTGGTTCGTCGTGCTCGCCCTGCCGCTGCTGATCACCGCGCACAGCTTCTCCCCGGCAGTCGATCCCGATGCCCAAGCCGTCGGCCTGCTCGGCGGCTATCGACGGCTGTGGAACGACCTGCGGGGGGAGTGGCGGCGCGATCGCAACCTGGTCTACTACCTGGTCGTCAGCGCGATCTTCCGGGACGGGATCGCCGGGGTGTTCGCCTTCGGCGCGGTGCTCGGCGTCAGCGTCTACGGCATCTCGCAGGCCAACGTGCTGATCTTCGGCGTGATCGCCAGCACGATGGCGGCCCTCGGCGCGGTCCTCGCGGGTCCCGTCGACGACCGGATCGGCGGCAAGCCGGTGATCGTTGCCTCGCTCACGTTGATGATCGCCGTCGGCCTGACCCTGCTGTCGCTGTCCGGACCGGTCGTGTTCTGGATCTGCGGGCTGCTGCTGGCGCTCTGCGTCGGACCCGTCACGACGTCGGCCCGCACGGTGCTGTTGCGCATGGTCAGCGAGGGCAAAGAGGCCGTCGCGTTCGGGCTTTACACGACCACCGGCCGGGCGGCGTCGTTCCTCGCGCCGTGGCTGTTCTTCGTGTTCGTGGACGCCTTCCACGCCGACCGCGCCGGCCTGGGTGGGCTGTGTCTCGTGCTGGCCGTCGGGCTGCTGGGCATGCTGCTGGTCAAGGTGCCCAACGACGGTCGCTCACGTCGTTAACCGGCTCCGGTGCAGATCGTCAGGCCGCGGCCGGTGCGCTCCCGCACCTGAGCGCCATTCACCGAAACGTTGCAGGTCACGTCGCGTCCGACGTTGACAACGGCGACGCTGGCCGACGCCCGCGCCGGCGCGGGCAGGCTGACTTCCTTGCTCCACGGCAGCATCACGTTGAACTCGGTCTGCATGATCCCGCCGGTGTCGACATAGGTGATGTTGATCGCCCGGCCGTCACCGGTGACGTTGTAGACGACGGTGTCGGTTCCGGTCGGGCTGGTGGTGCCGCCGGGGATCGTCGGCGTGCCAGGAGCGCCAGTGGTCGTCGGCAGCGCGGGCAGCGTCGTCGTCGGGATCGACGTGCTGGCCCGCGGCGGTGTGGACGATGTCTCGGACAGCGGCGGCAAGGGCGCCACCACCGTCGTCTCCCGCGCCGAGCTGGACACGATCACCAAAGCGATCACCAAGCCGACCACGAGGAGCACCGCGACGCCCGCGGCGATCCACAGCCACTTGGGCGACTTGGGTGGGCCAGGTGGCGGTTGGGGCGGCTCGCCGGGCGGATAAAGGCCACCCTGGTGCCAGTAGGACGGCAGCTGTTCGGTGGGCTGGGCCGGCTGCGTGCCGTAACCCTGTCCGTAATACTGACCGGCGTAAGCGGGGTCGGTATGCGGCGGATAGCCGCCCCCGGCCTGCGTCGGATCAGACCACCCCGGTTGACGCGGATCGTTCATACCCACCTCATGGTTGCACAGGCTACCTGCGCGGGCCCTGTTAGCTCTGGACGTGTTTACCACCGGGGAGCGCCGTGGAACGCATTACCGAGGTAACTCTTAGTCAGAACAAAGGGTGGTGGGGTGGAACAGGACCTCCGCGCGACCTACGGCGCATCGCTGTCGCCTGATGCGGCGGCGTTCGCCCACATCGTCGACGACGGTGGATATCCGCGCGCCGTCCAACGGTTCCTGCGAGGCTGGCGGGCCAGCTCGTCGCGTGATGTCGAACTGCCGGTGCAGGGGCCGGTGCCGAGGGTCATCCACTCCGCCGACGGCCACTGGCTGGCCTGCCAGGTCGCCCCCGACGGCAGCACAAGAAGCCAGATCTGGGTGGTCACCACCGACCCCGACGACCGGATGGCCCGCCGTATCGACGGGATGGGCGAGGACGGGATGGCCGGCACCGCCGAGCTGATCGCCTGGGACGGCACCAGGGTCTGCGCGATCCTCACCGGTGAGGACGGTGTCGGCCAGTCCTGTCTGATCGACCCGGCCGACGCCACCGTCACCGTATTGGATCGCCGCTCCGGCGGCAGGCTCGTCGACGCCTGGGCCGGTTCGGCTCTGATCCGGGTCGGCCCCCGCGGATATCGCGAGCTGATCATGCAGACGGGTCTGACCGAAATCGCCTTGCTGCCTTCAGATCCCGGCTCCAACACCGATATGGGCGTGATCCTCGACGACCACCATCCTCGGCGACTGCGGTCGGGGCCGGACGGCGAGGACACCACGCTGTATCACCCGGCGTACACCTACGGCCCGGACTTCGCCGACGGTTATGTGCGCGCGCTGATCCGCAGCGATAACGGTGCGACACATAGCCGTTTGCTCGAAGTGACCGTCACCCCCGACGGGGTTGCCTATCACGTGGCCGCCGAGCGTCCCGGGTACGACCTCGACGAGTTCGTGGTCAGCGACGACCTGTCGACGGTCGCTCTGTTGTGGAACATCAACGGCTGCAGTGAGTTACAGATACTCGAGTATGCCGACAACACACTTGCCGAACCCATCACGCTGCCCAACCTGGTCGCCGGTGAACTGTCCATCAGCGCGGGTGGATCGATGGTCGCCGTGACCGTGCAGGGCGCCGACATGCCCCGCACCGTCGAACTCGTCGACCCTCGATCCCGGGAGTGGGAACGCATCGACCGCCAACCCAGTGTCGGTCCGGTCTCGGCACGCCCCAGATTGCATACGGTGACTGCGCGCGATGGTCGTTCGCTGTTCGGCTGGCTTTATTGCCCGCCGCCGGGCGTCAAGCGGGCCGGCACGATGATCTACCTGCACGGGGGTCCGGAGGGTCAAGCTCGTCCCTCACACAGTGAGATTTTCCCGGGGTTGCTCGACGAGGGGATCGCGGTGTTCACCCCGAACGTGCGCGGGTCCGGCGGGCAGGGCCGCGAATTCGTGCACGCCGACGACAAGGACAAACGATTCGCCGCGATCGACGACGTGGCCGACTGCGCCCAGTATCTCGCCGCCCGCGGTCTGGCTGATCCAGCCCGGATTGCTTGTGCGGGTTGGTCTTACGGTGGCTACCTGACGATGGCGGCGTTGGCGTTCCACCCCGACCTGTTCGTGGCCGGCGTCAGCATCTGCGGGATGAGCGATCTGGTCACGTTCTACCGCAACACCGAGCCGTGGATCGCGGCGGCTTCCTATCCCGAATACGGCCATCCGATCGCCGACCGTGAGCTTCTGGAAGCACTCTCACCACTGCAGCGGGTGGACGCGCTGGTGGCGCCGCTGTTGGTGGTGCACGGCGGTACCGACACGAATGTTCCGGTCAGCGAATCCGAGCAAATCGTCGAGGCATTGCGTTCGCGCGGCCGCAATGTGCGTTATCTGCTCTTCGCTGACGACGGGCACGAAATCGTCAAGCGCGAGAACCACGCCGCACTGGCCGGTGAGGTGGCTGATTGGCTGGCTGCGGCCTTTGACAGGCGTGATGTTTAGGAAACTGTCGGCCGGGTAAAACCTTGTGCGCCAAGTGCTGCGGACGAACAAGGAGGATCGCCATGCGAGGCCGGGGAATCCTAGGCGCGATTGTGATCGTGTGGCTGCTGGTTGGAGTCTTCGCTACCTGGCAGCGCGGCTACTTCTCTAACAGCGAAGCCAACTGTGCTACCGCGGGGTCTATCGCCCTGACGGTAGTGGCAGGACCGCTCAACTACGCGGGAGTCAATCCCACCGTTGCGAGCTGCAACCTGCCGAAGCCCAGCCAGTAGCGATGAAAAGTGTTCAGTAAGTGACTATCGGGAGGAAGCAATGATCGTTCTCGGAGCAATCCTGCTCATCCTTGGATTCGTTCTGAATATTCAGATTCTGTGGACCATCGGTGTCGTCCTGCTGGTGGTCGGGGCGGTCCTGTGGCTGCTGGGCAGTGTCGGACGCCCGGTCGGCGGCAGGCGAAACTGGTATTAACCAACGCCATCGCGGACATGACGGTCGGCCGAGCGCAACGCCGCCATCGTCATAGCCCGTAAGACATCGCGTGAACGCCCCTGGTCGGCCTTGGTCGCCAGGGGCTTCATGCTGTGTGGGGTCGAGTTGAGCAGACCGAACACCGCGTGCGCCATCAGTCGGGCGTCGGCCTCATCGAGGTCGGGATGCACTTCGCGCTGTACCCCCACCCAGATCTCGACGTAGCTGCGCTGTGCGCGCCGGACCTGACGTTGTGCCGAGACCGGCAGGTGTGCGAGATCGCGGTCCTGGATGCGGATGAGATCCGACTCGCCAAGGGCGAAGTCGAGGTGAAACTCGATCAGGCCCGTCAGCGCCGCGACCGGCTCGTCTGCTTCGCTGACGACGGCTCGGGCGCCGGCCAGCAGTCGGGTACTGATGCCGACCAGAAGTTCGACAAGGAGCGCTTCCTTGTTGGGGAAGTGCCGGTAGATCGCCGGGCCGCTGACCCCGGCCGCTGCGCCGATGTCCTCGAGTCGGACAGTCTGGAAGCCCTTATCGGCCATCAGCCGCTCCGCGGCCGCCAGCAGGGCAGATCGGCGATCCGACTTCTGCCTGCTTCGGCGAGTGGGAGTGTCGATGGGGCCCTCCGGCAAGATGTCTGGACGTTTCGGTTAATTTTCACTAACCTTACACGAGTTAGTCGTGATTAACTCAATTCGACGGGACATCGACGATGACATCAGCGGCTGCCAACCGTGAGGCGCATCTGCAGCTTGTCGAGCAGCTGCGCGGCAAGCTGGCCACCGCAGCTCTCGGTGGGCCGGAACGTGCGCGTGAGCGACACGTTGCGCGCGGCAAGCTGCTGCCGCGCGACCGGGTGGACGGACTGCTGGACCCCGGCAGTGCGCTACTTGAGGTTGCCCCGCTGGCCGCCGACGGCATGTATGACGACGAATGTCCGGCCGCCGGGATCATCACCGGCATCGGCCGGGTCGCCGGGCGGGAGTGCATGATCGTCGCCAACGACGCGACGGTCAAAGGTGGCACCTACTACCCGGTGACGGTCAAAAAGCATCTGCGCGCCCAGGAGATTGCGCTGCAGAACCGACTGCCATGCCTCTACCTCGTCGACTCCGGCGGTGCGTTCCTGCCGCGCCAGGACGAGGTGTTCCCCGACCGGGACCACTTCGGCCGCATCTTCTACAACCAGGCCACGATGAGCGCGGCCGGTATCCCGCAGATTGCCGCCGTGCTGGGTTCCTGCACCGCGGGTGGCGCCTACGTTCCTGCGATGAGCGACGAGGCGATCATCGTGCGCAACCAGGGCACCATCTTCCTGGGCGGCCCGCCGCTGGTGAAGGCCGCCACCGGCGAGGTGGTGACTGCCGAGGAGCTCGGCGGCGGCGACCTGCATTCCAAGACCTCCGGTGTCACCGACCATCTGGCCCACGACGACCGCGACGCGCTGCGCATCGTCCGCCGCATCGTCGCCACGCTCGGCCCGCGCGAACCGCGGCCGTGGGACGTCCGGCCCGACGGCGAGGCGATCGCCGATCAGCACGAGCTCTACGACGTCGTCCCAGTCGACGCCCGGGTGCCCTATGACGTGCACGAGGTGATCACCCGCATCGTCGACGGTGGCGAATTCAGCGAGTTCAAAGCCGAATACGGCACCACCCTGGTGACCGGATTCGCCCACATCCACGGCCACCCGGTCGGCATCGTCGCCAACAACGGCGTGTTGTTCGGTGAATCCGCCCTCAAGGGAGCGCATTTCATCGAACTGTGCGACAAGCGCATGGTGCCGTTGCTGTTCCTGCAGAACATCACCGGCTTCATGGTCGGCCGCGACTACGAGGCCAGCGGCATCGCCAAGCACGGCGCCAAGATGGTGACGGCGGTGGCCTGCGCCCGGGTACCCAAGCTGACCGTCGTGATCGGCGGGTCGTACGGCGCCGGCAACTACTCGATGTGTGGGCGGGCCTATTCACCACGGTTCCTGTGGATGTGGCCCAACGCGAGGATCTCGGTGATGGGCGGTGAGCAGGCGGCATCGGTGCTGGCCACCGTGCGCGGGGAGATGACGCCCGAAGAGGAAGAGGCCTTCAAGGCGCCGATCCGCGCCCAGTACGAAGATCAGGGCAATCCGTACTACTCGACCGCACGGCTGTGGGACGACGGCGTCATCGATCCTGCCGACACCAGAACTGTTCTGGGGCTGGCACTCTCGGTGACCGCCAACGCGCCCGTCGAATCCGTGTCCTACGGCGTCTTCAGGATGTGACGATGTTTACAACTGTGCTAGTCGCCAACCGCGGCGAGATCGCGGTCCGTGTCATCCGGACGCTCAATGCAATGGGCATCCGCTCGGTCGCCGTCTACAGCGACGCCGACGCCGGGGCCCGCCACGTCACCGAGGCTGACGTCGCGGTGCGCATCGGGCCTCCGCCGGCCCGGCAGAGCTACCTCGATATCGACGCCGTCGTGAACGCAGCGCTGCGCACCGGCGCGCAGGCCGTCCATCCCGGTTACGGGTTCCTTTCGGAGAACTCCGATTTCGCCGCGGCGCTGGAACGCGCGGGACTGGCGTTCATCGGCCCGCCGTCCGGCGCGATCCGCACGATGGGCGACAAGATCGCCGCCAAGGCCGCGGTGTCGGCGTTCGGGGTTCCGGTGGTGCCGGGTATCGCCCGGCCCGGGCTGACCGACGCCGACCTCATCGAGGCCGCCGGTGATATCGGTTTCCCGATCCTGGTCAAACCGTCGGCGGGTGGCGGCGGTAAGGGTATGCGGCGTGTCGACGATGCCGCCGAGCTGCCCGCCGCGCTGGCCGCGGCGCGACGGGAGTCCGGTGCGGCCTTCGGCGACGACACCCTATTCCTCGAGCGATTCGTCTTGCGGCCCAGGCACATCGAAGTCCAGGTGCTGGCCGACACTTTCGGGACGGTCCTGCATTTCGGTGAGCGGGAGTGCAGTCTGCAGCGCCGCCACCAGAAGGTCATCGAGGAAGCGCCGTCCCCGCTGCTGGATCCCGACACCCGCGCGCGAATCGGTGCGGCGGCCTGCGACACCGCCCGCAGCGTCGACTACGTCGGTGCGGGCACCGTCGAGTTCATCGTCTCCGCCGACCAGCCCGACGAGTTCTTCTTCATGGAGATGAACACCCGCCTGCAGGTCGAGCACCCGGTCACCGAGATGGTCACCGGGCACGACCTCGTCGAGTGGCAGGTGCGTGTCGCGGCGGGGGAGAAGCTGCCCATCACCCAGGACGACATCACGATGACCGGGCATGCGATCGAGGCCCGGGTGTACGCCGAGGATCCCGCCGCGGGCTTCCTGCCGACCGGCGGTCCGGTACTGGGGCTGTTGGAGCCGTCCGGCGACGGTATCCGGGTGGATTCCGGTCTGTCGCAAGGGATGACGGTGGGCAGCGACTACGATCCGATGCTGTCGAAGGTGATCGCCTACGGCGAGGACCGTGCCGCCGCATTGCGCACGCTCGATCGTGCGCTCGCCCAGACCGCAGTGCTGGGCGTGGGCACCAATGTCGAGTTCCTGCGTTTCCTGCTGGCCGACGAGGAGGTGGCGGCGGGCCGGCTCGACACCGGCCTGATCGATCGCACCGTCTTCACCGGTGAGCCGGCCGGCGACCAAGCGTTCATCGCCGCGGCGGCGTACCGCTGGCTGCAACGCTGGCCGACCGGGTCGGCTGACCTGTGGGATGTGCCGTCGGGCTGGCGAATCGGCGCGCCTGCGCCGACGACCATCCGGCTGCGTAACGGTGAGCGCACCGACCACGTCCACATCACCGGAACGCCGGGCGACGCGCTCGCCCGCATCGAGGACGGTGAAAACCGTTCACTGTCAGCCCAGTTGACCGGCGATGCGCTCGCCGTCACCGTCGACGGCATCCGCACCACCTATAGGGTGGCCGCCGACGGTCACCAGATCTGGCTGGCCGGTGCCGGCCGATCAGTCGTGCTGGACGAGGTGCGTGAAGCGCCCGTGCGCCCAGACGACGAGGTCGGCGGCGACGCGGAACTCGTCAGCCCGATGCCTGGATCGGTTGTGGCGGTGGGTGTTTTCAACGGTGACGAGGTCACCGCAGGCACCGTGGTGGTCGCCGTCGAGGCGATGAAGATGGAGCATTCGCTGACGGCGCCGGTCGACGGGGTGGTCGAACTGCACGTCGCTGTCGGCGATCAGGTCAAAGTAGGACAGCTGCTGGCCAAGGTCACAGCCACCCAGAAAAGTGAGAAGTAGAGAAAGTGCGACAATGACCGACTTCCTGTCCACGGGAACACTTCCCGATGAATACGAGCAGCTCGCCAAGACGGTCCGCGACTTCGCCCGCGCCGTCGTCGCCCCGGTGGCCGCCGAACACGATGCGCAGCACACGTTTCCCTACGAGGTCGTCGCGGGGATGGCCGAGATGGGCCTGTTCGGTCTGCCGTTCCCGGAGGAATACGGCGGCATGGGCGGCGACTACTTCGCCCTGTGCCTGGCGCTGGAGGAGCTCGGCAAGGTCGACCAGAGCGTGGCGATCACGCTGGAGGCTGGGGTGTCGCTGGGTGCGATGCCGGTCTACCGGTTCGGCAACGAGGCGCAGAAGCAGGAATGGCTGCCGCAGCTGACCAGCGGGCAGGCCCTGGGGGCGTTCGGTCTCACCGAGGCCGGCGGTGGCACCGATGCAGGAGCCACCAAGACCACCGCGCGATTGGATGGGGCGAGCTGGGTTATTAATGGCTCCAAGCAATTCATCACCAACTCCGGCACCGACATCACCAAGCTGGTCACCGTCACCGCGGTGACCGGCGGCTCCGGCGACCACCGGGAGATCTCCTCGATCCTGGTGCCGGTGCCGACCGCCGGCTTCACCGCCGAGCCCCCCTACAACAAGGTTGGCTGGAACGCCTCGGACACACACCCGTTGACCTTCGAGGACGTGCGAGTGCCGGAGGAGAACCTCCTGGGCGAGCGCGGCCGTGGTTACGCCAACTTCCTGCGGATCCTCGACGAGGGCCGGATCGCGATCGCCGCGCTGTCGACGGGTGCGGCGCAGGGCTGTGTCGACGAAAGCGTCAAGTACGCCCACGAGCGCGCCGCTTTCGGTCAGCCGATCGGGAAGTTCCAGGCGATCGAGTTCAAGATCGCCCGCATGGAGGCCCGCGCCCATGTGGCCCGCACCGCCTATTACGACGCTGCGGCCCTGATGCTGGCCGGTAAACCGTTCAAGAAGGAGGCGGCGATCGCCAAGATGATCGCGAGTGAAGCCGCCATGGACAATGCCCGTGACGCCACCCAAATCCACGGCGGCTACGGTTTCATGAACGAATACCCGGTGGCCCGGCACTACCGGGACAGCAAGATCCTCGAGATCGGGGAAGGGACAACCGAAGTGCAGCTGATGGTCATCGCCCGGCAGATGGGACTGTAGGTGAGCGAGTCCTCCGAGGAGAAGGTCGTCGTCCAGCGCGGCTTGTGGTTCGAGGAATTCGAGATCGGGGTGCGCTACGTGCACGCCCCCGGCCGCACCATCACCGAGGCCGACAACGTCTTTTTCACCACCTTGACGATGAACACGCAGGCGTTGCACCTGGACGCGGCGTTCTCCGACGCACTGCCGCCGTTCAACCAGCGGCTGGTGAACTCCATGTTCACCCTGTCCACCCTGGTGGGCCTGTCGGTGACGCAGCTGACGCAGGGCACCATCGTCGGCAATCTGGGCTTCTCCGACATCGCCTTCCCCAAGCCGCTTTTCCATGGCGACACGATGTACGCCGAGACCGTCGTCACAGACAAGCGCGAGTCCAAGAGCCGGCCCGGTGAAGGTATCGTCACGTTCGCGCACACCGCCCGCAACCAGCACGGTGACGTCGTCGCGACCGCCAGCCGTAAGACCATGATGCGAAAGAAGCCCGCCTGATGGCACTCGACAATCCAGGACCCGCCTGGCTGTTCTGCCCCGCCGATCGCCCCGAGCGATTCGAGAAGGCCGCTGCGACAGCCGATGTCGTGATCCTCGACCTCGAGGACGGGGTGGCGGCCAAGGATCGCGAGGCCGCCCGCGAAGCGCTGGTGACAACTCAGCTCGATCCCGGCCGCACGGTCGTGCGGATCAATCCGTCGACCACGCCGGATCATCCGCTCGACCTCGAAGCGCTGGCCCGCACCCCGTACACCACGGTGATGCTGGCCAAGACCGAATCCCGCGAGCAGGTCGCTGCACTGGCGCCGCTGGATGTCGTGGTGTTGATCGAAACCCCGTTGGGCGCGCTCAATGTCGTCGACTCGACCCGCGCCGACAATGCACTGGCGGTCATGTGGGGTGCTGAGGATCTGTTCGCCTATCTGGGCGGCACCGCGAATCGCTATCCCGACGGCTCCTACCGCGAAGTAGCACGGCACGTGCGGTCGCAGAGCTTGCTGGCCGCGAAGGCGTACGGCCGGCTCGCATTGGATTCGGTGTACCTCGACATCAAGAGTCTGGACGGCCTCAAAGCCGAGGTCGACGATGCGGTAGCCGTCGGGTTCGACGCCAAAGTGGCCATCCATCCTAGCCAGATCGCGGTGATTAGGGAGGGCTACCTTCCTAGCGCTGAGCAGGTAGGTTGGGCGCGACACGTGCTTAAGGCAGCCCTTGATGAACGCGGTGTCTTTCAATTCGAGGGCATAATGGTGGATGCCCCGGTGCTTCGGCGAGCAGAGCGCATAGTCCAGCTAGCGCCCGACCCCGGCCGCTAGCTGGAGCCTGCCACAACAGGTTTGCTCCGACCGCCTCCGCACCGGCAGAGGAGGCGGTTATGGATCAACCGGTTCAACTCATCGGGCCCGACGGAACTGCGACGGCCGAAAGCCGATATCGTCGCGACCTCCCGCCGGAAACCCTCGTCTGGCTTTACGAGAATCTCGTTGTCACTCGCGATCTCGACGCCGAATTCGTCAATCTGCAACGCCAGGGTGAACTGGCGCTCTACGCCTCGTGCCGTGGCCAGGAGGCCGCGCAGATCGGTGCGACGGCGTGCCTGCGCAAGACCGACTGGCTGTTCCCGCAATTCCGCGAACTCGGCGTCTTCATGGTCCGCGGTATCGCGCCCGCACAACTTGCCGCTCTGTGGCGTGGTTCCTGGCATGGTGGGCTCGACTTCACCGGCAAGTGCTGTGCGCCTATCGCGATCCCCATCGCCACCAACGGGCTGCACGCCGTCGGTGCGGCGATGGCGGCCCAACGGCTGGGCGAGGATTCACTGACGGTGGCCTTCCTCGGTGACGGTGCCACCAGCGAAGGCGATTCGCACGAGGCGATGAACATGGCCTCCGTCGAGAAGGCGCCTTGCGTGTTCTACATCCAGAACAACCAGTGGGCGATTTCGGTGCCGGCCAGCCGTCAGTACGCCGCACCCACCCTCGCCCACCGGGCGATCGGCTACGGAATGCCCGGAATCAGGGTGGATGGCAACGACATCCTGGCCTGCTATGCGGTGATGGCCGAAGCGGCCGAACGGGCACGGGCCGGCGAGGGACCCACCCTCATCGAAGCCGTCACGTATCGGATGGAACCGCACACCACCTCCGATGACGCCACTCGCTACCGCACCGCTGCCGAACTCGCCGAATGGTCGGCGCGCGACCCGATCACCCGCTATCGCACGTATCTGCAGGACATTGGCGTCCTCACTGAACGAGTGGAGCACCGAGTGGAAGCCCGATCGGTGCGGCTGCGTGCCGAGCTTCGCGATTCGGTGGTCGGTGCCCCGGACCCGGATGTGGACGAGCTGTTCGACCATGTCTACGCCGAGATCACCCCCGAATTGTCGGCCCAGCGTGCGCAACTGCGCGCCGAATTGGCGTAGGAGGCATGAGATGACACAGATCATCGACCGGCCGCCATTGCGTGGCGACGGCACACCAGAACCGGGCGGGCCGATTCTGACCGAATTGCCCAGCGTCACCACCCTCACCATGGCGCAGGCGATCAACCGTGCCCTGCACGATGCGATGGCCGGTGACGACCGGGTGCTGGTGTTCGGCGAAGACGTCGCCGCCCTGGGCGGGGTATTCCGGATCACCGAGGGACTGGCCGAAACCTTCGGCGAGCAACGGTGTTTCGACACCCCGCTGGCCGAGTCGGCGATCATCGGGGTCGCGGTGGGCCTGGCCATCCGCGGCTTCGTGCCGGTTCCGGAAATCCAGTTCGACGGCTTCTCCTACCCGGCGTTCGATCAGGTGGTCAGCCACCTCGCCAAGTATCGAAACCGCACCCGCGGCCAGGTCGACATGCCCGTCACGGTCAGGATCCCGTCATTCGGCGGTATCGGCGCGGTGGAGCACCACTCGGAATCCACCGAAACCTATTGGGTACACACCGCGGGGCTCAAAGTTGTTGTGCCATCGACGCCTTCGGATGCCTACTGGCTGCTGCGGCATGCGATCGCCGCCCGCGATCCGGTGATCTACCTCGAGCCCAAGCGTCGCTATTGGGCCCGCGAATCGGTCGATCTCGCCGTACCCGGGCCGCCGATCGGTAAGGCCGCCGTCCGGCGCAGCGGTGATGACGTCACGGTGATCACCTACGGCGGGCTGGTCGGTGCCGCACTGAATGCGGCCGAAATCGCCGACTGCAGCCTGGAAGTCATCGATCTGCGCTCGTTGAGTCCGCTGGACTTCGACACCGTCGCAGAGTCGGTCCGCAAGACCGGCCGAGCGGTGGTCATGCACGAAGGTCCGCGAACGCTCGGCTTCGGCGCCGAGCTGGCGGCTCGGATCTCCGAGGAGCTGTTCTACGACCTCGAATCGCCGGTGTTGCGCGCCACCGGATTCGACACGCCCTACCCGCCGGCCCGGCTGGAGAAGCTCTGGTTGCCGGGAGTGGACCGACTGCTCGACTGCGTCGAGAAGGCGATGCGGCGGCCATGAGCGACTTCTTAGTCCCGGACCTCGGCGAAGGCCTGGAGGACGCCACGATCACTAGTTGGGCCGTCGCCGTCGGCGATGTCGTGGAGCTCAACCAGACACTGTGCACGGTCGAGACCAACAAGGCCGAAGTCGAGATCCCCAGCCCGTACGCCGGGCGGATCGCCGAGCTCGGCGGTGCCGAGGGTGAAACCCTGGCGGTGGGAACACTGTTGGTGCGCATCGAAACCGACGAGCGCACACCGGTGTTGGTCGGCTACGGCATCGATAACGGGATGGATCGCAGCAGGCGAGCCCGGGCCGCCCCGAAGACGCGCAAGCTCGCGGCCGATCTCGATGTGGATCTACAAGGGCTGCAACCCGGCTCGGGCACCGACGGAGTGATTACCCGCGACGATGTCCTGAACGCTGCCGGTCCGGCCCCGTCGTCGCAAACCGTCCCGGTGCGGGGAGTCCACGCCCGGATGGCCACGCACATGGCGTTGTCACGCAGCCAGATCCCCGACGCGCACGCCAGTGTTCTTCTCGATTGCTCTGCGCTGCTGCGCGTTCGGGACACCCTGGAGGTGACACCGTTCGTCCTGACGTTGCGGCTGCTGGTCATCGCCCTGGGCCGCCACCCGTTGCTCAATGCCACCTGGGTGGAATCCGAAGCGGGGCCGGAGATTCGGCTGCATCCCGACGTGCGGCTCGGCGTCGCGGTGGCCACCGAGCGGGGTCTGGTCGTTCCCGTCATCGACACCCGGGACTGCTCCACGCGCAAGCTGGCCGCTGCGGTCGACGACGTGGTGGCCCGGGCCAGGGCAGGCACGCTGGCCCCCACCCAGTTGAGTGGGTCGACGTTCACGGTGTCGAATTTCGGCGCACTGGGACTGGACGAGGGTGTGCCGGTAATCAACTACCCGGAAGCGGCCATCCTCGGCATGGGCTCGCTGAAGCCGAGGGCCGTGGTGGTCGACGACGCGGTGGTGGCCCGGCCGACGATGACGCTGACCTGTGCATTCGACCATCGCATTGCCGACGGCGCGCAGGCCGCGGCATTCCTGACCGACCTGCGCGGGCTGATCGAGGCGCCGGAGACGGCGCTGCTCGACCTCTAGGCTTGCGGGTAGGGCGTGTAGCGCTTGTTGTAGCCCAGCTGCCGTGTGGCGATCTGGGCCGCCCGTTGTTCGGGAGTGACGAAGACGGTGCCGTTCGGCAGCACGCCGTCGAGTTCGTTGAGCTTGACCACCTGTGAGCTCACTGTCGGGTCGACCGTGGAGTTCGGATCGAAGTCCTGGAACCGGATGGAGATCGTGCCCTGATTCAGCCCGCCGGTCGACACCCAGTTGGCCACACCTGGATCGGTGGGGGAGACCACGATCGTGTACGTCTCGTCGTCGTTGTTCTGGTCCGACTGGTTGAGGTTGAGGCTGGTCTGCTGGTCCCAGTAGTTGTCGGTGATCGTCCAGTCGTTGGTGACCGGAACGCTGAAATACCGTGCCTTGCCGGGGTTGATCGTGAGCACCAGCGCCTCGTCGTCGGCGAGCTGGAAGTACCCGACGCTCTGCAACTGGGTCGCCAGGAACGACGCGTTATGGTCGGGATCGGAGAACACATTCGGTGCCTTGGTCTGGCCCGTGGTGGCGTCCTTCGTGGCGACCGACATGTACGTGTTCTCGCCGCTGATGCCGAGCAGCAGCATGATCACCGCGGCCTCGACGGACTGCAGCAGCCGCGGTGCGGGCAGCGGCGGGATCAACGACACCAACGACGTCAGCAGCGGATTGCCGGACACCAATGGGCCGATGCCCGGAATCGCGAACCCGCCGACCTGACTGAACAAGCTATTCGGTGGGCCGCTGACCCGCAGGATCGAGAGGCTCATGGGCTCTTCGGCGTTCCAGTCCGACAACGTGTTTCGTGTCGTGATCAGGCTGGTGCCCGGGGGCAGATACAGATGATTCGTCTGCCCGAGCAGGGTCGGCGTGCCATCCACCGTGATCGTGAAGCTTCCGTCGGAGTTGAGGACGAGGTCCTTGCCGTTGATGTTGTCGGCGGTGGTCCCGCTCAGGCCGGTCAGCACGCTGAAGTTGGTGTCGGCGGGTAGCGTGCCGTCGAACTTGCCGGTGATCACATATGACGATGCGTTGTTCACGCCGACGAACCGGTAGATGGTGTCGGGGTTGTCGTACCAGATCCGAGAGCCGGCGAAGCTCTGCAGATACCAGCTGTGGGTGGGCGCGACCTGCTGAATGAACTCAGGCGCGTTGGAGTTCAGCAACAGCACTTCCATCGCGGCTTGGTTGGCATACTCGGTGACCGCCTGATCGAGCTGGGCCATGTTCTCTTGGTCCGGCCCGCCGATCATGCTGAAGTTCTTTTGCGCGGCCAGCCACCAGCCGACCTTGAGGATGTCCTTGGCCAGCCGGACGAACGGTGAATTGGCGATCTGGGTGGCGATCTGCTCGGCGTTGAGCTGATCGGTGGTGGACAGCACCGACGTCGGCTCGGCGTTCCCCGGATTCTCCAGAACGGTGACCTTCGCCGTCGCGGTCGAGCCGCCGTTGGGCGCGAAAAATGTTGCCAGACCGTGCCAATGCATCTGGTTGCCGGGCTGGTCGTCGGCCATCACGCCGAACGTATCGGTACCACCGATCGTGGTGAACTGTGCGTCGGGGGTGTAAGTGAAGGTGCCGTCTTCGTGGATGTCGACGGTGCCGTGCTGCGGCGCCTGGGTGACGGTGTAGGTCAGCGCGTAGCCGTTGGCCTGTTTGGCGTTGAGCGTGCCGGTGATGACGCCGTCGTCGGCCTGGACGTTCTGGGCGGCGTTGTAGGCCAGTGTGGGTGTGCGGGCGAAGAGGATGTTGCCGATCGTGGCGGGCGGCTGCTGGGTGGTCGCTTCGGCCTCACGGCGGGCGTAGCCAAGGACATCGGTCAAACTGACCGCGCTGCGGGGGAGCGTGGGGCTGGTGCGGGCCTGGGCACGGCTGTGCGGGGCCGTCGTGCCGGTGCGCTTGGTTGCGGTCAGCGATTGACTGCGAGCGCCGGACGGTCTGGCCGAGTGCGCCGCTGAAGTCGACGATCCCGAGCCGCCGGTATCTGCCAGCGCGACCCCGGGGTTGTTAGCGACCGCAACACCGACGCCGAGCGCGAACGCCAGCGCCCCGACCCGGCCGACATAGCGGGCATACCGACTCGATGTGCTGTGAGTCACATATGGACTCTAAGTTGGCGGGCGGATTCGCACCCGGGAAATCTCGCTGGATGGCTGGCCGGCCGCCGAGCGTGTGGGTTTCCGGTGAAATTCCGAATATCCAGCCCCGAAAACCCCCACGTTCGGTGCGCGGAAGGGGTCTGCGCTAGCTGCGCTTGGCCATCTGCGCGGCACGTTGCTCGGCGTGGAACTCCCACGGCGCCGTCGGCAGCACGTCGCCGGTTTCCAGGAGCGTCTTGAGGTTGGCGAACACGGTCGGCCAGCCTTGCCCGACCGACTCGCGGTCGTCTGGCGACTGGAAATTCGTATGCGTGACGGTCAGTTTGACGATGTCGTGGAAGGGCTCGATGTCGAACGTGACGACGCTCTCTTCGGCCGTCGGATCGTCGCTGGGTTCGCCGAAGCCGAATACCAACCGGCGCGGCGGATCGACAACCATCACGGTGCCGGTGACGTCGGTGATGCCGGACCCGTCGGCACGGACGTGGTCGACGCGGCCGCCGACGCGCCACTCCGAGACTTGCGCATGGCCCCAGAACTTCGCGGTGATGTCCTGGTCGGTGAGTGCATGCCACACCTGCTCGGCGGTGGCGTGAATGTAGGTCGTGTAGACGTAGTCGGGAATCGGCTGCGTGCTCTCGGACATTGCGCTTTCCTCCGCGTGCTGCTTGATCATGGCAAGGGCCGCCAGGCGCGGCTCTTCGAACTTCCAGATCCAGCGGGTTTGGATCTGGTGAAGCGGTACTGCATTGAGGTAGTGGAGCTTTCGGCGGCCGTCACGTACCGAGGTCACGAGGTTGGCGGCTTCGAGAATCTCGACGTGCTGGCTCACCGACTGCCGACGCATGTCGAGCCCGTCGCAGAGTTCGCCCAGCGTCAGCCCGGCCCGCTCGTGGAGCATGTCGAGCAAGCGCCGCCGGCCGGGGTCGGCAAGCGCCTTGAAAACCGCATCTGCTTCCACGTCCATATAATGCAGGTATTTACCTGCCTATTGCAAGGATGCCAGGTCAGCGGCGTTGCGCGGCGGCCAGCCGGGCCTTGAATTCCGGCGACTCGATCGAGGTGGCCTGCGGGTCGAGCTCGATGTTCTTGGCCGCCTCGTGATGGTCGGTGTCCAGGAAGCCGGGGATGGCGGTGGCGCGCATCGACGCCTTGGTGGCCCGCACGACCTCGCGCGGTGCGGCCGCGGGACCGGCGGCCAGTTCCAGCGCGGCGGCGACGGGATCGTCGGCGACGGTCAGGGCGAGGCCATGCCGCACGGCGGCCTCGGCGTCGAAGCGCATGCCGAACAGCAGCGCGGCGCGGGCCACCTGCGGGCCGACCGCGCGCTGCAGCATCCAGGTGGCACCGCCGCCGGGATGGATGCCGAGCTTCTGGAACCGCGGATCGAAGAGCGCGTGCGGCCCCGCGATGCGGACGTCGGCGGCCAGGGCCAGGTTCATTCCGGCGCCCACGGCGGCGCCGTTGACCGCGGCGACGGTCGGCAGCGTGCAACGGCCGACGGCCATGAATCCGGCGTAGATGCGTTCGAGTCCTTCCTTGGCGGCGGCGCCGAGGGCGGACAGGTCCGCGCCCGCGCAGAACGCCTTGCCCGCGCCGGTGATCACGACGGCGTTGGCCTCGGCTTCGGCGGCTTCGACCGCCTCGCGCAGCTGCTGCGACATCGCGTCGGTGACGGCGTTGCGCCGGTCGGGATCGTTGACGGTGATCAGCGCGACGCGATCAATGACTTCGTAGAGCACCAAATCTGCCACGGGTTCGATCGTGCCACCTCGGATCGTTTACGCCGACGAAATCTTGGCGCGCGCGCCCATTCGTGACTTGCGTTTCAATGGATCAGTCATTCGGCGTGTCAGAAGGGACCACAGATGGCCACGATCAAGGCGGAGCCCTTCGCGTTGGACTTCGACGTCGCAAGCACGGCGCTGGTGATCATCGATATGCAGCGCGACTTCGTGTTGCCCGGCGGATTCGGCGAGGCCCTCGGCAATGACACCTCGCTGCTGCTCGCCGCGGTGGAACCGATCGGGCGCGCGCTGGCCAAGGCCCGCGAGATCGGCATGCTGGTCATCCACACCCGCGAGGGTCACCGCCCCGACCTCACCGACTGTCCGCCCGCGAAGCTGCACCGCGGCGGCAAGACGTTCATCGGCGAGGCCGGCCCGATGGGCCGCATCCTGGTGCGCGGCGAGAAGGGCCACGACATCATCGACCAGCTGTATCCCATCGACGGCGAGCCCGTGATCGACAAGCCCGGCAAAGGCAGCTTCCATGCCACCGACCTGGCCCAGATCTTGTCCGACCGTGGGATCAAGACGCTGGTGGTCTGCGGAGTGACCACCGAAGTCTGCGTCCACACCACGGTGCGCGAGGCCAACGACCGCGGGTATGAATGTCTGGTGCTCAGTGACTGTGTGGCGTCGTACTTCCCGGAATTCCAGCGGGTGGCACTGGAGATGATCAAGGCACAGGGTGGGATCTTCGGCTGGGTTTCCGACGCCGACGAGTTCATCGCCGCGACGTCCTGACGCATGGGAATCAGTTCGCGTTTCTATCCCAACCTCTACAAGGACTCGGTGTCCTTGATGACGGTGTCGGCGCGGGTGACGTCGATACCGGGCATCGAGACCGCATCGGTCGTGATGGCCTCGGCCACCAATGTCGACAACCTGGTGCAGGCCGGGCTCGGCGCCTTCGACGTCAGGCCCAACGACCTCGTCGTCGCCGTGTCGGGCAGCGACGAAGCGTGCGACGAAGCGCTGGCGATCGCCGACAAGCTGCTGTCGGCAGCTGCCGGTGACAGCGGTGAACCGGCCGCTGCCGCGCCCACCACCAGCATCCAGATGGCCGTCGCGAAAGACCCCGCGCTCAACCTCGCATTGATCTCGGTGCCCGGCGACTACGCCGCCGCCGAAGCGATGAAGGCCCTGCGGCTGGGCCTGGACGTCATGGTGTTCAGCGACAACGTCAGCGTGGAAGCCGAATTGGCGCTTAAGGAATATGCCCGCGAGGCCGACCTGATGGTGATGGGCCCGGACTGCGGGACGTCGATCGTCAACGGTGTCCCGCTCGGGTTCGCCAACGTCGTGCGGCGCGGCCCGATCGGGGTGGTCGGCGCCTCCGGCACCGGCACCCAGGAAGTCACCGTCCGGATCCACCAGAACGGATCGGGGGTGTCGCAGGCGCTGGGCACCGGCGGGCACGACCTGGCCGACGCCATTGGCGGCATCTCGATGCTGCACGGTCTGGCTGCCCTCGACGGCGATCCGGATACCGCGGTCATCGTCCTGGTGTCCAAGCCACCGTCGGCGGCGGTGGCCGCGAAAGTCCTTGCCGCGGCGGGAGCTAGCGCGAAACCGGTCGTCGTGATCTTCCTCGGCGCCGACCCGGCGTCCATCACCGGCGACGGTGTGTACGGCGCTTCGTATCTGGCGCAGGCCGCCGACATGGCCGTGGAGCTGGCCCGCGGTGAACCGCCCAGCGCTGGCGAGATCGTCATCGCACCCGAAATGCGGCGCACGCTGACCGATCTCGCGGACGCGATGGCACCGGACCAGCAGTATGTGCGGGGCATCTTCTCGGGCGGCACGTTCTGCTTCGAAGCGCAGCTGGTGCACCGCGCCCATGGCATCACCGCGCACTCGAACACCCCGGTGGCAGGCAACACCGTGCTGACCGATATCCGAACCAGCTTGCAGCACACGATCATCGATATGGGTGACGACGAATTCACCCAGGGCAGACCGCATCCGATGATCGACCCGTCGGGCAAGGACGCCCGCATCCGCGACGAGATCGCCGACCCGACGACGGCTGTCGTACTGTTCGATGTCGTGCTCGGCTATGGATCGGCCGATGACCCGACCGCAGAACTGATTTCGATCATCGAGTCAGCACGCGCCGACGGGACGACATTGGCGTTCATCGGCTACGTGTGCGGCACCGACCTCGACCCGCAGGATCACGCCAAGGCTGTCGCCGGCCTGCAGTCCGCCGGGGTACTGGTCGCCACAAGCAATGCCGAGGCGGCGCTGTGGTCGGCAACCCTGATCGCCGCGCGGGGAGGGCAGCGGTGAAGAAGCTCTTCGAACAGGACCTCAAGGTCGTCAACGTCGGCCTGCAGGGCTTCGCCGCCAACATCACCGCCGCCGGTGGTCAGGTCACCAACGTCACCTGGGCGCCACCCGCGGGTGCCGATCCCGCGCTGGGGTGGACGCTGGCCACCCTGGTCGGAGACCCGCGTATCGAAGCGGCCAACCAGATCGCCTTCGATCGCTATCTTTCCGCGCAGCCTCGCCTGATCGACCTGGTTCGGGCCGGCGACGTGATCGCCGGCCTTGGCCCGGGGGAGCGCCGCATCCTGCATTCCGGGCCGCCGATCGACTGGCCTGACATGTGCGGACCCCAGCGTGGCGCCATCGCCGGAGCGATCCTCTACGAGGGCTGGGCCGACGGTCTCGACGCCGCCGAAAAGCTTGCCGAGAGTGGGGAAGTGGCGCTGGAACCGTGCCACGAGCACGGCGCGGTCGGGCCG
Source organism: Mycobacterium sp. (assembly GCA_023264735.1). Lineage (GTDB taxonomy): Bacteria > Actinomycetota > Actinomycetes > Mycobacteriales > Mycobacteriaceae > Mycobacterium. The sequence continues at coordinate 12,163 of JAHFVD010000058.1, read as the reverse complement.
ATGGCGGGCATCATCAGCCCGTCGATGCCGGTGTGGGTGGTGGAGAACACCGCCGCAGGCAATCGAGCCTTCTGCAATCTCAACGAGGGGCTGGGCAAGGTGCTGCGGTTCGGCGCCAACTCGCCCGACGTGCTCGACCGGCTGCGTTGGCTGGGCAGTGACTTCTTCGCCACCATGCAGGTCGCGGTGCGTGGACTGGCCGATCCCGACCTCAAACCGCTGATGGCCCAGGCGCTGCACATGGGCGACGAGCTGCACAACCGCAACGCCGCCGCATCCGGGTTGCTGTTCAAGCGACTGACGTTGTCGCTGTTGGGTTCTGACCTACCGTCGGACGCGGTGCGCCGGGCGTTGGAGTTCGTCGCCGGCAATGACCACTTCTTCCTCAACATCTCGATGGCAGCATCCAAGTCGATGTCGGATGCCGCGGCCGGTGTGCCGGGCAGCAGCATGGTCACGGTGATGGCTCGCAACGGGGTGAACTTCGGTATCAAGCTGTCCGGCACCGGCAATCAGTGGTTCCGGGCGCCCGCCAATCCTGTTGACGGGCTGTACTTCCCGGGCTACTCCGTCGATGACGCGGCCGCCGACCTCGGCGACTCGGCCATCACCGAGACCAACGGGCTCGGCGGATTCGCGATGGCCGCCTCGCCCGCGATCGTCCAATTCGTCGGCGGCACCCCGGCCGATGCGACGGCCAACAGCCGCCGCATGCTGTCCATCACATTGGGCACCAACCCCGCATTCACGTTGCCACCGTTGAACTTCGGTGGCACACCGGCCGGAATCGACGCGCGCCTGGTGGTCGATTCCGGTGTGCTGCCGATCATCAACACCGGCATCGCGCACCGGCAAGCCGGCGTCGGGCAGATCGGTGCGGGCATCACCACCGCGCCGATGGAATGCTTCAACGACGCACTGGCGGCGCTGGCGTCGGGCCTCGAGAAATGAGCACTGCCATCGTCGCGTTCGGCGGCAACGCATTGGTCACCGACGCCGAGCACGACTCGATCCCGCAGCAGTACGACACGGTCGCCCGCACCGTCTCGCCGCTGATCGACATGGTGGAGCAGGGCTGGAAACTCGTTGTCTCCCATGGCAATGGGCCACAAGTCGGCTTCATCCTGCGCCGCTCAGAGCTGGCCCAAGGCGAGGTGGATCCGGTCCCGGTCGACTATGCCGTCGCCGATACCCAGGGCGCGATCGGCTACATGTTCGTCAAAGCCCTGCGTAATGAGCTCGCCCGACGGGGCCTGTCCCGGCCCGTCGTCGCGGTGGTGACTCACTCGGTGGTCAGCCTCGACGATCCGGCCTTCGGCAATCCGACCAAACCGGTCGGGTCCTTCCTCGAGGAAGCCAGGGCCAGGGAGTTGGCCGCCAGCCAGGGCTGGACCATCGCCGAGGATGCCGGGCGCGGCTGGCGGCGCACGGTGGCCTCGCCGAGGCCGACGACCATTCTGGAGACCGAGGTGATCCGCCGGTTGCTCGACGACGGCGTGATCGTCGTCGCGGTGGGTGGCGGCGGCATTCCGGTGGCGCTCGAACCGGACGGCACCATCGTCGGCGTGGAAGCCGTCGTCGACAAGGACATCGCCTCCGGCCTCCTGGCCCATGAACTGCGCGCGGATCTGCTGATGATTCCCACCGGCGTGCCGCGGGTGGCCGTCGGTTTCGGGACGCCCGCCGAGACGTGGCTCGACACGATCACCGTGGAACAGGCCCGCGACTACATAGCCTCCGGCCAGTTCGGCAAGGGATCGATGGAACCCAAGGTGGAGGCCGTCGCCGACTTCGTGGCCGCGACACCCGGGGCCGTCGGTGTCATCGGGGCGGCCGAGGAGATCCCGGCGATCCTGGCCGGCACCTCGGGAACCCGGATCGTCGGCGCTACGGTGGCGGCTGTGCATGACGACGAAACCGACAGTGGGGCAGTGCTATTAGCGGTCAACGGCACGTTGATGCGCGGGCTGAAACTCTCGGCCAACATGGCCGCGGCAGGCGCCACGTTCATCCGGGAGGCCACCACCGAGCCGGTGTATCGGCTGTGGACGATCAACGACGACCATCCGGCGATGATCCGAGTCACCGACGGCTCGGGGGTCTCTGTGGCGGTCGAGGTGTGGGCGGTGCCCGCCGCGGGCCTGGCGGGAATCCTGCTCGCCGAGCCGCCTGGGTTGTCGATCGGGAAGGTCCGCCTCGACGACGGGTCGACGGTGCTGGGCGTGATCGGTGAGCCCGCACTGGTCGCGGGCCAGCAGGAGATCACCCGGTTCGGCGGTTGGCGGGCCTACACGGCCGCCGATGGGACCGCACTGTAGCCCCTGACGGTGGTGCCCGATACCATCCGTCACGCATAACTTCAACAATTCCGAGGGCTGACGCATGGGTGAGCGCGAGTTCGCCATCGCTACGACAGTGCTGCGCGCCACCGGTTATCTGAGGGCCATCAAAATCTTTACCGGCATGGCCGCTATCAGCCTGGGGCTACTCAGCGCCCTCGAGCAGTTCCAGGCCATACAGCCGCTGGGACCGCACGGCCTTCTGGCCCGTGCCATCCACCTGGCAATTTTGTTGTCGGCGATCGGGGTCGGGATCGCGTGGCTGGCGGCCCCGTGGCCGGGGCATCGGCGGGCAATCGCGTTCGCCGTGTGGGGCGACGTCGCGCTGGCCGCCTCGGCCGCGGTCCTCGCCGTTCCTGAGGCGCGTTTGTCGGGCACCGTCTATATGTGTCTGATCGGCGTCTTCGCCGCGGTGCTGCTGGGCTACCGGGTGCTGTTTCTGCATTGTGCGTTCGCCACCGCGACCATCGTGATGTTCACCTGGACCGGGGTGCGCTACGACGGGGCGTCACTGGCGGAGCTGTCGCTGTACTTCCTGCCGGCGTTGGCGACGGTGGTCGTCATGCCCGCGATCGCCGCGATGGTCGTCGAGGGCACCCGCCGCGGCCTGAGCGCCACCGCCTACGCGGCCAATCGCGATCCCCTGACCGGGCTGCTGAACCGGCGTGGGCTCTTCACCGAAGCGGGTCTGACGTTCGCGCGGAGTCCGCGCGGCGCCGTACTGGCGGTCGTCGTCATCGACCTCGACGGGTTCAAACAACTCAACGACGACCACGGACACGGCAGGGGAGATGCCACGTTGCGCGCGGTCGCCAAACAGCTGACCGCGACCATCCGGACCGACGACATCGCCGCCCGCATCGGCGGAGACGAATTCGTGCTTGTCGCAGGGCTTTTGGATGAGGCGGATCTCGACAGTTTCATCAGGCGGGTGCGCGCGCTGACGCTGCGTGACCCCACCGGGCTGGCGTTGCGGTCCAGCGTTGGCGTCACCTGGGAGCCCGTCGGTAGCCCCGACCTCGATCTGGACACGATCCTGCACCGCGCCGACGAGGCGATGTACCGCGCCAAGCGTGTCGGTGGCGGGACGGCCGTGGTGGTGGAACCGCCAACTGGCGAAGATGAGCAAGCCGCGGTGTGACCCCGTGGCAGTGGGTTCATGCGGCGCGATGCAGCTCTGGGGTGGTGCCGGCGGATTGGTCTGAGCCTTGTCGGTTGCGGGCTGGAATCCAGCCGACGTACGTCAGATACAGCCCGATGACCACGAAGATGGCCGCGATTGCCTGCCACCACGGGGCGGCGTTGACAACGGTGTGCCCCATAGACAGGTAACTCTGGGGGAAGGCCATCAGAGCGATCCCCTTGAAGGCGGTGAGGTAGCCCAGAAGCGACACGATGGTGGCCGCCGGCCCGCGCCAGTAGGGGTGCAGCGCGATGACGACCAGTCCAATCGGCAGGACGAAGGCGCCGGCTACCCAGGGCCACACGGCATCTGCGGTGAACGTATCGATCATTGTGCGCATATAGGCGGCCCGACCGAACATGGTCAGTGCTGCTATGACCAGGTAGGGGCCTAGTACCCGGGCGAACAAGCGCGTCCGTGGCTGAATGGGTGGCGTGGCGCTCATGGCTACCTCCGGTGGTAGGCCTCACCGGGTTGCCCGGCGGATCTGCGACGACGGGAGGGCGAATTCTCCCTTGTGGCTATCTGACTCGGTTCGGCAGCGCACTGATAGGGACTGAAGTCCCCGATCGGTGCGCCGATCACAATTTGTGCCTGGCTCCCAGCACGTCGCGGCGAATATTGGTTCTGATGGGCACAACCCGCGGAGAACCGTAAGCGCCCCCGGCGGGAATCGAACCTGCGACCTAGGGCGACGGTTGAGAGGCTCAGGCTCAGGCTCAGCTCGGCGCCATTTCTCCGTCTGGGCCCGCCACGCGGCGCGCTCCGAGGTCATGGACCCGCGACACCTCACACGAACGGGTTAGGTCGGTCGATCGCTTCGACCAGTCAGTTCCATACCAAACGAGGTCTGCTAGGTAGAGTCGCTAATGAAGGTTGAAGAGCCATCTGGGGCCCCGTTTGGCTGGCCCTAACCTGTTTACCCGCTTTTGCGGGTATGCAATTGAGAGAGTTGTTGACGATGGCTAATCGCGTCATGAAGGGCAGTCGGCTCGGGTCCGTGAGCTACGAGACTGACCGCAAAGACAATCTGGCGCCGCGTTCAATCGCGCGGTATCGCACCGGGAACGGCGAAGAGTTCGATATACCCTTCGCCGACGACGCCGAGATCCCCGACACTTGGCAATGCCGAAACGGCATGGAGGGGACCGTCATCTCGGGGCGCGCGGCAGCTGAGCCCAAAAAGGTCAAGGTGCCGCGCACACCCTGGGACATGCTGCTGGAACGGCGCACGATCGAAGAACTTGAGGAACTTCTTCAGGAGCGCCTCGCGCTCATCAAGTCACAGCGCGGTAGGTAGGTCCACGCACGGCTCGTCTTTGCCTGGAACTTGCCCGACGGTTCCCGCGTTTTACCTGATGACTGAGGCGGTCGTGACCTTTGCCCCCCCAAAGCGGACCGGCCGTCTCAGCCAACTATTGCCGCCTATTCATCCCGGCACGCCATCGCTCCGACATCCCACCTTTCGCCGCTCATCGCTAGGGTGCGCGGCGGACCGATTTGCCGGACGAGAGTTCGTCAGCTCGAAGCCGACGATGTCGGGATATTCGCCGCTGTAAGCGAGGCAGGTGTCGCGGCCATCCGTTCCTGCATGGTCGGTGAGCAGATCGGGCAGTGTGTGGTTGGCGGAGTGTCCACGTTGCGCGTACCTGGTGCGGACACCTCTCCGTGCTGGTCAGATAGCGCCCCGGCAGGAACGAACCTGCGACCTAGGGATTTGGAATCAGGGGCTCCGGTGAGTACCTGAAAGTGCTTGTTTGTGCTGGTAGATAGTGGTTTTGGCTTCCGGTCAGTGCGGTGTCGAACCGACCGAACCCGGGCGATTCTCGGTCATTAGCGCCGAATAAACGGCAACGAGATCGAGGGGCTTGAATTGCGTGTGGCTCGCGAGTGCGTGGCGTCCGATATCCGTACTATAGTACGGATATACCAACTATAGTTGACACATTGGAGGTAGGCCGTGGAAATGAACCACCCGCTGGCGACGGTCACGCCAACTCTTGATGGCGACGTCCTAACAGTGCTGGCGGCGCACGGCGTCACCTTCACGACCGGTCAGATTCACCGCGTGCTGAACGCCTACTCGGAAGAAGGTATTCGAAAAGTTCTCGCCAGACTCGTGACTCAGGGCGTCGTGCTCTCAGAACGCATCGGCAATGCGTTTGCGTACCGGCTCAACACCGAGCATCTAGCGGCAAAGCCGATTCTGGAGCTGGCGAAACTTTTTGACACGTTCCTCAAGCGGCTCGACGCAGAACTTGGCGGGTGGCAGTACCCACCCGTATATGCCGCGGTGTTTGGCTCAGCTGCGCACGGCACTATGACGTCGGATAGCGATATCGACCTATTTCTGGTCAGTGCGACTGATGTACCTGACGCCGTATGGGCGCAACAGGTGAATGAGCTTGCGTCGGCAGTCACGGCCTGGACGGGCAACGACGCACGTGTCGTGGAGTACGCGGAGATCGATCTCGACAGCGCGAGAAACGAGCCGATGGTGCACGACGTCCTCGAACATGGGCTTACTGTTGCCGGATCGCGCGCGTGGCTGTTGAAGCAGGTGAAACCTGCCCGCGTACGAAAAGGGGTGATCGATGAGTGAACGGACGAGACCTAGCACCGAGACCATCCGACGCGGCCGGCTTAGAAAGGCTGTCGAGTTCCTCGACGGCGCGATCCTCATCGACGACGATATGCCGGATGCCGCCGTCTCTCTGTTGGTCAACGCCGGGATCGCGGCGGCCGACGTCATATGCGGTGTGCGCCTTGGCATCTACGCCGCCGGTGAGAACCACAACGAGGCCGTTGCGTTACTCGCGAAGGCCGACGCCGGCGCGGAAAAGCACCTACGCACGCTGCTGAATGTGAAGTCCAAAGTGTCATACACCCATCAGTCAGCCACTTCGGATGAGCGCAAACGGTCGAGACGTGCAGCAGAGGCGTTGGTCGAGGCCGCCCGCCGCGCGGCTGCAACTGGCTGATCCTCCTCGCATCCCCGTGGACGCTCGCGTGGCTGTGAATCTCGGGAGCGGCAGTCGTCATGTGCTCGTGCGCTGTGAACGCCACGGAGTCCGAGACGGATTCAGCCAGCGCTGCCGTCATCTGAAGTCAGCCGCCCGATTTAACTTCACTTAGGCGCATAACTGAAGTTAAACGGAGCGTTCGGCGTACGAAGCTGGCGCCAGAAGGCGTCGATGAGGCGATCCTCGGCGTCGACTCAGGCACTGCGGATTAAAAAGCCTGTTAGTGCGCCTGATCAGAAGCTCGGGCCTCAGCGTCGGCCGGCATGCCAAGTTTCCCTCCAGCTGCGGTTTAGGGGGCTGACTGTCAATCGCACACAAGAAGCACGGAGTCACCCCTGGTCTAGGACCGCAAGATGTCGGCGGGGGAGGCGGTCTTGACGAAAGCCCGTGCGGCCAAGGCGAGGTCGTCGTCGGCGGTGACCAGCGCATCGGCTTGCAGTTGAGTGAGTGCGATGTAATGGGCCTGGTGGACGTCGGGCCAGTTCAGCTTGATGGCTAGCTGCCATGCGTTGTCTTCCAGGGATCGGTCGCCAAGGAACCGGATGCCCAGCCCACGGACATCGTGGAGGATCTTTCGGGCCGTCCGATCGTCGATCTCCCCGCGGCGCACCGAGTCGTACACCAGGGCGAGGACTTGCGAACGCAGTAGCGTGGGAGCGGTCAGGCTGTGCTTCGGCGGGATGGCCGCGCCGTCAGTAGCGAGGTCGATAGCCACCCGTGCATCGATGACGAACGTAGTCATGGCCGTACCCTCGCACGGACCACTGACGTCCTGCCTACCGACGTGCAGTCCTACCCGCACGTCATCGCCATCGTCGATGCCTTCGGGGCGGCGGAGCGCCACCTTCAGTGGCACCAGATACACGCCGTCCTTCGGGATCAGCGACGTCGTCACCTCCGTGGCACCGATGCGCACCTGCGCCGGAATGACTCCCCAGCCGTAGGTCAGCTCACCGTGGTGAGCGTGCAGGAAGTCATTGACGTGGGTAGGTGTAGCGACGAAGAAGTACGGTGCAGGGCCACGCCACTGGAACACCTCGGCCTCGAACTCCCAGTCCACGGCCTCAGGCTAAGGCGGTACGGGCGCTGGCGCACCCAAGACGGCGGTCACCACGCCCGGCCAAGAAAGCGAACGGACCGGCCATCGGCATTCATGTTGACCAACGCCGCACCAACGATTAGTGCCACCGGTCATGAAAACCCATCGACCCCCACGGTGCCGCCGAAACCCCCTGGAGGAGACCGAACACGTCGTATGTGTCCCCTAAGATCCGCTGCCATGACCCCCGAGGCCCCGATTGATTGGTTGTTGGACTCCGATCCGGCGCTGCGTTGGCAGGTCGAGCGCGACGTCGTGCACGAACCCCGAGAAGTCTGGGAGGCAACACGTACACGTGTCGCCTCCAAAGGATGGGGCAAGCGACTTCTCGCCCAACAAGATACGGACGGACAGTGGGCGGGTGGCGCGTTCTTCCCGGCCGATTACGACTTCGACGGCCCTGAGGCCGAAGGCGAAGGGATGCCGTGGACGGCAACGACGTGGACGCTCAATTCGCTGCGGGAGTGGGGCCTAGATCCTGACGTCCTGCGCGAGCGTCGTACCGCCGAGTTGCTCGCTGAGAACAGCCGATGGGAATACGAGGGCCTGCCCTATTGGAGCGGCGAGGTCGACTGCTGCATCAACGCCTGGACCATCGCCAACGGTGCGTGGCTCGGCGCCGACGTCACTGGACTCGTCGAATGGTTTGTCGAGCACCGACTGCCCGACGGCGGCTGGAACTGCGAGTGGGTCGAGGGCTCCACACGCTCGTCGTTCCATTCAACACTGAACTCGTTGAAGGGCCTACTCGCCTACGACGCTCTGACTGGTGGCAGCGACGCCACCCGTGACGCACGGCACGCGGGTTCAGAATATTTGTTGCAGCGCCATCTCTGGCGTCGCCGCTCGACCGGTGAACAAGTCGGGCCGTGGGTCAATCAGTTCGCCTACCCCTTCCGCTGGACGTACAGCGCGCTCAACGCCGCGGATCACTTCCGCCAGGCCGCGCTACTCGATGGCGTGCAACCCGACCTTCGCATGAGCGAGGCTATCGAAATGATACGGGCCGCAAGGCAATCCGATGGCACCTGGCTTCAGGCTGGGCGCCACCCTGGACGAGTGTGGTTCGAGATAGATGCACCTGCAGGTGAGCCATCGAAGTGGCTGACCCTGATCGGGACGAGAGTGCTCGCCTGGTGGGACTCCGCCCATGGGTGATCGTGACAGTTGAACCCGCTGCTTGATCGATGGGTCGGCCATCGATCCACCACGCTCGCGGCCAGGTAGGTCCAGAACGCTTATCCCGGAAACGGTTTGCCGCAGACCCAAGACATCCACCCTGAAGGTGACAGCACCATCAATGTGATGACGACTCCGCCGACAGCTGGTGTTGCTCAATCCGACTGTCAAACCAGTCAGTCTGACCTGAGACAGGATCTGAGTCGTCCAACTTCTCTAGCAACGAGACACCGCGGTGGCCTGCGCCGCCTCTGCCATTCCGGGTCAGTGACACAATCGTGCGATGACGGCTGTCAGAGCTGCCCTTCACCAAAGGGTCTCGGCGTCCCTGGGGTCCCGCAGCGATGTTGAGCTCGCGGCGCTGGTGGGAACTGGTCGATTCATAAGCGTGGGTGTCGGTGGTGGCTCTGAGCTTGTCGACTGCGATAGCGTGCCGGTGTTCGTCAAGCGGATCCCGCTGACCGACCGGGAGGTCGCTAACTCAAGCTCCACGGCGAACCTGTTCGATCTGCCGATGTTCTGCCAGTACGGTATCGGCGGACCAGGATTCAACGCCTGGCGAGAGCTGGCCGCGAACATCATCGTCACTGACGCCGTGCTGGCCGGTGAGACGCAATCGTTCCCGATCCTCTACCACTGGCGGGTATTACCTGGCCGGTCGCCGGTCGCAGCCGAACACGCCGACATCGACACTGTCGTCACCGCCCAGGGCGGTTCCCCGGCCGTGCGGGCCCGTCTCGAAGCGCTGGCCGCCGCCACGTGCAGCCTCGTGCTGTTCTGCGAATACATCCCACACCCGATCACGGACTGGCTGCGAAACAACCCAGCCGACAAAGCGGCCGCAATCGAGCGGCAGCTTTCCGAGATCGTGACGTTTCTGCGGGACCGGGCGTTACTGCACATGGACGGGCACTTCGGCAACATCCGCACCGATATGGAGCGCATCTATCTCAGCGACTTCGGACTGGCCATATCACCCCGATTCGACCTGTCGTCGGCTGAGCGCGACTTCACTGCACAACACGTCACGCATGACGCCGGCTACGCCGCCATGCGACTCGTCAACTGGCTGGTGACCGATGTTTGCGGAGTGCCCAGAGGTGACCCAGTCGCCCACAATGAGTACGTACGCCAGTGCGCCGCCAGACGCGTACCGGATGGCATGCCACCGGCGGTCGCCGCGATCCTGACCCGGCATGCACCCGCCGCCGCGAAGATGAACGCCTTCTACGGGAGACTGTTCCACGGCGACCTCCACGCCGAATATCCCGATATATGAGGGAGATTGAGCCGACGCCCCCGCGGGTGCACCTACCTTCGGATCACGGTCCAGGGTGGTCGGCCCCGTGAACGAGACACCCCTTATCGAGCTGCTCCGTCCCGCGGTGAGGTGAGCTGACGTGGGCTTGATAAATTGCCGTTGTGGTCGGTCGCCCGCTGTTGTTCTTGGACGTGGACGGCACCCTCCTAACGGGCGGTGGGGAGAAGCTTGATCCAGCATTTGTCGATTGGCAGGAATGGCAGAGTCGCCGCAATCCTCGGCTGGCGAGGATGGACCGCACGCTTGGTCGACGTCTTCTAGCCCTTGGTTGCGATTTGGTTTGGGCCACAGCCTGGATGCATGACGCCAACGAGGTGATTGCCCCGCTGCTCGGGCTCCCACTGTTGCCGGTGGCTGATCTGCCCGAAGCGCCGCTGAAGGATCCGGTCGGCACCCTGCACTGGAAGACAGCGGCGCTAGTGGTAGCTGCCGCTGGGCGTCGCTTCGTCTGGGTCGACGACGAGATCTCTGACATCGACCGTGCATGGGTGGGCGCACATCACGGAGGTTCGGCTTTGCTTCATCGTGTCGATCCGAGGTCAGGGTTGACCGAAGCGGATCTCGCACAAGTAGGCGATTGGCTGAAGGCTCCGGCCTGATCGAAAGCCATGTCAGACGCGAGTCCGCCAGTCGCGAGATCGCACGTTTCGACGCCGAACGTGGCGGTGACCAACGGGCCCCGCAACCGCGTGTGGCGATCTCCGGAAGTGCTTGCCGCACTTGATGCCTTCGCCAAACGAGCCGGCCGACGCGGTTGACCACTGCTCGTCCTCCGGCGGGGATCCCCGCGCATCTGGCGAACGAGTTAAGTGTCTGCGAGTCGCGATCAGGTGGCACGTAGGACGAAGAACAAGAAGGAGGGGCTCGCGGCCAAGGCGTCGTACTCATCGGGAAACAGCTCGCGAGCGGCAGATTGAGGTTGTGGCTCGCCGATGGCATACAGGTGGAAACCGGCGGTGGTGAAGGCATCGGTCATCGCGTGGAGGGGTCGATTCCAGAAGCTCATCGTGGCGGTCTGGTCGCCCATGGTCCACTGCTCGGTCCAGTTGTAGGTAGCGAAGTAGTTGGTGGCCTGGCCCGCCTGGCGTTGGATCGCGTGGATGGCGAATGGATGGTCAACCGACACGATCAGGCGACCCCCGGGTCTCAGGATGCGCCGTAGTTCGGAAAGCGTTGGGCCCCAGTCTTCGAGGTAATGCAGGACCAAGGATGCGATGACATCGTCGAACGCATTCTCGGGGAAGGCGAGCGGCGCGCGTAAGTCGGCGATGGTGAGGTCAGCAGTGCTGCCAAGCCGCAGGCGTGCCAGCTCCAACATTGCGGTGCTGTTGTCGATGCCGGTCACCACAGCGCCGCGATCTCGCAGTTCTGCGAACAGTCGGCCCGAGCCACAGCCGGCGTCGAGTATTCGCCGACCGGTTACGTCGCCGGCTAGGGCGAGGATGGCCGGCCTTTCGTACCAAGCGTTCGCGATGCTGGTGTCGTTTTCGGCGACGTAAGCCTCAGCGAAACTGTCGTAGTCGTTGAGCCCAGAAGCGGGGGGCTCAGCGGGATCATCAGGCACACCAGGCATAGCACCATCCTGGCCTAAGTGTGCCGCGACTATGGAGACTCGCTTCATGGTGCCGACGACATCGCCCACGTTGAACCGCTATTACGGAGCAGATGTCCTTCCGCTTCCAGGAATCGCTTGATTTCTGCGGAGCGGGGTCGATGCCCGGAGAAAAGAGATGGCCGTCCGCAGTGCTACGTGCGACCCTGCGATTGTGCAGATGCATCCCGGTCAGTTGTCGGTGTCGCCGCGCACGGTGGGCGCACTGGTCGCTGAGCAGTTCCCTCAGTGGAGGGGTCTGCCCATTCGATCGGTACCGAGTGCAGGCACCGTGAACTCGATTTTCCGGATCGGTGAGAATGTCGTGGCTCGCTTCCCGCTCGAATGCGCCGGCGATCTGGATGTGGTCTATCGGGATTTGCAGCGCGAGGCGGCCGCCGCCGAAGAGCTAAGCGGCCGGACCCCCT
>JAHFVD010000011.1 GCA_023264735.1 Mycobacterium sp. | reverse complement strand
CGGAGCGCACAGGAACAGCTGGACAGACCAGCAGATACCCCCTGCCCGCGACCAGGACCAGCCCTCAACAGCCCAGCGAGGCACACCTACCCCAATTCATCAGTGGATCGAGGCTAAACCACTCCGCACAGCACTCCCCCACACCCCTACCTTCATGGCCCGACCTGGAGGACCTCGAACCAGGCATCCGCACTGTCGGCGGCCCGCCACCCCACGAGGGCCTAGAACACCGCATTGAGCACGCCTTGGCGCAACTGAGCGCGGTCGCCAGGATTGCGGCAAGGCGGACCCTCCCCCGGCCACAGTTCCAAGCATTTCCCGCAGTCGATGCCCCCGGCGCCGCCTATACCCTCGACGCGGAGAACTCTCTCCACTATCGGTGCATGGATGTACTGACCGGTCAGCCAGGCACGCGTCAAACTGTCGACGCCGACGAGCTGGTGTACTGGATCGTCGACGACGCGGCTCGCGCGGTCGCCTGGAGTTTTGCCTACCGCTCCCCCGCCGCGCGCGGCACCGGCGCCGACACGCTCAAAGCGACCGTGGCCCTGCCATTGTGGGCCGCCTTCGTCAGTGCGCTCGACCCGCGATGGGGCTCGAAGACGCAGGCCACGATTGACGCTCTCCTGCACAACTCCAAACCCACCCGACGCGCGAGCTAACCACTAAATGCGCAGGTGAGGGCCGCGACGACTCAATCGCTGCACTGTCGTTTTCTAGGGTTCCCTCAGCACGAAAGTCGTGCATCAGAGGGAAGGAAACCCGACGTGACCATGAAGATTCGCAGCCCGAAGATTCTCGTTTTTGATGTCGCCCCCAGCCGCTTGATGGAGATGAGCGTCGACTACTACCGCGAGTGCCAGATCGCGGGAGCCGGCAGTGTCGAGGTCGACGTGGCCGACGATGACACCACCATCGTCTCAGCGACCCGCTACCTGCCCGCCGACGCCGACGTCGCCGCGGTCGTCCGCGACGGGGTTCTCCAAGTGCTCTGCACGCGCGCCGGCCGCGACCCGATCATCATGTGCGAGTTCCCTGCGTGGACGAACTACACCGTGCACCGCTCGCGCCGGTGAGCCGTGCACGCTGACTCGTTGTGGCGGCGCCCGGTCCTGTTCAGCGCTTCGGAACTTCGCGGCCATCCATAGCGATGAAGGCACACTCCGAGGTGGCCGGCGGGTCGTAGACCGTCCTGTCGCAAGTTCCTACACGTATACGAGCGGTGCGGGCCCATCCCCCGGTTGGCGCACGTTGAGCACTGCTGCGTCCCTACAAGCACCAGCTGCGGCCCACGGAGCGGATGCCCCCCAGGACAATGCTGCGGCGGGCCGGGTTCCGCATACCCGCGCCGGGTCCGCCGTAGCCTCGTCACAGCTCCACATTCTAGGTGCGTGCTCGAACATATGTGCGCATGCTTGGGTCTGCATCACGTGGTTCGCCGGCCCCTTCGGAGCCCCCCGGCCTCGGGCGGTGGGGGTTGAAGATCACCTGGGAAAACGCCGCGTAGGGCCCGCTGACGCGCTTTCGACACGTCCGCCATATGCCTGGCGCTGCGAGCGGCTACCGTTGGTCAGCAGCGACTACAGGCCGCAGTTTGTAATGTTGCACCTCCGAGCAGGGCTAATGTCACCTGCAACATTGCGCACAACACTGCCGACAACATCACGTCCAATATCAAGGATTACATTGCACGCGGCACGGTCTTGCGCTATTGGCTGTGATAGTGGCTCTGGTACATGCTGACACGCAGGCAGGTAATAGTCAGGGTGCTATCGGCTGTGCGGCGCGCCGCGATACAAGTTGTGCACGCACACACAGCGTGGTCGACTAATATCGAACGCAGCACATATGCACCTTGTCAGCGGTGCACACACGCACAGAAGGGGTGCGCGATATGCCAGACAGCACTGCAGGTGTTGCGACACGCAATGTCAGCGGCAAGCGGCGGGCAGGCGGCGCTGAGGCGCAGCAGCCCGGCATCGCGCTAGAGCGGCTCGGTGTCGCCTCGTCGCCGGCGCTGATGGAACTCCTGCCCCGCCTAATCGTCACGGTTGCGGCGTGGAAGGGGGGAGTGGGCAAGACCGAACTCGCCAAGGAGTTGGCGTTCCTGCTCGGCGGAGTCCTCGTCGACTTGGACTGGGACGAGGGAGGGGCCACCCGCGCGTGGGGGTACCGCCATGAGACAAGAACCACCGCACCTCTTCTTGACGCGCTGGAGGCTGGCCGCGTGCCACGCCCTCTCTCGGGCGGGGGAGTGCGCGCTGACCTCATTCCGTCGCATCCCGACTTCGCCATCCACCAGCCACCGGCTGACCAGATGGCCTCGACACTGGAGAAGTGGTCGCAGTCGCTAGGCCGACCGCTGGTGGTCGACACACACCCGGGCGGAGTGAGCTCCACGATGGGGGCGGTCGCGGCCGCACACGTCATCGTGGTCCCGGTCAACCTTGAGACCCGGGCGCTGAAGGCGACCGAGAGCATGGCCAAGGAATTGCAGGGAGGCTATCCACTGCTGTTTGTCATCAACCGCGTGGAAGCAGCCCCAGAAGCCGAACTTCGCCAGCTGGAGAAGCTGAGCGACACCTTCGACATCCCGGTTGGCCCCGTGGTTTCCAGCCACACCTTCCTCAAGCGGCGCAAGCTCACGATGGCGGTATGCGCCCCTGGTCGTTCCGGCGAAATACCCGCTCGGGCAGCTGGTTTCGTTGAAGAAATGCACGAGGTGGCGCGCAGCGTCCTTGACCTCGCGCTCAAGGCTCAACAGTAACGGGGGAGAGGAACACCCATGTCCGACGGAATCGCATCCCTGCGCAACCGCAAAGCAGAGCGGGCAGGGCGCCAAGCGCCCCCTCCCCGTCACCCGAAGCCGGCCGCCCCGGTCAGTGCTGATGCGGGCCCAGCAGATGACAGGCTCCCCAGCTCGTCGACCGCTGCTCCGGCCCCCGCCGAGGAGCCGGCAGTAACTGTCAGCGCGACGCCGCCGCGGGCTGCGCCGGCGCCTGCGCCCGCCGTCACCGAGACCGAGACCGAGGTGACAGCCGACGTGGATCACTCGCCCTCCCGGCGGGATCTGCCCGCGCTGGAGATTGATTGGACCGACCCGCTAATGCATGTCGCCTCACCGACGCGGGTCAGCGTCGCCAACTCCGTGGCAGCGCGATTCAAGGCCGTCGCCGACCAGCCAGGGTCGGCACCACAGACCGAGCTCATCATGGAAGCAGTGAGCAGCCACCTCGCGGATCTCCCCGAACTCGTGCTTGCCCGCCGACCCGAAGAGAACGCCACGCAGCCCCCTGGCTTTTTCGTCAGGCGCGCACCTGTCCAGAAGGCGGAACCTGTTGTGCCGGTGTACATGCGGCCCATTGCGGGTGAGGTTGAAGCGCTGCGCCGCATTGTGGACTGGGTGAACAGCATCATCTTGGCGGGCCACCCCGGGCGGCCAAAGTCGACGCGTTCGGAAATCGTCACTGCCGCCCTAGACGCCAGCTATCCGAGCACGCGCAGCCGCTAGCGCAACCCCACGCGCAACATCACCCCTGACAGAGGTAGTGATATTACCTATGACACCACCCCAGTGGCCACCCTACTATCCGACTGCCAAGCCGTCGCGGCGCTGGCTTCCGGTCGCCATCATCGTCGCGGCCATCATCATCGCCACCTCGGTAATCGCAGCTGTCCTACTGAGCCGCGGCTCCGACACCGCAGCACCCGCTAGCCCCGCTCCGACAGCTGCCCAGAATGCCCCAGCACAGGGCAACGCCACCGAGACCAGCTCGACGTGCGAGGCGTGGCCTTCCACTAAGGCCGCCCTGACGGCTATCCCTCAGCTGCCTCCGGGCTGGGATTGGTCGACGCCGAATATCGACACCTACATCGGGAATCGGACCGCTGCGATCGCCAAGGCCTTGACCTGTTTGAGCCGCAGATTTCAGCCGAGCCAGCCACTACTGCATCCGTCGCGCGGCAGTATGTCGCGGAGCGGCGTACTGAAATCGAGTTGCTGCGCAATCGCACGTACACGCAGGCCGATGGTGTGGCAGCTACGGCCGCGTCCGCACGGCTCGATGAGCTGTGTGGTGCCAGCTAAGCGATAAATTGTGCACGAGGCGCATCGGCGGCGCCCATAGGCTCGATGCATGAGTCTCCAGGACCAATACGCGCCTGAGCGGCCTCCGGTTGGCGGTGCCCCAGCAGAAGGCGACCGTCGCCGCGCCGGCACCTTCTTCATGGGGTGGTTGATTCTTGCGGCCTCGATGTCGTTGGCCGGCAATGTTGGACACGCGCTGCTCATCGCCCCGTCCGAAACACGATGGCTGGCCGCACTTGCAGCTTTGGTACCGCCGATAGTTCTTCTGGCAGCGACTCATTCGGCAACTTGGCTGGTGCGAGCCCGTTCCGTCGGCTGGGTGTATTGGGTAGCGCTCGCGCTCACGGCAGCATTGGCACTGGGCTCGTTTGCGCTCTCGTTCGACGCTTTGCGCTCTCGTTCGACGCTTTGCGCTCCTTCGCAGTGATGCTGGGTATTCGCGAGTCCATGTCGTGGATCTGGCCGGCGGTGATCGACGTCGCTATCGCGCACGCGACTCTGTGCCTGCTGTCACTCACTAGACCCAAGCGGCCCAACGCATTTGCCCACGGCCGCGAGCAATTGGCTACGGCGTCGGCCACGACGACGACCGCGGCCGTGAAGGCCGGCCCCCGGCAGGCCCAGCCGGTTACGGCGGGCGAGGACCGGGCGCAGCAGGTGCCGCCACGGCCTTCGGTGCCATCGCCCAGTTCGGTGCCACAGCCCATTGAGAGCCTCACCGAGCACGCATCCGACAGCCCTGCGCGCGTCAGGAATGCGGTCCCGGACACATCGCATTTAGCCTCGATCCACCGATGAATTGCCTGTGTAGGTGGGTGTCGATATAAGGAAAGTGCCCCTTGAGCTGGGAGGATTGGTGTTCTCTACGCATCAATCAGGCCAGTTAAGAAAGGCACT
>JAHFVD010000057.1 GCA_023264735.1 Mycobacterium sp. | reverse complement strand
AACGGCGGAACCGGCGGCGACGGCGCGACAACCGGTACCGGCGGCAAGGGCGGCAACGGCGCCACCGGCGGCGGCAGCGTCCTCACCGGCGGCAAGGGTGGCAACGGCGGCACCGGCGGCAAGGGTGGCGCCACCCCGGGCAAGGTCGGCCAGGGCGGCTCGGGCTCCATCGGCGGCAACCCCGGCACGGGCGGCACCGGCGGCGCTGGCGGGTAATCCCGCAACCAACAACGAATCGGCCCCCTCCGAAAGGAGGGGGCCGATTTCGTTGGTGCGTGGCCGGCGGCGGTAGCGGCTAGCCGGTCACCCGATCAGATCAGGCGCGTCCACCATTGAGCGCACATGCCATCTGCGCGTTCTTGGCATCGGTGTTCATATCGCTGGCCGTCGAGTTCAGCGAATCGCCGCCACCCCGAATCCCCATGAGCAGGAGCAGCTTTGCCGCACGGAACGACCACGACCGCATGGGCGCTGAGACATCGCCGGGCAGCCCAGGCGTGTTGGCTGCATCCAGCGCGGTCGAAGCGGCCTCCCGCAGTGCGGTGCGGCCGACGACATTGGAATTGGCAGTGTTCGGGTCGTTGTAGTTCACGGTGTTGCCGCCGCCGGCTGTGTTGTACGCGAAGTCCTCGTAGTTGTTCGCCGCGAAGTCCAGCGCCGCACCGAATTGCTTACATGCGGTGACGACCACAGCGAACGTCTCCTGGTCCGGCGGCGGCGGCCCCGCGTCCGGCGGCGGCACGTCAAGCGGTGGCGCCGCTGGCGCCGCATTGGCCGGAACGGGACCGGGCGCGGGACCCGCCGCCTGGGTCTGCGCATCCGGGTCAGCAGAGGCAATAGGGCTGGCGCCCAACGCCAATCCAGATGCCAGCACAGCGGCGGTAAAGGCCCGGCCGCACAACAGTGTTGTCTTCATCGCTTCCTCGTGGATCGTGGGCTCCCCCGAACCGTCCGGCTGGAAGTTCCAAACCAGCCCAACCCCGAACCCGTGCCATCAGGGTTCCAGAGGGTTCCTCAGGGTCAGGACAGAGTGATGATCAACCGGATAGCTGACGGAAAAGTGAACGGACAACGAACAACGGGCGCCCCCGAAGGATCCATCCGGTGCCACCCTCACCGGCTTCGTGCCGCGTTGGCACCACCTCGAGACCGAAAACGGCGCGGCTGACCATGCACCCAGGGACATGACGCTCGGTAGACGGTAATCGGGCGGGAGTTGTTGGTGCGGTGTTTACCGCCCCGACACCCGCCAACTCAATGATTCCTCCCGAACGAGTTGTGGATATCAACGACGAGAGGCGCCAACACGACATGTTGAAACGCTTTGCCGCAGTGGCTGGAGTATGCCTGCTGGCCCCGATTGGATCGGCTTCGCTGGCGCTGGCTGACCCGCCGGCAGATCCGAACGTGGCGCCCGCGGCCAACGCCGGCCCGCAGGGGGGGGTGCCCTCCGCTGCGCCCGGAGTCCTGAAATCACCCGACGGGTGGGTGCTCAACGTGGTGGGCAAGAACGAGTCCCTGGAACCCGTGGCCTCCCTGACCAATTCGCCGTGGTCGCGCGAGTACTTGGTGGATGGCACGTTCACCGGTGAGGTCACCGGTGGCGGCAGCACCAAGCTGGCCGGTGGCACCTTGGAAGCTGGCTACCAGATCGGTTGCGGCATCATCCAGGACGACATCGAATCGATCACCTCCGGTGGTATCACCCCCGGTGTCGGCATCCCGCTGGTGAACGGATCGCTGCTGCCGATCACCCTCGGTCTGTCGCTGTCCGAGCAGATCAAGATCGACCTCAAGCCCGGCACCGTGAACATCGTTCCGGTGGGCAAGAAGTCGTTCAAGGGCACCAAGCCGCGCGTCTCGATCACCGGTTTTCGGATCAAGATCGACGGTTGCGCGGGCCAATCCTTCATCCGCTCGTACGCAACGCTGACGAGCTCGACCGACAACACCGACGACGTGGTGACCTACCTCGGCGTTACCAAGGCCGTATAACAACTTCACATCGTCGTTCTCATAATCGGCTGCCCGTCACCGACGCGGTGGTGGGCAGCCGATTTGAACACCGGATAGAACCAAACCGGGACGTTCAGTGGATGAGATTCGGGCGCCGAGAGTTGGCGCTGCGTTCACCAATTGGACATTCCACCAATCAATCATTTCTCAGGGAAAATCCCAGTGACAGACGGAAGGCGCCGACAGGACATGTTGCATCGCTTTGCCACCGCGGCTGCAGTTTGCATGCTGATCCCGATCGGAGCGACCCCGCTCGCGTCGGCGGACCCGGCCGATCCGGCGGCACCGCCCGTCGCTGACGCCGGTGCTCCACCGGACAACGGCGTCGTCGCTTCCGAGATTCCCGGTATTGCCAAGACCCCCGACGGCCGCACCCTGACGGTGGCTGCCAAGGACGAGACCCAGGTGCCCGTGGCACCGCTGACGACGTCCCTGTCCTCTCGCGACTGGGTGGTCGGCGCAACGTTCACCGGCACCACGACCGGTTCGGTATCCGGCGGAACGCTGGAGGCCGGCTACCAGATCGGCTGCGGCGTCGAAATGGACAAGGTCAAGCTCAACGGCTCGATCGGCGCCACCCTCGGTAACACCAGCCTCACCACCACCGGCGTCTCGCTGCCGGGCTCGATCAGCTTCCCGATCCAGGGCCAGGTCGAGGTGGAGCCCCGTCCGGGCACCGTCACCAACGTCGTCGTCGACAAGAAGACGTTCAAGGGCACCTCTGCACGCGTCACGCTCAAGGACATCCACATCAAGGTCGACAACTGCGTTGGTGCGTCGTCGCTGCGCTCCTACGCGGTGCTGACGAGCTCGGGCACCGACGCCGACGACATCGTCGCCTACTACGGCGTCACCAAGGTCTTCTGACCTCGGAATGGGCTACCTCTACAGAACGCTCGTCACGGGTGCGGCCACGGCCGCACTCGTGGTCGGCGCGGCGGTCACCTCCATGGCGACCGCCGCCGCCGACGACCTGCCGCCTGCCGACCCGGGGGCGCCCCCGCCAGCACCCGCTCCGATCGGGTTCGTTCCGCCTGCGACAACGATCTCGGATTCGCTCAACGGATTCGCGGGCCTGTTCGGCGGCCCCGCAGGCAACCAGATGCTGCTCGGCCAAGCGCCGGCACCGGTCGCCGCTCCCGGGGGTGTCGACCCCGCGGCCACCCCGCCGAATGTCGGCATCCTCGACAACGCGTCCCTGCTGCCGCGGAACTATCGCACGCAGCAGGGTGCCGATGATCCGACCCCGTCTCCCTACGATCTGCAAACGGGTGTGCCGCCAGGCCCCTTCGCGCGGGTCGATGGGCTCAAGGGCGTCCACGCGATGGTTCACGGTGCGTTGGGTCGCATGCCCGCCGATCAACTCGGCCAGCCGTTGCCGGGAATCGCGCCGCTGCCGGGGATCAACATCCCGGCCGGGCCGGTGGATTTCCTGCCCGATCCGGCGGCACCGCCTCCCCCGGGAACACCGCCCGTACCCGGAGCGCCCGCAGCTCCGGTTGCCCCCGTGGATCCGGCACTGCCGCTACCTCTTCCGCCGGCTCCGGCCGGCTGACCGCATCCTCGACGCCGTTCGCGGCATCGTTGCGCCCGTAGCCGACTACGGTGTGACGAGGATCCAGGCCAGGAGGGGTTGGCGGCATGAGCACAGACGATCGGACGTTGACGCCGAAGCTGATGCTCGCGGCTGCGGTCGCGATCGGTGCCGCTCTCGCCGGGCCGCCATGTGCGGTAGCCGATCCCGGCCCGGGCGACCCACCGATTCCACCGGCACCGCCAGCGGGTTTCATCCCGCCCAAGGCGACCATCGGCAGCGCGCTGGCTCAGGCAGGCGCGCCGTCCGTCGGGCCGGTGGGGTTACCCGACCTGTCCACGTACGCCCCGGGACTTCTCCTGGGGCAGAACCCGGTTCCGTCGGCGCCGGGAACGCCGGGCGCCGTCGCCACCCCGGACCTGCACGCGTTCAACAATCAATACCTGGTGCCGCAGAACGTCGCGCCCGCTGCGCCCGGCCAGGGCGTCGCTGACGCCGGTATCGGCCCGTCGGAGGAGGAGCCGGGGACCGGCCGGCTGGCATTCCTACGCCGACTTCACGAGATGTATCAGGGCGGCGCACTCGACGGCGCGTTGCTCGGGCAGGTCCCCTACTCCCAACTCGGCGAGCCGCTGCCGGGCACGGCTCCCGGCCCCGAAATCGATGTCCCACCGGGACTCGGCTACGGCCTGGCAGATCCGGCCGAACCTGCGCCAACCCCATGAGTGCGACGCGCCCGCAACATTCACCCATCGGCAAAGTGCCGTGGGGGTTCTGGTGCTAGCATCCGAAACCTATGCCTGCTAACGCCCCGCGCGTGATCGTCGAGCCAGACGACGGTGTGGACCCGGTCCTCGAATTCATCATGAGCGCGCAAAGCTCGCTTCTGATAAAGCAATTCACGTTCACCGAGCCCAGCTTGGTGGAGGCTGCGATCGATCGGAAGAAGGCCGGCGTCAACGTCCGGATCATGTTGAATCCGCAGCGGTCTGGCGGCGATCGGGCCAACGACGAGAGCTACGAGACGTTCAAGAGCGCCGGCATAGACGTCCAGTGGTCAAGCCCCAAATTCTATGTGACGCATGAGAAGTCGATCGTCGTCGACGAAAGCGCGGCCATGGTCGCCACCTACAACCTGATGATCAAGTACTTCACGCTCACCCGCGACTACGGGATCATCACGCACGACCCTCAGCACGTGGCACAGATCGTCGACGTGTTCAACGCCGATTGGGAGCATCGCGACTTCACACCGCCCAGATACGAAGGCCTGCTGTGGAGTAACTCCAATTCGCGTTACCACATGGCACGTTTCATCGACACCGCTGAGCGCAAGCTGTACATCCAGCACCCGAAGTACGTCGACGCCGTCATCCTCGACCACATCGCAGCGGCCGCCCACCGCGGCGTCAGGGTGAGAGTCTTGTGCGGAGGCAAGCACGGCATCAGCGAATGGGACATCCTCGACACGTTCGCCTCGCTGCGGACGCTGCGCCGCTTCGGCGTCGAGGTACGCAAGCAGAAGAACCTGCGGGTGCACGCCAAGCTGTTGATCGTCGACGGCAGAGAGGTTCTGGTCGGCTCGATGAACATCGACCGCAGCGCTTTCGACCTACGCCGCGAACTCGGCATCACCACCGATGACCCGGACGTCGTGACTCGGCTCAAAGGGGTCTTCAAAAGCGACTGGCAGATCTCCAGCCACTACGAGCCGCCCGACCCGCTGGAGAAGAACCGTCCCGTCGAAGACGAGTTCCCGCACGACCATGACCTGGTCCATGAGTGAGGCCGGTCCGGCCCTGCAGAAGGTCTCTCTGCTAGAGATCGCCCGTACGTTCAACCACATCGCGCTCGCCTCGTTCGGCGGCGGGCTCGGGGCGTGGTCGCGTGAGGTCATTGTCGTCGAGAAGAAGTGGCTGGGCGAAGAGGAGTTCCTGTCCGCCATGACGATGTGCCGGATCGTGCCCGGCGCCAACCAGGTGAACCTGGCGGTCTTCGTCGGCACCAAGATGAAGGGTCTCGCCGGCGCCGTCGCGGCCCTGATCGGGCTGTGTCTGATGCCGGTCGCGATCGTCCTCACGCTGGGCTTCGTCTACTTCACCTTCAAGGAAGTGCCCGCGGTCAAGGGTGCACTGCACGGCGCCTCGGCCGCCGCGGTCGCCCTGACGTTGGCGATGGTGATCCAGACCGGCCAGAAATGCCTCAAAGGCGTGATGCCGATCGGCTTCTTCCTGGCCGCCTTCGTGCTCAACGGATTGCTGCGCTGGCCGTTGCTGACCACGCTGGCGATCCTGGCGCCGCTGAGCCTGATCTGGGCCTGGCCGAGGAAGAAGCCGGTCGACGCATGAAGACCTTCCTCGCGCTGATCGGCATGTTCGGTTCGCTGTCACTGCTGTCGATCGGCGGCGGCAACACCGTGCTGCCCGACATGCACCTGCAGGCGGTGACCGGCCACCACTGGCTGACCAATTCCCAGTTCGCCGACATCTTCTCGATTTCACAAGCCGCACCGGGGCCGAGCATCCTGATCGTGGCGCTGGTCGGCTACGCGGCCGGGCTTGGCGTGGCCGGCGTCTTCGGCGGCATCGTCGGCGGCGTGCTCGCCACGATCGCGATGGTGGTGCCCGCGGCCGGGCTGATGTACCTGATCACCCTGTCCTGGCAGAAGGCTCAGAAATCCAAACTGCGCTACGCCGTCGAGAAGGGTTTCGCGCCGCTGACCGTGGGGCTGATCCTGGCCAGCTCATTGGTCATGAGCAAGGCTGCCGACCATGACTGGCGGGCCTATCTGATCACCGGTGTCGCGACGCTCATCTTCGTCAGGACCAAGACCAACCCGCTCATCGTGGTGGGCGCCGCCGCTCTGCTGGGGTACGTCGGGTTCGTCTGACCGCCGGGGGCACTCAGACACCGGTCAGCTGGCCAATGAGACTTCCCGGCGGCAACTCGGGATAAGTTGCACCGATGCGAGTTGACGGGCGCGAGGTTGCCGTTTCCGGCGACGTCCTGCTCCCGCTGGCACGCCGGACCAATGACATCGTGCGGCTCGGGCTGGCGACGCTCTTCCTGGCCATCATCATCACCAGCTCACTGATCACCCGCAACGACTGGGTCGGCCTGGAAAAATCGGTGTCGCGGATCGTGGGAGTGCTCACCCCCACCCAGTCCAACCTGGTTTATCTGGCCTATGGCGTGGCGATCCTGGCGCTGCCGTTCGTGATCCTGATCGGGCTGATCGCCGCACGGCAGTGGAAGCTGCTCGCGGCCTATGCGGCGGCCGGGTTCCTGGCCGTCTTCTCCCTGTCCATCACCGGCAACGGGATTGCCGCGCCGCGCTGGCATTTCGACCTTTCGGAGCGGCTGTCGACGACCTTGTCGCAGTTCCTCGACGATCCCCGCTGGATCGCGATGCTCGCCGCGGTCCTGACGGTCTGCGGCCCGTGGCTGCCGGGTCGCTGGCGCCGATGGTGGTGGACGCTGCTGCTGGCGTTCGTGCCGATTCACCTCGTCGTCAGCGCGGTGATTCCGGCCCGGTCCCTGCTCGGGCTGTCGGTCGGTTGGTTCGTCGGTGCACTGACGGTGTGGGTGGTCGGCACCCCAGGTCTCGAGGTCCCCCTCGACGGGGCGGTCCGGGCGCTGTCCCGCCGGGGTTTCCTGGTGACGTCGCTGACGGTGCTGCGCCCGGCCAGCACCGGCCCGCTGGAGCTGGCGGCGGCCGACGACGCCGGCTCGCGCGTGGTCGTCGAGATGTACGGGCCCAATCAACGCAGCGGCGGCGCGCTGCGTCAGTTCTGGCGCTGGCTGATTCTGCGCGACGCCGAGACCGCGCCCCTGCAGGCCTCGATGCGCCGCGCGGTCGAACACCGCGCATTGATGACGATCGCGGTCGGCGATCTGGGGGTGTCGAACACCACCACGATGGCGGTCGCGGCGCTGGCGCGCGGGTGGACGTTGTATGCACACACCCCCTCGCTCGGCACCGCGATCGGCACTGCCTCCGATGAGGCTCTGGTGACCACGATCTGGGGATCGCTCGGGGTGCTGCACCGTCACCAAATCGCCCATGGCGACTTGCGTTTCAACGAGATGACCGTCGATTCGGGCAAGGTGCTGTTCGGCGGCTTCGGCAGTTCCGAGTTCGGGGCGACCGACGAACAGCTGCAGTCCGATATCGCAGCGCTGCTCGTGACGACGAGCGATCGATTCGGCGCCGAGCTGGCCGTGCGGGCCGCCGTCGACACGCTGGGCAAGGAGACTGTCCTCAACGCATCGCGACGCCTCACCAGAGCGGCCGTGCCGGCCCGAATTCGCAAGTCGGTCAACGATCCAAAGGCCGTCATGGCCGCTGCGCGCGATGAGGTGAAGCGGCAGACCGGGGCCGACGAGATCAAGACCGAGACCATCACCCGGTTCACCCGCAAGCAGGTCATCCAACTGGTTCTGCTGGTGGCACTGGTCTACGTCGCCTACCCCTTCATCAGCACGGTGCCTACCTTCTTCAGTGAACTGCGCAACGCGAACTGGTGGTGGGCGCTGCTCGGGCTCGCGGTGTCCGCGCTCACGTATGTCGGTGCGGCAGCGGCATTGTGGGCATGCGCGTCCGGCCTGGTCAGCTTCCGCAATCTGGTCATCATGCAGTTCGCCAACACCTTTGCCGCCACCACCACACCGGCCGGTGTCGGCGGGCTGGCGCTCAGCACACGCTTCCTGCAGAAGGGCGGCCTGGGCGCGTTGCGGGCCACCGCCGCCGTCGCACTGCAGCAAGCCGTACAGGTGATCACCCATGTGACACTGCTGATCTTCTTCAGCGTGGCCGCCGGGGCCACCGCCGACCTGTCCCATTTCGTGCCGAGCACCACGCTGCTCTACCTGATCGGCGGCGTCGCGCTGGGCATGCTGGGAACATTTCTGTTGGTGCCACGAGCACGCCGGTGGCTCGGCACTGCGGTCCGCCCCCGTATCCAAGAGGTCGGCAATGAGCTGCTCGACCTGATCCGCGAACCCAAGCGGTTGGCGATCATCGTGCTGGGTTGTGCCACAACGACTCTGGGGCAAGCCCTGGTGTTGTGGTCCAGTATCGAAGCGTTCGGCGGTGACACCACGTTCGTCACGGTCACCATCGTGACGATGGTCGGCGGCACCCTCGCATCGGCCGCTCCCACTCCGGGCGGTGTCGGCGCGGTGGAGGCGGCACTGATCGGTGGACTCGCCGCCTTCGGCGTGCCCGCCGCTGTCGGAGTGCCCGCGGTGTTGCTGTACCGGGTGCTGACGTGCTGGCTGCCGGTGTTCGCGGGTTGGCCGATCATGCGGTGGCTCACCGCACGAGAGATGATCTAGATGCTGCGGGCCCTTGCGTGCACTTCCGGCCTTACAGCCGACCAATCCGGCTGTGGCGCCGTGGTATTTCGACTGGATCGCCCATTCTTTTTCACGTGACAGCTTTTGGCAGCAGTGGAGCATCCGCGACCGCTACCCGTCGGTGCGGGTGCCGGACCGCTACGTCTACGACCCGACCGATCCCGCTCCCAGCGTGGGCGGGCATTCGTGTTTCGGCGCCCGCTCAGGCCCGCAGGGTCCCTACGACCAGACTCCGGTGGAGCAGCGTTCCGAGGTCCTGGTGTAAAGCGGCGATCCGCTCCCGTCAGACACCGAGGTGACCGGACCCACGACCACCTCAACAACGGGATTCTGCGGACAGCGTTTCGCGATTCCTTGTCCGAGCCGCGCCCGGGCGTTCCGAATCAGCCCTACCAGTACCACATCGCGATCTGGCCGACGAGCTACCTGTTCCGCGCTGGTGGTCGGATCCGGCTGGAGATCTCGAGCAGCGACTTCCCGCAGTTTGCCCCCAACCCGAATACCGGTGAACCGTTCGGGCAGAGCGCCGCGACAGTGCCGGCGACGCAGACGATCCTGCACGATGCCGCGCACCCGTCGGCGATAGTCATTCCGGTGATTCCGGCAAGTGGCCAGGGATCCGACCGATTCCCTATGACCCACTGAAGCGAGCGCGGACAGCAAGTGACCCGCTCGATTTCATAAATGGTTGCTCACGCGAGGGTCAATCCCTGGCGGTGGCCTAAGACGCGGCAAGCGGTCGGATCGACCGCCGGGCGAACTGGGGCAGTTAGCGGGGCCGAACCGCGTCGGCGGCAGCGCCGATGAACACGGCGTAGGCGGCCGACATTGCGATCTGATCGATCATCTCGGCATCTCCGCCGAGCTCACGAATCTGGTCGGCAATCGCGTAGCGGATCAGATCGACCGACGTCATGATGGAATCGCTCATCGTTGTAGCCACTCGCTCTCGGTGCTCATTCGCTTTCGGCTGTCAGGCAGAGCCACAATGCCGCCGCTACGAAGAAGGCGACGTATATAACTTTGCCCAACTCGATCACCGTAGCTCCGATCTCGCACAAGTACCTGAGACCGACCTTAGAGTTCTAATGTTAGATTAGCTATCAGATTTGCAGAGTCGTGATAGTGAGATCCGGCCAGCGCGGCGGAGATAGTGACGCAGGTCACGTATAACGAACAACATACGCCACCGCGAGAGGATCGTCGCCGAAGCCCCACCAGGCGCGCCGTAAACCCGGGCGACGCCCACTGGAGGGTTGGTTGGAACCTGGCGTTCGCCGGGCCCGACCGCGCAGTCGCCGGACCAACTGATGGACCTGTCGCAACCCCGGCGCACCGATCTTGGTAGCGCCGTCGGCAACAAATTTCTCCAGCTCCCCGTCTGCGCACAGCCCGGTCTCGGCTGGAAAAAGTACAGCAGTTTCAAGTTTCTGCTGACCTGCAGCGAACAGCTAGCCCTGCGGGGCCACGCAGAACGCGTTCCCCTCGGGGTCAGAGAGCACCACCCAGCCGAAGTCACCGAAGCTGTTGCGGGCGGTTTCGGTGGCGCCCAGCTCGACCAGTCGCGCGACCTCCCCCTCGACGTCATCGGTGGAGAAGTCGAGGTGCACCTTGTTCTTCCCCGGCGTCGGATCCTCCACCTGCTGGAACGCCAGACCCGGTCCCTCGGGACGGCTGACGACAACGAAGAAGGGCGGGGCGATGGGATTGACCTGGCCGTCGAGGGCACGCGCCCACCATGCGGCCAGGCCTTCGGGATCGGTGGTGTCGAACGTGATGTTCTCGGTCTTGAGTGCCATGGTCCGACGCTAGCCCCGGCCTACGACATCTCTACCGAACCACCAGCACCGGGCATTCGGCGTGATGGATCAGGTTCTGGCTGACTGAGCCGAAGATCGAATCGGCGAGCTTCCCGCGGCCGTGGCTGCCGACGACCACCAGCTGGGCCTCCCGGGACAGGTCGGTGAGCCCCTTTGCAGGACTGACGTCCTGAAAGACCTTGTTCACGTGGGCGTTCCGGTACTTACGGGCGAACGGTTCGACCAAGTCGTCCATCCGTTGGCGCTGCTGGGTCTGCAACAGATCGAGCAGCTGCCAGTCGATTGGCCCCTCGCCGCCGAGATCGCCCATGCCGACCGCCGCGCCGATCTCCCACATATGCACCACCGTCAGCGGAGCATGTAGCGTGCCAGCGATGTCGAAAGCCTCGGCGAGCGCGCGGGTCGACTGGTCCGACTCGTCAATACCAACGATGACGGGCAGCGGCTTGCCTGTCCGCTTGGCGACCGGTTGCCGCCAGACGGCGACGGGGCAGAGCGCCCGATGCGCGATCTTTACGGCGTGGCTGCCCAGCGCGCGATGGTCCGCCGCACCCGTGCCCACCACCACAAGCCGGGCGGAATCCGAGGCATCCACCAGTGTTGTCGCGACCGCACCCTTGACGGCAGTCGCGTGGATCGCAAGATCTGGATGCGTCGATCGCACCGCTGCCTCCGCCGCGGCGAGCACTCCGTCGGCGTGAGTGCTTCCGTAGAGATCCGCGGGTGCGTCAGCGCTGGCGAAATCCCAGTGGAGCTTTGGGATCGCATGCAGGAGCGTCAGCGGAAGCGCGTGTCTAGTCGCGAACTCCGCGGCCCACTGGGCAGCACCGAGCGCGGTGTCCGATCCGTCGATACCCGCGACAACGGCCGGCTGATCGGCTTCGGTAGTCATGCCTGAACACTATTCGGCATTGGCTGGACGGCCTCGAACGGTCCGATCGCATCGCCGAAATTGTGCGGGCGGAGGGACTCGAACCCCCACGCTCTTTCGAACAATGGCACCTAAAGCCATGGCGTCTACCAATTCCGCCACGCCCGCAAGACGTCTGAGTCTACCTCGAACGCCACAGCCGAATCTGTCGGTGGGCAGTCCTAGCGTCGATGTTGATGCAGAGAGGCGGCCCCGATGCGTACCTCTGAAGACTTCGAGACCGTACAGCGACTCATTGCCGCTGGTGTCAACGACTGCGAGATATTCCGGCGAACGGGCATACCTCGACCGACAGTCAGAGACTGGCGCTGCCGACCACCGGCGAAGAGGGGACGCCCGACCGCATACGCGCCCTGCGGCATCGTGCATGACTTCAACGACCTACCGGTGAAGGACTATTGCTACCTCCTCGGTCTGTATCTCGGGGACGGCTGCATCTCACGAATGAATCGGGTGTGGAAGCTCAGGATTTCGTTGGACAAGAAATATCCCGGCATCATCGACGGCTGCCGGAGAGCCATTAACGCGGTGATGCCAAGACAGGACGCCTCGGTTGATTGGCAACCCCAAGGATGTGCCGTTGTCGGCCTCTACTCCAAGCACTGGCCATGCCTGTTCCCTCAGCATGGTCCAGGCCTCAAGCACCGAAGGCTGATCAAGCTGGAACCGTGGCAGCAAGAACTCGTCGACCAAGCACCAGAAGACTTCATCCGAGGCCTGATACACAGTGACGGCTGCCGCGTCATCGCAAACGACCGTGGCGTGAAGAGCATCCGCTACCACTTCACCAACCACTGGAGAAGACATCCTCGGCCTGTTCACCGACACCCTCGATCAGCTCGGCATCACGTGGACCCGGTCGACCAAATACGTCGTCTCGATCTACCGCAAGGCCGCCACCGCGCGCCTCGACGAATTCATCGGTCCCAAGTGCTGAGCGTCACGCACCGGTGAACCTATAACCGCTGGCACGGTACCGTCGTGGTGTGTCCACGACCCGCCGCCGCAGGTTCGCGCTGATCATCGGAGTGATCATCGCCGCCAGCGCCTGCCTGGCCCTGGGCTGGTGGCAGTGGAGCCGATTCGAGTCGAACTCGGGCACCTTCCAAAACCTGGGCTACGCGCTGCAGTGGCCGATGTTCGCCGCCTTCTGCGTGTACGCCTACCGCAAGTTCATCCGCTACGAGGAAGCCCCGTCCGAGGCGGCGCCGACGGCCGACACGGTCACCGAAATCCCCGCCGGGCTGCTGCCCGAACGGCCCACGGCCCAGACCACTTCCGATGAGCTCGATCCCGCCATGCGCGAATACAACGCCTACCTCGCCGAGCTGGCCAAGGCCGACAAGACCCACGAAGACCAGAACAGGACCACCGCATGAGTGCACCCGAGTCGCCCGAAGCCAACACGCAGGCGGGCGAGCCGAACGAGACGATCCGCAAAGCCCTTCTCGGCTACCGGGTGCTGGCGTGGACCACGGGCATCTGGCTGATCGCACTCTGCTACGAGATGGTGCTGAAGTACATCGTGAAGGTCGACGACCCGCCGACCTGGATCGGTGTGGTACACGGCTGGGTCTACTTCATCTATCTGCTGTTCACCGCCAACCTCGCGGTCAAGGTGCGCTGGCCGATCGCCAAGACCATCGGCGTGCTGCTGGCCGGCACCATTCCGCTGCTGGGCATCATCGTCGAGCAGGTTCAGACCCGGGAGCTCAAGACCCGGTTCAACCTCTAAACCGGATCGGCCTCTAGCTCGAGTTCCTCCGGCAACCAGTCCGGGGCGATTGCGCCGGCCGGAGTCGGGAGTGTCAGTGCGATCACCGCGGCCAGTGCCGCGGCGCCGGCGGCCGCCAGCAGCGCGACGCGGAATCCCGCCAGCGACGGCACCATGTGACCGGCGAACGAGATCGTCATCGCCGACAACACCGCCCCGACGACCGCACTGGATACCGCCGTCCCGAATGAGCGCCCCAGCGCGTTGATTCCGTTGGCGGCGGCCGTTTCTGACATCGGCACGGCCGCGTTGATGAGCGCCGGCAGAGACGAGTACGCGAAGCCCACGCCGAAGCTGAGGACGATGTTGACCATCATCACCTGCACAGGGCCGATCAAGAGATAGGCGCCGGCCAGATAGGCGCCGGCGATGATCACCGCGCCGACAACGAGGGTGAATTTCGCCCCCCGCCTAGCCGCGGTTCGCGCAGCGATGGGCGCCGCGGCCATCATCGCCAGGCCACCGGGCGCCATCCACAGACCCGCCTGGAGCATCGATTGGCCCAGCCCGAAGCCAGTTTGGGGAGGCAGCTCGAGAATTTGCGGTCCGACCAGCGACATCGCGAACCACGCAAAGCAGACCGCGACCGAGGCCACGTTGGTGGTCAGTACGGGCCGTTTGAGCGTCGTGCGCAGGTCGACGATCGGTGCTTCCACCCGGAACTGCCAGAACGCGAAGACCGCGAAGACCGCAAGACAGGTGCCGAACAGCGACAGTGTCGTGGTGCTCATCCACCCCCACGTCGAGCCCTTGGAGATCGGCACCAGCAGGGTCACCAGTCCGATGGTCAGCAGCACCGTGCCGAGCGGGTCCAGCCGGTCATTCGACGTGGTGGGGACCTTCGGCACCAGGAAGTAGAACAGCAACAACGATGCAACGCCGAGGCCGGCCGCGCACCAGAACAGCATGTGCCAGTCAGCTTTCTCGGCGATCACCGCCGACAGCGGTAGCCCGAGTGCGCCGCCGACCCCTACCGACGCGCTGATCAACCCCATCGCCGAGCCGACCCGGTCGGCCGGTATCGAGGCCCGCAGCACGCTGATGGCCAGCGGGATGATCGGGATGCCGAAGCCCTGCAGTCCGCGCCCGACGATGAACGGCAACAGTGAGCTGGTCATCGCGGCAAGCAACGAGCCGACCGTCAAGATGGCCGCGCAGACGATGAGCATCGGCTTGGGTCCATACATGTCGCCGAGCCGGCCGAACACCGGCGTCGCCACCGCGGCGGTCAGCAGCGTCACCGTGATCGCCCACGACGCATTGGCCGGGCTGGTGTGCAGAAGCGTCGGAAGTTCGGGAATCAGCGGGATCATCAGTGTCTGCATCAGCGACACACTGATGCCGGCAGCCGCCAGAACGGCGATCAGAACCCCGGGGTGCGCCGCCCGGACCGAGTGACGACCCACCCGAGCATCATGACACAGTTAGATGCGCTAGAAAAAACACGGCAAATTTTCCTCAGACCAGCGCGGTCGCCGCGCCTACATGCTCAGATACATCGCGCTGAGGACGACGCACGTCGCGGCGCACCACCCGAAGAACGTCCGCTGCAGCCAGGGAGCAGCCTCCCGCAGTTCCATGAACGAGTGGCCGACGACGGCGATCTTGGCGAAAGTGAGCACCAGAATGCCGACGGCGACGACGTCGAATCCGAGGCCGGCGATCCCGTGGTCGGCGCCCATCCACCACGACGCCGCGGTGAGGACCATGAGAACGCCCCAGGCGCCCACGACGCGAACCGTCGACTTGTTCTGAGTGGTCGCCGTCATCAGCCAGTCCGTCCCATCAAGTAGAAGAGCGCGAGCAGAACCAGCCAGAGCAGGTCGACCATGTGCCAGTAGCTGGCGCAGTTTTCGATGAATCTGGCCTGGCCGAAAGTGGGCGCGCCGCGAACGGCTTTGGCCCGGCTCCACATGAACCGCAGCAGCGTCATAGCGATCAGGACGTGCACCAGGTGAATCCCGGTGAGCACGAAGTACATCTGGAAGAACGTGTCGGTCCGGGGTGTGTGCCCCTGGGACAGTTCGTGCGACCACTCGAAGTATTTGTTGACCACGAACGCGGCGCCGGCAACACCAGCGAACGCGAAAAGCCTTCGCGTCTGGGCGACGAGGCCCAATCGGATGCGCTGCACACCGAGTGCGACGAACAGCGACGCCGACAACAGGAAGAACGTATTGAGGATGCCGGCCGACATGTTGATCGCCGCGTGGCCGGCGGCGAAGGCCGCGCGGTTGTGCGGCCACTGGTACATGAACGTGACGAAGTAGACGGTGAAAACCCCGAGGTCGGTCAGGATCAGCGCCCAGATCCCGGCTTCACCGGGAACCCAACTGCGCGCGGCTATCGCCTGTTCGCGAGGCACGGCCTCATCCGCTACCGAACCTGTTGTGTGCGTATCGATCAGCGACATGCGCTAGACCCCCATTGCCTGGGTAGCGGCTTCTGCGCGTTGCGGCGGATAGATGCCGAACTCGCTTCCACGTTCGAGGCCTTCGATCGCGCTGAGCTGTTCCTGGCGTGTGATGGCCTTACGGGCAAGGACGTCGATGATGACCAGCCACACGAAGAACTCACTGATCGGCAACCACATGGCCGGAACACCAGCGTAGGAGAACGGGCCGTCCTTGAAGAAGATGATCAGCAGGCCGACCGACCAGCACATCACGGATCCGAACGTGACGAATGCGGCCCACCGTGGAAAGACCTGGTACTCGGGCGGATTGAGCAGGATGCCCAGCGCCCACGCCACCGCCCACACGATGTACACCGAAATTGTGAACAGGAAGCCGAACCAGCCGACGTCCCAGAGCTGTTGGGTGATTTCGGGGCTGACCCGTCCGGCGCGGAAGGCGGCGACCGACCAGAACAGCGTGTCGAAGATGAAGAAGGTCAGGCCCGTCGCGACACAGATCAGTTGGGTGAATGTCAGCACGGGGAAACGAGATTCGGTGCGGTAGGTCCAGACGGTCAGCGCGGCGACCCAGGCGCCCCACAGACCGCAGCCGGCGATCATCAGCAGACAGCCCAGCAGCAAGCCGGTGCCGTGGTCGACGAGCCAGTCCGACAACTGTTGGGCCGTCCAACTGGGACTCGGCGTGGGCAGCATGCGTGCACACACCAACCAGCCGACGAGATACATGGCCGTCATCAGCGGGCCGCCCGTCCACAGCGCCCACCGATGCATGCTGGGCACAAACCGCTGTTCCATGATCGCCACCGTATCGGCGTCCGACAGATGATGTCAACTGTCATCTGTCGGCACGCGGTACCCCCACGCTGGAATCGGGAGATGACAGGTACGGCCGGACGGCCGGAACCGCGATTAGCCGCGTTTGGTTACGCGCTTGCGGGAGAACATGATTGACGGCAGCAGGAAGTCTGCGACGTAGGCCTTCTCCTGCTCCGCATTCCCGTGGGGCTGATTGATCAGCGCCAGGTAGACCACGCGGATCCAGTCGACGATCTCATCGCGGGTCTTGTCGGTGCGGAGCACGCCCGCTTCCTCGCCGCGGTCAAAGATCGGGCCGAGAAGGTTCGCGACGATGGCGTGGATCTCGGGAAAGTCACCGGTGACCACATCCCTGACCCGATCAGCGGGGCCGGTCGTGAAGATGTTCATCAACTCGGGGTCGGTGCGCGCCTTGTCCACTGCGGCCAAGGAGGTTTCGACAAACGCGTCTTCGAAGGAACGACGTGCTGTACTCGCCGGCTTGATGTCGTCGGCGATCTCCTGGATCCGCCGCACGAGCACGGCGTCGACCAGATCCTCGCGAGAGGACACATAGCTGTACAGCGTCTGCCTGGGGATGCCGACCGCTCGGGCAATGTCCGCCATCGTGGTGCGGCTGACGCCGAAGTGGAGGAAGTTCTTGCGACTGGCAGCGATGACCTCGGCGGGAATGCCGCTTCGTGAGCGGCCTCCGTCTGGGGCGGTCATGGTCGTGGGGCCTCCGACAGCTGACAAGGTATGTCGTCGGTCATACCCTACGCGCGGTGCTCAGCTGACCAGCGCACGCAGCGCCGGTATCAGCAGCGCGAGCGCCCGGCCGCGGTGCGATGCCGCATCCTTCTCCTCCGGACTGAGCTGCGCGGCGCTGCGGGTCTCCCCCTCCGGCACGAACAGTGGGTCATAACCGAACCCGCCGTCGCCACGTGACTCTCGGGCGATCACCCCGGGCCACTCGCCGCGGACAACCGTGCAGTCGTCGGGACCGGGTCCGTAGACCAGTGCGCACGCCGACGCGAACGCCGCCGAACGCCGATCCTCGGGAACGTCACGCAACTGGGCCAGCAGCAGGTCGTTGTTCGCGGCATCCGCACCGTGCGCGCCGGCCCACCGTGCCGAGAGCACACCCGGCATTCCGTTGAGGGCGGCGACCGCGATCCCCGAGTCGTCAGCGACCGTCGGCAGGCCGGTGGCGGCATAGCCGTCGCGCGCCTTGGCCAACGCGTTCTCCTCGAAGGTGGCGCCGGTTTCGGGAGCCTCCTCGAAGGGCGGCACATCATCCAGTGACACCAGAGTCAGCCCGGACACCCCGGCGGCGTCGAGCACCCGGCGCAGCTCGGCCAGCTTCTTGGCGTTGCGGCTGGCGACGAGTAACCGAGTCAGGAGCCGAACGCCTTCTTCGACGGCGGCCCTTCCGGCAGCACCCCGGGATACGGCAGTTCCAGCGCTTCGCGCTGCACGGCGAACAGCGTCTCGCATCCGGCAAGTGCGGCATCGAGCATCTTGTCCAGCGTCGAGCGCGGGAACGTCGCACCCTCACCGGTGCCCTGAATCTCGACCAGGGTTCCGGTGTCGGTAGCGACGACGTTCATGTCGACCTCGGCGCGCGAATCCTCCTCGTAGGGAAGGTCCAGACGCACCCGGCCGTCGACGACGCCGACACTGACCGCGGCAATGGCGCACGACAGCGGGCGCGGATCGGACAACTTGCCGCCCGCAGCCAGATAGGTGACCGCATCCGAGAGCGCGACGTAGGCGCCGGTGATCGCCGCGGTCCGCGTCCCGCCGTCGGCCTGCAGCACATCGCAGTCGATGGCAACGGTGTTCTCACCGAGGGCCGCCAGGTCGATACAGGCCCGCAGTGAACGTCCGACCAGCCGGCTGATCTCCTGGGTGCGCCCGCCGAGGCGGCCCTTCACCGATTCACGATCCGATCGAGTGTGGGTGGCCCCGGGCAACATCGCGTACTCCGCGGTCAGCCAGCCCTGCCCCGAGCCCTTGCGCCAGCGCGGCACACCTTCGGTGACGCTGGCCGTGCACATCACCCGGGTCTCACCGAAAGTGATCAGGACCGAGCCGGCCGGATGGGAGGTAAAGCCGCGGGTGATGGTGACCGGCCGCAGCTCGTCGTCAAGCCTGCCGTCTTGTCGTCGGGACACCTCGCAACCCTAGCGGAGCGGGTCAGTGCCGATGGACCTCGATGGTCTCGCCACACACGACGGCGTGCACCGGCCCATCGAACTCGGCCTTGGCCTCGCTGATCACGTCTTCACGAGAAGTCCAGGGCGGGATGTGGGTCAACAACAACTCGCCGACGCCGGCCCGTTTGGCCATCTGGCCCGCCTCCGTGCCCGACAGATGCAGATGCGGCGGACGGTCGGGCGCATGCGTCCAGGACGCCTCGCAGAGGAAAACGTCGGCGCCGCTGGCCAACTCGACGAGCGAGTCGCAGACCCCGGTGTCACCGCTGTAGACCAGGGTGGCACCGGTCGGGTCGGTGATCCGCATACCGAACGACTCGGTTGGATGCGTCACCAGTCGCGGCAACACCTTCAGCGCGCCGAATTGCACCGGTTGCTTGTCCTGCCAGTGGTGGATCTCGAAGATGTCGGAGAAGTCGTCGAGCTCGCCGCCCATCGGCGAGGACGCCGCGGCCAGCCGACTCCACGTGTCGCTGGGGCCGTACATCACGCCGCGGCCCTTGGCCGGGCTCGGGTGATAACGGCGCCACACGAACAGGCCGGGGAGATCCAGGCAGTGGTCGGCGTGCAGATGCGACAGCAGAACGTGCACGTCGTTGGGGTCGGCGTAGCGCTGCAACGCGCCGAGCACCCCGCCGCCGAAATCAAGGACGAGCGGGGGTGTGTCCGGTGCCGTCAGCAGGTACCCGGACGCCGGCGAATCAGGCCCGACAACACTGCCGGAGCAACCAAGGATGGTGATTCGCACAGTCACTAGCTTGCCATGCCCAGATGCCGCAAGAGGAAAACATCACGGGTTTGGATATGAGAATCACTTCGCCGCACTGACGTGACGCTGAACAGGGTGGACACCCGTGATCGCCGGCCCCAGGAAGCGGGCCGCCAGGGCCGTGAACGCCTCGGGATCACCCGTCGCCTCGAATAGCCGCGTCGCTGGTGGTGCCTCGTGCGGCCGGAGCAGATCGCGCTCGGTCAGCACTTTCAGCAAGTCTTTGGCCGTCTCCTCGGCGCTGGATACCAGCGTGACCGAATCCCCCATCGCCAGCTGAATCAGCCCCGACAGCAACGGGTAGTGGGTGCAGCCCAACACCAGCGTGTCGACCTGCGCGCGCTGCAGCGGCTCCAGGTATCCCTCGGCCAGGTTCAGCACCTGCCGGCCGCTGGTGACGCCGCGTTCGACGAAGTCCACAAATCGCGGGCAGGCCACCGCCGTGACGTCGACGTCGCGGGCGGCCGCGAACGCGTCCTGGTAGGCCTCCGACGCGATCGTCGCCTGGGTCCCGATCACGCCGATATGTCCGGTCCGGGTGGTGGCCACCGCGCGTCGCACCGCCGGCAGGATCACCTCGACGACCGGCACGTCGTAGCGTTCGCGCGCATCCCGTAAACAAGCCGAGGACGCGGTGTTGCAGGCGATGACGAGGGCCTTCACCCCACGCTCGACGAGGTCATCGCCGATGGCCAGGGCGTGCGCCCGCACCTCGGGAATGGTCAGCGGGCCGTACGGGCCGTTGCCGGTGTCCCCGACGTAGATGATGTCCTCGTCGGGCAGCTGGTCGATGATCGAGCGAGCCACGGTCAGCCCGCCCACGCCGGAGTCGAAGATGCCGACCGGCGCGAAGCGGTCACTCATGAGGTCAGGCCGGGGAATTGACCGGCCTTCTTCCGTTCCCGGGCCTTGCGTTCCGGGCCGGACAGCCAATAGGCCGCGAGCACGCCGGCGACCGCGCCGCACAGATGCCCCTGCCAGGACACCCCACCGCAGGTATTCAGCTCGGGCAGCGCTCCCCACAGAACACTGCCGTACACGAACAGCACGACGACGCCCGTCACGATCTGCCAGATGTGCCGGGTGAAGAAGCCGAATACCAGCAGGAAGGTCAGCCAGCCGAAGATCAACCCGGAGGCGCCGATGTGATTGGTCTCCAGCCCGCAGCCCACGTTGCCGATCAGCCAGGTGCCCACACCGCCGACGATCCAGATGATCGCGGTGGCCCAGACGAACCGCGACATGCCGGTCAGCGTCACCAGGAAGCCGAGGACCAGAGCCGGAACGGTGTTGGCGGCCAGGTGCTGCCAGTT
Organism: Mycobacterium sp.; assembly: GCA_023264735.1. GTDB lineage: Bacteria > Actinomycetota > Actinomycetes > Mycobacteriales > Mycobacteriaceae > Mycobacterium. Next base: position 28,118 of record JAHFVD010000057.1, on the reverse strand, counting down.
GGCGTGCAGAAGCGGCGCGAAGACGATTCCCAACAGGCCGTCGGATTCGAGCGGCCGGATGCCGTTGCGGTCCAGCGAGTGGCCCGAAAGCTGATCGATGAGCTCGATGACGTAGAGCACCGCCACGAACGACACGATCGTGGCGCCGCCGATCTTCCACGCCGCCGGCTTCTTGGGCTGCGGCGGAATGGTCGAGTACGGCTGGTTCATCTGTGCCTCACCGGAACCTCCGCGTCTATGCCCAGAGCTGGCCTTCCAAAGCCTCCTCGGCTTCGTCCAGGCTACCGGCGTAGGCACCGGTGGACAGATACTTCCACCCGCCGTCACACACGGTGAACGCCACGTCGGCGCGCTGACCGGCCTTGACGGCCTTGGCCGCGACGCCCAGCGCGGCATGCAGGATCGCGCCGGTGGAGATGCCTGCGAAGATCCCCTCCACCTGGATCAGCTCCCGGGTGCGCCGCAGCGCGTCGATCGAGCCGACCGAGAAGCGGGTGGTCAGCACCTCGGGGTCGTACAGCTCGGGGATGAAGCCCTCGTCGATATTGCGCAGCGCGTAGACACCCTCGCCGTAGCGCGGTTCGGCGGCGACGATCGCGATACCCGGAACATGCTCGCGCAGGAATCGGCCGGTGCCCATGAGCGTCCCGGTGGTGCCGAGCCCGCCGACGAAATGGGTGATCTCGGGCAGGTCCTTGAGAAGTTCCGGGCCGGTGCCGTAGTAGTGCGCGTCGGCATTGGCCGGGTTGCCGTACTGGTAGAGCATCACCCAGTCGGGGTGCTCGGCGGCCAGCTCCTTGGCCCGGGCCACCGCGGTGTTCGAGCCGCCCTCGGCGGGCGAATAGATGATCTGCGCGCCATAGAGCTCGAGGATCTGCCGACGTTCGATCGAGGTGTTCTCCGGCATCACGCAGATCAGCCGGTAGCCCTTCAGCAGCGCGGCCATCGCCAGCGAAATCCCGGTGTTGCCACTCGTCGGTTCGAGGATCGTCGTTCCCGGTGTGAGCAGCCCGTCGCGCTCGGCCTGTTCGATCATCCGCAGGGCAGGCCGGTCCTTGATGGACCCGGTCGGGTTGCGGTCCTCGAGTTTGGCCCACAGCCGGACGTGCGGGCCGTCGTCGGTGTCGTCCCAGCGCGGCGACAGTCGCGGCAGCCCGACCAGCGGGGTGTCACCGACCGCTTGGATCAGCGAGCCGTAGCGAGTCAATTCGTCTCCAGCTCAGCCGCCGGCCACGGCGGGCAGGATTGTCACCGAGTCGCCGTCACCGATTTCGGTGTCCAGTCCGCCGGAGAAGCGGACGTCCTCGTCGTTGACGTAGATGTTGACGAACCGGTTCAGCTTGCCGTTGTCCACCAACCGTTCCGAGATGCCGGCGTAGTTGGCCTCCAGGTCGGCGATGACCGCCTGCAGCGTCGCGCCGTCGGCGTTGACGCGCTTCTCGCCGCCGGTGTGGCTGCGCAGGATGGTCGGGATGGACACCTCAACGGGCATGGGTGGCTCCTTCTTCAGCTCTCGTACTGCTCGACGATGGAAACAGGTTCTTCGGTGACCACACCATCGACGATCCGGTAGCTACGCAGCTCGTGCTCGTCGGGATCGCGGGTGGAGACCAGGACGTAGTGCGCATCGGGCTCGGCGGCATACGAGATATCGGTGCGGCTGGGATAGGCCTCGGTGGCGGTGTGCGAGTGGTAGATGACGACCGGCGCTTCGTCGGCCTGGTCCATCGAACGCCACACCTTGAGCTGCTCGCCGGAATCGAACCGATAGAACGTCGGCGACCGTTCGGCGTTGACCATCGCGATGTGCCGCTCGGGCCGGTCGGACCCCTCCGGCCCGGCCAGCACCCCGCACGCCTCGTCGGGGTGGTCGGCCCTGGCGTGGGCGACCATGGCGTCGACCAAGTCGGCACGGATCACCAACACGGCGGGATGTCCTCCTGTGATCGAGCTCAGCGGGCAGATGCGTCGAACGCACCGGGCAACATGTCGCGGTAGGTCGGTATTCCGGCCGCCGACTCCGCGGCCAGCACAGCGACCAGCACCGCGCGCGCCAAACAGTCTGCCCCGGCCGCCCCCAGCCTCGCGAGTGGCTTGGTCTCCGGCGCCATCTGCGCCGGGGTGTCCGCGTCCGGTTCGAGCTCGATGGCCCCGGTGGCCAACGCGAAGACGGTGTCCCCGTCCAGCGGGGTGTGCGCCGGCCGGATGGTGTGCGCCAGGCCGTCCTGGGCGGCGACCGCAAAGCGGCGGCATGCGGTCGGCGACAGCGCTGCGTCGGTGGCGACCACCGCGATGGTGGTGTTCAGCGGACCGGACTCGGCATCGAGGGCGGTGAGCGCGGCGATCTGCTCAGCGGGCGGTGTGACCAGCCCGAATTCCTTGACCAGATGGCTCATCCACGGCAGGCCCGTGGCCGGATCGATGACGTTGCCTGCGCTGTTGACGATGACGATCGCGCCGACGGTCACCCCGGAATCGAGTGTCATCGAGGCGGTGCCGACGCCACCCTTGAGCACCGCGGCGCGCGCACCGACGCCGGCGCCGACGGTGCCGACGGCCACGTCCACGCCGGCGGACTGCGCGGCCGCGTACCCGAACTCCGCGGTGGGCCTGCATCCCCAGCCGCCGACCGGAAGGTCAAAAATCACCGCGGCCGGAACTATCGGGACGACACCGCCCACCATGGCGACACCGCGACCCTGCTCCTCCAGCCAGGTCATCACGCCGTCGGCGGCGGCCAGCCCGTAGGCGCTGCCGCCGGTCAGCACGACTGCATCGACGTGTCGGACGCTGTTGGACGGGTCGAGCAGATCGGTCTCGCGGCTGCCGGGCGCACCACCCCGGACGTCGACGGCCCCGACCGTCCCAGGCGGCGCGACGATCACGGTGGTGCCGCAGGCCCAGCCCGATCCCAGCGTCGCGTCGGCGTCGAGGCGCTCGTGATGACCAACCAGGATGCCTGCGACATCGGTGATCGATCCCGTCATCGGATCGGCTTACGCGGTGTCATCGGATGGGCTTGCCCATCAGCCCCAGCACCAGATACTCCTGCAGCACGGTCAGCCACTGGTACACGTCGAGGTGCCCGGCCAGCGGGTGGTCGGGAGGCAGCCGGTCGGGGCCCTCGGGTCCGATCTCGAGCATCGCGCCCAGCGCGAGCCGGACGTCGTTGATCGCCGCGATCCAGGCGTTGGCGTCACCCTCGGTGATCTCGAACCTGCCGCCGCCGTCGGGCAATGTGTCCAAAACACGTTGCGCTGCAGCCTTTTTCGCGTCGATGATGCCGGGCTCATGCAGGCTGCGCAGGGCGCCGTTGAGGCTTTCGGCGGCCGCCGAGCCGGCCGGATGATCACGCTGCGGTTTGAAGAAGTCGGGCAGCAGCCGCCGCATGGTGGAGTCCTCGGGCGGCTGCGGATTGCCGGCGCGGATACCGGTGATCTGCTCCAGGGGATCCGACGGTGTCGCGGCCTCGCGCTCGTCGAGCATGCCCTGCACCGAGGACACCATGTTCTTCAGCAGCGCCGCTTCGTGCGGAGCCAGCGCCGAACGGAAACGGGGACCCTCAGCGGTGTCGACCCGCTTCCATTTGCGCACGCGCTCAGCGGTCCTGCTGCATGGTCGCCCACAACCCGGCGGCATGCAGCTTGGTCACGTCTACTTCCATGGACTCGCGACTTCCCGCCGATACGACGGCCTTGCCCTCCTGATGAACCTGCATCATGAGCTTCGTCGCGTGCGGTTCGCTGTAGCCGAAGAGCTTCTGGAAAACGTATGTCACGTAGTTCATCAGATTGACCGGGTCGTCCCAGACGATCGTCACCCAGGGGCTGTCCAGGGCACCGACGGAATCCGTCTGTTGCTGTCCTGCGGCGTCCGGTCGAGTCGGAGCTGCTTGCGAGCCCATGCGGATAAGGATAGCGAGCCGGGTCATTGGCTATCCAGCCCGTGGGACGGCCGATACCGTTGCGCTGTGACCGCCGCCCTGCTGACGGACAAATACGAGCTGACGATGTTGGCCGCCGCACTGCGCGACGGTTCGTCCGAACGCACGACGACATTCGAGGCGTTTGCCCGCCGTCTGCCCGATGGTCGCCGCTACGGAGTGGTGGCCGGGACCGGTCGGTTCCTGGATACCTTGAGCCAGTTCATTTTCGACGACGAGGCACTGGCACCCCTGACGGCGTTCCTCGACTCCGCGACGCTGGACTACCTTCGGGACTTCCGTTTCACCGGCGATATCGACGGCTACGCCGAAGGCGAGCTGTACTTCCCCGGCTCCCCGATCCTGTCGGTCACCGGCACCTTCGCCGAGTGTGTCTTGCTGGAGACACTGGCGCTGTCGATCTTCAATCACGACACCGCGATCGCCTCGGCGGCCGCCCGGATGGTCAGCGCGGCCGCCGGCCGGACACTGATCGAAATGGGTTCACGGCGCACCCACGAGCACGCGGCGGTGGCGTCGGCCCGGGCCGCCTACATCGCCGGGTTCACCGGCACGTCCAATCTCGAAGCCAACCGCCGCTACGGCATTCCGGCGATGGGAACCAGTGCGCACGCGTTCACGATGTTGCACACCACGGCCGACGGCCCTGACGAGCAGGCCGCGTTCCGGGCACAGGTCGACGCGCTGGGCGTCGGGACCACCCTGCTGGTCGACACCTATGACGTGACGACCGGCGTGGCCAATGCGATCGCCGTCGCCGGGACCGAACTCGGCGCGGTGCGCATCGATTCCGGCGACCTCGGCGTGCTGGCGCGGCGGGTGCGCGCCCAGCTCGACGAACTCGGCGCGACGGGCACCCAGATCGTGGTGTCCGGGGATCTCGACGAGTTCTCGATCGCCGCGCTGCGCGCCGATCCCGTCAACAGCTATGGTGTCGGGACTTCGGTGGCCACCGGCTCCGGCGCCCCGACGGCCAGCATGGTCTACAAGCTCGTCGAGGTGGACGGCCTGCCGGTGGAAAAACGCAGCAGCCGCAAGGAATCTCACGGCGGCCGCAAGGCGGCCGTGCGGCTGTCCCGGCCGACGGGCACGATCATCGAGGAGGTCATCTATCCGGTGTCCGCACCCCCCGAGTTGACCGACCCCTCGCGCGCGCTGACCGTTCCCCTGGTGCGCGGCGGGCAGCCCGTCGCCGCACCCGATCTGGCTGCGGCGCGCACGTTGGTGGCCAGCGGCCTGCGCAGCCTGCCATGGGAAGGGCTGGCCCTGTCCCAGGGTGAGCCGGCGATCCCGACCCGCCAGGTGCCGATGCGGTGAGCGCGGACGAATTGCCGCCGGTGACCGAGTTGCTGGCGACGGCGGTGTCCGCGTTGGGCGGCAACGAGCGGCCCGGCCAGGTGCAGATGGCCGAGGCGGTGGCACAGGCCTTCACCGGCGGTGAGCATCTGGCGGTACAGGCCGGCACCGGAACCGGCAAGTCACTGGCCTACCTCATTCCGGCGATCGCCCGGGCGGTGGCCGACGAAACTCCCGTCGTGGTGTCCACCGCGACGATAGCCCTGCAACGCCAGCTCGTCGACCGCGACCTGCCCCGGCTGGTCGACGCGCTGGCCGCCGCCCTCCCCCGCCGGCCCAAGTTCGCCCTGCTGAAGGGGCGCCGAAACTATCTGTGCTTGAACAAGATTCACAACGGCGGCGGCGAAGAGAACGCCGAGGCCCCGCAGGAAGAGCTGTTCGAACCCGTCGCCGCGACCGCGTTGGGCCGCGACGTCGCACGGCTGACGGCGTGGGCGTCGTCCACCGAGACCGGCGATCGTGACGAGCTGAAGCCGGGCGTACCCGACCGGTCCTGGTCGCAGGTCAGCGTCTCGGCCAGGGAATGCCTCGGCATGGCGCGCTGCCCGTACGGCACCGACTGCTTCTCCGAACGGGCGCGCGGCGAAGCCGGCCGCGCCGAGATCATCGTCACCAACCACGCACTGCTGGCCATCGACGCGATAGCCGACGCGGCGGTACTGCCCGAACACAAATACCTGGTGGTCGATGAGGCGCACGAACTGGTGGACCGGGTTACCTCGGTGGCCACCGGCGAGCTGACCCCCGCCCCGCTCGGGGTGGCCACTCGGCGCATCACCCGGCTGGTCAGCCCGCAGCTCGTCCAGCGGATGGAGGCGGCGGTGGCGACGTTCTCCTCGGCGATCCACGACGCCCAGCCGGGCCGGCTCGACTATCTCGACGAGGAGCTGGGCACCTATGTGACCGCGCTGCGGGACGCGGCCACCGCCGCCCGCGGCGACATCGATCCAACGCCCAAGGACCCCAAGGCCGCCGCGGCGCGCAGCGAGGCGATCGCGGCGCTGACCGAGATCGGCGACGCGGCCTCGCGAGTACTGGACTCGTTCGTGCCCGCCATCCCTGACCGCACTGAGGTGGTGTGGCTGGATCATGAGGACAACCGGGGGACGCTACGACCGGTCTTGCGGGTGGCGCCGCTGTCGGTGGCCGGGCTGTTGCGCACCCGACTGTTCGACAGCGCCACAACGGTTTTGACATCGGCGACGCTGACCGTCGGCGGCTCGTTCGATGCGATGGCCGGCGCGTGGGGACTCGGCGACGGTCCGAAGTGGAAGGGCCTGGACGTCGGCTCCCCGTTCGAGCACGCCAAGTCCGGCATCCTCTACGTCGCCGCGCATTTGCCGCCACCGGGCCGCGACAGCGCGGGCAACCCCGAACAGCTCGACGAGATCGCCGGGCTCATCGAGGCTGCCGGTGGCCGCACCCTCGGGCTGTTCTCGTCGATGCGCGCTGCGAAGGCGGCGGCCGAAGCGCTACGCGCGCGGATCGACACCCCGATCCTGTGCCAGGGCGACGACGGGACCGCGGCCCTGGTCGATCGCTTCGCCGCCGATCCCGAGACCTCGCTGTTCGGCACGCTGTCGCTGTGGCAGGGCGTCGACGTGCCCGGTCCGTCGCTGTCCCTGGTTCTCATCGACCGCATCCCGTTCCCCCGCCCCGACGATCCCCTGCTGACCGCGCGTCAGCGGGCCGTCGCCGCCCGCGGTGGCAACGGGTTCATGACGGTCGCCGCCGCTCATGCGGCGCTGCTGCTGGCCCAGGGGGCGGGCCGGCTGTTGCGCCGGGTGGACGACCGGGGCGTCGTCGCGGTGCTGGACTCGCGGATGGCCACCGCGCGCTACGGCGGCTACCTGCGCGCGTCGCTGCCGCCGTTCTGGCCGACCACCGACGCCGAGCGCGTCAAACAGGCACTTCAGCGGTTACGTGACGACGTCGCCCCGTGAATTGGGATCGGTAGAGCCCGGTGACCGCACTATTGTGGGAGCAAATTTTCCACTCACGCCGGTCTGACGCCTCGGAGAGGGTAGCCCTCATGCACCGACGATCCCTTGCCCGCCTGCTCGCCCTGGCGGGCACCGCTGTCGTGCTGGCCGGCTGCGGCTCCACGATCTCGGGCAAGGCGGTGTCGGTGTTCGACGACCCGTTCAAGGTCGGCGGCCTACAGGCGGTCGACGGGGCCAGTGGCTTGCGCTCGAATGCCGAGGCACCGACGCGCAAGGTCTCCCACGGCGACGGCGGCAAGAACGACGAGATCGCGGTCCAGTCGATCAGCGATCTGGAGGAGTTCTGGAAAGACAACTACAGCGGCACGTTCAAGGGTGACTTCAAGCCCGTCAAGGACGTCATCTCGTGGGACTCCGACGCCTATGACGGCGAATTCTGCGGGGACACAACCTCCGGCCTGATCAACGCCGGCTTCTGCGAGGACGACAACACCATCGGCTGGGATCGCGGTGTGCTGCTGCCGGCGTTGCGAGAGGCCAACGGCGACATGGCAATCACGATGGTGCTGGCTCACGAGTACGGCCACGCGATCCAGAAGATGGCCAAGCTCAACAAGAAGGGCACCCCGACGCTGGTGGCCGAGCAGCAAGCCGACTGCTTCGCAGGCGTCTACCTGCGGTGGGTGGCCGAGGGCAACTCGAAGCGGTTCACCCTGAGCACCGGCGACGGACTGAACAACCTTCTGGCCGCGATGATTTCGTTCCGCGACCCACTGCTGAGCCAGGACGATTACACCGACGGCGGCGACGAGCACGGGTCGGCTTTCGAACGGATCTCGGCCTTCCAGTTCGGCTTCACCGACGGACCGTCGTCCTGCGCAGGCATCGACGCCCAGGAGATCGGCCAGCGCCGCGGCGACCTGCCCATCGAACTGCAGCAGGACCAGACCGGTGAGTGGCCGGTGAGCGAGGAGTCGACCCGGGCGATCGTCGAGGCGCTGAATATCCTATTCACGCCGAAGAATCCGCCGACCCTGAGCTTCGACGCCGCGTCGGCATCGAAGTGTCCCGACGCCAGGGCCAGCTCCCCGGTGTCCTTCTGCCCCGCCACCAACACCATCGTCGTCGACCTGCCGGGACTGGAGAAGATGGGCGCCTCGACCGAGGGGCAGGACAACGTCCTGGTCACCGGCGACAACACCGCTTATTCGGTGCTGGTATCGCGCTACATGCTGGCGATCCAGCACGAGCGCGGCGGCCTGGTGCTCGACAATGCCGAGGCCGGGCTGCGCACCGCCTGCCTGACCGGGGTGGCCACCACCAAACTGTCCAAGGAAGTCACCACCTCCGACGGCAACACCGTCGCCCTGACGGCAGGCGATATCGACGAGGCCGTGTCGGGTCTGCTGACCAACGGCCTGGTCGCCAGCGATATCAACGGTGAGTCAGTGCCCGCCGGGTTCAACCGCATCGACGCGTTCCGCATCGGGGTGCTCGGCGATCAGGACCGCTGCATCAAGCGCTTCCCGTAAATCCCATTGAGTCAGAACTAAGAGCGACGTTTTGGCCAATTCATCGCTCTGAGTTCTATGTCGATAGATCTGCTCAGATTTTTTTAGTCACGCCGTACCAGGACAGGATCGCGTCACCCTCGTCAGTGGACTTCGACAACGTCGCGTAGGAGCGGATGAACGACTCCCCCACACAGCCGTCGATCTTGACGTGGAAGTTGCTGATGGACACCCAGGGTGCGTCGCCTCGGTACTCCTTCTTGGTCACCGGAACGATGTTGATGATGCCGGGCTTGAGGCCCACGGTGATACCGCCGGCGAGGTTCCCGCCGATGCCGGGCGCGAGGCCGTCGGGCATGACACCGGGAAAGTCCAGCCCGAAGTAGCCGATGGACGGGCTGATGCCGGCGGTGCCGGTCAGGGCGACGCCGTTGGAGGTGCTCATGTCGATACCGCAGCCGATCTGGTAGCCGACCTCGAACACACCCTTGGGCAAGTCACTCGGCCCATCGAGCGCGCCGTTGAAGACGCCGCTGACGGTGTATTCGCGGGACGAGATCGCGGTGGTCAGCGGCGCGATCGGCATCTGCACCTCGTCCTTGGCCGAGATCGTCAGGGTCCAGCCGTCCGGCGACTTGGTGCTGAGCGGCGGCGTGGAGGCGACCTTGCCGTCGTCGACCGGCGGGGCCGCGGGGTCGGTGACGGGCTGGGCCAGGTCGGGGCCACCAGGATCAGGATCGGCCAACGCCGGTACCGGCGTCGCCAACAAGGTGCCTACCAGCGCCATCAGCACCGCATGACGAACAACCACTGCCCCGAACGCCTTCCCGGACGGCGATGGTCCGCCCCGATGCGGGACCCCTTCGACGTTCCTGTTGGGAACCTACAGGTGGCTCCCATGCCCTGCTAACCGGATCTGGAACTCCCAGCGTTACGCCAGGGTGACGAGACCGAGTTCGTTGTCACCGGCCAGCAGGGGGTTATGCGGCAGCACCCGCACCGTGTAGCCGAGCGAACCGGCCAGCGGTAGCGGGGTCGTCGTGGTGAAGATGTCGGTGCCGCCGTCACCGGAACCGGTGTGAGCCATCGCGACGGTGGTGGGGTCCTGCAGGGCATCCGCGGCGTCAACGCGACCCAGCACGGCCTGCACCACCACCTCGTCGGGCTCGAGTCCGGCCAGCTGCACGGCTGCCGTCAGCGTCAGCTCCGACCCCAGCACCGGGGTGTCCGGCAGGCCCGTGCTGTCCACATCGGTGATCTGGATCTTGGGCCACGCTTCCCTGGCCCGGAGCCGGTAGGCCGCCAGCTCGCGGGCCGCACCGAAGGGCAGTCCGTCGACGGGCGCGCTGGTCCTGGTGAACGACTGGGCGGCCGGCGCGTAGTACTTCTCGGTGTAATCGCGCACCATCCGCGACGCCAGCACCTTGGGGCCCAGTGATTGCAGCGTGTGCCTGACCATCTCGACCCACCGGTTCGGCACGCCCTTGTCGTCGCGGTCGTAGAACCGTGGCGTCACCGAATTCTCGAGCAGGTCGTAAAGGGCGGCGGCCTCCAGGTCGTCGCGGCGGCTCTCATCGGCCAAACCGTCGGCTGTCGGTATCTCCCAACCGTTTTCGCCGTCGTACCACTCGTCCCACCAGCCGTCCCGGATGGACAGGTTGAGCCCGCCGTTGAGCGCGCTCTTCATGCCGGACGTGCCGCAGGCCTCCAGCGGTCGCAACGGATTGTTCAGCCACACATCGCAACCCCAGTACAACGAGCGCGCCATGGACATGTCGTAGTCGGGCAGAAAAGCGATGCGGTGACGCACTTCTGGGCGATCGGCGAATTTGACGATCTGCTGGATCAGCGCCTTGCCCGCGTCGTCGGCGGGATGGGACTTGCCTGCCACGATCAGCTGGAGCGGCTTGTCCTCGTCGAGCAGCAGTGCCTCGAGGCGTGCCGGATCACGCAACATCAGCGTGAGGCGCTTGTAGGTGGGCACCCGCCGGGCGAAACCGATGGTCAACGCATCCGGATCGAAAGCCGTTGCGATCCAGCCTAGTTCGGCCTCCGACGCACCCCGCTCCAGCCAGGACCTGCGCAGCCGCAGCCGGACGTCCTCGACCAGCAATGCGCGCAGCTGCGAGCGGATCCACCAGATGTGGCCGGTGTCGACCTGTTGTAGCCGCTGCCAGACACTGGGCTCGCGCAGCGCCTCGGTGGACCCGGCCAGCTCGCGGCCGAGCTGCAACCACTGCGGGGCGGCCCAGGTGGGGCCGTGTACGCCGTTGGTGATCGACCCGATCGGCACCTCGGAAGGGTCGAAGCCGGGCCACAATTCGTCGAACATGGTCCGGCTGACCCGCCCGTGCAGCAGTGACACCCCGTTGGCGCGCTGGGCAAGCCGCAGGCCCATGTGTGCCATGTTGAACTTCGACGGGTCGTCCTCGGCCCCGAACGCCAGCACGCGCCCGACCGGAACACCGGGCAGCAGCCCGGTTTTGCCGTCGTCACCGAAATAGCGCTGCACCATGTCGACCGGGAACCGGTCGATGCCGGCCGGAACCGGGGTGTGCGTGGTGAACACCGTCGCGGCGCGCACCAGGGTCAGCGCGGTGTCGAAATCCAGCTGCTGCTCGGACATGTACTCGCGAATACGTTCCACGCCGAGGAATCCGGCGTGGCCTTCGTTCATGTGGAACACGTCGGGAGCGGGCCGGCCTTCGATCGCGGTGAACGCGCGAATCGCCCGCACTCCGCCGATCCCGGCCAGCAGCTCCTGCTTGATGCGGTGTTCCTGGTCGCCGCCGTACAGCCGGTCGGTGACGTTGCGCAGATCATGCTCGTTTTCGGGGATGTCAGAGTCCAACAGCAGCAGCGGAATCCGGCCCACCTGCGCCACCCACACCCGGGCCCGCAGCACCTTGGCGTCGGGCATCGCGAGTTCCACCAGCACCGGCGCACCGGCGGCGTCGGTCAACAGCCGCAGCGGGAGCCCCTGCGGGTCGAGCGAGGGATAGTTCTCGTGCTGCCAGCCGTCGGCGGTCAGCGACTGGCGGAAGTATCCGGACCGGTAGTACAGGCCGACGGCGATCAGCGGCAGACCCAGGTCCGAGGCGGACTTGAGGTGGTCGCCGGCCAGGATGCCCAGACCGCCCGAATAGTTGGGCAGCACCTCGGCGACGCCGAACTCCATCGAGAAGTACGCGATACCCGTCGGCATGACGGCGGAACCTTGCTCCTGATACCGCCGCTCCTCTTGAAACCACATAGGCCGGTTCAGATAGTCGTCCAGATCGGCCGCAAGCTGGTCGAGGGCGCTCAGGAACGGCTCGTCGGTGGCCAGCTCGTCGAGCCGCGCCGGGGTGACCGCACCGAGCAGTGCCACCGGATCCTGACCGGTCTGCAACCACAGCTGCGGGTCGATCGAGGCGAACAGGTCCTGTGTCGGTTTGTCCCACGACCACCGCAAATTGGTGGACAGCCGCCCGAGTGCTGCGAGCCGATCGGGCAAATGGGCGCGGACCGTGAACCTGCGGAGTGCCTTCACGTGTTCCAACCTTACTGAGATCGGCCGGTGCCGAGGGCCGACCGCGAGCTTCTTCCCCCCGCATTCATTCGGACTACTACGGTGTGAATAGAGCGCGATGCGGTTACCCCGAGCAACGAAGACCGACAACGAGAAGACCGACGGAGCCGGCGCGGGGCAGACCACGCCGCACAAGTTCAGGAATGGAGTGGTTGGGTGCCCGGTCGTATCGAGATCGATGACGTCGCGCCCGTCGTGTCCTGCGGTACTTACCCGGCCAAAGCGGTCGTCGGCGAAGTGGTGCCGGTATCGGGATCGGTGTGGCGGGAAGGCCACGACGCGGTCGCAGCGACGTTGGTGGTGCGCTACCTCGGAACGGCCTATCCGCAGCTCGGGCAGAGCCCTGCACGCCGGGTCAAGGCCCTAGAGGGTGCCGATCTGGCCGAGGCCGCGCCGGCCGCCAGCCGGATCAAGCCAGCGCTCTACGCGATGGCGACCGGACGCACACCGGATCTGTTTCACGGCCAATTCGTGCCCGACCGGGTGGGGCTCTGGACGTTTCGGATCGACGGGTGGGGTGACCCGATCACCACCTGGCGGCACGCCGTCACCGCAAAACTCAACGCCGGTCAAGGCGAATCGGAACTCGACAACGATCTGCTGGTCGGCGCGCGCCTGCTGGCGCGGGCGGCCACCGGGGTGCCGCGCGATCGCCGCACACCGCTGCTCGACGCCGCGGCGGCACTGCGGGAGCCCGGCGACCCGCTGACCCGCGCGGCGCTGGCGCTCTCCCATGAGGTGACCGATCTGCTGGCGCAATACCCGCTGCGCGAGCTGGTCACCCGGGGCGCCACCTACGGGATCTGGGTGGACCGCCCGCTGGCCCGCTGCAGCGCCTGGTACGAGCTGTTTCCCCGCTCCACCGGTGGCCGCGACGAGCACGGCAGGCCGGTGCACGGCACGTTCGCCACCGCGGCGGCAACGCTGCCCCGGGTCGCGGGAATGGGATTCAACGTCGTCTACCTGCCGCCGATCCACCCGATCGGCAAGGTGCACCGCAAGGGCCGCAACAACAGCGTGACGGCCGAACCCGGTGATGTGGGGTCGCCGTGGGCGATCGGCAGCGACGGAGGCGGCCACGACGCCGTCCATCCCGAGCTGGGGACCATCGACGACTTCGACCGGTTTGTGGCCGCCGCACGCGACAACGGTCTCGAGGTGGCACTGGATCTCGCGCTGCAGTGCGCACCGGATCACCCGTGGGCCAAAGATCATCGGCAGTGGTTCACCGAGCTGCCCGACGGCACGATCGCCTACGCGGAGAACCCACCGAAGAAGTACCAGGACATCTATCCGCTGAACTTCGACAACGATCCCGGCGGCCTGTACGACGAAGTCCTGCGGGTGGTCCGGCACTGGATAGACCACGGCATCAAGGTCTTTCGGGTCGACAACCCGCACACCAAGCCGCCGAACTTCTGGGCGTGGCTGATCAGTCAGGTCAAATCGGTCGACCCCGACGTGCTGTTCCTGGCCGAGGCGTTCACCCGGCCGACCCGGTTGAACGGTCTGGCGAAACTCGGCTTCACCCAGTCGTATTCGTACTTCACCTGGCGCACCGCCAAGTGGGAGATCGAAGAGTTCGGCCGTCAGATCGCCGAACATGCCGACTACACGCGGCCCAACCTCTTCGTCAACACCCCCGACATCCTGCACGAAAGCCTGCAACACGGTGGACCGGGCATGTTCGCGATCCGGGCCGTGCTGGCCTCGACCATGGGCACGTCCTGGGGGGTGTACTCGGGCTTCGAGCTGTTCGAGCACCTGCCGGTGCGGGAGGGCAGCGAGGAATACCTGGACTCCGAGAAGTACGAACTGCGACCGCGCGACTTCGAAGGGGCGTTGCAGCAGGGCCTCTCACTTGAGCCGTTCCTCAAGCGCCTCAACGAGATTCGCCGCGTCCACCCGGCGCTGTGCCAGATGCGCACCATCACGATCCACCACATCGACAACGACGCACTGCTGGCCTACAGCAAGTTCGATCCGGTCTCCGGCGACACCGTGCTGGTGGTGGTGACGCTGAACCCATTCGGCGCCGAGGAGGGCACTGTGTGGCTGGATATGGCCGCACTGGGTATGCACCCCTATGACCGGTTCTGGGTCCGGGACGAGATCACCGGAGAGGAATACCAGTGGGGACAGTCGAACTATGTGCGACTGGAGCCCTCGCGGGCCGTCGCGCACATCTTGAACATGCCGTTGATCCCGCAGGAGCAGAGAGCAAGTCTGCTGCGGCGGGAGTGACGGAAACTGCAAAGGAGGCTTGGCAATGACGAGAACCGACAAACTCGCCAGCCCGCATCTGGCACCCGATCCTGCCGAGCTGGCCAGACTGGTCGGCGGCGTGCATCACAGCCCGCACAGCATTCTGGGTGCCCACGAGTACGGCGACCACACCGTCATCCGCGCGCTCAAGCCGCATGCCGAGGAGGTCGTGGCCCTGGTGGGCGACGAGCGCCACCCGTTGGCCCACATCGACTCCGGCCTCTTCGCCGTAGCGCTGCCGTTCACCAACCTGGTCGACTACCGGCTCGAAGTCACCTATCCGGGCGGACACACCATCACCGTCGCCGACGGCTACCGGTTCCTGCCCACCCTGGGCGAGATGGATCTCTACCTGTACGGCGAGGGACGCCATGAGCGGCTCTGGGAGATTCTGGGCGCACACCCGAGATCGTTCACCACCGCCGACGGTGTCGTAGAGGGCGTCTCGTTCGCGGTATGGGCCCCGAATGCCAAGGGCATCAACCTGATCGGCGAGTTCAACCATTGGGACGGCAACGACGCCCCGATGCGTGTGCTCGGATCCAGCGGCGTGTGGGAGCTGTTCTGGCCCGACTTCCCCACCGACGGGCTGTACAAATTCCGGGTGCACGGGGTCGACGGTTCGGTCATCGACCGGGCCGATCCGTTCGCGTTCGCGACGGAGGTCCCCCCGCACACCGCGTCGCGGGTGTTCACCTCGGATTACACCTGGGACGACGACGGCTGGATGGCGCAGCGCGCGGCGGTGAACCCGGTGTTCGAACCGATGAGCACCTACGAGGTTCACCTCGGTTCGTGGCGGCCCGGCCTGAGCTATCGCGATTTGGCCGAGCAACTCACCGGATACGTTCTCGCCCAGGGCTTCACCCACGTCGAACTGCTGCCGGTGGCCGAACATCCCTTCGGCGGCTCATGGGGTTATCAGGTGACGTCGTACTACGCCCCGACGTCACGGTTCGGAACGCCCGACGAATTCCGGTTACTGGTGGACACCTTGCACCGGGCCGGTATCGGCGTGATCGTCGACTGGGTGCCTGCGCACTTCCCCAAGGACGCCTGGGCGCTGGGCCGCTTCGACGGCACACCGCTCTACGAGCACTCCGACCCGCGCCGCGGTGAGCAACTCGACTGGGGCACCTATGTTTTCGACTTCGGCCGGGCCGAGGTGCGCAATTTCCTGGTGGCCAACGCCCTGTACTGGTTGCAGGAATTCCACGTCGACGGCCTGCGGGTGGATGCCGTCGCATCCATGCTCTACCTGGACTACTCCCGCCCGGACGGTGGCTGGACGCCGAACATCTATGGCGGCCGGGAGAACCTCGAGGCGGTGCAGTTCCTTCAGGAGATGAACGCGACCGTCCACAAGATGGCGCCCGGTATCGTCACGATCGCCGAGGAATCCACCTCATGGCCCGGCGTGACCCGCCCGACCAACCTTGGCGGGCTTGGCTTTTCGATGAAGTGGAACATGGGGTGGATGCACGACACCTTGGACTACATCAGCCGCGATCCGATCTATCGCACCTATCACCACGGCGAGCTGACGTTCTCGTTGCTCTACGCGTTCAGCGAGAACTTCGTCTTGCCGATCAGCCACGACGAGGTGGTACACGGCAAGGGCACGCTGTGGGGCCGGATGCCGGGCAACGATCACGTCAAGGCGGCCGGGCTGCGCAGTCTGCTGGCGTATCAGTGGGCGCATCCCGGTAAGCAGCTGCTGTTCATGGGCCAAGAGTTCGGTCAGCGAGCGGAATGGTCCGAGGAACGCGGCGTCGACTGGTATCAGCTCGACGAGAACAGCTACTCCAACGGGATCATGCGTTTCGTCGCCGATATCAACGGGCTGTATCGCAGCCGTCCGGCGTTGTGGAGCCAGGACACCAGACCGGATGGCTATTCCTGGATCGACGCGAACGACTCGGCCAACAACGTGCTGAGCTTCCTGCGCTACGGCAGTGACGGTTCGGTGCTGGCGTGTGTGTTCAACTTCTCCGGTTCCGAGCACACCCGCTACCGACTGGGCTTGCCGCACAGCGGGACCTGGCGCGAGGTGCTCAACAGCGACGCGACGATCTACAACGGTGCTGGGGCGGGCAACTTCGGTGCCGTCGAGGCCAGCGATGAGCCGTGGCACGGCCGTCCGGCGTCGGCGACGCTGGTGCTACCGCCCACCTCAGCGATCTGGCTCGAGCCCGCCTGAGGGATCAGACAGCGGACTCAGTACAGCGCGTTGGCGAGGTTGCGCCGGCCGGTGATCACATCAGGATCGGCCGGGTCGAACAACTCGAACAGCTCGATCAGCCGGGTGCGCACCTTGGTGCGCTCGTCATCGGTTGTCTTGCGCACCAAGGCAATCAGCCGATCGAAGGCGGGGATGACGTCCTGGTTGAGGATCTGCACATCGGCCGCGGCGAAGGCTGCCTCGATGTCGTCGGGCGCCGCATCGGAGGCGGCGACCGCGTCGGGACGCTGGGCCGTGGCGCGCTCGAGGAACGTCATCTGCCGCAGCGCGCCCTTGGCCTCGGCATTCGCCGGATCGCCGTCCAGGATGGCCTGATACGCCGCCGTCGCGCCCGCGAAATCGCCGGCCTCCAGAAGGTCGCGCGCCTGCGCCAAGACCGGGTCGACGGCCGCCTCGTCCTCGGAATCGCCCGAGCCGGAGAGCTTTCCGGCGGTGGCCGACAGCAGCGAGTCGACCCAGCGACGCAGTTGCTCAGGGGGTTGCGGGCCTTGGAAGCTGGCCAGCGGCTGCCCGCCTGCCAGTGCCACCACCGTCGGCACCGCCTCGATGCCGAACATCTGGGCCACCCGCGGAACCACGTCGACGTTCACCGTGGCCAACGTCCACGTGCCGTTGTCGTCAGCGGCCAGCGCGCCCAGCACCTCGGCCAGCTGCACCGACGTCTCGCTGCGGGGCGACCAGAGCACCACCACAACCGGCACCTCACCGGAGCGGACCAGCACCTCGGCTTCGAAATTCGCCTCGGTGACCTCTATGCCACCACTTGGGGCGGTCGCACCGCCCGATGCGGGCTGCTGGGCCCGCTGTTTGAGACCGGATAGATCGACGGCACCGGCGGCCAAGGCGGGGCCGATCGAGGGGCGTGGACGCGTCACGTACCCAAGTCTGTCACGTCGCCGACGGGGCGGAATCCCGCGGTTGAGTAGAAACCGCCGCAGCTGCCCCACCACCCAATTTGGCCGTCCGATCAGCCCATATGAGGAAGATCACACTTCCGAGCGGCACGATGCTGCCCAGCAACGCCAGCAACCACGTCGCGATGCCCCACTTGTAGGCGAGCCCAGCCAGGAGAGCAGCGATCACAAAGGCGATGAACACCAGTCCGTGCACCATGCCGAAGACCTTGACTCCGATCTCGGTGCGCGGGCTGCCCAGGTACTTGAAGTACATCCCGACCAGCAGCCCAACCCAGCTCACCGCTTCGGCCAGCGCCACCAAACGGAACCGCCCAGCCGTGCTGCGGATATCAAAGGTGCTCGTCATGCCGCCATTGTGCCGCAGCAGTGAGCCAGCTACTACGCTGCGTCGTTGCTGCGACCGCCGCTACCTCTGGCCAGCCCTCAGGATCAGCGCATCGCCCTGGCCGCCGGCGCCGCAGAGCGCGGCCACCGCGTAGCCCGAACCGCGCCGCGAGAGCTCCAGCGCCGCGTGCAGGGTGATACGCGCACCCGACATCCCGATCGGATGGCCGACCGCGATGGCACCACCGTTGCGGTTGACCCGGTCGGCGTCCACGCCGAGCTCACGGGTCGAGGCCAGCGCGACCGCGGAGAACGCCTCGTTGATCTCAATAACATCGAGGTCGTCGAGCCCAATGCCCTCCCGCGCGACGGCCTTCTTGATCGCGTTGGCCGGCTGGGACTGCAGCGTGGAATCCGGGCCCGCGACCACACCGTGAGCACCGATCTCGCACAGCCACGTCAGGCCCAGTTCCTGCGCCTTGGCCTTGTTCATCACCACGACAGCACAACCGCCATCGGAGATCGGGGACGCCGAACCGGCGGTGATGGTGCCGTCCTTACGGAATGAGGGCCGCAGGCCGGACAGCGTTTCGGCCGTGGTGTTGGCCCGGATTCCCTCGTCCTCGGTGAACTCGATCGGGTCGCCCTTGCGCTGCGGAATCTTCACCGGCACGACCTCGTCGGTGAACACCCCGTCCTTCCACGCCGCGGCAGCCTTCTGATGCGAGAGGGCGGCGAATTCGTCCTGCTCGAGGCGGGTGAACTTGTCGGCGTCGTTGCGCTGCTCAGTCAACGCGCCCATCGGCTGGTCGGTGAAGACATCGTGCAGGCCGTCGTAGGCCATGTGGTCGAGCATCGTGACGTCGCCGTACTTGTAGCCCTCACGGCTGTTGACCAGCAGGTGCGGCGCCTTGGTCATCGATTCCTGGCCACCGGCCACGACGACGTCGAACTCACCGGCCCGGATGAGCTGGTCAGCGAGTGCGATCGAGTCGATCCCGGACAGGCACATCTTGTTGATGCTGAGGGCGGGCACGTCCCAGCCGATCCCGGCGGCCACCGCTGACTGGCGGGCCGGCATCTGGCCGGCGCCGGCGGTCAGCACCTGGCCCATGATCACGTACTCGACCAGCGACGCCGGGACGTTCGCCTTCGCCAGGGCCGCCTTGATGGCGATCGCGCCCAGGTCGGTGCCCGAGAAATCCTTGAGGGAGCCCATCAGCTTGCCGATGGGAGTACGAGCTCCAGCAACGATCACCGATGTCGTCATTCCTGCCTCCATGCACGTTTTGAGCCGCTTCGATGCGGCTATTCACGGATCCCCCAGTAGTTGAATCCGATCTGATTAGGTTACCTTTGCGTTATGACCACTGAGCAAGTTGACGCCCGCCCAGTCCTGGCCAGTGCGCTCGTCACCGCCGTCGACCACGTCGGCATCGCGGTGCCGGATCTCGATGCGGCCATCCAGTGGTATCACGAGCACCTTGGCATGATCCTGGTGCACGAGGAGATCAACGAAGACCAGGGTATTCGCGAGGCAATGCTGTCGCTGAAAAACGCCGCGGCGGACTGCGCGCAGATCCAGCTGATGGCCCCACTCGACGAGACGTCGACGATCGCCAAGTTCATCGACAAGCGCGGCCCCGGCATCCAGCAGATGGCCTACCGGGTCAGCGATCTGGACGCCATCTCCGAGCAGTTGCGCGGCCAGGGTGTCCGGTTGATCTACGACGCACCGCGGCGCGGAACGGCCAACTCGCGCATCAATTTCATCCACCCCAAGGATGCCGGTGGCGTCCTGGTGGAACTCGTCGAGCCCGCCGCGTCGCACTAGTACGCCGCTGAACGAAGTGCAGTAGGGAGCTACTGCACTCATTTGGTCTCCTCCGCCTGACACTGACCGCAGGGTGCAGCGCTATCGGCGCCGCCCGGTCAGGAGGCGAGCCATGTCGGTCCAATCTGCAGGCGCACGTTCGTTGTTGACGTCGGGTACCGCCCTGGCAGTGGCAGGTGTCCTCGCCGCCTCGACGATGTCACCGCCGCACCACACCATCACCGCGACCAGCATCACCGTCGCCGCACCGGCGCTGCGGCTCACCGCTGCGCCGAGTCCGCTCGAGTTCTATCCCCAAGTCGCGCAACGGACACTCAGCAACGTAGGCGCCCTCGCGTGGGAGTACGCCGTGGTCGTGCCCGCGTTGGCCGGGGCGATCGTGACGAACCCGGTGGGAGTCCTGCGGTCGGCGGCAGCGGTTGCCCCCATGCTTGCCCTGTTCAGCCCGCTGCTCGTCCCCGGCTATGCGTTGGCGGCAGTAAGCCCACTCCTGTCCGGCGTTGCCGCTGCAGGCCTGTCGCTCACGGAGATCGGCGACGCCGTCAAGAAGGGCGATCCCGTCGATCTCGTCAACGCCGTCGTCAACATCCCGGCCCGTATCGTCGACGGCCTCCTCAACGGCGGAGTGCCCGGGGCTCCGTTCTATTCCATCGGGGTGTTCACGCCGGCGAGTGGAAACGGCCCCAGTCCGCTCGGTTTGCCGGGCGTGATCGCGCAGATGGTGCTGACCGGTGCCGGCATCCAGTTTCCCGATCCGTACCAACCACCTTGGGTCCCAAGCGCATCCAGCAGTCAGCGAACGATGTCGGCGGCGACGTCCGCTCGGGCGCAGTTGAAGGGCCGCGGCGCGAACGCGGTCACCGCGCGAAAGGATCCGCCGAGGGTAGGCACCGCGAACCCGGCGCCGCGCAGCGTCAAGAAACCCGGGGGTGCTGGCTCGCGCAGCGCGACTGACCGGCCGGCCCGCAAGCCCTCCGGCAGAGGCTAAGACCACTTTCTAGTCGGGCTTCGGGTGGCACGGTTGGCCCAGCACGCGGTGTGCCAATGCCGTCGGTCCGCCAGCCCAGCGTCACCCTGATCGACCGGCCACACCACGACATGTGCTGTTCCCGAACGGATTTCGTGATCGCATCCGGGGCAGCGATAGTTCTTGACGGCGCGCGCGCCCGGCACCGGTCGCACCTCGTAGTCGAACCCGTCGGCGCCCGCCTCGATTCGGCGCTGGCCCCCCAGCGGCGGCAAGCCGCTCCCCTTCCCACGTTCCGGCCGGCGCCGAGGCATCAGAAGAGCCGGAACTCGTCGCTGTCCATACCGCGCATGACGTCGTAATCGAGAGTGACACAACGTATCCCACGATCAGTGGCCAGGGTGCGCGCCTGCGGCTTGATCTGCTGGGCAGCGAACACGCCGCTGACCGGGGCCAGCAAGCTGTCGCGGTTGAGCAGTTCGAGGTAGCGCGTCAGTTGCTCGACGCCGTCAATCTCGCCGCGGCGCTTGATCTCCACCGCGACCGTGCGGCCCTCGTCGTCGCGGCACAGGATGTCCACCGGGCCGATCGCGGTCATGAATTCCCGCCGAACCAACGTGTAGCCGTCACCCAGCAGCTCGATGTGCTCGGCCAGCAGCTTCTGCAGATGGGCTTCGACACCGTCCTTCACCAGCCCGGGGTCGATCCCGAGCTCGTGGCTGGAGTCGTGCTCGATGCTTTCGACGGTGATGCGAAGCTGCTCACCGGTCTTGTTCTCCACGACCCACACCGGCAAAGAATCGTCCGGCGTCTCCTCGGTGAGCCAGCAGGGCGGGCTCATCCAGTTCAGCGGCTTGTAGGCGCGATCATCAGCGTGCACGCTGACCGAGCCGTCGGCCTTGATCAGCAGCAGCCGGCGAGCAGAGGGCAGGTGGGCGGTGAGACGGCCGACGTAGTCGACGGTGCATTGAGCGATCACGAGGCGCACCGCACAAGCTTAGGGTCTGCGCACCGCGACGAATTAGGCTGACGCCACCATGAGTTCCCACCCCAGCGTTGCGCAGCGGTTGGGCCGGGTTCTGGAACGGGTGACCCGGCAGAGCGGCCGACTGGCCGGCACACCGGCCTACGGGTCGTTGCTGCTGGGCAAGGTGAACGAAAGCCCCGCCCGCCGGCGGGTCCGAATCCAGACGCTGGTCACTGTGTCTCTGCTGACGGTGAACGTCCTCGGCATCCTGGTGGCAGCACTGTTCGTGACCGTGGCGTTCCCGGTGCCCAGCGTGTTCCACGACGTGCCGCCCTGGCTCACCTACGCGGTCGCCCCCGCCTATGCCGCGTTCGCGCTGGCCTTCGGCAGCTGGTGGATCACCACCCGCACGGTTAACGACCTCCGCTGGGCCGTCGAGGGGCGTACGCCGACACGAGTCGACCAACGCAACGCGTTTTTCACCCCGTGGCGGGTCGCCATGGCCCAGCTGACGCTCTGGGCGGTGGGCACCGTGGCGTTCACCATCCTCTACGGCCTGTACGACACCGCGTTCATCCCCCGGATCGCCCTCGGGGTCGGCTTCTGCGGGATCCTGGTGTCCACCGGCGCCTACATGTTCACCGAGTTCGCGCTGCGCCCGGTGGCGGCCCAGGCACTGGCGGCGGGGCCGCCGCCGCACCGCCTGGCGCCCGGGATCATGGGCCGCACGATGACGGTGTGGATGCTGGTCTCCGGGGCGCCGATGATCGGAATCGGTCTGACCGCAATGTTTTCGTTGCTCCTGAAGAATCTCACCAGGACGCAGCTGGAAGTCGCGATCATCATCATCTCGCTGGCGGCGCTGGTGTTCGGCTTCCTCTTGATGTGGATTCTCGCCTGGCTCACCGCGACTCCGGTGCGCGTGGTGCGCTCGGCGCTCAAACGCGTCGAGGAGGGCGATCTGAGCGCCAACCTCGTTGTGTTCGACGGCACCGAACTCGGCGAGCTGCAACGCGGATTCAACTCGATGGTGAACGGGCTTCGGGAACGCGAGCGGGTGCGCGATCTGTTCGGCCGCCATGTCGGCCGCGAGGTCGCCGCGGCGGCCGAACTGCAGCGGCCCACGCTGGGTGGCGAAGAGCGCCATGTGGCAGTGCTTTTCGTCGACATCGTCCAATCCACCCAACTGGTCAGCACGCTGCCGCCAATCGAGGTGGTCGAACTGCTCAACCGGTTCTTCGCCGTCGTCGTCGAGGAGGTCGACCGCCACCACGGGATCGTCAACAAGTTCGAAGGCGACGCGACGCTGGCGATCTTTGGCGCCCCTGTCACGTTGGAGAAACCGGAAGACGACGCACTGGCCGCGGCCCGTACGATCGTGCGGCGGCTGGACCGCGAGGTCCCCGAATGCCCCGCGGGCATCGGGGTCACTGCCGGGCAGGTGGTGGCCGGCAACGTGGGTGCCAACGAGCGATTCGAGTACACCGTGATCGGCGGACCGGTCAATGAGGCCGCACGCCTGTCGGAGCTGGCCAAGACCGGCGACAGCCGAGTGCTGGCGTCGGCGGTGACGGTCGAGAATGCCAGTGAGCAGGAGCGCGCGCACTGGAGCCTCGGCGAGACGGTGACGTTGCGCGGCCACGACCAGCCGACCCGGCTGGCAGTACCCGCCTGAATCCGGCCACCGCGCTGGACGATGTCATCGCATTCGACTTGGCCACTGCGGTAGAGGTATTCAGCCGGGTGCCGCTGCCGGATGGGATCAACGGCTACCGCGTGCTGGTCTGCGCGGCCACACCGATGGTCACGGCGGGCCCGCTACGCGTCGCCACCGACGTTCCCGCCGACGTGATCGCCGCGGGGCTGCTCGACGGACGCCGGGCCACCACCCACTGGGTGGCCGCAGATCCTCACCTCGGCCGGCGCCTCAGCGGGTCTCGATCTGTGCCTGCACATGGTGCAGCGTGATCACGGCTCCTCGGTCGCCGCGACCGCGGCGCGGCTTGCGGTCGCGCCGCTGCACCGAAGCGGCGGGCAGGCGCAGTTCATCGTCCGTAATCAGCTGCCCGCCAACACTATTGCCGCACACGATACCTTGGATATCGTGCTGGCCTGGATCGAGCAGAATGCCTCCACAGAGCTCACCCTCGCCGATATCGCGAGCGCAGGGGCGATGAGCATTCGCACCCTCAACCGGCGATTCCAGTCCGAGATGGGTCAGACTCCCATGCAGTGGGTGACCGACGGGCGGGTGCGTCATGCGCAGCAATTGCTGGAGAGCACGGCCGAAGGCGTGCCGAAAATCGGGCGCCTGGTGGGCTTCAGCTCGCCGGCCAACTTCCGTGAACAGTTTCGCCGCCTCACCGGCGTGGCACCGCAGACCTACCGCAACACCTTCCGCGGCCGGCTGGTGTCCCGATCCGAGGGGTACCCGGCATGTGAGCCACTGGTGCGCCGGGCTCGGGTTGGGCACCGTGATGGGATGACCGTCAGCGATTCAGCCCAGTGGGGCTTCCCGGACTCCGACATCTGTTCGGCTGCACTGCAGCTCGCAACCGACGCCTCCCCCGCATACATCACCAACCACTGTGTCCGCAGCTACCTGTTCGGCCGTGAGCTCGCGGCCGCCGACGGTCTGCGCGCCGGGGTCGACTACGACGACGAACTCGTCTTCCTCAGTTGCGTCTTGCATGATCTGGGCGTCACCGACGTCGGTGGTGGAGACCAGCGTTTCGAGGTCGACGGGGCCGATGCCGCGGCCCGCTTCCTCCGCGAACATGACGTCGGCGATGACACGGTGCAGACCGTGTGGCAAACGATCGCACTGCATACCAGCGTCGGGCTGGCGCACCGATTCGGTCCGGTGCATGCGGTTTCGCACCTCGGAATCGCGTTGGACATCAACGGATTCGACAAGCACCGGCTATCGGCCGGGTTCGCAGAGCGAGTGCACGCCGCGTGGCCTCGCCACGATCTGGGGTATGCGATCGCGTCGGCGATCGCCGACGGCACCCGGGCCAACCCGATGAAGGCGCCGCCG
Source organism: Mycobacterium sp. (assembly GCA_023264735.1). GTDB lineage: Bacteria > Actinomycetota > Actinomycetes > Mycobacteriales > Mycobacteriaceae > Mycobacterium. The sequence continues at coordinate 3,238 of JAHFVD010000057.1, read as the reverse complement.
TTCTCGTTTCCCGCCCACCTGGATCAGCTGATCAACGGCGGGCCATCGGTCAGCTTCTTGGATCTGGTGGGCAACTCAGGCTGGGGCGATCAGCCCGTGCAGGCCGCGGTGGGTTAGCAGCGGCCGACCACGATGTCGGTTTTCCGCTAGTACTGTCGGTGCCGGCGTGTCAAAGTTCCAGATATGCATGACGATTTCGACCACTGCTACCGGGCCGTGCAGTCCAAGGACTCCCGGTTCGACGGATGGTTCGTCACCGCGGTCAAGACCACCGGTATCTACTGCCGGCCCAGCTGCCCGGTGCGCCTACCGCTGGCCCGCAACGTCTGCTTCTATCCCAGCTCGGCGGCTGCCCAGCGGGCGGGCTTCCGGGCCTGCAAGAGATGCCGTCCCGACGCGTCGCCGGGCTCGCCGGAGTGGAACGGCCGGGGAGACGCCGTCGCCCGGGCGATGCGGCTGATCACCGACGGCGCGGTGGACCGCGAAGGGGTCACCGGTTTGGCGGCCCGGCTGGGGTACACAACCCGCCAACTCGAGCGCATGCTGCAGGCCGAGGTGGGGGCCGGTCCACTGGCCCTGGCCCGGGCCCAGCGGGTGCAGACGGCGCGGGTGCTCATCGAGACCACCGACATGCCGTTCAGTGATATCGCGTTCGCGGCGGGCTTCGCCAGCATCCGGCAGTTCAACGACACCCTCCGAGCGGCCTGCGATATGACGCCGACGGCGCTGCGGCACAAGACCATCCACCGAGACCGGCATGGCAGTGCGCCGGGCGGGCAGGCACTGTCGCTGCGACTGCCGGTGCGGAGGCCGTTCGCGTACGAGGGTGTGTTCGGGCATCTGGCGGCCGGCGCGGTACCGGGCTGCGAAGAAGTACGCGACGGCGCCTACCGCCGCACCCTGCGGCTGCCCTCGGGGTACGGGGTGGTCAGCCTGACACCGCAGCCCGACCATGTGCGGTGCACGCTGGTACTCGAGCAGGTCCGCGACCTGTCGACTGCGATCGCCCGGTGCCGGCGGCTGCTGGACCTCGACGCTGACCCCGAAGCCGTCATCGACGTGCTGGGCGCCGACGCCGACCTGAGAGACGTGGTGGCCAAGGCGCCCGGGCAGCGCATCCCCCGCACCGTCGACGAAGAGGAGCTGACGGTGCGGGCCGTGCTCGGGCAGCAGGTGTCGACCAAGGCGGCCCGAACCCATGCCGCCCGGCTGGTCAGCGCCTACGGCAGCCCGGTGACCGATCCGCATGGCGGACTGGCCCACACGTTCCCCAGCGTCGCCCAGCTCGCCGATATCGATCCCGCCCATCTGGCGATGCCGGCCGCCCGCCGGCGCTCGCTGACGGGGCTGATCGCGGCGCTCGCCACCGGCGAACTGACCGTGAATCCCGGCTGCGATTGGGAGGTGGCGCGTCAGCAGCTGCTGGCGCTGCCCGGCATCGGGCCGTGGACCGCGGAGATCGTGGCGATGCGGGGGCTTGGCGATCCCGATGCCTTCCCCGCCAGCGATCTCGGCGTGCGGCTGGCGGCCGAGCAACTCGGCCTGGCGGCCGAAGTGCGGGCGCTGACCGCACACAGTGCACGCTGGCGACCGTGGCGGTCGTACGCGGTGCAGCATCTGTGGACGACCCTCGACCATTCTGTGAATCAGTGGCCACCGAAGGAGACGATGTGATGACGACGATGCACTACCGAACCATCGACAGCCCGGTCGGGCCGCTCACGCTGGCCGGCACCGGATCGACGTTGATGCATCTGCGGATGGTGGATCAAACCCACGAGCCCGACCGATCCGAGTGGCGGCCGGCCGAGGCTGAGGTGTTCACCGAGGCGGTCGAGCAGCTGGCAGCCTATTTCGCGGGCGAACTCACCGAGTTCGAGCTCGACCTGGACCTCGCCGGGACGGACTTCCAGCGGAAGGTATGGGCCGCACTGCGCACGATTCCCTACGGCGAGACACGGACCTACGGCGAAGTCGCCATGCAAATCGGATCACCCGGCGCCTCACGAGCCGTGGGATTGGCGAATGGCCGCAATCCGATCGGCATCATCGTGCCGTGCCATCGGGTGATCGGCTCGACGGGTGGATTGACCGGATATGGCGGCGGGCTGGACCGCAAGCGGCAGCTGTTGGCGTTGGAACGGGTCCGGGAATCGGCCACCTTGTTCGACTGAGTCCATCCCTCTGCGACTTCCATTCGCTCAGAACAATTCTGAGGAAAGCCGCGAATCATGCCGGACCTGCAGCTCACAATGGGCGACGTCGCGGAGTGGGTGAGCCGAGGCCGACGGGTCGACCGGCGGGGCGAGACCGGCGAGGCAAAATTGACGCCAATTCACGGCGTGGTGCCATGAGAGGCGACGGACAACGATGTGGCACGGATGGCTACCGCTACTCGGCGAACTCACAGCGCTAGCCGCCGTGGTGGCCCTCTCGCCCATCACCGTTCTTCCGGCCGTTGCACTGGTCGTGCACAGCGATCGGCCACGACCGGTGGGCCTGGCCTTCATTGCGGGCTGGTTGGTGGGCAAGGCGGCGATCACCGTGGCGTTCCTGCAGGTGCCCCAGCTGGTGCACAAGCTGGATGGGCCGGCACCGTCGTGGACGGGCTGGCTGCGCATCGGTCTCGGGCTGCTGGCATTGGTCGGCGGCGTGATCTATTGGCACCGATCGCAATCGAAGACGGATAGTCCCCGTTGGGCCGGCCGCATCAAGCGGATCACACCCCTGGGTGCCGCAGCCACCGGTGTCGTCCTGACGGTGATCAACATCAAAGTGGTTGCGGCGTGCGCTGCGGCGGGCTACATCATCGGCTCATCGCCGTTGAATGCGGCTGGAATAGCAGGGGCGGTCACGTATTTCACGCTCGTCGGCGGCTCAACTGCGGCAGTGCCGATTCTCGGCTACGCAATATGGACACATCGAATTGACCGCCTTCTTGCCGCATTCCGCGATTGGATGCAACGGCGTCAACGCGTATTGTCCCTGACTGTCTTTGCCCTTCTGGGCGCCGGACTTATCTATTCTGGCGCCAACGCGCTCTAGGGAAATACGCAATAAAAGGGAATTGAATTAGAAATGCCTGTGCCCCCCAATCGAAATTGGGGGGCACAGGACTTAAATTGTGTTCGGCGGTGTCCTACTTTTCCACCCGTGTTGGGTAGTATCATCGGCGCTGGCAGGCTTAGCTTCCGGGTTCGGGATGGGTCCGGGCGTTTCCCTGCCGCTATGGCCGCCG
>JAHFVD010000130.1 GCA_023264735.1 Mycobacterium sp. | reverse complement strand
AGTGTGTAGAACTTGCCCTCGAAAGTGACCGACTCCTCGGTCCAGAGCCGCCGGATAACGGTGAGCGCTTCGTCGAGCATGGCGACTCGTGTTCCGGCGCTGGGGAATTCGAGGCCGTAGCCACGATGCTCGGCCTCGTGCCAGCCCGCCCCGATACCGAAATCTAGCCGCCCGCCGCTGATGTGGTCGACGGTGACGGCCATCTTCGCCAGGATCGCCGGATTTCGATAGGTCACGCCGGTGACCATGCAGCCGATCCGGGCCTGGCGGATCACCACACCCATCGCAGCCAGGGTCGTCCACCCCTCATGCGTCGGTGTGGCGTTCTCGGCCAGACCGTAGAAGTGGTCGTAATTCCAGATCGCCTCGAAGCCGAGCTCGTCGGCGGCGCGCCAGAACTGTTCGAGCTCGGAATAGTCGAACGTGGGCGCGAGTTTGGCCGAGATCCGCATGGGTGCAGCCTAGATCACCGAGTCAGGGTTACTCCCGAACGCACGCTTAGGTATTGACACACCGGCACTCGTTGGCTGGAAGTCGGCAGGTTGCCAGTCGGCATTGCGTCTGGCCGTTGACGGCGTCGCATGCAAAACAATGTCGGTCATCCATTATATGCTCCACCGTGACTAGACGTATGGCAGACGAAGCCTTTCGACGCGGTCAACACGAGCACCGCCTCGATCCGCACATTGCGCCGATCAATCAGTTTGTCGCGGGTTTGCAGGACCCAGCCAACAACCGCTGGCTGCCGGATGTTGCCCCATTGCATGCAGGCACCGACGCGCTCGTCCTGTCGGTGCTCCGCGACCCTGGACCGAAGACGCAGGCGGGTAGCGGATCCGGATTCCTTTGCATCGAGAACGATGATCCAACCGCCGAGCGGCAATGCGAATTGTTCGAGCAGCACGGCATATCTCCTCGAAATGTGCTGCCGTGGAACGCATATCCGTGGTACATCAACCGCGCACCGAAGGCGCGTGAACTCAATGACGGCGCCGACGTGCTGCGAAAGCTGACCGAGCTCATACCCCAGTGCCGGGTCGTACTATTGCAAGGCACTCATGCCGCCGATGTTTGGCGGCGCGTGCTGAAGTTGTCGCCAACGCTCGCGAAGGACCCGAACATCCAAGCGGTGGAATGTATTCATCCAGGCCGCCAGGCCCTTTGGACACGAGACCCCGTGCAACGGCAAGCATGCCTCGATAAGCAGCAGGCCGCCTACGCGCGCGTCGCCACGATAGTCAACGCAGAATAGGCAGTTCGCGGCGCCGCGACATCACCAAGGGTCAGCGTCGCCGACCGTGTTCCGCGGCAACGCGTCTGAACCATCTCATCGCCGAACGATCCGCGCTCAGGCCCATTGGCGACGCGGCGGATCAGCGTCTACACCCGCCGGCGTTCCCGCTCGGCCGCCAGTCCCTCGTTGACCACGGCGACAGCCATGCTCTGGTTGTAGCCCCGGCGAGCCAGCATGCCGACCAGCCTACGCATCACCTTGACGTCATCGCCGCCGTCCAGCTTCTCGCGGCGCAGCTTCTGCTCCACCAACTGCTCGGCGCGCAGCCGTTCGGCACCGGCGTCGATACCGTCGAGCGCCTCAGCGATCACGTCGTCGTCGACACCCTTGGTCCGCAGCTCAGCGGCCAACGCGCGCTTGCCTTTTCCGGCTCTCGCCCGTCGTGACCGGACCCACTGCTCGGCGAAATCCGCATCGTCGATCAGTCCGACGGCGGCCAGCCGATTCAGTACCGTCGCGGCGACCTCGTCGGGGTATCCCCGCTTGGTCAGCTGCCCGGCAAGCTCAGATCGAGTCCGCGACCGCACGGTGAGCAGGCGCAAACAGAGAGAATGCGCCTGCTCTTCGCGGGTCTCAGAAGTCGACTGGGGCGGGCAGGACGTCGTCGATGAGTTCATCGGTTACCACCGCGCCGATACCGAGCTTTTCCTTGATCTTCTTCTCGATCTCATTGCCGACATCGGGGTTCTCGAGCAGGAAGTTGCGGGCGTTCTCCTTGCCCTGGCCGAGCTGCTCACCCTCGTAGGTGAACCACGACCCGGACTTGCGGATGAAGCCCTGGTCGACGCCCATGTCGATGAGCGAACCCTCACGGCTGATGCCCTTGCCGTAGAGGATGTCGAACTCGGCCTGCTTGAACGGCGGAGCCATCTTGTTCTTGACGACCTTGCAGCGGGTGCGGTTACCCACCGCGTCGGTGCCGTCCTTGAGCGTCTCGATGCGGCGCACGTCCAGGCGCACCGACGAGTAGAACTTCAACGCCTTACCGCCCGTTGTGGTTTCGGGCGAGCCGAACATCACGCCGATCTTCTCGCGCAGCTGGTTGATGAAGATCGCGGTGGTGCCCGAATTGCTCAGGGCACCGGTGATCTTGCGTAACGCCTGGCTCATCAACCGGGCCTGCAGGCCGACGTGGCTGTCGCCCATCTCGCCCTCGATCTCGGCGCGCGGCACCAGGGCGGCCACCGAGTCGATGACCAGGATGTCCAGCGCGCCGGAGCGGATCAGCATGTCGGCGATCTCGAGTGCCTGCTCACCGGTGTCGGGCTGGCTGACCAGCAGTGCATCGGTGTCGACACCGAGCTTCTTGGCGTAGTCCGGGTCCAGTGCGTGCTCGGCGTCGATGAAGGCCGCGATACCACCGGCGGCCTGGGCATTGGCCACGGCATGCAGCGCGACAGTGGTCTTACCCGACGATTCCGGGCCGTAGATCTCGATAATGCGGCCGCGCGGCAACCCGCCGATACCCAGCGCCACATCCAGGGCGATGGATCCGGTCGGGATCACCGAGATCGGCTGGCGTATCTCGTCACCGAGACGCATCACCGAGCCTTTGCCGTGACTCTTCTCGATCTGCGCAAGCGCGAGTTCTAGGGATTTCTCGCGATCGAGGGCTTGTGGCGCCATGGGAAACCTCTTCCGGTAGTCGTCTTCTGACCGTGTTGGTCAATTGGCCGTGACGTTAAAGGAGGCCTATGACAAAAACTCGGTCGAACGTTGACCACGATAGCGAACAGGTGTTCGAAAGCAAGCAAGGCGCGCCGTGCGTGTCGATTACCACTGATCGCGCGGCACGTCGAAGTCCGCGCACAGCGCCCGCCACACGTCACGGGGGTCTATACCGTCCTCGATCGCCTGCGTGGCGGTGCGCCCGCCCAGTTGCGTCAGCACGTGATCGACCAGCAGCGACCGACCACGAGCGCGACCGAACTGCCCGTCGACCAGTTCGTGGAATTCCGTCAGCCGCACGTCACCAACTTACCCAGCCACCCGCGTCGCTTCATGGCACACCTGTACCGGATCGGTGACGCCCCGGATGCTCTCCCCCGCGCGCCGGGCCGCCTCCCGATACCCCGGCGACGACAGCACTTCACCCACCTCAGCCACCAGCGTCTCGGCGGCCAGCGGCCGGATCAGGCGCGCACTGCCCTGTCGCACAACACGATTCGCCAACTCCCACTGGTCGCCCCCGCCCGGGAGGACCACCAGCGGCACTCCGGCGAGCAACGTCTTGGACAGCATGCCGTGACCGCCACCGCAGATCACCAGATCGGCGTGGGCCAGCAACGCGTCCTGGCGGCCGAGCCCGACGTTCGCCCACCGCGGCACGTCCAGGTCCTGCCCGCCGAGCCGGGAGATAACAACCCGCGAACCCGCGGGCAGAGTGCGCCCCGGGATCAGGTGTTCGAGCACCAACTCGGCCACGCCCTGGGCCCCGATGGCGGCCGTCGACGGCGCCACCACGATCACCGGGCCCTCCCCGGGCGGGATCGTCAGCACCGTGGCGGTCGGCTCGAAGTGCAGTGGACCGACGACGACGGCCTCGGCGGGCCAGTCCGGGCGCGGCACCTCCAGCGCCGGCAGAGTGGCGATCAGCCGTCGTGCCGGACCCGGTTCGGCAGCGGGTAATCCGATGCCAACCCGCGCCGCCGAACGCTGGCGCTGCCCTTCCTTCAGCGACCGTGCGGTCAGGGCCCGCAGGATCGAGTCGCGGACCCGCCCACGGATACCGGTGCCGGGCGCCAGCCCGCTGCCGATCGGGGGCAGACCCCGAGAAGGCAGGTACAGCGGCTGTGGGTTCAGCTCGACCCATGGGATGCCCATCAGCTCGGCCCCCATCCCGCCGCAGACGGTGATGACATCGGAGACGATCAGGTCGGGGGTCAGCTCGCGCAGAATCGGCACGTTGAGCACGGCCATCCGCGCCGCGCGCCGGTGGATCTTCTCGCCGGCGTCGGTGTCGTCGTCGCCGTCTTCGAGGTCGAGCCCGGCGAGTTCGACGAACTCGATGCCGGCCGAACGAGCGGTGTCCAGCCATTCGGTGCCGGTCAGCAGGACGGGATCGTCCCCGGCGGCCGCCAGTCGCAGGCACAGCGCGATCGCGGGAAACGCATGGCCCGGATCCGGGCCGGCCACCACCGCGACACGCACGGGCCTACCCTGCCACAGCGCTTTCGCAATAGGCTGGCGAGCATGACCGAGCAGACCACCAACGTGAGCTCCGACATCGACAACGCCCATACCGTCGAGGTCTTCCTCGCCGCCCTCCAAGACCAGGACCTGACGACCGCCGACGCTCAACTCGACGACAACCTGGTCTACGAGAACGTCGGCTTCCCCACCATTCACGGCCGCGCGCGGGCCATGAAGCTGTTCCGGCGCATGGAGGGCAAGGGCGGCTTCGAGGTCAAGATCCACCGCATCGCCGTCAACGGCCCGGTGGTGCTGACCGAACGCACCGACGTGCTCGCAGTCGGCCCCGTGCGACTGCAGTTCTGGGTGTGCGGCGTGTTCGAGGTGCACAACGGCCGAATCACGTTGTGGCGGGACTATTTCGACATGTACGACATGCTCAAGGCCACTGCCCGCGGCCTCATCGGCGCCGTGGTGCCCGCCCTGCGCCCGACGCTGTAGGAGATCACGATCAGCACCGTACGTACGAAACCCAACCTGTTCCAGCTAGTCGGCTACTACCTGGGTAGACGGTTGCCGGAGCCGATGCTGGACTGGGTCCGCAACGACCTCACGGGTCCCGGCGCCGCACGGCGCGTCATGCTCCGCGTGCTGGTGCCCGCGGTGCTCATCCTCGCGCCGTTCTGGCTGGTGCCGACCGCCATGTGGGTGCGGGCCAGTATGACGGTCCCGATTCTGATCCCCTTCATCTACTTCTCACACGCGCTGAACAAGATCTGGCGCAAGCACATGCTGCGGGTGCATCAGCTGGATCCGAACCTGATCGAGAAGCTCGAGCGTGAGCGCAACGCCAGCAAGCATCAGTCCTACGTCGAGCGGTTCGGGCCGCGCTCGACGCTCTAGGCCCGGCGGAGCTGGCCCAGCTCGTCGAAGGCCTGCGCCCAGCCCATCAGCCGATCGGTCGCGCCGGCCAGCTCGTTGCGGTAGCGCTGCTGGGACATCGGCGAGCTGGACATCGAGCCGGTGTTGGCCGCTGACACCAGCTGCGCTGCGGCGGTGACCATTTCGTTGTACTGCCGCACACCGGCGTTGAGCTGTGCGGTGAACGCGTTGATGGTCGGCGGCCTCATCGGCGCCGTGGTGCCGACGCTGCGACAGACGCGATCACAGCGGGTGCGCGGCAAACCAGGCCAGCAGCAGATCCGCGACGGTATCGGGACGCTCGTCGACGATCCAGTGCGACACCCCGCGCAAGACCTCGAAGCGGTACTCACCGCTGACGTAGCGAGCGGTGTCGCGGGCCCCTTTTTCGACCAAGGCCACGTCTCCGTCACTCCACACGTAAAGGGTCGGCACAGTGCTGGGAGCCCACAGCTTGCGCGGATCGCCCAGCGGCAGCGCGCGGTACCAGTTGATCGCCGCGGTCAGCACACCGGGTTCGGCCATCGCGCGGGCATCCCGCTCGGCGGCTTCCTTCGACTGCCCCGCATAATTGTGCAACAGCCACGTCAGTACTTGATTACCGCGCCACAGTCCGAGCTTCTCCGGAATCCTCGGTAGCTGATACACGTAGACATACCACGATGCCAGAATCTGGCGGCTGGTGAGAAACGACTTGAGAAACGCCGCCGGGTGCGGCACAGACAACGCCGTCACGGTGGCCAGCCGATCAGGCACTTGGGCTGCCGTCGCCCACGCCACAACCGCTCCCCAATCGTGACCGACCAGGTGCACTTTCGGAGCGCCGATGGCGTCGATCAAGGCCACCACATCGCCGACCAACTCATCGAGAACATAGTCGCGGCGCCGCGGCGGCCGCGCTCGCGGCGAGTAGCCACGCTGATTGGGAGCCAGACACCGATACCCTTGGGCTACGAGACGGTCCATGACTTTTTCCCAGCTGCTGTTGAACTGGGGGAAGCCGTGCAGTAGCACCACGGGTGGCGCGCCAGAGGGCCCTCGGTCGATAACGTCGAATGTCAGATCCCCTCGCCGGTATTCGTGCATGGCGCCGATTGTTGCACTCGGCCCGCGGCCATACGTCGGTTTGCGGCGGTGATCTGCGTGAAGCTATGCCACTACCGACGATCGCGCTGGGCCCGGCGCTCTAGGCCCGGCGGAGCTGGCCCAGCTCGTCGAAGGCCTGCGCCCAGCCCATCAGCCGATCGGTCGCGCCGGCCAGCTCGTTGCGGTAGCGCTGCTGTGACATCGGCGAGCTGGACATCGAGCCGGTGTTGGCCGCTGACACCAGTTGCGCTGCGGCGGTGACCATTTCGTTGTACTGCCGCACACCGGCGTTGAGCTGTGCGGTGAACGCGTTGATGGTCGGCGCCAGGTATGACTGCGAGTGCGGCGTCTCGATCGCGGCGCGTTCCATCGAGACCACCTCGGCGGCGGTGGCCGCCATGGTCGCCGCGGTACGGTCGGCGGCCTGGGTCAGCTCACGAATCTCCTCCGGCGGCAGCATGTTCCCGCGCGTCATCACCCCGAGCAGGGAATGAAATCCCCGTTCGGAGGCGCCGAGTGCCGACATCGACGGCCGGGCCACCGACCCGTGCGGCGGCAGCCGTCGGCCACTGACCTGACGCTGCGGCGGCAGCGGCTCGCCGCGAAGCCAGCGGTAGCGCAACAACAACAGCGTCGCGGGCACGGCGGCACCCGCGGCGATCACGCCCGTGATGATCAGCCCCCATACCGGCGTGCTCCAGGTCGCGAGCAGCCCGGTGACTGCCACCCAAAACGCCGTCGCGAAACCGAAGAACAGACCAAGGCGCAACGACCACCGTCGCTTACGCAACAGCCGGGCCCGCGGATCGGCGGCGGCACTGAGCTTTTGGGCCGTCACGTCGGCATATTCGCTGACGGTGTCGATACCGCGCTGCATGGCCGAACGCCATTGGCGCGATAAAAACCGAGCCTCCGCCATCGAAGTGTTCGCCTCCTACTGTCCGAGCGGCTGCTCGGGCTCCGGTGTGCTGGCAGGAGTGGCCGGGATGGCAGGCGCGGCGGCGCCACCGGCAGGCAGGGCGTCTCCGCGCATCGACGCGCGGATCTGCTCGAGCCGGGAGTGCCCCGCCATCTGGACGCTGGCCTGCTGGACCTCGAGCATGCGGCCCTGCACCGAGTTCTGGGCCAGCTCGGCGGAGCCGATCGCATTGGCGTAGCGGCGCTCGATCTTGTCGCGCACCTCGTCGAGGCTGGGGGTGTTGCCGGGGGCGGCGAGCTCACTCATCGACCGCAGCGATGCGCTGACCTGCTCCTGCATCTTGGCCTGCTCGAGCTGGCTGAGCAGCTTGGTGCGCTCGGCGATCTTCTGCTGCAGCATCATGGCGTTCTGCTCGACGGCCTTCTTGGCCTGACCCGCGGCCTGCAGAGCCTGGTCGTGCAGGGCCTTGAGGTCCTCCACGCTCTGCTCGGCGGTGACCAGCTGCGCGGCGAACGCCTCGGCGGCGTTGTTGTACTCGGTGGCCTTGGCGGCGTCACCGGAGGCGGTGGCCTGATCAGCGAGGGTGAGCGCCTGACGGACGTTGACCTGCAGCTTCTCGATGTCGGCGAGCTGCCGGTTCAGCCGCATCTCGAGCTGGCGCTGGTTTCCGATCACCTGGGCGGCCTGCTGGGTCAGCCCCTGGTGCTGACGCTGGGCCTCTTCGATCGCCTGCTGGATCTGGATTTTCGGGTCGGCATATTCGTCGACCTTGGAGTTGAAAAGCGCCATCAGGTACTTCCACGCCTTGGTGAACGGATTCGCCATCAGTTGCCCGCCTTCGTATTGAGTGCCGCAGTAGGTCGCAGTTAAGTCGCAGTGCCCAATTTATCGGTTCCCGATGCCCGGCCACACCCCTGTGCGCATGTGAGGCACACCCGACCCTGGCTGGAGCCGGTTGAGGGTCAGGCAACCGCCATCGCGACGGGCTGCGGAATGACCACCTTGGTGGCCACATCGATGACGTTGTCCGCAGGCGGCACGGAGGTCAACCGGGCGACGCGCTCACGGTCGGCCATCTTCTCGCCGGCGTCGGTCAGCACCCGCGACAGCGGGACGTCGAGTGCGGTGCAGATCGCGCTGAGCAGTTCGCTGGAGGCTTCCTTGCGGCCGCGCTCCACCTCGGACAGGTAACCGAGGCTGACACGGGCCGTATCGGACACCTCGCGAAGGGTGCGTCCCTGCGAAGTACGGGCGTCGCGAAGTACGTCGCCGATCACCTCACGCAGCAGTACGGCCATCGAGCTGTCCTCTCCCAGAGTTGCAACAACTACTGCAACGCCGCGAAGAACCGATTTGGTTCCCAGGAAACCTCAAGTTCGCTCGACCAGGCCCGACAGCCGGCCGATCGCCTGGTGCATCGCGGCCAGCCGGATGTCCCAGCGAGATCCGTCCAGGTGCAGCTCAGCGACCTCCGTCGGCCCCGGACCGGCCAATCCGAGGTAGACCGTGCCGACCGGATGTCCGCCGTGCGGTTCCGGACCGGCCACCCCGGTCAGGCCGACGCCCCAGGTCGCCGCGCAGCGGTCCCGCGCCCCTTCCGCGAGCGCCGCCGCCGTCGGCGCCGCGACCGGGCCCACCTCGTCGAGCAGCGCACGCGGCACACCGGCCAGGGCGATCTTGGTCTCGACGGTGTAGGTGACCAGTCCGCCGGCCAGCACAGCGCTGGCTCCGGGCACCCCGGCCAGCGTGGCCGCCAGCAGCCCGGCGGTCAGCGATTCCGCGGTGGCGACGGTCTGACCGCGCGCGGTGAGCAGCGCGATCAGCGCGCGGGCGGCGTCATCGACCAGCGGATCGCTCACGGGAGTCCTTGATCGCCGACACCACGTAGTCGGCGCCGGTCACGACTGTGAGCACGACCGCGGCCCACATGATCACCCAGGCCACCGTGAGCCAGGCTGGCGGCCAGTTGTGCAGCGGCAGCACGAACAGGCCGATCGCGACGGCCTGCACCAGCGTCTTGAGCTTGCCCCCGCGGCCGGCGGGGATCACCCCGTGTCGCAGCACCACCAACCGCAGCACTGTGATCCCGAGCTCACGGACCAGGATCACCACCGTCACCCACCACGGCAGGTCCCCGAGCATCGACAGCCCGATCAGGGCGGCCCCGATGAGCATCTTGTCGGCGATCGGGTCGGCGAGCTTGCCGAATTCGGTGACCATGCCGTACGTGCGGGCCAGTGACCCATCGAACCGATCGGTGATGACCGCGACCGTGAAGATAGCGAAAGCCGTTAGCCGGTAACCGGTTTCGTGACCGTCACCGGCGAACAAGGCAAGCAGGAAGATCGGGACCAGGACCAGCCGGATCCCCGTCAGCAGGTTGGCGACGTTGGCCACCCGCACACGCGGGACCACTGGAGGATTTTGGGGTTGTCCCGACACGGCTTCAGAATATCGGTTGGCAGGCCGGGGCCTCGCGCCCGATACTCTGCTCCCGTGAGCTCCGATGTCGTCGTCCGCCGCGCCCGCACCTCGGATGTCCCCGACATCAAGCGTCTGGTCGACACCTATGCAGGCCGGATCCTGCTGGAAAAGAACCTGGTCACGCTGTACGAGGCGGTCCAGGAGTTCTGGGTGGCCGAGCTCGACGGCGAGGTCATCGGGTGCGGCGCACTGCACGTGCTGTGGGCGGATCTGGGTGAGGTGCGCACGGTCGCGGTCGATCCGAAGGTCAAGGGCCGTGGCATCGGGCACGCGGTCGTCGATCAGCTGCTGAAGGTCGCCCGCGAGCTACAACTACAGCGGCTGTTCGTGCTGACGTTCGAGACGGAGTTCTTCAGCAGGCACGGCTTCGCCGAGATCGAAGGCACGCCCGTCACGTCCGAGGTGTACGAGGAGATGTGCCGCTCCTACGACATCGGAGTCGCGGAGTTCCTCGACCTGTCGTACGTGAAGCCCAATATCCTCGGCAACACCCGCATGCTGCTGAAGCTCTAGCGCTGATCTCCCTCGCGCCCAAACCGACATTTGGCCGCACAACTGCGAGTAGATCGCAGCATTTCGTCGATCTCGGCGCTAGTAGTCCTCATCGTCATCATCGTCGGCGCTGCCGCCGCGGATCAGCATCAGCGTCGCGGCCAGCTCGTCAGGCTTGACCAGCACCTCGCGGGCCTTGGATCCCTCCGAGGGCCCGACGATGTTGCGGGTCTCCATCAGGTCCATTAACCGGCCGGCCTTGGCGAACCCAACCCGCAACTTGCGCTGCAGCATCGAGGTCGAGCCGAACTGTGAAGACACCACCAACTCGACGGCCTGCAGGAAGACGTCCATGTCGTCGCCGATGTCGGGGTCGACATCGGTGCGTTCCCCGGTCGGCTTGGCGGCGGTGACGCCCTCGGTGTACTCCGGCTCGGCCTGGTCCTTGCACGCCTGCACGACGGCTTGGATCTCCTCGTCGCTGACGTAGGCGCCCTGCAGCCGCTCCGGCTTGCTGGCGCCCATCGGCAGGAACAGGCCGTCGCCCATACCGATCAGCTTCTCGGCGCCGGGCTGGTCGAGGATGATCCGGCTGTCGGTCAGCGATGACGTCGCGAACGACAGCCGCGACGGCACGTTGGTCTTGATCAAGCCGGTGACCACGTCGACCGATGGCCGCTGGGTGGCCAGCACCAGGTGGATCCCGGCAGCGCGGGCCTTCTGGGTGATCCGCACAATCGCTTCTTCGACGTCACGCGGCGCGGTCATCATCAGATCAGCCAGCTCGTCGACGACCGCCAAGATCAGCGGGTACGGCTTGTACACCCGCTGGCTGCCCAGCGGCGCGGTGATCTCCCCGGAGCGCACCTTGGCGTTGAAGTCCTTGACGTGGCGCACCCGCGATGCCTGCATGTCCTGGTAGCGCTGTTCCATCTCCTCGACCAGCCAGGCCAGCGCGGCGGCGGCCTTCTTGGGTTGGGTGATGATCGGCGTGATCAGGTGCGGGATGCCCTCATAGGGCGTGAGTTCCACCATCTTCGGGTCGATGAGGATCATCCGCACTTCTTCGGGGGTGGCGCGGGCCAGCAGCGAGACCAGCATCGAGTTGACGAAGCTGGACTTGCCCGAGCCGGTCGAGCCGGCCACCAGCAGGTGCGGCATATCGGCCAGGTTGGCCGAGACGAAATGACCCTCGATGTCCTTGCCCAGCCCGATCACCAGCGGGCGGTGATCGCCACGGGTGGACGGCGCGGTGAGAACGTCTGCGAGACGGACCGTTTCGCGGTCGGTGTTCGGCACCTCGATGCCGACGGCCGACTTGCCGGGGATCGGCGCCAGGATCCGGACGCTCTCGGTGGCCACCGCGTAGGCGATATTGCGTTGCAGCGCAGTGATTTTCTCGACCTTGACGCCGGGGCCGAGCTCGACCTCGTAGCGGGTGACGGTCGGGCCCCTGGTGCAGCCGGTGACCGAGGCGTCGACTTTGAACTGCTGCAGGACCGACGAAATCCGCTCCACCATCTGGTCATTGGCCGGACTGCGCCGCTTCGGCGGGTCACCGGCCACCAGCAGATCCAGCGACGGCAGGGTGTAGGGACCTTCGACCACCCGATCGAGAACCTTGGTGTCCTGCTTGGCAACGTCCGCCTCGACGATGTCTTCCTTGGGAGCCGGCTTCTTGCGCCGCGCCTTCACCGGTTCGGGAACCGTCGGGGCATCCTCCTCGAGCGGGTAGTTGTCCAGCGGCGTGCCCACCGGTCCCTTCGCCCCCGGCCAGGCCGGTGTCTCGTCGATGAAGGACCGTGGGTCGTCGTAGTAGCCGTCGGAGAAGTCCTCCGGCTCAGCCTCTTCGGCGGCAGCGGGCTCGTCGTACTCGTCGTCGTACTCGTCGTCCTCGTCGTAGCGGCCGCGCGTACTGAACATCGCATAGAGCGTCTCGGGCACCTCGCGGATCGTGGTGCCGGTCAACAGCAGCACCCCGAACAGTGCGGCGATGATCAGCAGCGGGGTCGCAATCCACGGGGTCAGCCCATCAGACAGCGGGCCGCCGATCGCGAAACCGATGAAGCCCGCGGCGCGCTGCCGGGCGGCGGGATCCTGCGGTGCACCCGACCACAGGTGCCACAGGCCCAGCACCGGCAGGGCGATCATGGCGCAGCCCAGGATCAAACGTGGCCGGGCGTCCGGGTTGGGTTCGGTGCGCATCAGCAGCACCGCGATGACGGCGATGATGACGGGCAGCAGCACCACGGCACCGCCGACCAGGGTGCGCAGCACCGAGTCGATCCAGGCGCCGACCGGGCGGGCGGCGTCGAACCAGGAACTGGCGGCGATCACGACCGCGACGGCCAACAGCCCGAGTGCCAGTCCGTCGCGGCGATGACCGGGCTCGATGTCACCGGCTCGACCGACCGAACGGGCGGTCGAGCCGGCCCCCTTGGCCAACATCAGCCAGGTCGCCCGCGCAGCCCGCCCACTGGCTGCTGCGGCGGTGGCGACCGGCGAGGAGTTGCGCTTCTTGGCAGGCTTACGCCGCGGGGCCGGCTTAGCCGGTCGCGACGTACCCTTTGACCTGGTCGTTCGCGCGCTTGAGCGAGCGGCCGTCTTGTTCGCCATGCGGGCAAGCCTAGTCGCAATTACCCCATCTGCACCACCCACAACACCCGTAACACGGCGCGTCGTTGCCAGACTGCGACAAAGGCCAACAAAGGCCGTTTATGGGGCTCTCCCCCGCCTACCGGGACCCCATCGTGCGCCGATACGAAGCAGCGCTAACGTAAGCGCCGTCACACCTACTTCCGAGGAGCTCGCTCATGCCCGTCGTCGTCGTTGCCAGCTTCACCGTCAAGCCCGAATCCGTCGATGTCGTGCGCGAGGCCTGCAAGACGGCCGTCGCCGCGGTCCATGAAGAGCCTGGTTGCGACCTGTATGCCGTGCATGAAAGCGATAAAACGTTCGTGTTCGTCGAGCAGTGGGCCTCCGAGGACGCACTCAAGACGCACAGCACCGCACCGGGCGTGACCGCCTTGTTCGGCGCGATCGGCGAGCACCTCGACGGCGCGCCGGACATCAAGATGCTGGCGCCCATCCCGGCCGGTGACCCGGCCAAGGGACAGGTCCGTCCCTAATCGTCATGGGTGAACTCGACGGCAAGGTCGCCCTGATCACCGGGGCGGCTCGCGGCCAGGGCCGCGCGCACGCGCTGAAACTGGCCTCCGAAGGCGCCAATATCATCGCGGTCGACCTGTGCGACCAGATCGCCAGCGTGCCTTATCCGCTGGCCACGCCCGAGGACATGGCCATCACGGTCAAACTCGTCGAGGACACCGGGGCCCGCATCGTCGCCCGGGAGGCCGACGTCCGGGACCGCGCGGCGCTGAAGGCCGCCGTGTACCAGGGCATCGAGGAACTGGGCCGGCTCGACATCGTGATCGCGAACGCCGGTATCGCCCCGATGGCCGACGACGGCGCCTGGCAGGACGTCATCGACGTCAATCTGACCGGGGTCTATCACACGGTCGACGTGGCGATGAAGCCGATGATCAAGCAGGGCGACGGCGGCGCGATCGTGCTGACCAGTTCGGTGGCCGGGCTGGTCGGCATCGGTGCCCCGGTTGCCGGATCGCTTGGGTATACGGTCGCCAAGCACGGTGTCGTCGGTCTCATGCGGGCGTACGCGAATTTCCTTGCGGCGTTTAATATTCGGGTCAACTCGGTGCACCCGGCCGGGGTGAACACCCCGATGATCGACAACGAGTTCACCCGGTCCTGGCTGGAAGGCTTCGCCCAGCAGATGCAGGGCGGGCCGGACATGAGCAACGCGCTGCCGGTGCAGACGCTGGAGCCCGAGGACATCGCCAACGCGGTGTACTACCTGGTCTCCGACGCCGGCCGCTATGTCACCGGGGTCACGCTGCCCGTCGACGCCGGGTACACCAACAAGCGCTGACATACGATCGGGTGACGATGACACCCGATCTGGACCTCACCAGCGTCCCGGCGTGGGCCGTCGAACCCGCTTGTCCGACCGCCGATCTGACCGGTCGCCAGTACACGGTGCTGGCCATCGGCGCCGAGGCTGTCGAGATCGCCGCGCGCTGGACCGACGAGATCAGCGCTGAGCATCGCGTGCATCTGGTCGCCGACGCTGCCGAGGCGTGTCGAGCGTTGGACGTCGATCTTGTCGATGCTCTGGTCGGCTGGCGGTTGCTCCTGGCCGGTCCTGCCCATGCGTGCCTTCGGGTGCGTGCCCGTGCCCTCGAACTCGGCGCGGCCGACGACGAGATCACCGTCGCCAGTACCGAAGTGGCCACCCGCGAGATCTATTGCGCGCACTGCCGGACCACCACCATCGCGC
>JAHFVD010000056.1:40727-49153 GCA_023264735.1 Mycobacterium sp. | reverse complement strand
CCCATCAGTCCATCGAGATCACCGGTGGCGGCCGCCATCAGGAACTCCATCGTGATCTGCTCGGACTGCTGCGGGTTCGTGGGCTCGAACCGGCGGCGCCGCGCATGCACATGCTGGCGGGCGCGGTGTGCGATCTGACGTACCGCCGCCGCGGATTTGCCTACCGCAGCGGCGATTTCGTCGTGGCTGAAGCCGAACACCTCGCGCAGGACGAACACCGCCCGCTCGTCAGGGGTCAGCGTCTCCAGCACCACCAGCATGGCCATCGACACCGATTCGGCGAGCACCACGTCCTCGGAGGCGTCGCGCTCGTCGAGCAGCAGCGGTTCGGGCAGCCACGGTCCGACGTAATCCTCCCGGCGGCGGGCCTGCGAACGCAGCGTGTTCAGCGCTTGGCGGGTGACCAGCTGAGCCAGATAGGCCTTGGTATCGCGAACCTCGTCCAAATCGACTGTCGCCCAGCGCAAATAGCTGTCCTGCAAGACGTCGTCGGCTTCGGTTGCCGAGCCGAGGATCTCGTAGGCGATGGTGAACAGCAGCGGCCGCAGCAGGGTGAACCGGTCGGCGTGCTCGTCGGCAGCGGTCACCGGGTCTGCACCGCCTCCGGCGCCGGCCGCTTGCCGCCGCCCTTGATCCAGAAGTAAGACCCGGGCTTGCGGGCCTCGCGGCGCAGGAAGCTGACCGTGCCCTTGCAGACCGCCTCTTTGATCGCGGCCGCGGTGCGTCCACCGACGTAGAGCGGTAGCGGGACGTCATTGGTACGGGCGATCTGAATGGTCGCGCCCGCCCGGCCCAGGCTGATGCACTGCCCGGTGAACGCCTGGCTGATCGCCGCGGGCTGCTCGCCGGCGATGCGGGCCAGCACGGTGTTGGCGGCCTGGGCACCCAGCGGGATGGCGGCCTGGCAGCTCATCCGCAGCGGCTGGCCGGACGGGGCGGAGGCATCCCCGGCCGCCACGATCCGGACGTCGTCGACGCTGGTCAGCGTCTCGTCGGTGAGCAACCGGCCGATCGCATCGGTACGCAGCCCGGACCGGCTCGCCAGGTCGGGGACGCCGAACCCGGCGGTCCAGATCGTCACGTAGCTGGCCAGCTTGCGCCCGTCGCCGAGTGTCACCGCGTCGGCGGCCACCGCGGTCACCTGGGCCTGCGGTCCGTCCACGATCTCGACCCCGAGCTTGCGCAGCCGCTTGGCCACTGACCGGCGGCCCGGCGTGCTCAGGTACGGACCGAGGACGGCGCCGCACACCAGCGTGACGGTTCGGCCCTCCTCGGCCAGTTCGGCCGCGGTCTCGATACCGGTCGGGCCTGCGCCGACCACGCACATCGGCGCGCCGTAGTGCAGGTCGGCCAGCCGTGCGGTCAGCCGCTGTGCTTCCTCGAGATCGGCTATGGGATAAGCGAATTCGTCGGCGCCGGGAACGGCTGGTTGGGCAGAACCGCTACCGACGGCGTAGATGAGGTAGTCGTAGGGCAGCGGCTGGCCACTGAACAGCTCGACCTGCCGCGCCTCGGTGTCGATGCGGGTGGCCGCGTCGACGACCAGCGTGATGCCGTCGCCGAGGATGTCGGCATAGGCATGCGTGGCGTCGTCGGATCCGGTGACCAACTGGTGCAGCCGGATCCGTTCGACGAATTCGGGGCGAGGGTTGACCAGGGTGATCTGCACATCGGGGCGCAGCCGCAAGTGGTTGGCGGCGATCACTCCGGCGTAGCCGCCGCCGATCACCACAACGCGGGTTCGTTGCTCGGTCATCACATCTCTCCTTTGAGGTCGCTTGAGCTTGCTGACCTCGAGACACCAGCGTCGGTGTGAATGTGACGCTACGTGACGCAGCTCACTGTGTCGGATTTGTTCGCTTCGTTCCCGTCTCTCGTTCCGCTCGTTCCGCTCACTCAGCTCACTCGGGCGGCTGGTACCGCGGGAAGACCCCCGCCGGCGCCGGTAGCGCGGTACCGGGTGCGATGCGCACCGCAACGGCGCCGAAGTCACGCTCGTCCTCGGGCTGACCCAGCAGGTCCAACAGCGTGGCCGCCGATGTCGGCAGCACCGGTTGCACCAGCAGCGAAGCGATCCGGACCACCTCCAGCGTCACGTACAGCACCGTGCGGAACCGGTCCTGATCGGCCGCCGCTTCGGACTTGCGCAGCACCCACGGCTCCTGCGCCGAGAAGTACCGGTTGGCCGCACCCAGCATCGCCCAGATCGCCTCCAGCGCGAGATGCATGGCTGGCACGTCGAAATGTGCACGCACCCTTGGCAACAACTCGTCGGCGAGCGCCAGGAGCTCGCGGTCGGCGTCGGTGAACTCACCGGGCTCGGGCACCCGGGCGTCGAGGCTCTTGTTGACCATCGACAGCGAGCGCTGCGCCAGGTTCCCGAACTCGTTGGCCAGATCGGCGTTGATCCGGCCGATGATGGCGTCCTCGTTGTAGCTGCCGTCCTGCCCGAACGGCACCTCGCGCAACAGGAAGTAGCGCACCTGGTCGAGCCCGAACGCGGTAATGAGGTCGGCTGGATCCACCACGTTACCCACCGACTTACTCATCTTCTCGCCGCTGTTGAGCAGGAAGCCGTGGACGAAAACCCGTCGCGGCAGCTCGATTCCGGCCGACATCAGGAACGCGGGCCAGTACACGGTGTGGAACCGGATGATGTCCTTGCCGATCATGTGCAAATCGGCGGGCCAGTACTTGCGGAACGACTCGGAGTCGGTGTCGGGGAAGCCCGCGCCGGTCAGGTAGTTGGTCAGCGCGTCCACCCACACGTACATGACGTGGTCGGGATGGTCCGGCACGGGCACACCCCAGTCGAATGTGGTGCGCGAGATCGACAGGTCGCGAAGCCCGCCGGAGACGAAGCTGACCACCTCGTTGCGGCGCACGTCCGGGGCGATGAACTCCGGGTGCGCGTCATAGTGGGCAAGCAGCCGCTCGGTGTACGCCGACAGCCGGAAGAAGTAGGTCTGCTCCTCGGTCCACGTGACGGGCGTGCCGGTCTCGACCGAGTACTTGTTGCCGTCGGCGCGCGTCTCGAGTTCGTCCTCGGTATAGAAGCGTTCATCGCGCACCGAGTACCAGCCGGAGTACGAGTCGAGATAGATGTCGCCTGCGGCGTCCATCCGCTTCCAGATCTCGATCGACGCCTCGATGTGGTCGGCGTCGGTGGTCCGGATGAAGCGGTCGAACGACGCCCCGAGCTTCTCCTGCATTGCCTGGAACGCATCGGAGTTGCGCCGCGCCAGCTCGTTGGTGGGAATGCCCTCGGCGGCGGCGGTCTGCGCCATTTTCAGGCCGTGCTCGTCGGTCCCGGTCAGGTAGCGCACGTCGAAGCCGTCGAGGCGCTTGAAGCGGGCGATCGCGTCGGTCGCGATGTACTCGTATGCGTGCCCGATGTGCGGCGCACCGTTGGGGTACGCGATCGCGGTGGTGATGTAGAACGGGGCGCGGCCTGGGGTGCGCGTCCCCGCGCCGGGGGAGGAATTGGTCATTAGGACCACAACTTTAAAGTGTGTGGACGTGAGTGCCAGACGCGAGCCACCGCCGATGCCAGAGCCGTTGACGCCGTTGATCGATGCTCACACGCACCTGGATGCCTGCGGCGCCCGCGACGCCGACGACGTCCACGCGATCCTCGACCGGGCGCAGGTCGCCGGGGTGGTCGCGGCGGTGACGATCGCCGACGACCTCGACGCCGCCCGCTGGGCCGCCGAGGCGGCCACCTGGGATCCCCGGGTCTACGCCGCGGTGGCACTACACCCGACGCGTGCCGACGCCCTGGACGACGACGCCCGAGCCGAACTGGAACGGCTGGCCGTGCAGCCGCGGGTGGTGGCGGTCGGGGAGACCGGCATGGACTTGTACTGGCCGGGCAAGCTCGACGGGTGCGCCGAACCTTCGGTTCAGCGGGAATCCTTCGCCTGGCATATCGACCTGGCCAAGCGGACCGGCAAACCGCTGATGATCCACAACCGGGACGCCGACGCCGAGGTGCTCGACGTGCTCCGCGCCGAGGGTGCCCCGGAGACCGTCATCTTCCACTGTTTCTCCTCCGGTCCGGAGATGGCGCGCACCTGCGTCGACGCGGGCTGGGTGCTGAGCCTGTCCGGCACCGTCAGCTTCAAGAACGCCCGTGACCTGCGCGAAGCGGCGACGTTGATCCCGCCGGACCAACTTTTGGTGGAGACCGACGCCCCGTTTTTGACCCCGCATCCGTTCCGCGGGGCGCCCAACGGGCCCTATTGCCTGCCCTACACCGTGCGCGCGCTGGCCGATGTCGTCGACCGGCCGGCAGAGTTGCTGGCAGAGCAGTCGTCGGCCACCGCGCGACGGGTCTACGGTCTCTAAGGGTCTGTTGAGAGCCGTGGGCCCGGGTTGCTCCGGTCCGGTCTGGTTCGTTACCGTCTTGTGATCAAAGGGGGGCCTTACTGCTTGCGGTGGCCCCTTCTACTCGTTTAGTGCTTAGGCAGGATCGAACTTTTGAATGCGTTGACCAAGCTCCACCAGTCGCCGTCACCGATCCTTCGCCTCGTCATCGCCGCAGTGCTGCTGACGCTGGCCGGTGCCGGGGCGTTCGCGGTGAGTTCCTACAAGACCGTGACGCTGAACATCGACGGGACCCAGCTGAAGGTCAGCACGATGAAGTCCCGGGTGATCGACGTCGTCCAAGAGAACGGCTACAGCGTCGGCGACCGCGACGACCTCTTCCCGGGCGCCAACCAATCGGTGAACGACGCCGAGACGATCGTGCTGCGGCGCAGCCGGCCCTTGCAGATCTCGCTGGACGGCCAGGATTCCAAGCAGGTCTGGACGACCGCGTCGACCGTGGATGAGGCCCTGGCCCAGCTGCGGATGACCGACACCGCTCCGGCTGCGGCCTCGCGCGGCAGCCGGCTGCCCCTGGAGGGCATGGCCCTACCCGTCGTCAGCGCGAAGACCGTGCAGATCAACGACGGCGGCGTGGTGAGCACGGTCCACCTGGCCGCCCCGAACGTGGCCGGTCTGCTCACCGCCGCCGGCGCGCCGCTGGAACAGGCCGACTCGGTCGTACCCGCGGCGTCCTCCCCGGTCATCGCTGGAATGCAGATCCAGGTGACGCGGACGCGGGTCCAGAACG
Source organism: Mycobacterium sp. (assembly GCA_023264735.1). Classification (GTDB taxonomy): domain Bacteria; phylum Actinomycetota; class Actinomycetes; order Mycobacteriales; family Mycobacteriaceae; genus Mycobacterium. Next base: position 44,037 of record JAHFVD010000056.1, on the reverse strand, counting down.
TCACTGCGCAGATGCCCCTGGCGCCCTTGGCCCAGCGGATCGAGGACCCGACGATGAACATGAGCCGCCAGGTCGTTCAAGATCCCGGAACACCCGGCCTACAGGACGTGACTTTTGCTGTCGCGACGGTCAACGGTGTGGAAACCGGACGGCTGCCCGTTGCCAGTATCGTCATTGCCCCGGCCCGTGATTCGGTGCTGCGGGTGGGCACAAAGCCGGGCACCGAGGTGCCTCCGGTGCTCAATGGACCCATTTGGGATGCCATTTCCAGGTGCGAAGCCGGCGGGAACTGGGCGATCAATACCGGCAACGGTTACTACGGTGGCGTGCAATTTGATCAAAACACCTGGGAAAGAAACGGCGGACTGCGCTATGCTAGCCGTGCCGATCTGGCAACAAGAGAAGAACAAATCGCAATTGCTGAAGTAACGCGATCGCGACAAGGTTGGGGAGCGTGGCCCGTGTGTGGTAGGGGTGCATCGTGACAATTCGTCTACTCGGGCGTACCGAGATCAGAAATCTGGCCAAAGAACTCGACTTCAAGCCGCGTAAATCTCTGGGCCAGAATTTCGTACACGACGCAAATACTGTGCGTCGCATTGTTTCGGCGTCTGGCATTAACAAGCACGACCACGTCCTTGAGGTCGGGCCCGGCCTGGGCTCGCTGACGTTGGCGTTGCTGGACCGTGGCGCCACCGTGAGCGCCATCGAGATCGATCCGGTGCTGGCCGCGCGCCTGCCCAAGACGGTTGCTGAGCACTCGCACAGCGAGATTCACCGGCTGACCGTGCTGAACCAGGACATCCTTGGCATCGAGCGGTCGGAGCTGCCCGAGCAGCCGACCGCCGTGGTGGCCAACCTGCCGTACAACATCGCCGTTCCGGCGCTGCTGCATCTGCTGGCCGAATTCCCGTCGATCCGGACCGTGATGGTGATGGTCCAGGCCGAGGTGGCCGAGCGGCTGGCGGCTGAGCCCGGCGGCAAGGACTACGGCGTGCCCAGCGTCAAGGTGCGATTCTTCGGCAAGGTCCGCCGCTACGGCATGGTGTCGCCGACGGTGTTCTGGCCCATCCCGCGGGTGTACTCGGGTCTGGTCCGCATCGACCGTCACGAGGTTTCGCCGTGGCCCGAGGATGACGGCTTCCGCCAGCAGGTGTTCGAACTGATCGACATCGCCTTCGCGCAGCGCCGCAAGACCGCGCGCAACGCGTTCCTGGAATGGGCAGGCACGGGCAACGAGTCCGCCGAGCGCCTGCTGGCCGCCAGCATCGACCCCGCCCGTCGTGGGGAGACGCTGACGGTGGCTGACTTCGTCCGGCTGCTGCAGCGCTCCGCCGACTTCCCCAGCGCGACCGACTCCTCAGAAGGCCCTTCGCGGCCCGCTCAGGTGTTCTGAGCGCTCGGGAGCACTGCCTCGGCGAGCTGGTGCACCAACTCGGTGCATGACGGGTATCTCCGGTCTGGGTCTTTGGCGATAGCTCTGGCCAGCACCATGTCGAATCCCCTTGTCAACCAAGGGATCTGTCGCGACAGCTCCGGCGGCGGCAGGTGTAGTTGCGCATCGACGAGCGCCAACGGGTCGTCGGCGGCGAATGGTGGTGCGCCAGTGAGTAATTCCAATGCCGTGCAGGCAAGTGCGTATTCGTCTGTCGCGGCCTGGGGTAGCCGGCCCTGGAGGAGCTCGGGAGCGGCATAGGGCAGCGACGCCACCACCTGGGTCGGGCGATGCCAGACGTCCTCGGCGAGCACATGCGCGACGCCGAAGTCGATCAGGACCGCACCGCGAGATGAAAAATCTTGATGTATAAGGATATTCGCAGGCTTGACGTCGCTGTGGACGACGCCGTCGTGGTGGGCGTGATCGAGGGCAATGGCGATCTGGCCGAGCGCTTCGAGCTTGGCCTCCAGCGATGCCAGCCGGGTTACATTGCCGCCGTCGACGTACTGCATCGTCATCCAGTGCTCGCCGTGGTCGAAGACCTGCACGATGTGGCGGTGCCGCAGGCGATCTGCGATCCGGTACTCCCTGGCCAGCCGGGCGGTGCCGGCGTGATCGCGGTGCTGGGAGTCGAGCACCTTCAGTGCGACGAGCGGATGCCGCTGGCCCGCGCCGCGGGCGAGGTAGACCGCCGCCTCGCCGCCGCGGCCCAGCAGGTCTTCGACGACGTAGCCCGCGAACGACTGTCCGGGATGCACCACGCTTCGACCCTAGAGTCGCGGGTCGGCGACCGACCGGCGAATCGCGCGCGGCGCGATAGTCTCGTCCGGTGCCCCCGTCCAACGGCTCCACCGCGTCCGAGTGGGTGCCGACCGGGTCGGTGACCGTACGCGTGCCGGGCAAGGTGAACCTGTATCTGGAGGTCGGTGATCGCCGCGCCGACGGTTATCACGAACTCGCCACTGTCTTTCACGCCGTGTCGCTGGTCGACGAGGTGACGGTGCGCAACGCCGATGTGCTGTCCCTGCGGGTGGTGGGGGAGGGCGCCGACGATCTGCCCGTCGATGAGCGCAACATCGCCTGGCAGGCGGCCGAGCTGATGGCCGAGCATGTCGGGCGCGCACCCGATGTCGAGGTCACCATCGAGAAGTCGATCCCGGTGGCCGGCGGGATGGCCGGTGGCAGCGCCGATGCCGCGGCCGTCCTGGTCGCGATGAACAGCCTGTGGGAGCTGGGAGTGCCACGTCGCGACCTGCACGGGCTCGCCGCACAACTGGGCAGCGATGTCCCCTTCGCGCTGCACGGCGGTACCGCGCTGGGCACCGGCCGCGGCGAGGAGCTGGCGACGGTCTTGGCCCGCAGCACGTTTCACTGGGTGCTGGCCTTCGGCCAGGGCGGCTTGTCGACGGCCGCGGTCTACAAAGAGATCGACCGGCTGCGGGAAACCGGGGACCCACCCCGGCTGAGCGACCCCGAGCCGCTCCTGGGCGCGCTGGCCGGCGGGAATCCCCGTGACCTGGCTGCCCTGCTGGGCAATGACCTGCAGGCGGCCGCGTTGAGCCTCAACCCGGGCCTGCGCCGGACCCTGCGGGCTGGGGCTGAGGCGGGGGCGCTGGCCGGCATCGTGTCCGGGTCCGGCCCGACCTGCGCGTTCCTGTGTGAATCGGCGGCCGCGGCTGTCGACGTGGGCACCGAACTGGCCGGTGCCGACGTGTGCCGCACCGTGCGAGTGGCCAGCGGCCCCGTCCACGGCGCCCGCATCGTGTCCAGCTGACGCCCGACTCAATCCCCGGGTCGCTGCGCTCTCCCCCTCGCCTTCGGCCGGGCGGTACCCCCAGCCCGCCCGGACCTAATCCCCGGGTCGCTGCGCTC
>JAHFVD010000056.1:0-40627 GCA_023264735.1 Mycobacterium sp. | reverse complement strand
CCGGTCCCCAAACTGTGACGCGCTTCTCATTACCGTCGAAAACTTGGCAGTAACTTAAGGGAAGTTTAAGATGATCGGCGGTGATGACTAGCGGCCTGGCACTGCATATGTGCTTCTCGCCCACCCCGATCCGGGGCGGGCGATGGCCCGGCGGTACCGCTGTTGGTCCGCTCCATCACCAATTCGAGACCGAACCGCTCCCCAGTCGTTCCAGCGTGCCGTCTATGCAGTGCGTTGCGGCAGGTGGAGCATGAATTCAACGTCGCTGATCAGCCAGCTCCGGATGCCGAGGAGGTCGTCGTGAGCCGTTTCACCGACAAGATGTTCCACAGTGCCTTGACCAGCAGCAAGGGCATGGTCACTGGGGAGCCGAATGAGCCGGTGCGGCACACGTGGTGGGAGGTGCACGAACGTGCCCGTCGCATCGCAGGTGGCCTGGAAGCCGCGGGAATCGGCCTCGGCGACGCAGTCGGCGTGCTGGCCGGCGCTCCGGTGGAGATCGCGCCGACCGCCCAAGCCCTGTGGATGCGTGGCGCCAGCCTGACGATGCTGCACCAGCCCACCCCGCGCACCGACCTGGAGCAGTGGGCCAAGGACACCGCCACGGTCATCGACATGATCGAGGCCAAGGCCGTCATCGTCTCCGACCCCTTCCTGATCGCCGCGCCGGTGCTCGAGGAGCGCGGCGTCAAGGTGCTCACGGTGGAGGCGCTGCTGGCCGCCGAGCCCATCGACCCCGTCGAGACCTCCGAAGACGATGTCGCGCTGATGCAGCTGACGTCCGGGTCGACCGGTTCGCCCAAGGCCGTGATCATCACCCACCGAAACATTCACTCCAACGCCGAGGCGATGTTCATCGGCGCCAAGTACGACATCGACAACGACGTCATGGTCAGCTGGCTGCCCTGCTTCCATGACATGGGCATGGTCGGCTTCCTGACGATCCCGATGTACTTCGGTGCCGAGCTGGTCAAGGTCACCCCGATGGACTTCCTGCGCGACACGCTGCTGTGGGCCAAGCTCATCGACAAGTACAAGGGCACGATGACCGCGGCGCCGAACTTCGCGTACGCGCTGTTCGCCAAGCGGTTGCGCCGCCAGGCCAAGCCCGGCGAGTTCGACCTGTCCACCCTGCGGTTCGCCCTGTCCGGCGCCGAGCCGGTCGAGCCCGCCGACGTCGAAGACCTGCTGGACGCGGGTAAGCCGTTCGGGTTGCGGGAATCGGCGATCCTGCCCGCCTACGGCATGGCCGAGACCACGTTGGCCGTGTCGTTCTCCGAATGCGACGCCGGACTGGTGGTCGACGAGGTCGACGCCGACCTGCTGGCCGCTCTGCGCCGCGCGGTGCCCGCCTCCAAGGGCAACACCCGTCGGCTGGCCACGCTGGGCCCGCTGCTGACGGACCTCGAGGCGCGCATCGTCGACGAGGACGGCAACGTGCTGCCTGCGCGTGGCGTTGGCATCATCGAACTCCGCGGTGAATCGCTGACCCCGGGTTACATCACCATGGGTGGTTTCGTGCCCGCCCAGGACGAGCACGGCTGGTACGACACCGGTGACCTCGGCTACCTGCTGGAGAACGGCCACGTCGTGGTGTGCGGTCGCGTCAAGGACGTCATCATCATGGCCGGCCGCAACATCTACCCGACCGATATCGAGCGGGCCGCCAGCCGCGTCGAAGGGGTGCGCCCCGGATGTGCGGTCGCGGTCCGGCTCGACGCCGGCCACTCCCGCGAGACGTTCGCGGTGGCCGTCGAATCCAACGCTTGGCAGGATCCCGCCGCGGTGCGCCGTATCGAGCATGAGGTGGCCCACGAGGTGGTCGCCGAGGTCGATGTGCGGCCGCGCAATGTCGTGGTCCTCGGGCCGGGCACCATCCCGAAGACCCCGTCGGGCAAGCTGCGTCGCGCCAACTCGGTGGCGCTGGTCACCTAGTCGGACTACCGGCCTGGCGTCAGGCCCGGCAGCTGATCTCCATGGCGTCGGAGTTCCGGACCGGGAAGCTCACGCCCACATAGCCGTTCGCCGGGTCACGGATGTAGTCCACGTACGGCTGGGCGTCGGCTAGGCCGGTGTTGTCGGCGATCACGAGCGCGCCAGGGCTCAGCTTCGGCTGCAGCAACTGAATGACCGGGACGTAGAGGTCCTTCCAGCCGTCGAGCAGCACGAAATTCACCGGCTCCTCGATAGCGGCCAGCGTCTGCAGCGCGTCGCCCTCCAGCACGGTGATCACATCGTCGAGGCCGACCTCGGCGAAGCTGGCCTTGGCGGCGACGACCTTGGCGGCGCTGAGTTCGGTGGTCACGACCCGCCCGACGCCGTTGTCGCGTACCGCGCTGGCCAGATGAATTGCGGAGAGCCCCAACGACATTCCGAACTCCACGACGAGTGCGGGCCGGGTAGCGCGGACCAGGGTGTACAGAAATTGGCCGGATTCCGGGGTCACCGGCAGGTAGAAGTCGCTGAACGCATCGGCGCGTTCCTGCGCGGTGGTCGCCTTGATCAACTGGGCGCCGCGCTCGTGCAGCTGTGCCATCTGGTCGCTTGCTTCGGTGTACATGCGGTCGATGACCGAGGCCACCTTCGGATCACGCAGGGTATTCACGCCCCCGACGCTACCTTGGCGTCCTGGTGGGCCGGCCGACTCTGGGGCGAGCATGTGCTCGACGGTTCGGGGATCAGGAGAACCGGGATCGTGGTGTGCGCGACGACGGCCGCGGCGACACTTCCCTGGAGGTGACCGAGCAGGCCATTGCGGCGATGCGGGCCGAGCACGATCATGCTGGCCCGGTGCCTGTCGGCGGCTTCGACGATGCCCTTCCACGTCGGCGATGCCTCGATCGCCACACTGCAGGATCGGAACCCGGCCTCGTCGGCGAGCGCTGCGCCATGGGCGGCGGTCCGCTCAGCGGCCAGCCGTACCTGGCTGGCCCGGTCGGCGTCGAATGGCTGGTTGTCCAGCGGCGTGAACCCGACGTCGACGGGCTGCCACACGCAGACCACGACGGCGTCACGCGGCGAAAGTTGTTCGGCGGCTTGCATTATCGCGTGGCCGGCCAGTTCTGAACCGTCGTAGGCGAACAGCACGGGCCCGGCCGGGGTCAATGGGTGGCGATGCGGTGCCGGTGCTGCCCGGCCCGCTGCGACGAGCGGGGACAGTGGCGGCTGGAGCCCGCGGAGCCGCGCCAGCAGCGGCGGCGAATACCAAGCGGGAGAGTCGCCGTCGAGGAACTCGTCGAGGTCCGGTGTCTGCGGACGCGCACCGCTGAGTGCGTAAACGGCGACGCCGAACACCGCGCCACCGATCGCGAGCGCGAACCCGACCCACAGTGCGACACCGGTTCCTTCGAGGAGGTCACCGGAGTATCGCGTCGCCAGATGGGCGAAGATCGGGGCCACCATGAACGCCGCGACCGCGCGCAGTAGTTCGATGATCGCGAACACCCGCTGCAAACTGTTGGACTGCAGCGAGAAACCGGCGACGAACAACGCGGGCGCGACCGTTGCGCCCAACGCCAGACCTGTGAGCGCCGAACCGACAAGCGCCAGTGGCACATTCGCGGGAAGCGATGCCCGGAACACCGCGATGCCGGCCGCCAGCAGGACCATACCGACGAGCGGCAGGAAGTGCATGGCCCGTCGGGAGATCACGATGCCGAACACCACGGCCATGACCAGCGCGCCGCCCAGCTCGGGCAGGTATAACAGGCCGACCTGGACGGGGCTGAAGTGTTGCATGAAGACCGACGCGGTCAGTGCGGTCGCCGCGACCGAGGCCGCCGCGGCGAACAGCGCGACGCCCACGCCCGCGACCGGGATAGCGCTCGTCATCATCGTGCGGATGGTCAGCAGCGGCCGGCGCGCGCGGAACTGGTAGACGATCAGCGCCACGATCAGGGCCAGGCCGCCGAACATCGGTCCGGTTACCGCCACGTCGGAAAACTCGTGACTCGTCAGCTGCGCGGCGCCCACGAATGCGGCCGTACACCCCACGGCAGCCAGTGCGATCGCCGTCAGGTCCCACGGGGCGTCGCGATCGGCGGGCGGCGCATCGTCGAACGTCAGTGCCGCCAGGATCAGTGCCAGCAGGGCGATCACCGCGACGATCCAGAACAGCGGGCGCCAGGCGTGGGCCTTGGCCTGCACTCCGCCGACGAACGGTCCGAGGGCGACGGCCCCGAACACGCACATGTTCATGATCACCGCGGTGTTGCGGAGCTTCTCGCGAGGGAATCCGATCGTGAGCGGTGGTGCCGCGGCGATCAACAGCATGCTGGTCGCCAGGCCCTGCAGGACGTGGCCGACGATGAATGCCGTCGCGTTGGGAGCGGCGGCCGCGGTGACCGAACCGACGACCAGCACCACCGCGTACCCGACCAGCATGCGCCGCTGGGGGAGGTGTTGGGCGAATTGGACGGCGAGCACCGTGCCGACGGCGTAGGCCGCATTGCCCAGCCCCGAGCTCAGCGCCATCGCCTGGGTCGTCATGTGCAGCTGTGCAGAGATGATCGGCACCAGCGGGTCGAGCGCGGCCGACAGCGCCAGGTAGGGGATCAGTGCGAGGGTGACCATCGCGGCCACTGCCGGATAACGCCCTGCCAACGGCCCCTGGCGCATCAGCGTTGTCTTCCGGTTGCCCAAGCCATGCTGTTGGCCAACATTACATAGGCAAACGATATTCCGTCAGTGGAGGTGTCCTGGATCACGAGGGGTGGTTTTACCTGAGTATGGTGTACTATACTTAGATATGAACCTGCCGCCGCGATTGGCTGAACATCCGACCGTGCAGGCCGTGCGCGCCCGTCAGCGCCAGGGACCGCCGCAGGTGATCGACGCCGACTGGCTGCGGGAGCTGTGCCTGGCCGCCGGTGCCGACGATGTGGCGTTCGCCAGCGTGGACAACCCGGAGCTGGCCGGCGAACGTGAGCACGCCGAGGCCGCACTTCCGGGCACCAGGAGTTACATCAGCCTGGTCGTGCGGATGAACCGTGACAATGTGCGCTCGGTCGCGCGCAGTGTGGCCAACCAGGAATTTCACCGCACCGGTGAGCTGATCAACGAGGCCGCCCACCGGATCACCCGCACGTTGCAGGACGCCGGCCACCGCGTGCTCAATCCATCGGCCACCTTCCCCATGGAGATGGATCGCTACCCGGGCCGGATCTGGGTGATCGCGCACAAGCCAGTCGCGGTGGCCTCCGGCTTGGGTGTGATGGGTATCCACCGCAACGTCATCCACCCGAAATTCGGCAACTTCATCCTGCTGGCCACCATTCTCGTCGATGCACCGGTCAGTAGTTACGGTGCGCCACTGGACTATTCGCCATGCCTGGAATGCAAGCTCTGCGTTGCGGCGTGCCCGGTCGGCGCGATCAAGAAAGACGGAGAATTCGACTTCGTCGCCTGTTCGGTGCACAACTATCGTGAGTTCATGGGTGGGTTCACCGACTGGGTGCAGACCGTCGCCGACAGCGAGGATGCCGACGACTTCCGTTCCCGCGTCACCGATTCGGAGAACGCCTCGATGTGGCAGAGCCTCGCGTTCAAGCCCAACTACAAGGCCGCCTACTGTCTGGCGGTCTGCCCGGCCGGCGAGGACGTCATCGAGCCCTACCTCGAGGATCGCAAGGGGTTCATGGACCTCGTCCTGCGGCCGCTGCAGGAGAAGTCCGAAACCCTTTACGTGCTGCCGAATTCAGCAGCAAAGGCGCATGCGGAACGGCGCTACCCGCACAAACCGGTCAAAGTTGTCGACAGCGGAGTCCGGGGGCGTGCGTAGGCTGGGCCGATGGTGCGCGCGCTCGGCTGGATAGGGGTGTTCGGTGCCGCCGCGCTGATCGCACTGGGAGGGTGGCTGGTCCGCGATGCCGGTGCCGAGCTGGCCATCGCGTCGAGAACGTCGTAGACCTGCCACCAGCGAGCCTCGTGTTCGAGCGGGGAGATCCGGCTCTCCTCCAGGGCGAGGTCGGCATGGTCGAGAGTCCGCGCCATCACCCGTTAGGACGAACATCAATGCGCCCACGGCGATGTAGACCATCGACCCGCCGATCAGTGCGGTCTCGGGCATGCCGGCCAACTCGCCGCCGACCTGCAGGCCCAGCCACAACGCCGCACCCCACAGCGGCCAACTTCGCCAGGCCCTCAACAGTCGCCGCTCGCGGGCGGTGATGCCGGGCGGGAACACGACCAGGCGGTAGCGGGCCACGCCGTAGCGCGCCGGATAGGCGTCGAAAGAACCCCAAACACGCGAATTACTCACGTATTCAGGTCTACGTCGGCAGCGACGCCAGGTCAGCGATCTCTACGGAATCCTGACGCCCGCCTGGCGAATCCTTACGCCGTTGTCACCAGGCGTGCACCTGGTTCTGGGCGGTTTCCAAGCCGGCCTCGATCAGCAGTTCGGTGGCGTCGGCGGCCTGCTCGCAGATCGCAGGCACCTCCGGACGTTCGGCGGCGGTGAAGGGCTCCAGCACATAGGCCGCCGGATCCTTGCGCCCCGGCGGACGGCCGACCCCGATGCGCACCCGCTGAAAGTTTTTGGTGCCCAACGAACTAGCCACCGACCGCAGTCCGTTGTGGCCACCCTCGCCGCCACCGAGCTTCAGCCGGATCCGGCCGAAGTCGATGTCGAGCTCGTCGTGGATGACGATGATGTCGGTCGGCATCACCGAGTAGAACTTCGCCAACGGACCGACCTGGCGTCCGGACTCGTTCATGTACGTGCGTGGCTTGGCCAGCACGACAGGACGATGACCGAGCCGGCCGGTCACGATCTCCGCGCCAGAACGCTTGTGCACCTTGAACTGTGCGCCCATGCGACCGGCGAGCAGGTCGGCCACCATGAAGCCGAGGTTGTGCCGGGTCTTGGCGTACTGCGGACCCGGGTTGCCGAGGCCGACAACCAGCAGGGGTTCGGCCATCCGGGCTTACTCGGCCTCGGCCGACTCGCCCCCGCCCTCGGCGGCCTCGGCCGCGTCGGCGGCCTGCTCCTCGACCGACTCGCCGCCGCCCTCGGACTCCAGTTCCTCAGCCGACGGTGCGGTGACGATGTTCACCAGCAGCAGGTCGGGATCGCTGACCAGCGTGACACCCTTGGGGAGCTCGACCTGGCCTGCGGTGATCTGGGTGCCTTCCTCGGCGCCTTCGATCGAGATGGTCAGGTGCTCCGGGATCGACAGCGCTTCGGCCTCGATCTCGATGGCGGTGGCATCCTGGGTGACCAGGGTGCCGGAGGCGGCGTCGCCCTCGAGGTGGACGTTGACCTCGACGGTCACCTTCTCGCCCCGACGGACGATCACCAGGTCGGCGTGCTGGATGCTGCGACGGATCGGGTGCACGGCCAGCGCCTTGGTCAGGGCCAGCTGCTCCTTGCCGTTGATGTCCAGGGCCAGCACGGCGTTGGTGCCGGAGTGGCGCAGGACGGCGGCGAAGTCACGGGCGTTGAGCTCGAGGTGTTGCGGCTCGGCGCCGTGGCCGTAGAGGACGGCGGGAACCTTGCCGTCGCGGCGGGCCTGACGCGACGCGCCCTTGCCGGTCTTGTCCCGCACGTCTGCGGTGAGCTTGTTGGTGCTGCCTGTGGCCATGATCGGTGCTCCTGAATTGCCTGTTGGGGTTCATCCGCACGGAGAAGGCAGGCACCAATCGATCAGGTTGCCTCGTCGATAACGGTGGCTGGACCACCCTCGCCGTGACGCGGCCACCAGGGTAGCCGACGAGAACCTCAGAGAGGAAATTCGGTGGCTGTGAGCTGCTCGGATAGCCGCCACAGCGCGTTCGCGCATGCCTGGTTGCTGGCCAGCGGGCTGCGCGGCGACTGTCCGGTCGGCCCGCGCATGGCGAACTTGGGGCCGATGAAGCTGTTGCCCGGCAGGTCCTGGCTGGCCGCATACAGTGTCTGGCGCGCGCCGAAATCGGGGCTGGTGGCCACTAGCGCATTGCCGGCGTCCCACACGCGGGTGCCCAGCCGGTTGCCGGTCTGGCCCTGCAGGTTGGTGGCCGAGTATCCGGGATGCGCGGCGTGGGACTTCACCGTTGAGCCGACACCGTCCAGGCGCCTCTGCAGTTCGCTGGTGAATAGCAGGTTGGCCAGCTTGGACTGACCGTAGGCCAGCCACGCCGAGTACGGCCGGGCCTTCCAGTTCAGGTCCTTGAGGCTGATCTTGCCCAGCAGGTGCATGACCGACGACACCGTGACCACGCGGTCGGTCACCTTCGGCAGCAGCAGGTTGGTCAGCGCGAAGTGCCCGAGGTGGTTGGTGCCGATCTGGCTCTCGAACCCGTCCTTGGTCACGGCGTACGGGACGGCCATGATGCCGGCGTTGTTGATCAGCACGTCGACACTGCCCACGCTGTCGGCGAACTCCTTGATCGAGGCCAGGTCCTGCAGGTCGAGGCTGCGCACCTCGGCATCGCCGGTCATGGTCGCGGCGGCTTCGGCGCCCTTGTTCGTGTTGCGGCACGCCAGGATGACGTGGGCGCCGACGCGGGCGAGCTCGCGGGCGGTGACCAGACCCAACCCGCTGTTGGCTCCGGTGACGATGACGGTACGTCTGGCGAACGACGGCAAATCCGCAGCGGTCCAACTCATGGCGACCACTCTAGGGTCACGGGCTATTTGAGCGCGACGCTGAAGCTCTTGATGATCGCCTCGACGTCACCGGCTTCGGTCACGGTCTGGTCGGCCGCCGTCGTCACCGAGAACAGGACCAGATAACGCTGGAAGGCCGGTGCCGGGGTCGCCGGGATCACCACCCGGCGGTAGGTGTGCAGCCGCTTGCCGTCGGTGTCGTAGCTGCCTTCGATCATCGACGACGGGAACCCGTCGAAGTCGGCGGTGGAGGCGTTGAGTTTGGTGAAGTTCTTCGACGCTTCGGCATCGACGTTGGCGTGCTGCAGCGCCTCGCCGACGTCGAAGTTGCCGCTGAGCTTCAACACCACCACCGTCGCCATCGAATCGGTGCCCTTTTTGGCGATGACTTCAGTGCCGGGGGAGAAGTTCGATGTGGCGGGCTTGGCCCAGCCCGGCGGCGGAACCAGTGTCACCGTGATGTCGGTGAGCTTGTCCAGCGGAACCTGCTCGCCGACAACCTGGTGGCCGTAAAGGAATTCGACGATCGGCAGCGGCTTGTCCGGGGTGGTGGGCGCCGCCGCCGTTGTCGTCGTTGCAGGCGTGGACCACACCGAGGAATAGTCCGGCGGCGCCGACCCGCACGCCGCCACGGTCATGGCCAGCGTGAGGAACAGGGCTGCGCTACGCGCTCTCACAGAATTTCGTTCACCGATTCGATCGGGCGGGCCAGGCGGGTGCCCTTGGGCGTCACCACGAACGGACGCTCGATGAGTATCGGGTTGGCCGCCATGGCATCGAGCAGCTCGTCGTCACTAGCCTCGGCGAGATTCAGCTCGGTGTAGAGCGATTCGCGCTTACGGACGCCCGCGCGCACATCGATCCCGGCGTCGGCGATCAGCTTGACGATCTCGGCGCGTGACGGCGGCGTCTTCAGATACTCGATGATCGTCGGCTCAATGCCGTTATCGCGCAGCAGATCCAGGGTCTTGCGCGACGTGCTGCAGCGAGGATTGTGATAGATCGTGCTTGACAACTACGCGTCCCCGTCGAAAAGGCCTGTCACCGAGCCGTTTTCGAAGACCGCGCGGATGGTGCGGGCCAGCAGCGGGGCGATGGACAGCACCGTCAGCTGCGGGAACCGCTTGGCATCGTCGATCGGCAGGGTGTTGGTGACGATCACCTCGCGCGCACCGCTGTCGGCCAGCCGCTCGCGGGCCGGGTCGGACAGCACGCCGTGGGTGGCGGCGATGATGACGTCCTTGGCGCCGTCGTTGTGCAGCAGTTTGACCGCGCCGGCGATGGTGCCGCCGGTGTCGATCATGTCGTCGGTCAGCACGCAGGTCTTGCCCGCCACGTCACCGACGACTCGGTTGGACTTGACCTGGTTGGGCACCTTGGGGTCGCGGGTCTTGTGGATGAACGCCAGGGGCGTGCCACCCAGCGCGTCGGCCCACTTCTCGGCGACCCGCACCCGGCCCGAGTCCGGCGAGACCACGACGACGTCCTGGCAGTTGTAGTTGTCCCTGATGTAGCCGGTCAGCAGCGGCTGGGCCCGCATGTGATCGACCGGGCCGTCGAAGAAGCCCTGGATCTGGTCGGTGTGCAGGTCGACGGTGACGATGCGGTCGGCGCCCGCGGTCTTGTAGAGGTCGGCGACCAGGCGGGCCGAGATGGGTTCGCGGCCGCGGTGCTTCTTGTCCTGGCGGGCGTACGGGTAGAACGGCAGGATCGCGGTGATCCGCTTGGCGCTGCCGCGCTTGAGCGCGTCGATCATGATCAGCTGTTCCATCAGCCACTTGTTCAGCGGCGCGGGATGGGACTGCAGGACGAAAGCGTCGCAGCCACGCACTGATTCGTCGAAGCGGACGAAGATCTCACCGTTGGCGAAATCTCGTGCGGTCTGCGCGGTGACCTCGATGTCGAGCTCTTTGGCGACCTGCTCGGCCAGCTCCGGGTGCGCGCGGCCCGAGAAGAGCATCAGATTTTTGCGGTTGTCGGTCCAGTCCGTGCCCACTGTGTGCTGCCCTTGCCGGTCGGAGATCGATACGGGCCAATCGTACGGTGCTAGGTCCCCGGGTTACCAAAAAGGCAACATCTGGCGACGCCGATCACTCGATCGTGTCGCCCGATGCGGCCTCCTTGGCCTTGGCGGCGGCCTCCGCCGCGGGACTGCCGGGCCGCTTGCGCTGTACCCAGTCCTCGATATTGCGCTGTGGCCCGGCTGAGACGGCCAGCGCGCCGGGCGGCACGTCATCACGCAAGACGGTGCCCGCGCCCGTGTAGGCGCCGTCGCCGACGGTGACCGGGGCGACGAACATGGTGTCCGAGCCGGTGCGCACGTGCGAGCCGATGGTGGTGCGGCTCTTGTTCTCGCCGTCGTAGTTGACGAACACGCTGGACGCACCGATGTTGCTGTGCTCGCCGATATCGGCGTCGCCCACGTAGGTCAGGTGTGGCACCTTGGTACCCGCCCCGATCACGGCGTTCTTGGTCTCGACGAACGTGCCGAGCTTGCCGGCCACCCCGAGCTCGGTGCCGGGCCGCAGGAACGTGAACGGCCCGACGGACGCCCGGTCGCCGATGACCGACTCACTGCCGTGCGTGCGGATCACCGAGGCGTCGTCGCCGACGCTGACGTGGGTGAGTGTGGTGTCGGGCCCGATCTCGCAGCGGGCGCCGATCCGGGTGGCGCCCAGCAGCTGGGTGCCGGGGCGGATGACGGAGTCGCCGCCGATGGTGACGTCGACGTCGATCCAGGTGGTCAGCGGGTCGACGACGGTGACGCCGCCGCGCTGATGGGCGGCCACCACGCGGCGGTTGAGCTCGCGGGCCAGCTCCGAGAGCTGCACCCGGTCGTTGACCCCGGCGACCAGGGCGGCGTCGTCGACGTGCTTGGCGTGCACGACCCGATGGTCGGCCCGCAGGATCGAGATGACGTCGGTCAGGTAGAGCTCGTGCTGGGCGTTGTCAGCCGACAGCCGGCTCAGCGCCGACCGCAGTTCGGCGATATCGAAGGCGTAGACACCGGCGTTGACCTCGCGGATGGCGCGCTGCTGCGGGGTGGCGTCGGTTTCCTCGACGATCGCGATGACTTCGCCGTCCTGGGTGCGCAGGATCCGGCCGTAGCCGGTCGCGTTGGGCAGCGTCGTGGTCACGATCGTCGCCGCCGCACGCTGGCCGTTATGGATGGCGATCAGCTCGGCCAGGGTCTCGGCATCCAGCAGCGGCACGTCCCCGGAGGTCACGACCACGGTGCCGGCGAAATCGTCGGGCAGCCCGGACAGACCGCACAGCACGGCGTGCCCGGTGCCCAGCTGTTGTTCCTGCACGGCGATCTCGACGGCGCGGCCCAGTTCGTCGGCAAGCCCGGTGACGACCGGGGCGATGCGTTCGCGGTCCTTGCCGAGCACGACCACCAGGTGCTGGGGTGCGACCTTGGCCACCGCGTGCAGAGCGTGCGCGAGCATGCTGCGTCCGCCGAGGGTGTGCAACACCTTGGGGGTTTCCGAACGCATGCGGGTGCCGGCACCTGCGGCGAGAACCAGTACAGCCGCGTCGGTATGAGTGGTCACCTGGACCTCCATCAATATGCTCCGTCGCCAGGACTCGAACCTGAACTATCTGAACCAAAATCAGAGGTGCTGCCGATTACACCACGACGGACTGGCCGAAATGTCCGCCTGAGACTCTAGTGCAAACGGCTACTCTGCCTGTGTGGCAGCACCGGAGAAGGAGCCGAAGGCACCGCGCGCCCGGATGACCGGCACCGAACGTCGCCGCCAGCTGATCGACGTGGCCCGCACACTGTTCGCCGAACGCGGTTACGAGGGCACCTCGATCGAGGAGATCGCCCAGCGCGCCAACGTCTCCAAGCCGGTCGTCTACGAGCATTTCGGCGGTAAAGAGGGTCTGTACGCGGTGGTCGTCGACCGCGAGATGTCGGCCCTGCTCGACGGCATCACGTCGTCACTGACCAACAACCGCTCCCGGGTGCGGGTCGAGCGGGTGGCGCTGGCCCTGCTGACCTACGTCGAGGAGCGCACCGACGGCTTCCGCATCCTGATCCGCGACTCACCCGCCGCGATCAGCACCGGTACCTACTCCAGCCTGCTCAACGACGCGGTCGGCCAGGTGTCGTCGATCCTGGCCGGCGATTTCGCCCGCCGCGGCCTCGACCCCGGATTGGCCCCGCTCTACGCCCAGGCCCTGGTCGGCTCGGTGTCGATGACCGCGCAGTGGTGGCTCGACACCCGAGAGCCGAAGAAGGAAATGGTCGCCGCCCACCTGGTGAACCTGATGTGGAACGGGCTGACCCACCTGGAAGCGGATCCGCAGTTGGAGGGTGAATAGCAGCCCCAGCTGCGATAATGGGTAACTTACGTCGCAGAGAAACTGTCGGGGGCTGGCAGGAGGGGGCGGCGCTGTGGTCGGCGATGGGGAGGATTTCGACCAGATCAGGGCTGGGCTGACAGCGGCCGAGCGGCTTGAGGATGTCCAGCAGGTGGTCAAGGTGGCGGCACCCGCCGAGACGACCGGATCCCGCAGGAGGCCTACCGGCCGACCTTCGTGCGCAGCCTGGTCATCGTCCCCATGGTCGGGGCAGATCCGATGGGTGCCATCGGGGTGTATTGGGCGCGGCCGGGTCGGCCGGAGGTAGGTGTCGTCGAGGCGCTGCAACGGTTGGCCGCTCTTGCGGTCGCGGCGCTGCAGCGCTTCCCCGACGGCATTCCCGACCCGGGCTTCAAGGTCGCCGCTCTCAAGGCGGCGAGCGGGGAGTAGACCCGACGCGACCTGCGTCACAGCGGGCGGGCGAATCGCGGCCCGCCGCAACGCCTTCGGCGGTCTTGCCTAGGATGGGGGGATCATGACCGCACCGGGGCACCAGTATGTCCAGACCCCGTTAGCCGGGCTGGTCGATTTGGCGCTCACCGCGCCGGCTTTCGCCGAACTCACCCAGCGCGCCGCCGAACGTCCCGAAGAACTCAGCATGGTCGGGCCGTCCAGCGCCCAGCTGTATGCCGCGTGCGCGCTGGCCCGCGGTGGCCCGCTACTCGTGGTGACCGCGACCGGGCGCGAGGCCGACGATCTGACCGCCGAACTGCGCGGCGTCTTCGGCGACTCGGCGGTGATGTTCCCGTCCTGGGAGACGCTGCCGCACGAGCGACTGTCTCCCGGCGTGGACACCGTCGGCGCGCGCCTGATGGTGCTCTACCGGCTGGCCCACCCCGACGACGCCCGGCTGGGACCGTCGCTGCGCGTGGTGGTGACGACCGCGCGCTCGCTGTTGCAGCCGATGGCACCGGATCTGGCCGATATCGAGCCGGTGACGCTGCGCGTCGGCGCGGAGTTCGACTTCGACCAGCTGGTCGCCCGTCTGGTCGAGCTGGCCTACACCCGCGTCGACATGGTCGGCAAGCGCGGCGAATTCGCCGTCCGCGGCGGCATCCTCGACATCTTCCCGCCGACCGCCGAGCATCCCGTCCGGGTGGAGTTCTGGGGTGACGAGGTCAGCGAGATGCGGATGTTCGCAGTCGCCGACCAGCGCTCGATCCCGGAGATCGACGTCGAAACCGTGGTCGCGGTGCCCTGCCGCGAGCTGCTGCTCACCGAGGAGGTGCGGGCCCGCGCCGCCAAGCTCACCGAGACGCGGCCGCCCGACGACGACCACATCACCGGCAGCGTCGGGGAAATGCTGGCCAAGATCGCCGAAGGCATCCCGGTCGACGGGATGGAGGCGCTTCAGCCCGTGCTGCGACCCGATGAGCTCGCGCTGCTCATCGATCACCTGCCTGCCGACACCCCGGTGCTGGTCTGCGATCCGGAGAAGGTGCGCACCCGCGCTGCCGACCTGATCAAGACCGGACGCGAGTTCCTCGAAGCGTCGTGGTCGGTCGCCGCGATCGGCGGTGACGCCCCCATCGACGTCGAGCAGCTCGGCGGATCCGGCTTCCGTGAGCTCGACGACGTCCGCGACGCGGCCCGCGCGAGCAACCGCCCGTGGTGGACGTTGAGCCAGCTCGCCGCGGAGAACGCCGTCGAACTCGACGTGCGCAGTGCACCGTCGGCCCGCGGCCAGCAGAGCAGCGTCGACGAGATCTTCGCGATGCTGCGCGCCCACGTCCTGACCGGCGGGTATGCCGCGGTTGTCGCGCCCGGCACCGGCACCGCCCACCGGGTCGTCGAGCAGCTCGCGGAGCGCGACACCCCGGCGGCCATGCTCGAACCCGGCCAGGCCCCCAAAGAAGGTGTGATCGGCGTCCTGCGGGGCCCGCTGCACGACGGCATCATCGTGCCGGGCGCCAACCTCGTCGTCATCACCGAAACCGACCTGACCGGCAACCGGGCCACCGCCCCGGAAGGCAAGCGGCTGGCCGCCAAGCGCCGCAACACCGTTGACCCGCTGGCGTTGACCGCGGGGGACCTCGTGGTGCACGATCAGCACGGGATCGGCCGGTTCGTCGAGATGGTCGAGCGCACCGTCGGCGGTGCGCGGCGCGAATACCTGGTGCTGGAGTACGCGTCCAGCAAGC
Organism: Mycobacterium sp.; assembly: GCA_023264735.1. Taxonomy (GTDB): domain Bacteria; phylum Actinomycetota; class Actinomycetes; order Mycobacteriales; family Mycobacteriaceae; genus Mycobacterium. The sequence continues at coordinate 25,528 of JAHFVD010000056.1, read as the reverse complement.
GCGGTCAGGCGGCCGACAAGCTGTTCGTACCGATGGACTCCCTGGATCAGCTGTCCCGCTATGTCGGCGGCCAGGAGCCGGGTCTGAGCCGGCTCGGCGGCAGCGACTGGACCAACACAAAAACCAAGGCGCGCAAGGCTGTTCGCGAAATCGCCGGCGAACTGGTGTCGCTCTACGCCAAGCGGCAGGCCGCACCCGGGCACGCCTTCGGCCCGGACACTCCGTGGCAGGCCGAGATGGAGGACGCGTTCGGGTTCACCGAGACCGTCGACCAGCTGACCGCCATCCAAGAGGTCAAGGCCGACATGGAAAAGCCCATGCCGATGGACCGGGTCATCTGCGGTGACGTCGGCTACGGCAAGACCGAGATCGCGGTGCGGGCGGCGTTCAAGGCGGTTCAGGACGGCAAACAGGTGGCGGTGCTGGTGCCCACCACGCTGCTGGCCGACCAGCACCTGCAGACGTTCACCGCGCGGATGGCCGGCTTCCCGGTGACCGTGAAAGGCCTGTCCCGGTTCACCGACGCAGGCGAGTCGCGGGCGGTGATCGACGGGATGGCCGACGGCAGCGTCGACATCGTGATCGGCACTCACCGGCTGTTGCAGACCGCGATTCGCTGGAAAGACCTCGGCCTGGTGGTCGTCGACGAGGAGCAGCGGTTCGGCGTCGAGCACAAGGAACACATCAAGAGCCTGCGCACCCACGTCGACGTGCTGACCATGAGCGCCACCCCGATCCCGCGAACCCTCGAGATGAGCCTGGCCGGCATCCGGGAGATGTCGACGATCCTCACCCCGCCCGAGGAGCGCTACCCCGTGCTGACCTACGTCGGCGGGCACGACGACAAACAGGTCGCCGCCGCGCTGCGCCGTGAGCTGTTGCGCGACGGGCAGGTCTTCTACATCCACAACCGGGTCAGCAGCATTGACTCTGCCGCCGCCCGGATCCGGCAGTTGGTGCCCGAGGCGCGGGTGGTGGTCGCACACGGCCAGATGCCCGAGGAGTTGTTGGAGCGCACCGTCGAAGGCTTCTGGAACCGCGAATACGACATCCTGGTCTGCACCACGATCGTCGAGACCGGACTGGACATCTCGAACGCCAACACACTGATCGTCGAACGTGCCGACACCTTCGGACTGTCACAGCTGCACCAGTTGCGCGGGCGGGTGGGCCGCAGCCGCGAGCGCGGCTATGCCTACTTCCTGTACCCCAAGGAGATGCCGCTCACCGAGACTGCCTACGACCGGCTGGCCACCATCGCGCAGAACAACGAACTCGGCGCGGGCATGGCAGTGGCGTTGAAGGACTTGGAGATTCGCGGCGCAGGCAACGTGCTCGGTGTCGAGCAGTCCGGCCACGTCGCCGGGGTCGGATTCGACCTGTATGTCCGGCTGGTGGGTGAGGCGGTCGAGGCCTATAAGGCTGCGTTCGCCGGTGACACGGTGACCACACCCGAGGAACCCAAGGATGTCCGCATCGATCTGCCGGTCGATGCCAACCTGCCGCCGGACTACATTGCCAGCGACCGGCTGCGGCTGGAGGCCTATCGCCGGCTCGCCGCCGCCACCGACGATGCGGGCATCGTCGCGGTCGTCGAGGAACTGACCGACCGCTACGGGCCGCTGCCCGAGCCCGCCCAGCGCCTGCTGGCGGTGGCCCGCCTGCGCCTGCTGTGCCGCACCTACGGAGTGGCCGAAGTGGCCGCCACCGGAAGTGGTTCTGCCACAACGATTCGCGTGTCGCCGCTGACGCTGCCTGACTCCGCGCAGTTGCGTCTGAAACGGGTGTACCCCGGTGCCGGCTACCGGGCGACCACCTCGACGGTGCAGGTGCCGATCCCACGGGCCGGCAGCGGGGTCGGCGCGCCGCGGATCCGTGACCTGCAATTGGTGCAGATGGTCGCCGATCTGCTTCTTGCACTTGACGGACAGCCGCAGGGCGAGCTTGATATAACGACCAACACAGCGGCAGGCGCGCAGAAGGGAGAGCGGCAGTGACCGTCATCCTGGTCGATCCGCGCCGTCCTGCGCTGGTGCCCGTCGACGCCGTCGAATTACTCAGCGGCGATGTCCAGTACACCGAGGAGATGCCGGTCAAGGTGCCGTGGTCGCTGCCGTCGGCGCGGCCTTTGTTCACCGGGGGACCTGAAGATCCAGCGCCGGTTCTCCTAAGTTCCGATCGGAAGCACCCCGAGGTGCAGGCGCGGCTGGCCGCAGGCGAGCGGTTGATCGCCGTGCCGGAGCCCCAACCCGGTGAACGGCTGGTGGACGCGGTGGCGATCATGGACAAGCTGCGCACCACCGGGCCGTGGGAGAGTGAACAGACGCACGACTCGCTGCGGCGCTATCTCCTGGAGGAGACCTACGAGCTGTTCGACGCGGTGCGCGGCGGCGATCTCAACGAGCTGCGCGACGAACTCGGAGATGTGTTGCTGCAGGTGCTTTTTCACGCCCGGATCGCCGAGGAAGCGACGCAGCACGCGTTCACCATCGACGATGTCGCCGATGCGCTGGTGCGCAAGCTCGGCAATCGGGTGCCCGCGGTGCTGGCCGGCGAATCGATCTCACTGGAAGACCAGCTGGCCCAGTGGGAGGAGCGCAAGGCTCTCGAGACGAACAAACGCATGTCCTGCGTCGACGAGGTCCCGACCGGTCAGCCGGCGCTGGCGTTGGCGCAGAAGGTGATTGCCCGGGTCGTGACCGCGGGAGTGCCTGCCCAGTTCATCCCGGCGTCGATCGTGACGGTCACGGTGGCGGCCGACAAGGATGCCGAAAACGAGCTGCGCACTCACACTTTGGAGTTCATGGAGACAGTGCGTGCCGTCGAACGCGCGATCGCGGCGAACCGCCGCGATGCCGATGCCCCCAGCCGGCTCGACGCCACCGCGCCGCTGGGTGTGGTCAGCGCCGACGAATGGCGCCGCCATTGGCCGGCGCCAGACGGCGAACCGCTGGACGAGCCGCTGGTTCCCGAGGTGGTCTCCGCCGATGACGACCTGCGCGACGATATCGAGACGGTCCTCATCGACGCCGGCGACGAGGACTTCGAGGTGCCCGAGATCGCCGTCGAGGACGTCGACCTGACCGAGCCGGACGATCTGGACGTGCCGGTCGCCGATCAGCCGAGCAGCGTCGAACCCCAGTAGTCGCTGTCCCGCAGTCCCGGCGGGATGGCGAAGATCGCGCTGCCGTTGTGGGTGATGTACTCGTTGAGCGCGTCCCGGCGGGCCAGCTCCATCTGCATCGGGATGAACTGCGTCACCGGATTCCGGACGAACGCGATGAAGAACAGCCCGGCGTCCAGGTGCCCGAACCCGTCGGAGCCATCGGTGAAGTTGTAGCCGCGACGCAGGATTCGGATGCCGTTCAGATGCTGATGCGACGCCAGCCGCACGTGGGCGTCGACGTCGATCAGCGGGGTGTCCTTGTTGTCGACGATGTCGAGGTTGAGCTCCTCGAACTCCTGGGTCAGCCCGTTGGGTGCGCCGCTGCCCTTCTGCCGGCCGATCACCCGCTCCTGCTCGAGAAGCGTTGTGCGGTCCCAGTTCTCGATGCGCATCCGGATGCGCCGGCTGATCATGTAGCTGCCGCCGGTCATCCAGTCGGGCCCGTCGCCCCGTTCCACCCACACCTGCTGGTTGAGTGCGTCGGTTTCGTCGGACTTGATGTTGTTGGTTCCGTCTTTGAACCCGAACAGGTTTCGCGGCGTGGCCTGCTCACGGGTGGTGGAGGAAGTGCGGCCGAACCCCAGCTGGGAGTAGCGCACCGCCACGGTGCCGAAGCCGACGCGGGCCAGGTTGCGGATGGCGTGCACCGCCACCTGCGGGTCGTTGGCACACGCCTGCACGACGATATCGCCGCCGCAGCGGGCCGGGTCCATGGTCTCGTTGGGGAACTTCGGCAGGTTCTCCAGCAGCTGCGGCTTGAGGCCGGCGATACCGAAGCGGTCCTTGCCGTCCTTGAGGAAGAACGTCGGGCCGAACCCGATGGTCAGCGTCAGCTGGGAGGCTGGCAGGCCCAGCGCCTCACCGGTATCTGAGGGTGGCGCATAGGGATTGAGCCCGATGGCCCCGTCGCGGACGGCTTCCTGACCCGCGGTCATCCGCTCGGCCATGCCCGTCCACTCCTTGAGCATGGCGACGAGGTCGGCCTTGGAGTCCGTCGTGACGTCGAATGTCGCGAAGTGCATCCGGTCCTGGGCCGGGGTGACGATCCCGGCCTGGTGTTCACCGCGGAACGGAACCGGTTTGTCCAGACCACCGGTGTGCAAGTCGGCCGCCGACGCCCGCCCGGCCAGCGCCCCGGCGCCGGCCGCGCCGACCACCGCGGCGGTCACACCGGCAGCACCGAAGAGTTTGCGTCGAGACAGCCCGGACTGCCCCGGCGGGGCCGGGGCAGTCTCGTCGGGATTACTGGGGAGCGATGACACCCTGCACCTGACTTACCTCCTTGCTCAGCGCGTCGATCGCGCGCGAGAGTTCTTGGCGCTGGGGCTCGGTCACCGTGTCGTACAGCACGAATCCGTCGCCCTTGCGGTACTTGGCCAGGAGCGCCTCGACATCGGCGAAGCGCTGGTCGACCCGCTTGCCCAGGTCGGCATTACGTTCGTCCAGGATCGGGCGAACGGAAGCCACCGCGGTCTGTGAGCCCTGTACGTTGGCCTCGAAATCCCACAGGTCGGTGTGGCTGAAGATGTCCTCCTCGCCGCTGATCTTGCTGATCGCGACCTCATCGAGAAGACCCTGTGCGCCACCGGCGATCTGGGTCGAGTCGATGGTCCAGTCGGGCGCCTTCACATCGGCGTTGAGCTCCTTGACATCGGCGACCAGCTGGTCGGCGATGGCGTTGGTGTCGGGCTGCAGGCCGGTGACCCACAGGTCCTTTTCCAGCCGGTGGAAGCCGGTCCATTTCTGGCCCGGTTCCAGGTCGGCCTCACGCAGGTCGACGCGCGGGTCGAGGTCGTTGGGGAACGACTCCGCGACGGGCTCGATCCGCTCCCAGTAGACGCGTGAAGTCGGGTACTGCGCTTTGGCCGAAGCGATATCGCCGGCCTTGATCGCGGCGACGAACGCCTCGACTGCCGGGACCAAGGCATCGGCCTGGCTGTTCACGTAGCGCTTGTAGCTGTCGGCGGCTTCCTTGAACTTGCCCTCGGTGTCGACCGCGACGGCGGTGCCGGTCACAGTGAAGTCGCTGCGGAGGCCGTCGCCGATCATGCCCGGCTTGCATGCGATCTGGTACTTGCCCGGCTCGCCGAGCTGCACGACCAGCTTGCGCTGCAGCCCGGGGGAGATGTTCTCCACCTCACCCATCACCCGCTCGCCCTCGCCGTACACGTAGAACTCGGTGACCTTGGTGCCGTTGTTGGTGATCACGAAGGTGCTCGGCCCGGTGCCGGCCTGCGTGCCCGACAGCTTGCACTCGGTGTCGGACGCGTTGACCGTGATCTCGGAGGGCGCCTTGGTGCTCGAGTCCGCGGACTTGGTCTCTTTGGCCGTGCAGGCCGCCATGGAGACTCCGGCCAGAATCGCCGCGGCTGCGGCAGTACCGGTCTTGATGCCGTGGATCAGCGTCACTGAGGGGACCTTTCGGAGAGGGCGGAGGCCTCCGAATCTTCGGAGGATTGGGGATCTTCGGTGGAAGCTGTGTTGGCCGGCCTTGGTGCCGGAGTGGTGGGCCGCAGGAACAGGGCGAGCACGACGACGATGTAGGTCAGCCAGCAGATGAGCTGGAGCACCGTCGGGGTCGGGGTGATGTTGAAGACGCCCTGGATGATCTCGCCGTACCAGGCCGACCAGTTGAATCCCGCGCTGACGTCGAAGGCCTTGGAGCCGAGGCCGGGCAGCCAGCCCACGGTCTGCAGCGCGCCGATGCCGTAGGACAGGACACCCGCGGCGACCAGGATCAGGAACGCGCCGGTGTAGGAGAAGAACTTGGCCAGGTTGATCCGCACAGCGCCGGCGTACATGCCCCAGGCGATCGCCGCCGCCGCCAGCACGCCGATCAGCAGCCCGATCAGCGGCCAGGACGTCTCGGCTTCGGCGAACCCAACCATGAACAGCGCGGTCTCGACGCCTTCCCGGCCGACGGCCAGGAAGGCCAGCATCAACACCGCGAACGCACCGGTGTCGAGCGCCTTCGACATCCCGGCCCGCAGCTCACCGGACATGCTGGCCGACGCCTTGCGCATCCACAGCACCATCGAAGTGACGATCACGACGGCCACCAGCGATGCCACCCCGGCGATGGCCTCGGCGGCCAGGCCCGTCACCGTGTAGGCGCCGTACTGGATCGTGAGGAACACGCCGACCGTCATCAGGACCGCCGCGCCGACGCCGAGCCACACCCATTTGAGGGCGTCGCGGCGGTCGGATTTCACCAGGAAGGCGATCAGGACCATGACGATGATCCCGGCTTCCAGGCCTTCACGCAGGCCGATCAGCCCGCTACCGAACAACTGGGCGGAGACGTTCGGGCCGGCCGCACTGAGTGTGCTGTGGATGCCGGTCGCGATGTCCGCCACGTCAGCCATTCGGCAAGTCCTAACTAACTTGGATAGTCGCAGGTAAGCAAGGCTTACCAAAGCAAGGGTGGGCTCACCTTAGCAGACAGGTGGTAACGAAGTTATCGCCTCGTTGGCATCATCGGTGGGGACTAATGACCCCAAACGCATGGGACGATAAGAGGGTTGATTGGGTTCGAGGAGTGCTGTGTCGTCAACGCGTTGGCTGCGGGTTGTCGCCGTCATTGCGGCGGCCGCGATGCTGCTGGCTTCGAGCTGCTCGTGGCAGCTCGGCGCCCCAATTCCCGACGGTGTACCGCCACCGCCGGGCGATCCGGTGCCCGCCGTCGACACCAACGCCAAGGGCCGGCCGGCCGACCAGCTCCACGACTGGGCAGCGCAACGGGCGCCTGCGCTCGGTATCCCGATAACCGCGCTGGAGGCCTACGCCTACGCCGCGCGGGTGGCCGAGGTGGAGAACGCGGATTGTCATCTGGCCTGGACCACACTGGCCGGGATCGGCATGGTCGAGAGCCATCACGGCACCTACCGTGACGCCGTCATCGCGCCCAACGGCGACGTCAGCCCGCCGATCCGCGGCGTGCACCTCGACGGCACCAACGGCAACCTAGAGATCATCGACAGCGAGCAGTCGCTGGACAACGATGAGCCGGTCTACGCCAGGGCGATGGGACCCATGCAGTTCATCCCCGAAACCTGGCGGCTCTACGGCGTCGACGCCAACAACGACGGGGTCATCAGCCCGGACAACATCGACGACGCCGCGCTGTCGGCGGCGGGGTATCTGTGCTTCCGCGGCAAGGACCTGGCCTCACCCCGCGGCTGGATGAACGCGCTGCACGCCTACAACCACTCTGACCAGTACGCCCGCACCGTCCGGGACTGGGCGACGGCGTATGCGCAAGGGCACGCGCTCTAAGAGCGCTCCGGCGCTCAGGTGCATGGAGCGCTGCCACGCTGTTGACCATCTAGGCTATTCGTCGCACCCCACGACGCGAAGGAGACAGCCAAGTGCCCATCATCGAGCAGGTTGCGGCCCGCGAGATTCTCGACTCACGCGGCAACCCGACCGTCGAGGTCGAGGTGGCCCTGATTGACGGCACCTTCGCTCGCGCGGCCGTCCCGTCCGGCGCATCGACCGGCGAGCATGAGGCGGTCGAGCTGCGCGACGGCGCCGCCCGCTACGGCGGCAAGGGTGTGGAGAAGGCCGTCGAGGCGGTGCTCGACGAGATCGCCCCGGCGGTCATCGGGCTGTCCGCCGACGATCAGCGGCTGATCGATCAGGCGCTGCTCGACCTGGACGGCACCCCCGACAAGTCGCGGCTGGGCGCCAACGCGATCCTCGGTGTCTCACTGGCGGTGGCCAAGGCCGCCGCGGATTCCGCCGGTCTGCCGCTGTTCCGCTACCTGGGCGGCCCGAACGCCCACATCCTGCCGGTGCCGATGATGAACATCATCAACGGTGGCGCGCACGCCGACACCGGTGTCGACGTCCAGGAGTTCATGATCGCCCCGATCGGCGCACCGAGCTTCAAGGAGGCGCTGCGCTGGGGTGCCGAGGTCTACCACTCGCTGAAGTCGGTGCTCAAGAAGCAAGGTCTGTCCACCGGGTTGGGCGACGAGGGCGGTTTCGCCCCTGACCTGCCCGGCACCAAGGCCGCGCTGGATCTCATCGGCACCGCGATCGAGGGCGCCGGCCTCACGCTTGGCACCGACGTCGCGCTTGCCCTGGACGTGGCAGCCACCGAGTTCTACACGAAGGGAACGGGTTACGCCTTCGAGAAAGAGACCCGCACCGCCGCGCAGATGGCGGAGTTCTACGCCGGTCTGCTGGACTCCTACGCGCTGGTGTCGATCGAGGACCCGCTGTCCGAGGACGACTGGGACGGCTGGGTCGAGCTGACCACCGCGATCGGTGACCGGGTGCAGCTGGTCGGCGACGACCTGTTCGTCACCAACCCCGAACGACTGGAGGAAGGTATCGAGCGCGGGGCGGCGAACGCACTCCTGGTGAAGGTCAACCAGATTGGCACGCTGACCGAGACGCTCGACGCCGTCGCGCTGGCGCACAACAGCGGCTACCGCACGATGATGAGCCACCGCAGCGGTGAGACCGAGGACACCACCATCGCCGATCTGGCGGTGGCGGTCGGCAGCGGGCAGATCAAGACCGGCGCGCCGGCCCGCAGCGAGCGGGTGGCCAAGTACAACCAGTTGTTGCGCATCGAGGAGGCGCTCGGCGACGCCGCACGTTACGCCGGCGACCTGGCGTTCCCGCGGTTCGTGGCCGGCGAGTAGGGCCGCTCAGGACGTTACTGTGGCGGAAAGCAAGCGGCCCGACCCGAAGCGACGCTCCCCGGCCTCCCGGCCGGGTGCGTCGGGTCGGGTCCGCTCGCGCACTTCGCCTGCGGCCAAACGTGAACCGCGTCCCACCGAAACCAAGGTCGCCGCTGAAGAACCGACCGGGCACAGTGTCATCGAACCGGTCCGGCGGGCCATCGCGGCCTCGGTGGAGCAGCAGAGTGAACAACGACTGGGCTTCACCGCGCGCCGCGCGGCGATCTTGGCGGCGCTGGTCTGCGTGCTGACGCTGACCATCGCGGGTCCGGTGCGCACCTACTTCGCCCAGCGCACCGAGATGAAACAACTGGCCGCGTCGGAGGAGGCGCTGCGCAAGCAGATCGCCGACCTGGAGTCGCAGAAGGCCAAGCTCGGCGATCCGGTGTACATCGCCGCCCAAGCCCGCGAACGGCTGGGCTTCGTGATGCCCGGCGACATTCCCTACCAGGTGCAGCTGCCGGCCGGTGCCGCCGTCACGCCCGATACCGGCCCGCAGGCCGCACCCGTGCGCAACACCGACCCGTGGTACACGTCGTTGTGGCACACCATCGCTGATACGCCGCACGGTCCGCCGCCGGTCCCGGTCGGCGATCCGGTACAGCCGCCGTTGCCGCCGCCACCGGAGCCCGTTGCACCACCGTCGGCGCCCGGTGGTTGATCCCGCCGATCTCGATGCGGTGGCCCGGCAGTTGGGGCGGGAACCGCGCGGCGTACTGGAGATCGCATATCGCTGCCCCAATGGCGAACCGGCGGTGGTCAAGACTGCACCCCGGCTGCCCGACGGCACCCCGTTCCCGACGCTGTACTACCTGACCCATCCGGTGTTGACCGCCGCGGCGAGCAGGCTGGAGTCCGACGGGCTGATGCGACAGATGAGCGAACGGCTGCAACAGGATTCGGATCTGGCCGCGGCCTACCGTCGGGCACACGAGTCCTACCTGGCCGAGCGGGATGCGATCGAGTCGCTGGACACGACGTTCACCGGCGGCGGGATGCCCGACCGGATCAAGTGCCTGCACGTGCTGATCGCGCATTCGCTGGCAAAAGGCCGCGGTGTCAACCCGTTTGGCGATGAGGCACTGGCGGTGCTGGCCGTCGAGCCGGGGATGGCGGGAATTCTGGACAAGGGGGAGTGGACATCAACGTAGAGACCAACCGGGTGGCGGCCATCGACTGTGGCACCAACTCCATCCGGCTGCTGATCGCCGACATGGCCGCCGGCCGGCTGCATGATGTCCACCGCGAGATGCGCATCGTTCGCCTGGGTCAAGGTGTCGATGCCACAGGACAATTCGCGCCCGATGCGCTGGCCCGCACCCAAGCTGCGCTGGCCGACTATGCCGCTTTGTTGAAGCGGTTCGACGTTCCCAAGGTGCGCATGGTGGCGACGTCGGCGACCCGCGATGCGGCCAACCGCGACGTGTTCTTCGCGATGACCGCCGAGGTGCTCGACTCGGCGGTCCCCGGCGCGATCGCCGAGGTGATCAGCGGCCAGGAAGAGGCCGAGCTGTCGTTCAACGGGGCTGTGGGTGAACTCGACAGTGCCGCAGCACCATTCGTCGTGGTGGATCTCGGAGGCGGCTCGACAGAGGTGGTGGTCGGCGACGGCGACGGGGTGCGGGCCAGCTTCTCGGCCGACATCGGCTGTGTGCGGCTCACCGAGCGCTGCCTGCATTCCGACCCGCCGACGGCCGCCGAGGTGGCCGCCGCCCGTGAGGTGGTACGGGAACGTCTCGGCGAGGCGCTGCGGGTGGTGCCGGTGGATCAGGCCAAGACCTGGGTGGGCGTGGCGGGCACCTTCACCACGCTGGCCGCGCTGGCCCAGCACATGACCACCTATGACCCCGACGCGATCCACCTGTCCCGGGTCGGGTTTTCAGATCTGTTGGCCGTGTGTGAGCAGCTCGTCGGGATGACCCGCAAGCAACGCGCTGCGCTCGGGCCGATGCACGAGGGCCGCGTCGATGTCATCGGCGGCGGTTCGATCGTCGTCGAGGAGCTGGCGTATGCGTTGGGCCAGCAGGCCGGTATCGACGAGCTGGTGGTCAGCGAGCACGACATTCTCGACGGGATCGCGCTGTCGATCGCCTAGAGAGCGTCAGTCCTCCGGGGTTATCAGCGGCTCTCCGTCGGCGCCGGTGGGAACGCGGCTGCCGGCCAACGTCACGCCCAGCACGGTCATCACCACACCGATCGTCAAGTGCAGCCAGTTGTCGGCGTTGTTGAGCGGCAGGATGTTCCGCGGACCAGCCAGGTCGACAATCAATCCGTAGACCCACACACCGAGGTAGATCAGTCCACCGCCGATCAGGTACGCGCGGGCCATGGCGAAGGTCCTTGCGAGCAGCAGGCCGGCCACACCGAACGTCAGATACGTCAGGTTGTGTACGACCGACACAGCGAAGACGCCGAACAGTTCAGCCCTGGACTCGCGCCCCAACCAGTGCAGCTGATCCAGGTGAGCGGTCACGCCGGGAATGAAGCCCGCGATCCCGATGATCAGGAACGCCGCGGCCACGACGACGGCGGCTCCCTGCACTGCGAGCAGGCCGACTCGGGGTCGGCGAAGCCTGCCGGAATCGACGGTCTCCATGATGGTGCCTTCCGTCAACGGCCGTGCGGTGTTGAGATACCGCCACAACGGAAGATACCCATCACGGGGAGTCGCCAATCCGATCCACGGCGAGTCCCAGATCAGTTGAGGTTGCCTTCGTATCGCTCGGCGCGGTTGACCCCGCTGCGCACATCGCCGGGGCCGTGCTCGACCTTCGTCAGATCGCGATGGGCGGCCGAGTGCAGTTGGTAGGGCACGCTGGTCACCATCACATCAGGCTCGAAGAGCAGCCGTGCCTTGATCCGCAGCGAACTTTGGTTGTGCAGAAGGTTTTCCCACCACCTGCCGACGACCGTTTCGGGGATGTACACGCACACAACGTCGCGGGGTCCGGTGCGCAACCGTTTGATGTACCCAAGTACAGGGCGGGTGATCTCGCGGTATGGCGACTCCACCACCTTGAGTGGAACGTTGATGTCCAGGCTCTCCCATTCCCTGTGCAGTGCCCTGGTATCGGCGTCGTTCACATTGACGGTCAAAGCGGTCAATGTGTCTGGTCTGGTGGCGCGGGCGAACAGGATTGCCCGCTGAGTGGCTTTGTTCCATCCCGACACCAGCACGACGGCGTGAACCCTGCTCGGCAGCGTTTCCTCGCCCTGATCGTCGACGCGGAGTTCGGCTCGCACGGAGGCGTAATGCTTGTGGATCGCCTGCATCAGCAGGCATAACAGCGGGATGGCGATGACGACGAGATAAGCCCCGTGCGTGAACTTGGTGAGCATCACCACGACCAGGACGACTCCAGTGAGGCAGGCGCCGAATGCGTTGATGGCCCGAGCGGTGTTGAATCTGCGTCGCTCAGCGGGCGTTGACGCATCTTTCAGTTCGGCGTTCCAGTGCCGCACCATACCGGCCTGGCACAGTGTGAACGAGGTGAAGACGCCCATGATGTAGAGCTGGATGAGCCGGGTCACGGAACCGTCGAACGCATAGACGAGCCCCCCGGCGGTCAGCGCGAGCAGGATGATGCCGTTCGAGTAGGCCAGGCGGTCGCCCCGATTCTGCAGCTGCCGGGGCAGGTATCGGTCCTCGGCGAGGATCGAGGCGAGCAGTGGGAAGCCGTTATAGGCGGTGTTGGCGGCGAGGATCAGGATCAACGCTGTTGCGGCCTGCATGTAGAAGAACAGGATGCTGTTGTTGCCGAATACGGCAGCTGCGATCTGGGCGATAACGGTGCGCTGCGGATCGGTTTCGCAGTTGCCGGTGAATCCGATCAGGTCGCAGGTGTTCTCCGTGATGCGCGTCTTGGCGATGAGTGCCAGTGCGGTCACCCCGGCGAACATGGTGATAGCCATCAGTCCCATCGCCGTCATGGTGCGGGCGGCGTTGAGGGCCTTGGGTTTCCGGAAGGCCGGCACTCCATTCGAGATCGCCTCCACACCGGTCAACGCGGTACAGCCCGACGAGAACGCGCGAAGGACTAGCAGGGCCAACGCCAGCGTGGTGAGGCCGACCTGCTCGGCTCTGATCCCGTAGTTCGCACTCTCCGCCACCGGGGGATGCCCGATCAGCGCACGCACGAGTCCGATTCCCACCATCAGGTACACGCCGACGACAAACGCGTAGGTGGGGACAGCGAACGTGCGTCCGGACTCGCGGACACCTCGCAGGTTCATTGCGGTGAGCACCAGGAGGAAGCCGATGTTGATCGCCACCCGGTAGCTGTTGAGACTCGGGATCGCCGAGATGATGTTGTCGACGCCTGCGGCGACGGATACCGCCACAGTCATCACGTAATCCACCAGCAGTGCGGCTGCCACAACGAGTCCCGCCAGGGGACCGAGGTTCTTTGAGGCCACCTCGTAGGAACCGCCGCCGCTCGGGTAGGCCCGCACGACTTGCCGGTACGACAGGACGACGACGGCCAGCAGGACCACCACCCCGCCGGCTATCCACGGAGTCAAGTGCAGGTAGGCAAGACCGCCGAGGGTGAGAATCAGCAGGATCTCTTGTGTCGCGTAGGCGACCGAGGAAAGCGGATCGCTGGCAAAGATCGGCAACGCGATGCGTTTCGACAGCAGGGTGTGGCCGAGGCTGTCGCTGCGGAATGGCCGCCCGAGCAGCAGCCGTTTCATCAGCGACGTCGATGAAGACACGAGAAGCGAGCCTAGTTTCGGTGTGAGCTGCAGGCGTCCTGGAATCCGTAGAGATTTCGTAAAGAATCAACGCCGACCTCGTGCAGATTCCGTAAGGGTCAAGGCGTGACCGCACATCCGCCTTCTAGCGTGCCGCGCTATGCCCGAGGCCCGTCCCGACATGGGGGATTCTCTGCGGAAGCTCCGTGAACTTGTCAGTCAGCCGTACGTCGTCGAGGTTCTCGACGCACTGTCGTCGGAACCCATGACGGTTCAGCAGCTCTGGGCCGCCATACCGCGGGCGCGGCGGGAAATCAGCCGGGTGGTGCGGGATCTTGTGGTGCGTGGACTGGTCATCAGCGGCACCGCCGGCAGTCGAGACGACTGGGCGGCCGCTGATTTGCGCTATCAGCACACCGAACAGGGCCGCAGTGTCGTCCGGATGCTGGCGAGCTTCTCGGTATGGACGATGCTGTACGACGGACCGGGCGCAGTCACCAACCCGGCTCGCTGATTCGCCGAAGACTCTGTTAGAGCTTGACCTTGCAGCCGCTGCCGATGTTGTGACAATGATGGCCACCGTCGCAGGCGTTACAGCGACACGTGCAGCCACCGGTGTGCTTGGGCTCCGAAGCATTCATGTCAGGTCATCTCCTTTGATGTGACCCATTCGACGATAGTCATCGGCCGGGCCGAACGTGGTCAGAACCACATCAGGCCTCGAATATTCACCCCGGCGTGCATGTCGGCTTCACTCCTGGAAGCGGTAGCCCATCCCCGCTTCGGTCAGTAGATGCCGGGGATGCGACGGATCGTCTTCGAGCTTGCGGCGCAGTTGAGCCAGATACACCCGCAGGTAGTGAGTTTCCTTGGCGTAGGCCGGACCCCACACCTCCTTGAGCAGCTCCTCGCGGCCGACCAGCTTGCCCCGGTTGCGCACCAACATCTCGAGCATGCCCCACTCGGTCGGGGTCAGATGCACTTCCGCGCCGTTCTTGACGACCTTCTTGGCGGCCAGATCGACTGTGAACGCATCGGTTTCGATCACCGGCTCGTCGGTCTCGGAGGCCGCAGCGGCGCGGCGCACCGCCGCGCGTAACCGGGCCAGGAACTCGTCCATCCCGAACGGCTTGGTCACGTAATCGTCGGCGCCCGCGTCGAGCACGTCGACCTTCTCGGCGGAGTCGGTGCGGGCCGACAGCACGATCACCGGTGCGCTGAGCCAACCGCGCAGCCCGCCCAGCACCTCGATACCGTCCATATCAGGCAGCCCGAGGTCGAGCACGATCACGTCGGGCCGGTGCTCGGCGGCGGCCTTCAACGCCCCGGCGCCGGTGGCGGCGGTGATCACCTCGTAGCCGCGCACGCTCAGGTTGATCCGCAACGCCCGCAGGATCTGCGGCTCGTCGTCGATCACCAGCACCTTGACCTTGTTCACTCACCGGCCTCCCGGCGGCGCGGCGAGGTCGACGATCACGGTCAGGCCACCGCCGGGGGTGTCGGTGGCCGAGATCGTCCCGCCCATCGCCTCGACGAAGCCGCGGGCCACCGAAAGGCCCAGTCCGACACCGTATTTGTTGTTCCGGTCGCCGAGGCGCTGGAACGGCTCGAACAGCTGATCCTCGGTGCCGCGGGGTACACCGGGGCCTTCGTCGACAACGTTGATCAGCATCCTCATCCCGACCCGGCCCGCGTTGATGCGCACGATGGACTCCGGTGCGTAGCGAAGCGCGTTGTCGACCAGGTTGGCCAGCACCCGTTCCAGCAGGCCGGCGTCGGCCAGTGCCACCGCATCCCCGACGTCGACCTTGATTCGGACCAGTCCTTTGGCGCCGAACCCGGTCGACCCCCGGCCGATGCTGAGCAGCGCGCGCTGGACCACCTCTTCGAGGTAGACCCGTTTGAGTTCGGGGCGCACCACGCCGGCGGCCAGCCGTGACGAGTCGAGCAGGTTGTCCACCAGCGCGGTCAGCTGGTCGACCGACTCCTCGACGGTGGCGAGCAGCTCAGCGGTGTCCTCTTCGGAGAAGCCGATGTCCTCCGAACGCAGGCTGGACACCGCGGCTTTGGCCGCCGCCAGGGGGGTGCGCAGATCATGGCTGACCGCCGAGAGCAGTGAGCGGCGCAGTTCGTCGGCCTTCTCGATGGCCTCGGCCTTGCTGGCTTCGGCGGCCAGTTCGCGCTGGCGCACCAGCCCGGCGGCCTGCTTGGCGACGGCGGTGAGCACCCGCCGATCGCGGGCGGGCAGGCTGCGTCCCGACATCAACATCCAGAACTCGTCGTCACCCACCTCGATGGCAGTATCGGCGTTGTCGACATCGCCGCAGGGATCGCTACCGACGCAGGCCACGATCTCCTCGTCGTCGCCCTGGACCCGCAGCACGCTGACCGCGCGCTGGGAATACGTTTCCCGCACTCGTTCCAACAGTGTCTCCAGATCGGCGCCCCGCAGAACCGATCCGGCGAACAGTGTCAGCAGCTCGGCTTCCTGGGAGGCGTGCCTGGCCTCGCGTTGGCGGCTGGCCGCCCGGTCGACCAGTACGGCGACCGCGACCGCCAGCATCAGCAGGACGAGTTCGGTGATCGCGGCGTCGGGTTCGGCGATCGTGAACGTGTAGCGCGGTTCGGTCAGGAAGTAGTTGAGCAGCAGACCGGACAGCATCGCCGACAGGACCGCAGGCGCGACGCCCCCGAGCAGCGCGACGATCAGCACGCCGATCACGAACAGTGCGCTCTCGCCGCCGATGGTGAGGTACCTGTCCAGAAATATCGCGGTCAGGGCACAGATGACCGAAGGAACGACGATCGCGGCCAACCAGGAGGCCACCCGGCGTTCCCGCGGCGACACCGCCCGCAGCGAGAGCCCACGCTTGGCCTCCTCGTGGGTGACCATGTGCACGTCGATCTTGCCGGAGTGCTGGACGATCGCGGCGCCGATGCCTTCGTCGAAGACGCGGGCCCACCGAGATCGCCGTGAGGTACCGATCACCAGCTGGGTCGCGTTCATCTCGCGCGCGAAGTCCAGCAAGGCCTTTCCGACGTCATCGCCGACGACGGTGTGCACGGTGGCACCGAGGCTGGCAGCGAGCTCGCGAACCTTCCCCATCTGCGGCGCCGACACCCCGGACAGCCCGTCGCCGCGGACCACGTGAACGATGATCAGCTCGGCGCTGGATTTCGAGGCGATCCGGGACGCCCGTCGCACCAATGTCTCCGACTCGGCACCGCCGGTGACTGCGACGACCACCCGTTCGCGAGCCTCCCAGGTGGCGGTGATCTTGTTGTCGGCGCGGTATTTCGAGAGAGCGGCATCGACCTGGTCGGCCAGCCACAGCAGCGCCAGCTCACGCAGCGCGGTCAGGTTACCCCGACGGAAGTAGTTCGACAGCGCCGCGTCGACCTTGTCAGGGGCATACACGTTTCCATGAGAAAGCCTGCGCCGCAACGCTTCCGGGGTGATATCCACCAATTCGATCTGAGAGGCGCTGCGCACGATCTCGTCGGGCACGGTCTCTTGTTGTTCGATCCCGGTGATCTGCGCGACGACATCGTTGAGGCTTTCGAGGTGCTGGACGTTGACGGTCGAGAGCACCGTGATGCCTGCGTCGAGCAGCTCTTCCACGTCCATCCACCGCTTTGGGTTCTTGCTGCCCGGAGTGTTGGTGTGCGCGAGTTCGTCGACCAGGACAACCTGCGGCTTGCGGGCCAGCACCGCCGGCACGTCGAGTTCAGGGAAGCGACTGCCCCGGTAGTCGATGTATCGGGGCGGGATGGTCTCAATCCCGGCGAGCAGGTCTGCGGTCTTCTTACGACCGTGCGTCTCGACGACGGCGGCCACCAGATCGGTGCCCCGCTCGAGCCGCCGGTGCGCTTCGCCGAGCATCGCGAACGTCTTGCCGACGCCAGGGGCCGCGCCAAGGTAGATGCGCAGCTCGCCCCGACGCGGCTTGGAGCCGGCAGAGGTGGGCTGCGCATCGTCCTCGGATGAGACGTCAGGCGGCGGTTCGCCGCCTGACGTCACGCGTGGCGGTTGGAGGGAATCCACGCCCCTATTATTCGCAGATCGATCCACTGCTCGATCAGCTCTTCATCGGAAACTTCTCGTCCAGCGCAATATTCAGCTCGACGACATTGACCCGCGGCTCACCGAAGATGCCGAGTGTGCGGCCGTCAGTGTGGTCGGCGAGAAGTGGCCGGATCTGATCGGCGCTGACGCCGCGAGCCTTCGCCACCCGGGCGATCTGCAGGTCGGCGTAGGCCGGCGAGATATTCGGGTCCAGGCCGCTGCCGCTGGCGGTCACCGCGTCGGCAGGTACCGCGGGGTTCGAAGCGGCACCCTTGATCGGGACGATCTGCCCGATCGAATAGTCCTCACCGAACTTCGCGCATTCCACCCGCACACCTTCGTAGGTGTTCAGGAACGGCTGCTGGGTGGTGGTGCACGGTTCGTTGACACTGACCACTTTGGTCGGGCTGACGACGTTGCCGCGTGCGTCGCGGGGGCCGATGACCGACAGCACCGCGCCCACACCGTCGCCGGTGCAGAACGGACGCTTGCCGTCGACACCCTCGAGCTCGCCCACCGCCTTGCTGCGCGAGCAGACGAGGGTCAGCAAGCTGGCTTTGTAGCCGTTGTCGTCGGCAGGCTGCGAGGGGTCGGCCGGGGTGTCCACGATGCTTTCCGGCCCCAGGTTGGACGCGCTGGTGGCCAGCGGGTCGTACCCGGCTCCCGCGGCCGAGGGTCGGCTCTGGAAGTATTGCGGCAGCACGTTGCCCAAGGCATCGGTGAACAGCTGTCCGATCAGGCTGGAGCCCACCGGCTTTCCGTTCACCTCGATGATTGAGCCGTCGGCCTTGTCCTTGAGCCCCGGAATCTGGGCTACCAGCCAGATGAACAGCGGATAGCCGACCCCGACGATGACGGTGAGCACCAGCAGCGCCCGGAGCGCTGCCCAGTGTTGGCGAACGAGACTGGAGAAGTTCATATGTCACATCCCTGGGAGGAATTGGATGACGAGGTCGATCACCTTGATCCCGATAAACGGAGCGATGATCCCGCCGAGGCCGTATACGTAGAGGTTGCGGCTCAGCAGCTTTGAGGCGCTGCTCGGGGTGTACCGAACGCCCCTGAGCGACAACGGAATCAGCGCGATGATGACCAGCGCGTTGAAGATGACCGCGGATAGGATCGCCGACTGCGGGCTGTGTAGCCGCATGATGTTCAGCAGATCCAGGCCGGGGAACAGCGCCACGAACATCGCCGGAATGATGGCGAAGTACTTGGCGATGTCGTTGGCGATCGAGAATGTGGTCAGCGCACCGCGGGTGATCAACAGCTGCTTGCCGATCTCGACGATCTCGATGAGCTTCGTCGGGTCGGAGTCCAGGTCGACCATATTGCCGGCCTCTTTGGCCGCCGAGGTGCCGGTGTTCATCGCCACGCCCACGTCGGCCTGCGCCAAGGCGGGTGCGTCGTTGGTGCCGTCGCCAGTCATCGCGACCAGCTTGCCGCCTGCCTGCTCCTGTTTGATCAGTGCGAGTTTGTCTTCGGGGGTGGCCTCGGCGAGGAAGTCATCGACACCGGCCTCGTCGGCAATCGCCTTGGCGGTCAACGGGTTGTCGCCGGTGATCATCACCGTGCGGATGCCCATCTTGCGCATCTCGTCGAAGCGTTCGCGCATGCCCTGCTTGACGACGTCCTTGAGGTGGATGACGCCGAGCACTTCGGCTTTGCCGTCGATCTTCTGACCCACGACCAGCGGGGTGCCACCGCCTGCGGAGATCCCGTCGACGATGTCGCCGAGTTGTGCCGGCACGGTACCGCCTTGCGAGCGAACCCATTCCGCGACCGTGCTGGCCGCGCCCTTGCGCAACAGGTGGCCGTTCTCCAGGTCGACGCCGGACATCCTGGTGGCGGCAGAAAACTCGACCCAGTGCGCATTGACCAGCTCGCCCGGTGTACGGGCGCGCAGCCCGTAGTTCGACTTGGCGAACACCACGATCGAACGGCCCTCGGGGGTTTCGTCGGCCAGGCTGGACAGTTGCGCGGCGTCGGCGAGCTGTTCGGGGGTGATCCCGGTCAGCGGAACGAAGTCCGACGCCTGCCGGTTACCGAGCGTGATGGTGCCGGTCTTGTCCAGCAGCAGCGTGTTGACGTCGCCGGCGGCCTCGACCGCGCGGCCGGACATGGCCAAGACGTTGCGCTGCACCAGCCGGTCCATGCCGGCAATACCGATCGCGGACAGCAGTGCCCCGATGGTCGTCGGGATCAGACACACCAGCAGCGAGACCATCACGATCCCGGTGACGCCGTCACCGGTGAGAGCCAACGAGTCCGGCACCCCGGGGTTGTTGGCTTTGGAGAAGATCGCCAACGGCTGGAGCGTCGCGACGGCGAAGATGAAGATGATCGTCAACGCGGCCAAGAGAATGTTCAGTGCGATCTCGTTCGGTGTCTTCTGCCGGTTGGCGCCCTCGACGAGGGCGATCATCCGGTCGATGAAGCTCTCGCCGGGCTTCTGGGTGATCTTCACGACGATGCGGTCGCTCAATACCGTGGTGCCGCCGGTGACCGCCGAGCGGTCGCCACCGGACTCCCGGATGACGGGGGCGGACTCGCCGGTGATGGCCGACTCGTCCACCGACGCAATGCCTTCCAGCACGTCGCCGTCGCCGGGGATGACCTGGCCCGCCTCGACCACCACGAAATCGCCCTGGCGCAGCAGCGGTGCGGCGATTTCCTCCTCTCGGCCTGGCTTGCCTGGCTCCCAACCAACGAGGCGGCGAGCCATGGTGTCGGCCTTGGTCTTTCGCAATGACTCGGCCTGCGCCTTCCCCCGGCCTTCGGCCACGGCTTCGGCGAGGTTGGCGAAGACGACCGTCAGCCACAGCCAGAACACGGTCAGCCAGGCGAACCAGCTCGGGCTGGTGATCGCCAGGATGGTGCTCCACACGGCACCGATCTCGACGATGAACATGACCGGGTTGCGCCACAGCGTGCGTGGATCGAGTTTGACCAGTGCGTCCGGGAGTGACTTCCCCAGCATCTTGGGATCGAGCAGACCACCCTGGACCTGCTTCTTCTTACCGCTGTCGGGTTGGTGTTTCGACTCGGTGGCCGAGTCGAGTGTGGTAGCTGCCATGGGTTAGTGAATTCCTTCGGCGAGGGGCCCGAGCGCGAGCATGGGCAGGAAGGTGAGGGCCACCAGGATGAGGGTCACGCCGGCGACCATGCCGACGAACTGGGGGCGATGGGTGGGTAGGGTGCCGATCGATTCCGGTGTGTGGCCCTGTTTGGCCAGCGCACCGGCGAGGGCGAGTACCAGCACGATCGGCAGGAACCGGCCGAACACCATCGCCAGACCCAATGCAGTGTTGTACCAATCGGTGTTGACGGTGATGCCGGCGAACGCCGAGCCGTTGTTGTTGGCTGCAGAGGTGAACGCATAGAGCACTTCGGAAAGGCCGTGCGGCCCGGTGTTGAGCATCCCGGCCCGCTGGCCGGGCATGGCCATCGCAATAGCGGTGCCGGTCAACACAATCAGCGGCGTCACCAGGAAATAGCTTGCCGCCAGCTTGATTTCGCGCGGGGTGATCTTCTTACCCAGGTATTCCGGCGTGCGACCGACCATCAGGCCGGCAACGAACACCGTGATGACCGCGAGGATCAGCATGCCGTAGAGGCCAGATCCGGTGCCGCCGGGTGCGACCTCGCCGAGTTGCATGTTGAACATCGTCATCATGCCGCCGAGGCTGGTGTAGGAGTCGTGGAACGAGTTCACCGCACCAGTGGAGGTCAGTGTGGTCGCGTCGGCGAAGATCGCGGAGTCCGCAACGCCGAAGCGCTGTTCGACACCTTCCATGGCCGACCCGACAGCCGTGGGCACGGTGCCATGGGCCTGTAGCTGGAACTGCATCATCAGCGTGACGCTTATCAGCGCCAGCACGCTCATCACCGCGGCGATCGCGTAGCCCTGCTTGCGGCTGTCGACCATGCGCCCGAAGGTCCGGGGCAGCGAGAAGCTGATCACCAACAGCAGGAAGATCTCCACCCAGTTGGTCCATGTGGTGGGGTTCTCGAACGGGTGCGCCGAGTTGGCGTTGTAGAACCCGCCACCGTTGGTGCCGAGTTCCTTGATGACCTCCTGGCTGGCAACGGGGCCGCCCGTGATGGTCTGCTGCACCCCGGCCAGCGTGTTGACCACCTGGTCGTGCAGGTGGAAGTTCTGGATCACCCCGCCGGCGACCAAGATGACCGCCCCAACGATCGAGATCGGCAGCAGGATGCGCAGCGTGCCGCGCACCAGATCAACCCAGAAGTTGCCGAGCTCGGTCGAGTTGCGGCGAGCGAAGCCCCGCACCAATGCGACGGCAACCGCCATACCGACCGCGGCTGAGACGAAGTTCTGCACGGACAACCCGGCCATTTGGACCAGGTGGCCCTGAGTTGATTCGCCGGAGTAGGCCTGCCAGTTGGTGTTCGTCACGAAGCTGACCGCGGTGTTCCACGCCAACGCCGGCGTCATCGCGGTGGCCGGATCGTTGAGGTGCAGTGGCAGCTTGCCCTGCACCAGCTGGAAGGCGAACAGGACCAGGATGCTGATCGCCGAGAAGGCGAGCACGCTGCGGGCATAGGCGCCCCAGGTCTGTTCCGACTTGGGGTCGGCGCCGATCAACCGGTAGATGAACCGTTCGACCGCAGAGTCTTTCCTGGCGGGCTCCTCGTCCGCATACACCCGGTACATGTAGTCGCCCAGCGGCACGTGTACGGCCGCGAGCGCGACGATCAAGAGGACGAGAAACACGATTCCCGCCAATGTCGTAGTCACTAGAACCTCTCCGGAAACAGCAATGCGGCAGCAAGAAAGAGCGCCAGCAGCACTGCCAGGATCAGACCGATGATGTTCTCGTAGCTCACAGTCGCTCGACCAACTTCTGCACCAGGCCGAGCAGGGCGAAGATCGCCACTGTCAGCACGATGTAAATGACGACACTCATGTCTCTCCGTTCACGACAAATCGATGAGGTCCGTGCCGCTATGCCCCGTACAGCACTACCGGGGTCCTCGGCATCGAGGCCCATCACGAAAGCTAGATCGCCCATCCGGATGTCCCGCGCTCGTTGACGGTTTCTTTACGCCCAACCATCGCGCTTTAACGGAGATCCTGCGTCCCCCTCTGCACAGGTGCTCGGTCGAGGCGATGGGGCTCATTGTCGGCGCGTCTCGTGACGGTGGGCAATGGTCCAAAGTCACTGGTTACGCGGCCGTCGAGACCCGGTGGCCGCGGTGGTTCCGTGACCGAATTCAGCGAGCCCACAGCGAGGTCGGAGCCGCACCAAGGGTTGGGCGGGCACCGTCGACATTGGCCTGATGTCGCCGGCCCGGCGGCTCCGGGAGCAAGGAAGAGGTGTTCGGTGACGCTGTCCAGTTTTCGGTCATCGGTTCGGAGACGTCAATTTCCGCAGGCTGATCATCCGGAGATTCGCCGGATGATCGGGTACCGGGACTCGTGTGCGCCCGTTGAGGTGTCATTCCCGGCTGCCGGTCGACGTTCGCACGCTTGCCGAGCAGCATTCGGCGATCTCGGTCGGTATCCATCCGGTGCTGATGACAGTCCACGCCGATCAGCTCGACACCGGCGACATCGGCCGGGCGAGTGCCGCCGGAGTCGGCCGAGTCGTGCTCAGCCGCCCCGAACAGATCACGTCATTGCGGACCAAGCAGACGCAGAATGTGTTGTTGCGCAACCGCAACCGCAACCGCGACCGACGACGTCGTCGGCTGTCCGGCCGCGATCGGCAACATGATCGCTGCGATGGACCACATCCGTCGCCGTCACAACATCGTGCTGACCAGACTCGTCCTGGGCGTCCGCGATACCCCGCCCGCTGCGGTGAGTTCCCTCGTTCGTCGAGATCTCGCTGAAGAGATCGATGAATCGGTCGACGACGCTTGCGCCACACTGCGTTTCCCGCATACGGCGATCATGATGGCGGCCTGATCAGACGAAAAGTCTTGTCCCTGAACACGTTCGGTGTAGCGCGTTTCGGCGAGCCGGATGTGATCCTCGACGGGACGCAGTGATTCACGGCATCCGGCATAGGTCAGGGCGTCCAGAACGGTCACCGAAACACCCGGCCGTTCGCGCACGGTGCTGTGGACGAAGTCGGCGCCGATGAAGCCGGCGCCGCCAGTCATCAACAGCAGCATGGTGCCACCCTAATGGGCAGACCGCGCGATCACCCGGCCGCGGTCAGCCCCAGCGGCCCGGCCAGCTCGGTCAGCGTGGGCAGCAGTTCGTCCATGCCGCCCAGCACCTGGATGGTCACGTGGTCGGCGCCGGCAAAAACCGCCCGGGGTAAGCCTTTTCGATGCGGTGGTAGGACTCTGCGACCTCGTCGGCCGGCGCGTTCCAGATATTGACGATCCCGGTGGCGACCGTCAGGTTCTCGGTGCGCTCCAGGATCGGCTCGACGAACGCAAGCTCGGCGGCCGGCGACGCGCCGACCCACACCGCGCCATAGCCGAGGCGCTCGATCTCTTTCGCCTGCTCCGGTGACACCGGGCCGCCGGTCCACACTCCGTAGCGGCCGAGATCAGGTTTGAGCAGCGACGGATTGGTCACGAGTCCCCCTCGTTACGGTTGTCTGAGGCCCTACGGTTGTTTGAGGCCGAGGGGTCCGGCCAGTGCGGCCAGTGCATCCACCAGCTTGTCAGGCGACGTCAGCACCTGGACGGGCACGTGGTCCGCCCCGGCGTCGAGATGCTCGGTGAGCCGGGCGGCGATCGCCTCGGGTGTTCCGTAGGCCACGACGGCGTCGACCAGCCGATCACTGCCGGGCTTGGCCACGTCTTCGTCGGTGAAGCCCAAGCGTTTCCAGCTGTTGAGGTAGTTCTGCAGGTTGAGATAGATGTCCAGCGCACCCCTGCCGACCTGCCGCGCCTTGTCGGGATCGGTGGTCAGTACCGCCTTGTGCTCGGGCGCCAGGAAAGCCTCCGGCCCGATCAGCTGGCGAGCTTCGGCGGTGTGCTCGGGGGTGGTGAGGTAGGGGTGCGCTCCGGCCGCGCGCGTCGTCGACAGCTTGAGCACCTGCGGCCCGAGTGCGGCGATCACCCTGCGGTTCTTGGGCACTCCGTACTCGTCGAGTTTGTCGAGATAACTCCGCAGCGCGTCGATCGGCTTCTGGTATTCCTGGGTGGCTTCGGGATGGCCGACGCCGATGCCGAGCAGGAACCGGCCGGGGTAGGCCGCCTCGATGTGGTGGAACGACTCGGCAACCGGGGCGGGTGCTGCCGTCCAGATGTTGACGATGCCGGTGGCCACCTTCAATGTGGTGGTGTTCGCCAAAATCGGCTCCACCCAATCCAATTGGGCGGGCGGTGAGCCGCCCACCCAGACCGCGCCGTAGCCGAGGGCCTCAATTTCCTTGGCCTGCTGCGGAGTGACTCCACGTCCGAATGAGCCGAAGCGGCCGAGGTCTGGTTTGGCGTCCGTCATCGATGTTCCTTTTCGGGTCAGCTCAGCCCGAGTGGGCCGGCGAGTTCAGCCAGGGTTCCGACGACCTTGGCCGGTGAGGTCAACAGCTGAATCGGTACGTGGTCGGCGCCGGCCTCGAGGTGTTCGTTGAGCCGCGACGCGATGGTCTCGGGGGTGCCGTACACGATCAACGAATCCACGAGCCGGTCGCTGCCGGGGCGGGTGATGTCGGAATCAGTGAAGCCCAGGCGCTTCCAGTTGTTGAGGTAATTACGCAGCCCGAGGTAAAGCTCAAGGGTCTTGCGGCCGACGGCCCGGGCTCGCTCGACATCGGTGGTCGGCACGACGGGTACCGCGGGCGCCAGGAAGGCGTCCGGGCCGATCAACCGGCGAGCCTTCGCGGTGTGTTCGGGAGTGATGAGCACCGGGTGCGCACCGGCGCTGCGCTGCGCGGACAGTTGCAGGACCTGCGGGCCGAGCGCGGCCAGCACCCGCCGTTC
>JAHFVD010000129.1 GCA_023264735.1 Mycobacterium sp. | reverse complement strand
CGGCGGACCCGGAATGCGCGCTCGACGCCCTGACGGGTGCACCCGCGCGACGCGTCGCCGCAGCCCGGCGGCTGCTGTCCGCGTTGTCAGAAGGCGCAGCGTATTGATAATTGTTACCCACCACCATCGAGAGGGCACGCCGCACCTATGAGCACCATTCCGAACCTGACGCTGAACGACGGCACTTCGATCCCCCAGCTTGGGTTCGGTGTCTTCCAGATCGCCCCTGACGAGACCGCGGCGGCGGTGCGCACCGCGCTGGAGATCGGCTACCGGCATATCGACACCGCCGAGATGTACCAGAACGAAAAGGGTGTCGGCGAAGGTATCCGGGATTCCGGCATCGACCGCAACGAGGTGTACATCACCAGCAAGCTCAACAACGGATTCCACAAGCCCGACGATGCGCGGCGCGCCTTCGACGGGACGATCGAGGCACTGGGCTTCGACTACGTCGACCTGTTCCTGATCCACTGGCCGCTGCCGGGGCTCTACGACGGCGATTTCGTCTCCACGTGGAAGACGTTGGAGGAGTTCAAGAAAGACGGCCGGGCCCGCAGCATCGGGGTGTCCAACTTCGGAATCCATCACCTCGAGCAGCTCGCGCGCGACACCGAGACGGTGCCGGCCGTCAACCAGATCGAGGTGCATCCGTACTTCGCCAACGACGAGCTGCGCACCTACGGCACCGACCACAGCATCCTCACCGAGGCGTGGTCACCGATCGCCCAGGGCGCGGTTCTCGGCGACCCGGTGATCGGCGCGATCGCCGAGCGCCTCGGCAAGAGCACGGCTCAGGTGGTGCTGCGCTGGCACATCGAGCGCGGCGACATCGTGTTCCCGAAATCCGTTACCCCGGAGCGGATCAAAGAGAACACCGAGATCTTCGACTTCGAGCTGAGCGACTCCGACATCGACGCCATCACCGCCCTCGACAAGGGCGAGGCGGGACGCCGGGGCCCCAACCCGGACGAGTTCAACTGGATCCCGGACTAGTTCACAGTCCGACAATCGCGAGCAGATCGCGGAAGTCGGTGATCCGGAAGTCGGGCTCACACCCTTGGTGGTGCTTGGTGCCCTGATCGGAGTCGTACATCACGGTGCGCATACCCGCCTCGCGAGCACCGAAGATGTCGCGATGCATGTCGTTGCCGACATACAGCGCCTTCTCCGGCGGCACTCCCATGCCGTCGAGAGCGAACTGGAACAACCGCCGATCGGGCTTGCGGAATCCGTGATCGCCGGAGACGACGATCGGGTTGAAGAAGTCGGTCAACCCGACCTTGTGCAATTCTCCACGGGCGTAACTGCTCTGACCATCGCTGACGATCGCCAGCGGGAAGTGCTCGTGCAACACCCGCAGCGTGGACCGCACATGTGGGTAGAGCTTGAGCTTGCGCCGGGTGACCCCGCGATAGATCTCGGCCAGCGTCAGCGGCAGTTCGGCCAGCCGCTGCGGCGACAGGGCCCGGGTGTAATCGCTGGCGAATTCGTCGACGATCGACTTCCAGATCCCGGGCCCGTCGAACTCCGGATGCGCCTCCGGACTGTGGCGTTGCTGGTTCTTCAGACGCTGGAAGTACAGATCGCGAATGTGGTTTCGGCGCAAGTCGATTCCTTGGTAGGTCAGGAAATGACCTACCGCACGAAACGCGTCCTCACGGTTGTCTTCGGTGCGAATGTGGATCAGCGTGCCGTTCACGTCGAAGGCGATGGCGGCGACTTCCATGGTGATGCGCGGCATCCTAACGTCGAGCGGACCGAGCTACGAGGCCTGTAGAAGCCGCTTGGCCTTGCGGACAAGCCTCTCGCCGTATTCCTGTGAAATGTAGTCGTTGCGAGCGATTCTGAGCAGGTTCATGGCCATGTAGTACGGCAGCCGTGCGGTGATCGAGTCGAATGCCTGCCGCCGGTCCGGGAAGTGACAGCTGTACTCCCAGAGGAAGTGGCCGAGGAAGGGCTCGGCCCGCTTGCTCGATCCGGTACCGAGCATGAACGCGTGCTGCAACTCCCCGGCAACCCGCCCGACGTCGAACATCCGGTCGCCCCGCCGCATCCGTTCGAGGTCGATCGCGGCGACGTCGAGTCCGTGGCCGAACAAGAAGTTGGCCGGCGTCGCGTCGCCGTGTAGCCAGACCTGCCGGTCCTGCCACATCGCCGGACGCTCGTGCCACAGGGCCTGAAGCCACAGCAGTTCGTCGACGTCCCACTGGCCGATCCGCTGGATCCGGTACAGCTTGCTCACCAGCTGACCGAAATAGTGGCAGTCGTCGTCGAAGTCGACCGTTTTGCCGTTCGCGGTCCGATTATGTTGGGTAGCAAGGAAATATCCGAGCGCCTTCAACCGCCAGAACAGATGCGCGCTGTCATTGTCAGCGATGCAGCGGGTGATCGCCTGACTGAACTGCTCGCCCGGGTAGAACTCGAGCGCGATCACGCCGTTGATGTCGGGGTCCACACCCAGGGGACGGATCACGTGGTGTGGCGAGCCGACCAGGTCGTAGCCGCGCAGCCGCTGCAGGCTGTCGAACTCGCGGTAGGCCATACCGCTGGCACGATCCGATCCGTACCGTGCGCCATAGAACTTGCAGATGATCCTGGCCCGAGTTCGCTTCTCCTCGTAGGCATACACCTCATTGCTGCCATCCAGCCGGAACGCCCGAAACGCCGGCGACGAGGTGTGCACGCCGAGGTGATCCCGGCAGATGCCGCCGAGAAAACCATGCAGCCGGTCGTCGCGACGGACGTAGCCGACGTACTTTCCGATAACAGCGCCTCCCGATGGCCCGCGGCGAGAGGCTGTGTTCGCCGAACGGTCACCAATCGTTCACACGATAGCGGTGACGCGTGGAATTGGCCTGTTGAGCAGGTCAATCCCGGCCGGTGAACTTCGACAGGTAGAGCCAGCTCGGCCGGTAGCCGAGACGTTCGTAGAGTCGCAGGGCGTCTCGGTTGCCGGGCAGTACGCCCAGGACGAGATCGTCGACACCGGCGGCGCGCAGGTGGTCTTCCAGCTGCGTCAGCAGGTGGGTGCCCAGCCCGGATCCGCGGAATTCCGGTAGTACCGAGAGTGATTCGATCTCGCCGATGCGCTTCCCGGTAACCCAGGTGTCGGCCACCCAGGTTTCCTCGACCGCCATGATGTGCGCCAGTCCGTAGCCGATCACGCGATCGTCGATGCTGGCGAGCAACAGCAGCGTGCCGGGTTTGGCGAGCAGGTCCTCGTAACGGGTGCACCGATCATCATGCTCCGCGAGCGAACCGAAACCTAGGCGGCCTTGGCGCGACGCTTCCCGCGACGATTGGCACGCACGGCCGCGATGGCAGACTTCAGCCCGCGGCGCGGCTCGTCACCGAGTTCGGCGAACATGCGCTCGCTGCGGGTTTCGGGTGCATCGTCGACGGTGTCGCGCAGGTACTTGTTCGGCAGCGACAGCTTGGCGATCGTGCGCCAAGTCTTGGCGTACTGCACCAGGAACGGCCCGCTGGTATAGGGCAGGTCGTACTTGTCACAGACCTGGCGCACCCGCACCGAGATCTCGTGGTACCGGTTGCTAGGCAGGTCAGGGAACAAGTGGTGCTCGATCTGGTACGACAGGTTGCCGGTCATGAAGTCCATGGCCCGGCTGCCGTCGATATTGGCGCTGCCGAGCATCTGGCGCAGATACCACTGCCCCTTGCTCTCGCCCACCATGTCGGTCTTGGTGAATTTCTCTGCGCCATCAGGGAAGTGGCCGCAGAAAATCACCGCGTTGGCCCACACGTTGCGGATCACGTTGGCGATCGCGTTGGCCGTAGCCGTCGAACGATAGGTCGCACCCGGCGACAGCGACGTGATCGCCGGGAAGACGACGTAGTCCTTGAGGAGCTGCCGTCCCGCCTTCTCGCCGAACTCACCCACGCGAACCAGGGTGGCCTTGCGGTCGTCGCGGCCCCTCCAGATCTTGCCAAGCTCCAGGTGCTGCAGGCCGACGCCCCACTCGAAGCCGATGGCGAGCAGGGTGTTGAAAAGCAGGTTGCCGTACAGGTTGAACGGCTTCCATCTGGTGTCGCGGGTCACCCGGATCACGCCGTAGCCCACGTCGTCGTCCATGCCCAAGATGTTGGTGTACTTGTGATGCATGAAGTTGTGAGTGAACCGCCAGTGCTTGGACGCCCCGCTCATGTCCCACTCCCATGACGAGGAGTGAATCTCGGGATCGTTCATCCAATCCCACTGGCCGTGCATGACGTTGTGGCCGATCTCCATGTTCTCGATGATCTTGGCCACGCCCAGGGTCACCGTGCCTGCCCACCACGCGGATCGCTTGGAGCTGGCGGTCAGGATCAGCCGTCCGGCGATCTCCAGCCCGCGTTGGGCGGCGATCGTGCGGCGGATGTAGCGCGCATCCCGCGCGCCCCGGGAATCCTCAATGTCCTGGCGGATGGAGTCGAGCTCGACCGCCAGGCTTTCGATGTCAGCCTCGGTCAGGTGCGTAAATGCATCGATATCGGTAATAGCCATTAGTCACGCCTCCCCTTCTTTGTACCTACGGTACCGTAACCTACGTACCCGTAGGTTACCAGCGAGTAAACCTCAGACATCGACCACACAGTCGCCCGATGCGGCCGAAATGCAGGTTTGGATTCGGGTACCCGGTTCATGCTCAGCACCTGTGCGCAGGTCGCGGACGTGGCCGTCGACCAGGGGCACCACACAGGATTGACAGATGCCCATGCGGCAGCCGAAGGGCATCTGCACCCCGACCTTCTCGCCGGCCTCCATCAATGACGTCGCGGCGTCCGCCGCCACCGTCTTGCCACTGCGGCCGAACGTCACGGTGCCGCCCTGGCCGTGCGCGGCCGCCCGGGACGCGGCGAACCGCTCCAGGTGCAGCTGCTCGCCGATCCCGGCCGCCTTCCACACCTTCTCGGCCTCGGTGAGCATCCCTTCCGGGCCACAGGCCCAGGTCTGACGCGCTCGCCAATCCGGGACCACATCATCGAGCTGAGACAGATCCAGGCGCCCCTGGGTGCGGGTGGTGCGCACGGTCAACCGGTAGGTGTCGTGGTCGCGAGCCAGTTCAGCAAGCTCGGAGGCGAACATGACGTCGGATTCGGTTGGGGCCGAATGAATGTGGACGATATCGCCGATCTGGTCACGACGCGTCAGCGTCCGCAGCATCGACATCACCGGGGTGATGCCGGAGCCGCCGGTCAAGAACAGCACCGACGCCGGTGCCGGATCGGGCAGCACGAAGTTGCCCTGTGGTGCGGCCAACCGGACGATCGTGCCGGGCTTCACTCCGCCGACCAGGTGGGTGGACAGAAAACCCTCGGGCATGGCCTTCACGGTGATCGCGATCGTCCGTGAGCGACCTGAACCGTCGGCATGCGGGCTCGACGTCAGCGAGTACGACCGCCAGCGCCAGCGGCCGTCGACCAACAGACCGATGCCGATGTACTGGCCAGGCTGGTAATCGAAGGTGAACCCCCAGCCGGGTTTGATCACCAGCGTCGCGGAATCCTCGGTTTCCCGGCGGACCTCGAGCACGCGGCCGCGCATCTCTCGCGCCGACCACAACGGGTTCGCGAGCTGCAGGTAATCGTCGGGCAGCAACGGTGTCGTGATACGCCCGAACAGGGCGCGGACCGCGTCAATCGCGGGGTTCCGCCCCTCACCAGCCACCGTGGGGCGAACCGTGTCCACCACGTTCGCACTGATCTTGACCTGGCTTTTCGCCATCACGCCACCTCCTACCCGCCGTTAACCTACGGTACCGTAACTTACGGTCCCGTATCTAGGCGTTCAGAGCAAATCGAGCAGAAACGGCAGTTCCTGGGTGGCATACCAAGCCAACGAGTGGTCCTGGGCGTCGCCCACGACGAACTCGGCGTCTTCGTCGCCCAGATCGGCGTCGTCGATGACGGCGATCGCGGCCTTCACAGCGGGCTCGGCATCGGCGTTGTCCACGTAGGCGGCGACCACCTGATCCAGGTTCACCCGGCCGCTGACCCGCACCACCGCGTCGTCCAGATCGGGCCGCGCGATCGCATCCGCGTCGGCGATGACGACGGCCCGGCGCAGCGGCAGCCCGCCATCGGCGTTGCCTGCCTCAGCGGCCAGCAGCCGCAGCGACGCCAGCGCCGCCTCGCCGATGGCGACCTCGGCCAGCTCCTCGTCGTCGCCCTCGGCGTAGGACTCCCGCAGGGTCGGCGTGACGGCGAACGCCGTGCCGCTCAGCGGCTGTAGCGATCCGTCGGCGACCAGCTGCTGCAGCATGGCCAACGTGGCCGGGATGTAGACCCGCATCAGCGCAGATTAGTCCTCGTCGTCGCCGAGCAGGGTGGACACATGGTCGGGGACATAGTTGGCCAGCTCGCGCGCGGGCCGGACGTAGCCGCCCATCACCGGGCGCTTGGGCAGCGCGACCTTGGGGTGGTCGACTTCGTCATAGTCGATGCTGGCCAACAGGTCGGCCATCATGTTCAGTCGCGCATGCTTCTTGTTGTCGGACTCAACGACAATCCACCGTCTGTCCGGCAGATCGGTGTGCACCATCATCTCGTCCTTGGCCCGCGAGTAGTCCTCCCAGCGGTACACCGACTCGAGGTCCATCGGGCTGAGCTTCCAACGCCGCAACGGGTCTTTGCGGCGGGACTTGAATCGGCGCAGTTGCTCGTCGTCGGACACCGAGAACCAGTACTTGCGAAAGATGATTCCGTCATCGATGAGCATCTGCTCGAAGATCGGGCACTGCCGCAGGAACAGGGCGTGCTCCTCGGGTGTACAGAATCCCATCACCCGCTCGACTCCGGCGCGGTTGTACCAGGACCGGTCGAACAGCACGATCTCGCCGCGGGCAGGCAAGTGCTCGATGTAGCGCTGGAAATACCACTGGCCGCGCTCGCGTTCGGTGGGCGCGGGCAAGGCGGCGATGCGGGCGATCCGCGGGCTGAGATATTCGGTGACCCGTTTGATGGTGCCACCCTTACCGGCCGCGTCCCGGCCCTCGAACACCACGACGACGCGTGCGCCGGTCGCCTTCACCCACTCCTGCAGCTTCACCAATTCCGTTTGCAGCCGGAATAATTCGGCTTCGTAGATGTCTTTGGGAATCTTGCGGTTGCGCTTTTTGACCGCATTATCGCTTGATTCGCGCTTGCCCATCCGCCGAATACTAGGCTACTGAGCAGCTTCGAGCAGTTCCTCTAGCGATTCGGCCAGCAGCGTCGGCAAGACGTCGACATCACTCATCGCGTCGCGGTCGGCGTTGATGCCGAAATACAACATGCCGCAATAGGACGTCACGCCGATCGCCAGTACCTGATTGTGCAGCAGCGGCGGCACCGCGAAGGTCTCCAACAGCTTGGCCCCGGCCACATACATCTGCGCCTGCGGACCGGGGACATTCGTGATCAGGAGGTTGAATTGACGGGCGGAGAACTGGGTGGCCACCCGGGTGCCCATCGCGTGTAGGGTCGGCGGGGCGAACCCGGACAGCGTGACGATGGTGCGGGCATCCACCAGACTGGCCGCCGCCGAATGCGATTCGGTGGTGTGGGCGATCTGGGACAGCCGTACCACCGCGTTGCCCTCACCCACCGGCAGGTCGACCAGGAACGGCGCCACCTCGCTGATGGCCTGGCCGGGGCCGGATGTGTCCAGGACCGCTTCGGGGTACACCGACGTGGGCGCCATCGCCCGCACGGTCGAGCTGTTGGTGACCGGCTCGCCGCGAGACAGCAGCCAGTTGCGCAGGGCGCCGGCGATCACGGCCAGCACTACGTCGTTGACGTCGCATTCGTAGCGCGACCGCACCAGCCGATAGTCCGCAAGCGAACCGGTGGCGACAGTGAACCGGCGGTTGCGGGAGACCTTGGTGTTCAGCGGGCTGCTGGGTGCGGTGCCGCGAGCGACGGTGCGCGCGACATCGGTCAGCCGCCGCGCCAGATCGACCAGCTCGCCGCTGTTGGTGGCGACCTCGCCGAGGGCCGAGCGGACCGCCTGCAGCTGCACTCTCGGGCGCGCCAGCCACTCCCCGACCGCGCCGAGCAAGAGTTGATTGTTGGTGGGCTCGCGGCCCGGGATCCAGATGTCCTCACCGAACGTCGGTGGCTTCTGGGTGCGGTCGGCGACGACGTGGCCGACTTCCAATGCGGTCATGCCGTTGACGAGGGCCTGATGGGACTTGGTGTAGATCGCCAGCCGGTTCTTGGCCAGGCCCTCGATGAGGTACATCTCCCACAGCGGACGGGACCGGTCCAGCGGGCGGGAGCCCAGCCGGGCGATCAGTTCGTGCAGTTGCGCGTCACTCCCCGGTGACGGCAGGGCCGAGCGTCGCACGTGATAGGTGATGTCGAAGTCGGGATCGTCGACCCACACCGGCCGCGCGAGGCCCAGGGTCACCTCGCGGATCTTCTGGCGGTAGCGCGGGATCTGCGGCAGGCGACGCTCGACGGTCTCCAGCAGGGTTTCGTAGCTGAGGCCGGATCGCGGCTTGCGCAGGATCGACAGCGAGCCGACGTACATCGGGGTCGCGGTGTTCTCGAGGTGATAAAACGACGCATCCGATGCTGACAACCGAGTCACCATCGTCGCGACATTCCCCTCACCGACGTAATCCCCGACTTCGTCTCGACACGGTAACCGCCAACCCCCGACCCCCGCATCGCGGGTGCACACACCGATGCGATGAGTGTGCCATCATGACGCCATCGGCTCGCCCCTCTCCGGCGGCCGGTCCCTACCGACCGATCCCCGGAGAGTCCTCATGTCCTGCGTCGTTCCCGTCGTCGACTACGAGCCACCCGTCCTGCGCACCGCACCCCAGCGGGTGCGCCTGCTGCGCCCGCGTCGGGGCGCCGCACTGCGCAGACCGGCAGTACCCCCGCCCGAGGCGGCTCCGATGCGGGCCGCGGCCGGGTTCGCCGATGCGGCACTGCGCCGGGTACTCGAGGTGATCGACCGGCGGCGGTCACTGGCGCAGCTTCGCCCGCTGCTGGCCGCCGGGTTGGTCGACTCCCTGCTGCCCGCGGTGGCCCGCAACGACGGTCACGGCGCAGCACGGCTGCGCCGGTTGCGGGTTCAGCCCGTCGGAACTGATGGATCAGCCGCCGAAATCGCGGCCGTCTACAGCCGAGGCGAACGCACCCACGCCATCGCCTGCCGAGTCGAGCAGGTCGCTACCCCAACGGGTTTGCGCTGGCAGGTGGTGGCGCTGCACATCGGCTAACCCCGTCGCAGCGTGCGACCTTCCTTGGCTTGCTTGCGCGCCGCTTCGCGACGCTCCTTGCGCGTGGCGCCCGCCGCCGGTGCGGCATGCTTGCCGCCACCGTTGCGCTGCACCTCGGCCGACCCGTCTTCGGCCGGGCCGGAGTAGGTCAGCTGGCGCCGGCCCTCGTCGTCAATTCCCTTGGCGTGCAACGCCGGTGCCGGCTCCGGCTGCTGGGCAGCGAGGTCAGCCAACCCCTGCGGGGTCTCGACGGTGCCCACCGCCGGCGCCGGCGTCGCCTCCACCTGGACGTTGAACAGGAAGCCGACCGACTCCTCCTTGAGGCCGTCGAGCATGCCGACGAACATGTCGTAGCCCTCACGCTGGTACTCGACCAGCGGATCGCGCTGCGCCATGGCCCGCAGGCCGATGCCTTCCTTGAGGTAGTCCATCTCGTAGAGGTGCTCGCGCCACTTGCGGTCGATGACGTTGAGCAACACGTTGCGCTCCAGCTGCCGCATGGCACCTTCGCCGGCCAGCGCGGTGATCTCCGCTTCCCGTGTGGCGTAAGCCTTTTCGGCGTCCGCGACGAGCGCGTCGAGGAGTTCCTCACGGGTCAGCTCGCCGGGCTCGCCGACGGCGTCGTTGTCCAGCAGATCGTGATGGTCGATGCCCACCGGGTAGAGCTGCCGCAGCGCGGTCCACAGCTGCTCGAGATCCCAGTCCTCGGCGTAGCCCTCGGCGGTCGCACCGTCGACGTAGGCGGTGATGACGTCGACCAGCATGTCGTGGGCCTGCTGCTGCAGGTTCGCGCCCTCCAGGATCCGGCGGCGCTCCTCGTAGATGACCTTGCGCTGCTGGTTCATCACCTCGTCGTACTTGAGGACGTTCTTGCGGATCTCGAAGTTCTGCTGCTCGACCTGGGTCTGCGCGCTCTTGATCGCGCGGGTCACCATCTTGGCCTCGATCGGCACGTCGTCGGGCAGGTTGAGCCGGGTCAGCAGGCTTTCCAGCGTGGCGCCATTGAATCGCCGCATGAGCTCGTCGCCCAGCGACAGATAGAACCGGGACTCGCCGGGGTCGCCCTGACGGCCGGAACGTCCGCGCAGCTGGTTGTCGATACGCCGTGACTCGTGGCGCTCGGTGCCCAGCACGTACAGACCACCGACCTCGATGACGTGCTCGGCCTCCTCGGCGGCCTGCGCCTTGACCTTCGGCAGTTCCTCCTGCCAGGCGGCCTCGTACTCGTCAGGGGTCTCGACCGGATCCAGGCCCCGCTCACGCAGGCGGAGGTCCAGCAGGAAGTCGACGTTGCCGCCCAGCACGACGTCGGTACCACGACCGGCCATGTTGGTGGCCACCGTGATCGCCCCGCGCCGGCCGGCCTCGGCGATGATGCCGGCCTCCTGCTCGTGGAACTTCGCGTTGAGCACGTTGTGCGGCACGCGGCGCTTGGTGAACTGACGCGACAGATACTCCGAGCGCTCCACGCTCGTGGTGCCGATCAGGACAGGCTGGCCCTTTTCGTAGCGCTCGGTGACGTCGTCGACGACGGCGATGTACTTGGCTTCTTCGGTCTTGTAGATCAGGTCGGTCTGGTCCTTGCGGACCATCGGCCGGTTCGTCGGGATCGGAACGACACCGAGCTTGTAGATCTCGTGCAGCTCGGCGGCCTCGGTCTCGGCGGTACCGGTCATGCCGGCGAGCTTGTCGTAGAGCCGGAAGTAGTTCTGCAGGGTGATCGTGGCCAGAGTCTGGTTCTCGGCCTTGATCTCGACGTTCTCTTTGGCCTCGATGGCCTGGTGCATGCCCTCGTTGTAGCGGCGCCCGATCAGCACGCGGCCGGTGAACTCGTCGACGATCAGCACCTCGCCATTGCGGACGATGTACTCCTTGTCGCGTTCGAACAGCTCCTTGGCCTTCAGCGAGTTGTTGAGGTAGCTGACCAGCGGCGAATTGGCGGCCTCATAGAGGTTGTCGATGCCGAGCTGGTCTTCGACGAACTCGACACCCAGCTCGTGCACACCGATCGTGCGCTTCTTGATGTCGACCTCGTAGTGGGTGTCCTTCTTCATCAACGGGGCCAGCCGGGCGAACTCGGAGTACCAGTGCGAGGCGCCGTCGGCCGGGCCGGAGATGATCAGCGGGGTACGGGCCTCGTCGATGAGGATCGAGTCAACCTCGTCGACAATGGCGAAGTTGTGGCCGCGCTGGACCATCTCCTCGACCGAATGCGCCATGTTGTCGCGCAGGTAGTCGAAGCCGAACTCGTTGTTGGTGCCGTAGGTGATGTCGGCGGCATAGGCTGCGCGGCGCTCGTCGGGGGTCAACCCGGACAGGATGACACCGACCTCCAACCCCAGGTGGCGGTGAACGCGGCCCATCCACTCGCTGTCACGTTTGGCCAGGTAGTCGTTGACGGTGACGACGTGCACGCCGTCGCCGGACAGCGCGTTGAGGTAGGCGGGAAGCACACAGGTCAGGGTCTTGCCCTCACCGGTCTTCATCTCCGCGACATTGCCGAAGTGCAGGGCCGCGCCGCCCATCACCTGGACGTCGAAGTGGCGCTGGCTCAGCACTCGCCAGGCGGCCTCACGTGCGACGGCGAAAGCCTCGGGCAACAGGTCATCGAGGCTTTCACCGTCCGCGACGCGCTTCTTGAACTCGTCGGTCTTGGCCCGCAGCTCGCCGTCAGAGAGCTTCTCTACGTCGTCGGACAAGGTGTTGACATAGTCAGCCACCCCCTTGAGGCGCTTGACCATGCGACCTTCACCAAGGCGCAGCAACTTCGACAGCACATTTTCCCCTGGGAAAATAGACAGAGGAGGCATCCCCTGTGGATTGGAGGCTTAAGCGTTCTCCATCCTAGGTGACGCGCTTATCAGGCCCGGGCAGCGGCGATCAGCCCAGCCGGATCAACCCGTAGTCGTAGGCGTGCCTGCGATAGACAACGCACGGCCGATCGGTCTCCTTGTCCTGGAACAAGAAGAAGTCATGGCCGACGAGTTCCATCTCGTAGAGGGCGTCGTCCACGCTCATCGGCTTCGCCGGGTGCTCCTTGGTGCGCACGATGCGGCCCGGTTCGTGGTCGTCGAGCAGCACCTCCGCAGCGGCGGACTGCTCGGGCTTGAACGCCGCGGCCGCGTCGATGAGAGCGGTCGCTGAGGTCGCCTCGTGCAGCGAGACGGGGGTCTTGTCGCCGTAGTGGACCTTGCGCCGGTCCTTGGTGCGCCGCAGCCGATTCTCGAGTTTGTGGACGGCAGCCTCGAAGGCGCCGTAGAAGCTGTCTGCGCAGGCTTCACCACGGACGACCGGACCGCGGCCGCGCGCGGTGATCTCGACGTGCTGACAGTTCTTGCGTTGACGGCGGTTGCGTTCGTGCTCGAGCTCGACATCGAAGCGGTAGATCGAGCGGTCGAACCGTTCGAGGCGAGCGAGTTTCTGCGCGACATAGACGCGGTAATGGTCGGGAATCTCGACGTTGCGGCCGCACACCTGCACTTCGGCGTTGGCTTCTGATTCGGCAAGGTCGTCTTCGTCAGTCAGTAGTTGGCCGGTGTTCACGGATTCGATTGACATGCTTGACAACTCGTTTCTCTTACGGGTTGCACGCACTCGGGCGTGCCTGCCTCTCTTCGATAGCTGCGCCGACAGGATGGGCACGAGTCTCACTCGCCGGCGCCAGGGGTCGAGGAACCTCACCTCCTACCGTTTTCGGCGAAGCGGCGGGCCTGTTGGGTGTAGGCCGCCCCCGTGATGTGTTCACGGTGTGTTGGCTCCGAAGGTAGTCGTTGTTCACGGGGTGGTGCCACCTTTTTGCCGCACCTGTTTCCAAGTCTTTCGACCGCTGTTACACCGACGTTCTACCTGGCCTGGTCAGGCCTGCGCGAGGGTCAGCGCGGCCGTTACATTCGCCCCACTTTTTTGCAACATCCGGACCGCTTCGCGGGCGGTGGCGCCGGTGGTGACGATGTCGTCGACGAGCAGGACGTCGCCTGCAATCGGCTTGGTGATCTTGATGCGGCCGTTGAGGTTGCGTTCGCGGTCGGCACTCGTGAGGCCGACAGAGTCGCGGACCAAGGCGCGGGTCTTCAGGGCTTGAACGACTGTGATCTTGGGGTGCTGTTCGGTGGCCTCCTGTGCGATGCGGGTGACGGGGTCGCCGCCGCGGCGGCGGGCGGTCAGGGCGCGGGTCGGGGCCGGGACGATGGTGAACGGGGTGTCGAGGATGCCCCAGCCGAGCAGCTGGTGGATGCCGAGGGCAAGGGCGCGGGCCAGCGGAGGGACGAGGTCACGACGGCCGTGTTCCTTGAGCGCGACGATCGCCTGCCGACGAGGGCCGGCGTAGTGCCCGAGGGCAAAGACGGGCACACCGGGGTCGATGCGCGGGGTGACGAGGTGGGGCTCGTCGGTGTGCACCTTCAGCGTTGCGGCGCACGCGTCGCACCACGTGGTCGACGGTGCGCCACAGCCTCCGCATTCCAGCGGGAGGACGAGGTCGAGCATGGTCTGAGTGTGGCCTTTGTGCGCGACGTGGCGAGAGTACTGTCCACAGGGGTGGCTAGTACTGGATTCGTCGAGGCGAACGGGCTGACGTTCGCCTATATCGAGGAAGGCTGCGGGCCCCTCGTTCTCCTGCTCCACGGCTTCCCGGATACCGCGCACACGTGGGATGACCTGCGTCCGCGGATCGCGGCTATCGCGCCGTGAGCCCGTTCATGCGCGGGTATCACCCGACCGCGGTGCCCGGTTCGGATCCCAATCAGGAGACGCTGGCCCGCGATCCACTTGCCTTGATCTCTGCGTTGGGCGCCTCCGAGGCCGTGGTTATCGGCCACGACTGGGGTGCGGCGGCGGCATATGGCGCGGCGGCGTTAGGGCCGGACCGGGTCTCCAAGCTGATCACGGTTGCGATTCCACACCCGGCGACGTTGAAGCCGTCGCCGCGGAAGCTGTGGGGCGCCAGGCATTTCGCGGCCTACAAGCTGCCTCGGGCGGCGGAACGCTTTGCCCGCAACGATTTCGAAGCGCTGCCCGCGATCTATCGGCGATGGTCGCCGACCTGGAGTCCTCCTGCATCAGAGTTCGATGCGGTGCGGGAATGCTTCGCGAGCCCGGGGAGCTTGGACGCGGCGTTCGGTTACTACCGCAAGCTCTCGCCGTTGCCGTCCCCGTCATTGAAGGCGCGGATCACGGTGCCGACGGTCGTCTTCGCCGGGCTCGACGATCCGATCGCCGAGGTATCGGACTACCGGCGCGCTGCCCGGAAGTTCCTGGGCTCGTACACCATTGAGGAAGTCCCCGGTGGGCACTTCATGCATCGGGAACATCCGGAGGTGTTCGCGGAGCGGGTCCTTCGTCACCTTTGAGCGATCAGTTTTTGTCGGACCCTGCTGTCATGATGAAGGCATGTCCTCGACCACTGAGCTGATGCCTATTGAGCGTCTTGAGCAGGTGTTTGAGGAGTTGGCGGAGTTGGCCGGTCAGCGCAATGCGATCGATGGCCGGATCGTGGACCTTGTCGCCGAGTTGGATCACGGCAATCTGTGTGGTTTC
>JAHFVD010000055.1:23523-49309 GCA_023264735.1 Mycobacterium sp. | reverse complement strand
CCACCGAAGCACACAGGAAAAGCTGGGCAGACCAGCGGCTACATCCTGCCCACCCCACAAACCGCCGTCAGAATCACCGTCGAACCACACCACTCAAGTCAGTCCACGGATTGAGGCTTAGCCGCCGCCCAGAATTTGCGACGGTCTGGCATTGACCCGCACCCAGAAGATTCGCCGAGCCGGTCGACGCGAAACATCTCGCAGCTTCCGCCGCCGCGGATCGGTGTCACTGTCACGTCGGCAGGTTCGTCCGTGACGTCGCCCAGCCACGCCGTGAAGCGGGGGACGTCGAAGTCGGTCATCGCATAAGCGTTGTACACCTTGGGAACTGGCGGGTCGCCGCTTGTGGACTTGCCGCCATGGCGCCACACACCAATGTGGTTGTCTCCGTGCCTGTCTCACCTATCAAAGTTGCCTGAGATTCGGCGAGATCAGCTCACCTCATTGTTGCGGAATCTCGACGTCGGAGAACAGAATTCGCACCCCTCCGGTCGCCAGTCGTCCCAGGGCTTCGAAGAACGCGCCGGCTTCCGGTGTGGTGATGGCTGCGCTCGCGGCGTCGTAGTCCGGGTAGTAGAGGTCGATCATGCGGTGCGCGGGCGTGGGACTGCCGTCTTCCTTCGGCCACACCTTCGACACCTCGAACTTGATGTGGCCCGGGATGCGACGGGCCGCCTCGAACTGCTCTTCACCGAACGCGGCCTCGAAGGCTTCGGGATCGGTGGGGTTGTCGTAGATGACAGTGATCTTGGTTTCGGACACCGACTTATCTCCTCGCACGCGGGCGCAATCCATACAAGTCCGACGTTAGCGGCTATCGCTGTGGGCCGTAGGGCGCTGGCGAACCAGTTGACAGGATCGAGTCAAGACTCTCGTCTGGTGTGGTCGATTTCTATGCTGTGCAAAAGTGGGCGAGTGGTATGACATCCCCGAACAGACGCTGTTCAGTCTCGACTCGCCGACCAATCGCGAAGTGGGCCAACGAGGTTTCCTCGCCTACGAAATCGATGGACGCATCCGTGCACCGGGTGAACTGCCTTCGGGCCCCAGATACGTTCTCTAGGAATGCTATTCACTGATAGCTGATGCCTGGATTTGTCGGTGCTCAGCGGTAGCGTCACTTCATGTTGATCAAATGTGTTGGATGTGGAATCGATATCAAAGGTCGTCAGGCTAGGGTCTTTTGCTCGAATGCATGCCAACAGTCGCACCGGCGGAAGTTGCTCGTGAGAGCCTGGCTCGAAACTGGAATGTGTGGTGGCGCCATGTCTCACCGAGGGCACTACGTCCGGGATTACCTCTCTTCACAGCAGGGCGGGTGCTGCGCCATCTGTGGGATGAGGGACAGCTGGAATGGCGTGTCCCTAGCGCTGATCATGGATCACGTGGACGGGGATGCGACCAACAACAGCCGCGTGAATCTGCGGCTCATCTGTCCGAACTGCGACAGCCAACTGCCGACGTACAAGGCGAAGAACCGGGGTAAAGGGCGCTACTACCGACGGCAGCGTTACTCCGACGGAAAATCATTCTGATGAATGTTTGCTGGAAAGTTGGGTGATGGTGAAGCTAATGCGGTCTGATGAACGTCTGCGCAGTGCAAGGTGGGCCATGTACCTGCATGTATAACTCCAATCCTGGAGCCCCCTATCGGGATCGAACCGATGGCCTACGCTTTACAAGAGCATTGCTCTACCGCTGAGCTAAGGAGGCACGCCCGGCCCGGGAAGGGCCGACACATCTAACAGACTAGCGAAGTCACTGCTCGTCGTCGTCGATGACCAACCGGTCGCTGCGCACCCGTTCGGACGTGACCGTG
Source organism: Mycobacterium sp. (assembly GCA_023264735.1). GTDB lineage: Bacteria > Actinomycetota > Actinomycetes > Mycobacteriales > Mycobacteriaceae > Mycobacterium. The sequence continues at coordinate 47,490 of JAHFVD010000055.1, read as the reverse complement.
CGCGGCGGTGTGTAGCTCCGCCGACGTCCCGGCAGCGGGATCCGGTCGGCGATATTGCTCAGCGGGTTGACCACCAGGCTCAGCGTGGTGACGGCCTCGCGCAACGTCTCGATCGTCGGCGCGAGCGCCTCCAACCCCGGCGCCAATCTATTCAACGTGTCGGCCACGTCGGCCAGCTGCTCCAGCGGGCCGTTGCGCGCCGTCAGCTTGTCGACCAGACCGCCATCGGCCAGCAGCCGGTCGGCCAGGCCGTCCTCACCCAGAATCCGCTCGATCAAGCCGTCTTCGTCGAGGAGTTGGTCCACCAGCCCGCCCGGCGCCAGTGATCGCTCCAGCCCGCCGCCCTCGGCGGTAAGCCGGTCCAGAACACCGTCCGGCGCGGTCACCCGGTCGATCAGTCCGCCCGGGCGCATCAGCCGATCAAGCGGACCATCGGGAGCCAGCGCCCGGCCCAGCGGGGCGTCGTCATCGAGCAACTGCGCGAGCTTGTTCGCCCGCGCGATGGTGTCCTCCAGGCCGAACATCTGGGCCACCGAGTTCGGCGACGCCGGCATCCCAGCCTCGCCGAGGGTCCGTTTGGTCAGGTCAATACCCGCTTTGGCGATATCGAGCCCCGCCTCGGCCGCGGCCAGCCCCACCCGCACAGGTGTGGTCGCCATCCCAACCAGGGTCTTCGCCAGGTCCATCGCACAAGTGTAGGAGCGGGGGAAGTTTGTGACCGGGGGTATCGGTTATCCACTGCAAACAGCAACTCACAGGAACCTCACAGCGCCCCGGCAGCCTCATTTCAACAATGTGGGAGGAAATTGACAGCATGGCCGCACCTGTCACCACTGAAGCAAAACCCGAGGCACGCGTCCTCGTCGTCGACGACGAGACCAATATTGTCGAACTGCTCTCAGTAAGCCTGAAGTTTCAGGGATTCGAGGTTCACACCGCCTCCAGCGGACCCGCCGCCCTCGATCGTGCCCGTGAGGTCCGCCCCGACGCGGTGATCCTCGACGTGATGATGCCCGGCATGGACGGGTTCGGTGTACTGCGCCGGCTGCGTGCCGACGGGATCGACGCGCCCGCGCTATTCCTGACCGCCCGTGACAGCCTGCAGGACAAGATCGCCGGCCTCACCCTCGGCGGCGACGACTACGTCACCAAACCGTTCAGCCTCGAAGAGGTCGTCGCTCGGCTGCGCGTCATCCTGCGCCGTGCCGGCAAGGGCATCGAGGAGCCGCGCAACTCGCGTCTCAGCTTCGCCGACATCGAACTCGACGAGGACACCCACGAGGTGTGGAAGGCCGGCGAACCCGTCTCGCTGTCACCGACGGAATTCACCCTGCTGCGCTATTTCGTGATCAACGCCGGGACCGTGCTGAGCAAGCCCAAGATCCTCGACCACGTCTGGCGCTACGACTTCGGCGGCGACGTCAACGTCGTCGAGTCCTACGTCTCCTACCTGCGCCGCAAGATCGACACCGGCGAAAAGCGTCTCCTGCACACCCTGCGCGGGGTCGGATACGTGCTGCGGGAGCCGCGGTAACGCGGCGCGGCGCGCCGATCGGCGCGAAGAATAGGGAAATGCCCAGTCCGTACCACCGAGCGCTGCCGCTGAGAGTCGGCCTGGTGGCCGCCATGCTGCTGCTCGTGGGCTGCGGACTGCTCGCCTCCGGGATCGCCGTCACCTCGACCCTGCAGCACGACCTCATCAACCGCGCCGACCAGACGCTGCTGGACGCCTCACGGGGCTGGGCGCAGGCCCCGCGCCGGATGCCCCCACCCGACGAGGGCCCCAACCCGGCCCGCCCGCCGTCGAACTTCTACGTCCGCGGCGTCGACGCCGACGGCCACATCTGGATGGCCGTCAACGACCGCGACGCCGAACCCGCCCTTCCCGACGACAACGACGTGGGCTCCGCACCGGTGACCGTCGGCTCGCTCGACCACTCACCGGTCCAATGGCGCGCGGTATCGGTCCAAGGACCCAACGGCGAACTGACCACCGTGGCCATCGACCTGTCCGACATCCAGTCCACCGTGCGCAGCCTGGCCTGGTCGCAGGTCGCCATCGGCACCGCGGTCCTGGTGATCCTCGGCGTCGCCGGATATTGGGTCGTGCACCGCAGCCTGCGCCCCCTGGTCGAAGTCGAGAAAACGGCCGCCGCGATCGCCGCCGGACAGCTCGATCGCCGTGTGCCAGAACGAGATCCGCGCACCGAAGTCGGTCGGCTATCGCTGGCGCTCAACGGTATGCTCGCGCAGATCCAGTCCGCGATGGCGTCGTCGGGGGAGTCCGCCGAAGCGGCGCGAACATCGGAGGAACGGATGCGGCGGTTCATCACCGACGCCAGCCACGAGTTGCGCACGCCGTTGACCACCATCCGCGGATTCGCCGAGCTCTACCGGCAGGGCGCGGCCCGCGATGTCGAGATGCTCATGTCGCGTATCGAAAGCGAATCGCGGCGGATGGGGCTGCTCGTCGACGACCTGCTGTTGCTGGCCCGTCTCGATGCGCAACGCCCACTCGAACAACGCCGGGTCGACCTGCTGTTGCTGGCCACCGACGCCGTGCACGACGCCCAGTCCATCGCCCCGAAGCGCACGATCGCCGTGGAGGTCTTCGACGGCCCCGGCACCCCCGAAGTCCTCGGCGACGAGGCCCGGTTGCGCCAGGTGCTGGGCAACTTGATGGCCAACGCCCTGCAGCACACCCCGGAAACCGCGCGGATCGCAGTCCGGGTGGGGACGGCCAACGACGATGCCGTCATCGAGGTCGTCGACGAGGGGCCGGGCATGACACCCGAGGACGCCCAGCGGGTATTCGAGCGGTTCTACCGCACCGACTCCTCCCGCACCCGCACCAGCGGCGGGACGGGACTGGGCCTGTCAATCGTCGACTCCCTGGTGTGCGCCCACGGCGGACGGGTCACGGTGCGGACCGCACCGGGGCAGGGCTGCTGCTTCTCGGTGAGCCTGCCGCGCATCGCCGACGTGCCGACGCCGGTCCCGTCTAGCTGAGTTCGGCCAGCGCGGCTGTGATCCTGGCCTGGGCGTCGTCCAGCGACGCGGGTGACGGGTTGCGGTCCACATTGGCGAAACCGAAGTCGGAGAGATTGCGCGCCGGGAACACGTGCACGTGCAGGTGCGGCACTTCCAGCCCGGCGATGATCACGCCGGACCGCTCGGCGCCAAACGCCGCGCACACTGCCTTACCGATCCGCTGAGACACCGCCATCACCTTGTTGAACACGGCCGGGTCGACGTCCTGCCAGTTGTCGACCTCGGCGCGGGGAACCACCAGGGTGTGCCCGGGGGTCATCGGTTCGATCGTCAGGAACGCGACGACCTCGTCGTCCTCGTAGACGAATCGTCCCGGTAGTTCGCGGTTGATGATCTTGGTGAAGACGGAGGCCATGGCGCCCAGCATATGAGGAGCCGATCGCGGCTAGTTATGGAGCTGGGTCACAGGAACCTGTCAGATCCGGCGCAGTGTGACGGCAGCTTGAGCTGCGAGCATCAATCCCATGACCGACACCCTGCCGGCCGAGCAGCGCACTGCTCTGATCGGCCTGAGGGGTCGCTACATTCTCGACATCGTCATCCCGGTGTGCAACGAGGAACACGACGTGAGCGACTGCGTACGCCGGTTGCACCGGTACCTCATGGACGAGGTGCCCTACCGCGCGCGAATTGTGGTTGCCGACAACGCAAGTACCGACGGCACACTCGCGGTGGCGCGTGAACTCAGCGAGGAACTGCCCGACGTCGAGGTGCTCCACCTCGACGCAAAGGGCCGCGGCGGGGCACTGGCCGCGGCGTGGGCCTCCTCGCCGGCCCACGTGGTGGCCTACATGGACGTCGACCTGTCCACCCATCTCTCGGCGCTGATGCCATTGGTGGCTCCGCTGGTGTCCGGGCATTCCGATATCGCCATCGGGTCGCGGCTGGCGCCTTCCTCGCGGGTGGTGCGCGGCATCCAGCGTGAAGTGGTGTCCCGCGTGTACAACCTGCTGCTGCGCGGGCTTCTCGGCGCTCGCTTCTCCGACGCGCAGTGCGGTTTCAAGGCACTGCGCGCCGACGTCGCACGCCAGCTGCTCCCGCTGGTCGCCGACACCGGCTGGTTCTTCGACACCGAACTGCTGGTGCTGGCCGAAAAGGCCGGCCTGCGGATCCACGAGGTGCCGGTCGACTGGATCGACGACCCCGACTCTCGCGTCGACATCCTGGCCACCGCGATCGAAGACCTCAAGGGCTGCTGGCGGGTGGGTCGGGCACTGACCACCGGTGCCCTCCCGCTGCGCGACCTACAGGCCGCACTCGGCCGCGAACCACTGGTGCCCGGGGTGCCCCGCGGCATGGTCGGTCAGATGGTGCGCTTCGGTCTGATCGGCATCGCCAGCACCATTGCCTTTGCGCTGCTCTATCTTTCGCTGCATCCCGCACTCGGTGCGCAGGCCGCCAACTTGACGGCACTGCTGCTGACTGCATTGGCCAACACCGCCGCCAACCGGGCCTTCACGTTCGGCATCCGCGGCCGTTCCGGTGCGGCCCGCCACCACATCCACGGCCTGCTGGTGTTCGGCTTCGGACTTGCCATCACCAGCGGCTCGCTCTACCTGCTTCACCGCTTCGATCCGACCGTCGGCAAAGGTGTTGAACTCTCGGTTCTGGTTGTCGCCAATCTCGTCGCCACCCTCGTGCGCTTCGTTGCGCTGCGGCGGGTGTTCGGCGCGTCGACCCACTGACTCAATGACCGTCACGGTCGACCCGCCGAGAATCGGTACAGCCCAGGCTATTCCGAGACGCGTGCAACCAGAGGCGCACCGGTGGACGCTGCTGGCGTTGCTGACCGGAACGGCCGTGCTCTACCTGTGGGACCTGGACCGGTCGGGTTGGGCCAACGCGTTCTACTCCGCGGCCGCACAGGCCGGCGCGCAGTCCTGGAAGGCGTTCCTGTTCGGTTCTTCGGATGCCGCCAACTCGATCACCGTCGACAAACCCCCGCTCTCCCTGTGGTTTCCGTCGCTGGCCATCCGCATGTTCGGGCTCAACGCCTGGAGCATCCTGGTACCCCAAGCCCTCATCGGGGTCGGTTCGGTGGCGCTGCTCTGGGACACTGTGCGCAGGCCGTTCGGCGAGACGGCCGCGTTGATCGCCGGCACGGTGCTGGCACTGACTCCGGTGGCTGTCACGATCTTCCGGTTCAACAATCCCGATGCGCTGTTGGTCCTGCTGATGATCGCCGCGGTGTGGGCACTACTGCGGGCGGTCGACGACGGCCGGCTGCGCTGGCTGCTGCTGTGCGGTGCATGCCTGGGGCTGGGGTATCTCACCAAACAGCTCGAAGTGGCACTGGTGATTCCGGCACTGGCGATCACCTACCTGTTGGCCGGACCGCGATCACTACTCGCCAGGGCCGGGCAGCTGATGCTCGGACTTGGTGCCGCCGTGGTCGCCGCGGGCTGGTGGGTGCTGATCGTGCAGCTGTGGCCGGTGAGCAAGCGGCCGTGGATCGGTGGGACGCAGACCAATTCAATTCTCGAGCTGACGTTGCGCTACAACGGCATCGGCCGGCTCAACGGCGACGAACCGGGCAGCACCGGTTCACCCGGATTCATCTCACCGGTCCACCTGGGCGGCCGGACTTCGGGGCATCCGTGGGGGCAGCCCGGCATCGGCCGACTGTTCGAACCGGAGCAGATCGGCGACATCGGCTGGCTGTTGCCCGCCGCACTGGTCTTCGCGATCGCCCTGTTTATCTGGTGGGCCCGCGCTGCGCGGCGTGACCGGCAGCGGGCCGGCCTCCTGGTCTGGGTGTTGTGGCTGCTGACCACCGGGCTGGTGTTCAGCTTCATGGCGGGAATCTTCCATCCGTATTACACAGTTGCGCTGGCCCCGCCGGTCGCGGCGGTGATCGGCATCGGCGCAGCGGAGTGTTGGCGGGAACGGGAAAAGAGCTGGGCCAAGGGTGTATTGGCGACGGCAGTGGTGCTGACCGCGGCGACATCGGTGCTCGTGCTGCGACACGTGCCCGATTGCTATCCGTGGCTGCGGTGGGCGGTTCCGCTCGCCGCGGTCGTGCTGCTGGCTGGGTTGGCCGTGCGTATCCCGACGCCGGTTGTCGTCGCGGTCGCGGCGCTGGTGGCTCTCGCCGGTCCGGCCGCCTACAGCGTCACGACGGTGGTGCGCGGCAACGTCGGCGCGATGCCGATCGCCGGGCCGGTTCCCCGCGTGGTGACTGCGATGACCAAGGGCATCGGGCCGGTCCAGCGGGCGGAGATCACCGTGGCCAACGGCCCCGGATTTCTGCTGCCGGCAGGATCTCCCGGCGCCGGGATGCATCTGGTGGGTTGCACTCTGCTGGACTCGGGTGTGCCCGACCGGCGGCTGGTCGACCTACTCGACGCCGATGCGCAGCGCTACACCTGGGTGGCTGCCACGGTCGGATCGGTCTGTGCGGCGGGCTACCAGCTGGCCAGCGGCTACCCGGTGATGCCGGTCGGTGGTTTCAACGGCACCGATCCGTCGCCGACACCCGATGCCTTTCTCCGCCTGGCGTTGTCCAAGCGGATCCACTACTTCATCGTCACCAACCCGGTCCACGAGGACCAGTGGGGGCACCTGGACACCAATGCGCTGATCCAGCAATGGGTTCAGCGCAACTTCACCCCCAAACGCGTCGGCAGGGTGATGATCTACGACCTGACGACGTAGCTCAGGCCAGCATCGCCGCGATCTCGTCGACCGACCAGGGCGGGCTGTCGTTGTGATCCCGGTAGCCGATGAAACCGGGAGAGGGACGGTCGAAGCGGCCGACGAAACCGCCTGCGGCGATGAAGATCTGACCGGTGATCTTGCTGGCGAGGTCGCTGACCAGGTAGGCGTACATCGGCGCGACGTACTCTGGTGCGGGCGCATCGAGCGCTCCTTGCGCGCTGACCTCGTCGAGCATGCCGCGCCGCTGCAGCGAGGCGATCTGCTCCTCGTAGTCGGGCCCGCTGGAAAGCCGGGTCTTCGCCCCAGGGCACACCACATTGGCGCGCACCCCGTGCTCGGCCAATTCCGCGGCGATGGCCATCGTCAGCCCGTTCACCGCGCCCTTGCCCGCCGGGTATCCGGTGCCACCGTAATCACCAAGGAATGCAAAGGAACTGGTGTTCACGATGGCGCCGCGGCCCCTGGCGACCATCTTCGGTGCTGCCGCACGGCAGGTGGCGAATGTGGTGCCCAGATGGATATCGAGGAGATCGCGGAATTCGCCGGGTGTGACCGTGAGGATCGACGACCCCGCCGGCTCGGGTGCTCCGGCACAGTTCACCAGCGCATCGACCGCGCCGAACTCCCTCTCGCACAGCGTGATCAGGTCCTCGGCGATCGTCTCGTCGGCGGCCGAACCGGCGTGCGCGACGGCCCGGCCACCGGCCTTGATGATGGTTTCGACCGTCTCTTCTGCGGCCGCTGCATCGCGGCCGTTGACCACCACACCCGCACCGAGCTCAGCCAGCAGTGCCGAGACGGCGCCGCCGATACCCCGCGAGCCGCCGGCGACGATCGTGCCGAATCCTGCCAGCGGCTTCTCACTCACCGTCGGCGGACGCCTGCCCGAACTGCATGCCGTCCATGTTCCAGTAGCCGCGCATATTGCTGATCAGGCCGGCATCGTTGACCTTGTAGGTGAACACACCGCGCACCGTGCTGGTCAGACCGCCTTCGAACTGGCTGCGCAGCACCAGGATGTGGGCCACTTCGTTGGGCGAGCTCGACGGGAAGGTCTCTTCGCAGGTGACCCGAAGGTTGTTGACCGAGATGTTGGCGTCGTAGAAGCCCGCGACGGCCTCCTTGCCCCGCACACCGTCACCGTCGGGGTTGGTGATGGCCTGCCCGATCGGATCCTCGATGACGACGTCGTCGGCCATCAGGGCCAACCAGCCTTCCCGGTTGTGCGACATCACGCACTTCCACGATGCCTGCGAAGCGGCCAGCGCCGGTGTCTGCTCGGTTGTGGTCATGATTCCCTCTCCTTGGTTTTCAGATACTGCAGGCGGCGCGACGCCATCTCCGGTGGCTTTGCGGATGAGCCCCAGTCCGGTGCAATCGCCGACAGCATGCCGTCGGTGCGCCGGTTGCGTTGCGGGGCAAGGAAAGAACCGAGGAACATGTAGCCGTGGGCGGCGTGCACGCGTCGACCAGTGCGCGGTGGGCGCTCACCGGCGGTGCCGAGGTGCAGCCCACCGGGCGTCTCGGGGTGCAGGTGGTCGATGCCGGTGGCGCCCACGGTGATCAGTCCGACCCCACCGGGGCGCGGGCGGCGAAGTAGTCGCGGGTGCGTTCCGACGGTAGGCCGTCGGGGGTGCCGTACATGGTCTCCATCGGAGACATCACGAACCTGTTGCGTAGTTCCATCCGGCCGATCCGGCCGGGGCGCAACAGGTTCGGGAAGGCGCTCACGGGAGGTGCTTCATGATTTCCGGGCCGTGCCCGCGCCATAGGGCAAGGCGGGCACGACCCGGAAGATCCTCCGACGACACGCGAAGGTCAGCGGTCCTCGTCGGTGTAGCGGATGACGCCGCGGATGTTGCGGCCTTCGAGCATGTCCTTGTAGCCGTCGTTGATCTGCTCCAGCTTGTACTGCCGGGTGACCATGTCGTCGAGGTTGAGCTTGCCGGCCTTGTACATCGACAGCAGTTGCGGGATGTCGAAGTGCGGGTTGCCGCCACCGAAGATGGTGCCCTGCAGGTTCTTCTGCATCAGGGTCAGCATGGCCAGATTGATCGTGGCCTCGTTCTCCATGATGCTGCCCATCGCGGTCAGCACGCAGGTGCCGCCCTTGGAGGTGATGCCCAGGTAGCTGTCGACGTCCTTGCCGTGGAGCTCGCCGACCGTGACGATGACCTTGCGGGCCATCAGGCCCCAGGTGACCTCGGCGATGCCAGCGGCCGCCGACTCGATGTCGGGGTAGACGTGGGTGGCACCGAACTTCAGTGCCTGATCGCGCTTCCACTCCACCGGGTCGATGGCGAAGATGTAGCGGGCGCCCGCGTTGGCAGCGCCCTGCAGCGCTGACATGCCGACGCCGCCGATGCCGACGATCGCGACGTCCTCGCCGGGACGGACGTCGCCGCTACGGACTGCTGAGCCGTAGCCCGTGGTCACGCCGCAGCCCACCAGACAGGCCACCTCGAACGGGATCGACTTGTCGATCTTCACCACCGAGCTCTTGTGCACCACCATGTAGGGCGAGAACGTGCCCAGCAGCGTCATCGGGAAGACGGGCTGGCCCTTGGCCGTGATGCGGTGGGTGTTGTCGGAAACCGCGAGGCCACCGAGCAGGCCGGACCCCAGATCGCAGAGGTTGCGCATGCCGGCCTGACAGGACACGCAGTGTCCACACGATGGGATGAACGAGAGCACGACGTGGTCACCGGGCTCGAGGTTCTCCACCCCGGGTCCGACCTCAGTGACGACGCCGGCGCCTTCGTGCCCGCCGAGCACCGGGAAACCGAACATCGGGATGCCACCGGTGACCAGGTGATGGTCCGAGTGACACATGCCTGAAGCTTCCATCTGGATCTTGACTTCGTCTTTGACCGGGTCGCCGATTTCGATTTCCTCGATCGACCACGGCTGGTTGAACTCCCAGATGAGAGCACCTTTTGTCTTCACAGCGAACCTCCACTCGCGAAACCCGACCCCGGTCTCCTCCAGGGTGGCCGGCTGTGCCGGATGGTCAATCTAGGTCAAAATTAGAACGTGTTCCTGTCCTGCGGACCATTATGACCTCCGTCACCGTCTAAGTCACCGCCGGGGCCGATAACTTGACGCCTGTCGCGTATTCACCAGATCGGAACGGGTGCCTCACCGAGGGGGTAGTACCCGGGCAACTTCTCGCCGGCGACGCTGCGCTCGATGCGCTTCTGCATGGTCGGTGTCAGGTCACCGGAGGAGATCAGCTTGACGAATGCCTTCTGCACGTGGCCGAAGTCGAAGAAGTCCCGCTGCCATTCGATCAACAGGGCCCCGTCTCTTTCGGTCAGCCGGAACCAGCTGCCGCCGATGCCGTAGATCTCGTCGGTGCCGCCGTCGCTCTTGTGCGCGATCTGCTTCCAGAAGCCGACGATCTCGTTCTGCTTCTCGTCGATCAGCACCTTCTGGTACTCGTAGACCCAGTTCTCCAGGCCTTCCATCTCCAGGCCCAGCGCGACGTCGCGGATCTGGTCCTTGCCGACGCACATGACGTCTTCCTTGGGCCCAATGTTCCAGCCATAGGTGGCGTCATCGGTGTAGAACTCCGCCAGGTTCGTCCAGTCGCCGGCCTTCTCGCTGTCCTTGTTGGCCTGCAGCCAGCGGTCGGCCCAGTCTTCGAGTGCTTCTCTTGACGCCATTGTCAGTCTTCCTTTTCTACGATCGATAGGGCTCGGGTGGGACACATCTCGACGGCACGTTCGACGTCGTCGCGCATATCGTCGGGTGGCTCGGGGTCGACGATCTCGACCGGACCGCGCTTGGGCACCTTGAAGACGTCGGGCGCCTCCAGTTCACACATGGCGTGGCCCTGGCAGAGGTCCTCGTCTAGCTCGATTCGGTAGCAGCCCATCGGGCTAGGCTCCTTCTATTCCCCGGTCGCTGCGCTCCTGCCCGCCGGCGACGCGCTTGCGGTAGCGGACCTTCGCCGGCCTGGCCAGCTGAACAACCATCTTGGAATGGTCGTTCTGGTAGGTCTCCGGTGGCTGAGCCATTTCGAACTCGTACTCCCGCAACAGGACCGAGAAGATTGCCTTGATCTGCATCTGGGCGAACGCCGCACCGACGCAGCGGTGCCGCCCGGCGCCGAAGGGAATCCAGGTCCAGCGGTTGACGATGTCTTCCTGCCGGGGCTTCTCGTAGCGGTCGGGGTTGAACGCGTCCGGATCGGGGAAGTCCTCGGGAATCCGATTGGAGATCGCGGGGGAGGCCGCCACCATCTGACCCTTGTGGATCGGATAGCCCTGGACCTCGAACTCGTCCTGGGCCACCCGCATCAGAATGATCAGCGGGGGATGCAGGCGCAGGGTCTCCTTGAGCGCATTGTCGATATTCGGGATCTGGCGCAGCGCATGGAAACTCACCTCCTGGCCGTCGGCGTAGAGATCGTCGAGTTCCTGCTGCACCTTGGCGTAGAAGTCGGGGTTGCGCAGCAGTTCGATGAGCGTCCACGACGAGGTGCCCGAGCTGGTGTGGTGCCCGGCGAACATCAGCGAAATGAACATGCCGGTGACCTCGTTGGCCGAGAACCGCGGATTGCCCTCTTCGTCCTTGATGGAGACCAGGACATCGAGCAGGTCGCGATCGCTCTTGCCGGTGGGCGGGTTGGCGATTCGGCCGGTCATGACCTCCTGGACCAGCTGCACCAGGTTGGCCCTGGCCTCGTCACGAATCCGGAAGCTCTCGATCGGCAGGTAGGGGTCGACGTAGCAGAGTGGATCGGTACCGCGCTCGAGCAGGTGGTAGTAGTTCGCGAACCGGGAGTCCAGCTGGTTGCGGAACTTCAACCCGATCAGACAGGCCGTCGAGGTGTAGATGGTCAGCTCGGCGAAGAAATCCAGCAGGTCGATTTCGCCTGAGTCACCCCAGTTTTCGATCATCCTGCGGACTTCGTTCTCGACGGTGGCGGCGTGGCCCTTCATCTGCTCACCGCGCAGCGCGGTGTTATGCAGCATTTCGGCGCGGCGCTCGGGATCGGCGTCGAACACCACGCCTTCACCGAAGATCGGCGTCATGAACGGGTACGCCTCGGCCTGATTGAGGTCGTTATCGCTGGAGCGGAAGAAGAACTCGTTGGCCTCCGAGCCGGTCAACAGGATGACCTGCTTGTCGGCGAGCTGGAACCAGCCGAGGTCACCGCACTCGTCGCGGATGCGCTTCATCAGGCCGATCGGGTCGGTGCGGAATTCCTCGAGATGGCCGTGTTCCTCTTCGCCACCGGAAACGCGCTGTACTTCCTTGGTGATCGTCACAGTGCCGATTCCCTTCTCGCTTCGCTCGTGCCCGCCGGCGGCATTCCTTCCTCGCCGAGGGCGAGCTTCTGGCGGCTTGTGTTGTCGGCCAGGGGAGCTTCGGGCTGGAGCTCCATGCTTGCGATGAACCCGCCACGCGGCGTCTCCGCCACGAACGCGATGGCACGGGCCAGGTCGGCTGCGCGCAGGAAGTAGTCGTGCCGGGCCTGACCCCACTTGGCCCAATCCTCAAGTGCGGGGCCAATTTTCTCGGCGGGCAGGCTCCAGCCCATCGAGGTCTTGGTCGGTCCGGGGTGCACGATCGAGGCGCGCACTCCGGTGCCTTCGAGCTCCATCTGGAAGTTGGTCACCATGGCGACCAGCGCGGCTTTGGCTGCGCCGTAGGCACCCATATGCGGGCGTTGACGCAACGAGACGTCGGAGCCGACGAAGATCAGATCGCCACGCTGGCGGTCCAGCATGCCGGGCAGAACCAGGTTGGCCAACCGGAAGGCGCCGACGAGGTGGATCTGCAGCTGCGAGTCGAACTCGTCGGTGGAGATCTCGGCGAGCTTGCCGAAGTAGGTGTCACCGGCGCCGGCCACCAGCACCTCGATCTCGCCAAGAGCCTCGGTTGCCTGCGTGACAAAGGATTTCACCGAATTCGGGTCGGTGACGTCGAGGTGGAAGCCGACCGCTTCGCCGCCCTCGGCGTTGATCTTGCCGACGATATCGGCGAGCTTGTCGAGACGGCGGGCACCCAGGGCGACCGGGAACCCGTGTGCGGCGAGTTCGAACGCGGTGGCCTCTCCGATACCGGACGAGGCGCCGGCGACGATGGCGGGCCTGCGGTCGGGAAGGGGAGCAAAACGTGGCATCAACGGGCCTTTACTGTGATGGGCAGGTGGGCGAAACCGCGAACGTTGCTGGAGTGGACGCGGACCGAGTTGGCCTCGTCGACTTCATAGCCGCGGATGCGTTTGAACAGCTCTTCCAACGCGACTCGTGCCTCCATGCGGGCCAGGTGGGCGCCGAGGCAGAAGTGGGCACCGCTGCCGAAGCTCTGCAGCTTTGCGCCGATGTCGCGGCCGATCAGGTAGTCGTCGGGGTTCTCGAACGCGCGCTCGTCGCGGTGCGCGGAGCCCGGCAGGAGTAGCACCACGTCACCGTCGGGAATGGTGGTGTCGTAGAGGGTCAGCCCGCCGGCGACCGTGCGGGCCAGGATTTGGCTGGACGTGTCGTAGCGCAGCGTCTCTTCGACCCACAGCGGCACCCGGGAGAGGTCGGTGTACACCTCGGCCAGCTGGTCGGGGTTCATGTGCCCCCAAAACGCGGCATTAGCAAGCAGTTTGGTGGTGGTCTCGTTACCCGCAATGACCATCAGGAACATGAAGCCGAGGATCTCGTCGTCGGTGAGACGGTCGCCGTCGATCTCGGCGTCCAGCAGGGCCGAGGTGAGATCGTCCGAAGGGCTCTTGCGCCGCTCTTCGACCATGCCCTGGTAGTAGACGATCAGGTTGAGCGACGCCTCGACGGCCTCAGCCGGCACATCGGTGACGCCTTCGTCCCGGTGCATCACACCATCGGCCCAGGCCCGGACCTGAACGCGGTCGACCTCAGGCACCCCCATGAGTTCGGAGATGACGTCCATCGGCAGCTTGCCCGCGAACTCGTCGACGTAGTCCACGGTTTCACCGGCGGTGGCCTTCTCCATCAGGGTGTCGAGGTGCTTGACGGCGATCTCGGTGACGCGTGGCTCTAATTCGCGAATCCGTCTCGGGGTGAACCCTTTTGAGACCAGGGTCCGCAGGCGGAGGTGGGACGGGTCGTCCATCGCCAGGAAAGACATCGTCTTGGACGCGTGCGGGCCGCGCGATGCCGGATCCAGCGAGACACCGAATTTGTTGGACAGGGTCGTGCTGTTGCGGAAGCCCTGCAGCACGTCCTGGTGCCGAGAGAGCGCCCAGAACTTCAATTCCTCGTTGTAGTACAGCGGGGCTTCGTCACGCAGTCGCTTGTAGTACGGGTACGGATCCTCGTGGAAGTCGTAGTTGTAGGGATCCAGCACCACGTCTGGACTCTGCGCATTCATTGGTTCTCTCCCAAGATAAGTCCCGCGACATACCCGATCCGGTCGGCGACCTGGCGGTAGCTCATGGCCCCGGTGCCGGCGTGCACGAGCGCGCCGTAGTAGGTCATCTCCAAGGCGGACACGATCTGCGGGTCGGCGTCCGGCCCCAATGCCGACCTGATCCGTTTGTGAATTTCGGCCCCGATGCGGTCACGCGCCGGGTGCACCCCGGCGTCGTTGCTCAATACCGCGGTGGTGCAGGCCGCGGCGAACTCCGGCTCGTCGGCGATCACCAGGGCCAGGCTGCGCAGCGACTGCTCGACGCGGTGCAGCCGGCTGTCGTTGACATCGGTGAAATAGGGGACCTGGCGCATCAGGTCGAGATAGACCTCGGCGATCAGATGGTTCTTCGAGGAGAAGTAGGTGTAGGCGGTCGCCGGTGCCACCTTCGCGCGGGCCGCAACGGCCCGCACCGTCAGATCGGCGTACGACGTTTCCCGCAGCATCTCCAGACCGGCTTGCAGCACCTTGCGGAAGGTTTCTTCCTGGCGGCGATTGCGCGGTGCGTCATCACCATCAGGGGTGACGGATAGCACGGCATCACTGGACACATGTCCAAGTTATCGGAATGGTGGCCCGGAGGGCAAGCGATCGGGGTTAATTAGCAGCTCAATGGGTTGGCGAGGTTGGCTTTGCCGAAGAGCCTTGCACCGTGGACTCGTCTGCGGCTATGGTGCGAAAGACGGAATCTCGGACACGTGTCCAACGAAGCAGGCGGGAGTCGGGATGGCGATTGCGGCCGACAGGAACAGCGATCTCTTCATCGACGGGAAGCTGGTGCCGGGTGGCAACGGCAGATATCCGACGATCAATCCGGCGACCGAGGAGGTCTTGGGCACCGCCGCCGATGGTGACGCCGAGGACATGAGCCGAGCCATCGATGCTGCGCGCGGTGCCTTCGATACCACCGATTGGTCCACCAATACCGAACTGAGGGTGCGCAGCATCCGCCAGTTGCGTGACGCGATGAAGGCCAACGTCGAAGAGCTGCGCGAGATGACCATCGCCGAGGTGGGCGCCCCCCGCATGCTGACCTCGGCCGCTCAGCTCGAGGGGCCGGTCGAGGACCTGTCCTTCTGTGCCGACACCGCCGAGAACTATTCCTGGCGGCAGGATCTCGGCGTGGCATCGCCGATGGGCATCAAGACCCAGCGCACCATCGCCCGGGAGGCGGTCGGCGTCGTCGGTGCCATCACCCCGTGGAACTTCCCGCACCAGATCAACCTCGCCAAGCTCGGCCCCGCGCTGGCGGCGGGCAACACTATCGTCCTCAAGCCGGCACCCGATACCCCTTGGTGTGCTGCGGTTCTCGGCGAACTGATCGCCGAACACACCGATATCCCACCGGGTGTGGTCAACATCGTCACCTCCAACGACCATTCGGTCGGGGCGCTGCTGTCCAGCGACCCGCGGATCGACATGGTGTCGTTCACCGGCTCGACCAATACCGGTCGTGCGGTGATGGCGGCCGGCGCGGCCACCATCAAGAAGGTCTTCCTGGAGCTCGGTGGCAAGTCGGCGTTCCTGGTGCTGGACGACGCCGATCTGGCCGGGGCCTGCTCGATGGCGGCGTTCACCGCCTCGATGCACGCCGGTCAGGGCTGCGCGATCACCACCCGCCTGGTGGTACCCAAGGCGCGCTACGACGAAGCGGTCGAGGCTGCCGCGGCGACCATGGCCGGGCTCAAGCCGGGTGACCCGACCAGTCCCAAAACCATCTGCGGGCCAGTCATTTCCGAGCGTCAACGCGACCGAGTGCAGTCCTACCTCGACCTCGCGATCGAAGAAGGCGGCCGGTTTGCGTGTGGCGGTGGCCGGCCCGCAGACCGCGACACCGGGTACTTCATCGAACCGACGGTGATCGCCGGCCTGGACAACAGTGCCCGGGTGGCGCGCGAAGAGATTTTCGGGCCGGTGTTGACGGTCATCGCCCACGACGGCGACGACGACGCGATCCGCATCGCCAACGATTCGCCATACGGCTTGTCAGGCACCGTGTTCAGCAGCGACAACGAGCGTGCGCAAGGCGTCGCGAACCGACTGCGGGTCGGAACGGTCAACGTCAACGGTGGGGTGTGGTACTCCGCGGACGTGCCGTTCGGCGGATACAAGCAGTCCGGCGTCGGCTCCGAGATGGGCCTGGCCGGCTTCGAGGAATACCTGGAACTGAAAGTCATTGCCACGGCTGTCTAGATGCGGCCCGCACCAAAGGAAGAGCAGGAGAGCATGGGACAGTTCGACAACAAGGTGGCCATCGTCACCGGCGCGGGCGGCGGCATCGGTCAGGCCTACGCCGAGGCGCTGGCCCGCGAAGGCGCGGCCGTGGTGGTCGCCGACATCAATATCGAAGGCGCACAGAAGGTTACCGACGCTATCTTGGGTGAGGGCGGCACCGCGCTCGCCCTGCCCGTCGACGTCAGTGACCCGGTGTCGGCCAAGGCGATGGCCGATCAGACGTTGGCCGAGTTCGGCGGTATCGACTACCTGGTGAACAAC
The DNA here is from genome assembly GCA_023264735.1 of Mycobacterium sp. Classification (GTDB taxonomy): domain Bacteria; phylum Actinomycetota; class Actinomycetes; order Mycobacteriales; family Mycobacteriaceae; genus Mycobacterium. The sequence continues at coordinate 30,900 of JAHFVD010000055.1, read as the reverse complement.
GCCGCGATCTTCGGCGGGATGAAACTGGACTTCCTGATCACCGTCGACTGGGACTACTACAAGAAGTTCATGAGCGTGAATCTCGATGGCGCGCTGGTGTGTACCCGTGCGGTGTACCGGAAGATGGCCAAGCGTGGCGGCGGTGCGATCATCAATCAATCGTCCACGGCGGCATGGCTGTACTCGAACTTCTACGGCCTGGCGAAGGCCGGGGTGAACAGCCTCACCCAACAGCTGGCGACCGAACTCGGTGGCCAGAACATCCGCATCAACGCGATTGCGCCGGGCCCGATCAACACCGAGGCCAACCGCACCACCACTCCGCAGGAGATGGTCGCCGACATCGTCAAGGGAATCCCGTTGTCGCGCATGGGTGAAGTCGACGATCTGGTGGGCATGTGCCTGTTCCTGCTGTCGGATCAGGCCAAGTGGATCACCGGCCAGATCTTCAACGTCGACGGCGGACAGATCTTCCGCTCGTGAGTGACGTCAAGGTCGGGTACATCGGGCTGGGTAACCAGGGTGCGCCGATGGCCAAGCGGCTGGTCGAGTGGCCCGGTGGACTCGTCGTCTTCGATGTGCGGACCGAGGCGATGATGCCGCTGGCCGAACTCGGCGCCACCCTGGCGGACAGTGTCGCCGATGTCGCGAAGGCCGATGTCATCGAAGTGACGGTGCTCAACGACGAGCAGGTCCGCGATGTGGTGGGCCAGCTCGCCGAACACGCCAAGCCTGGAACGGTCATCGCGATCCATTCCACGATCGAGCCGGGGACCGCCGCCGAGCTGGCTGAACAGTTGCAGCCCAAGGGTATTCGCATCGTTGATGCGCCGGTCAGTGGTGGCGCTGGCGCCGCCGACAAGGGTGAGCTGGCCGTCATGGTCGGCGCGGATGACGAGGCCTACGAACTCGTCAAGCCGGTGTTCAAGCAATGGGCGTCGATGGTGGTCCGCGCCGGCGAGCCGGGGGCCGGAACGCGGATGAAGATCGCCCGCAATATGTTGACCTTCATCGGTTTTACCGCTGCGTGTGAGGCCTCGAGGCTCGCCGAGGCGGCGGGTATCGATCTGCAGAAGCTGGGCCGGGTCGTGCGACATAGCGACGCCCAGAGCGGTGGCCCCGGCGCGATCATGGTCCGGGACGACACCAAACCGCTTGAGCCGGATCACTTCGTCTACAACATGTTCGTGCACACCCGCGGGTTGGCCGAGAAGGATCTGAAGTTGGCCCTGGCTCTCGGTGAAGCCACCGGTGTGGAATTGCCACTGGCCGAGATCGCATTACGGGACCTGGCCGCCGGGCTCGGCGTCCCACACACGAAGGAGTGAGAGACGATGGACGAGCTGCGCCGCAAGGGCCTGGAAAAGATGAACGAGGTCTACGGCTGGGAAATGCCGGACTCGCCTGGTGACTACTTCGCGCTGACCGCCGACCACCTGTTCGGCACCATCTGGACGCGACCCGGACTGAGCATGCGGGACAAGCGCATCATGACGCTGACCGTCGTCACTGCCCTCGGTATCTCGGATCTGGCCGAGATCCAGGCCAACGCCGCGCTGCACAACGAGGAGCTCACGCCCGAGGAGCTCAAGGAGATGGCGATCTTCCTGACGCATTACCTCGGTTTCCCGTTGGGCTCGAAGCTGGATGGGGCCGTCACCAAGGTCACGGCCAAGCGCAAGAAGGCTGCCGAGGCGGGCAAAGGCGAGGACAAGAAGGCGAACGTCAACGACGCCCTCAAGATGCACAGCGGCAAGAAGCTCGACGACTAGAAACCGCCGTCGAGTCAGACCTCAGAGCGAGGATTCGTCGCTCAAACTCGCTCTCATGTCTGACTCGACCCCGCTTAGCCTTTCGTCGCGATCGCGAAGTACCCGCGCGGCGCATCCGCTACGGCGGCTGGCGTATTGCTTGGCGCATAACAAAGAGGTCAGTAAGACAACGGTAAGGAAACGCCCAGATCGCAAACGGTTATCTGGCCGTGTCACAAACGTGACATTTGTGCACCAGTGTTACCAAAGTGAAATCGGGCGCCGCGGGCCTCGATCCAAGGGCAGGAGTGGCAATGACTTCTATGACCGCGTATGAATCGTGGACTGCCGACTCGTGGACTGCCCCGACCATGCTCAGCCTGTGGACGGAAGCAGTGCCCAAGCAGACCAAGGTCGTTCGCCACGTATCGCAGTGGGTGAAGGCCGTCGACACGACGGTGATCGTGCTCTGCCCGCCGGTGGTGTCCGTCTGCGCGATCTTCGCCGCCATGATGTGGCCCGGCCCCGTTCTGACCGAGAACATCGGCCACGCAGCGACATCCACGCCCTTGGCTGCTCAGGTACAGGACAGCGTCCCGGCTCCCTAGCCGCGCGCGGGCGTCGACGGGTGGTTCAGGCGCAGCGCCGCACCCACCCAGCGGCGCAGATACCGTCGTAACTCGTCCCCGTGCCGCGGTGGCCGGCCAGGGTCCACCATGAACGACTGGACGATCCGCAGCAGGTGCTCACCCAACTCGTCGAGATCGCTATCGCTGAATCCGTGTGCGGCCCAATCGACGTCGAAACGGCGCAGTAGCGAGCCCGCGAACGCCAGTGCGACGTCGGAGGTGACCTCGGCGCTGAACGCGCCGACGCGTTCCGGGCCGAGTAGCAGGCCCATGTGTTTGTCGTGCGGCAGCGCTTCCACCGCTGCCGCAATACCTTCGGTGACCGCCTCGGCCGGGTCGGTGATGCCGGAGAGATGCGCGGCCATCCGGTCGAGGAATCCGGCCGCGGACGCCATCGCCGAGGCCTGCAGCAGCGCGTCGGTGCTGGGGAAGTAGCGATACACCGTCTGACGGGTCACCCCGAGTGTGCGGGCGACGTCGGCGATGCTCAGGTCGGCGCCGCGGGCGTCGATCGCCTTGTTCGCAGCGGCCAGAATCCGCGCGACCGCTTCTTCGTCAGTGGCGGGCGCCGATCCCGACCAGCCGTGGGTCCGCACGATCAGCCGCCCACTGCCGCGGTGTAGGCCGCGCCGCCGAAGAACAGCGCGGCCAGGCACAGCACAAAAGTGCCGACCGCGAAGGGCCAGGCCCGCTTGCGCCGAGCCAGCGCGACGCTGGTGACGACGATGCCGACCACAGCCACCAGCGCGGCGATCGCCACCGCGGTCAGCACGGCTGAAACTGCTCCATCGGCACTGCACGTCGCGGGCGGGCAGTAGTCCAGGAACGCCAGCGACAGTAGGCCGAGAAAGGCCCCGCACGCGCCAACCACCACCGTCAACACCATCAGGATGATCGCGATCGTCAGGTCGGCCGCCGACCGCGGCGGCTTGGCAGGCGGTGCCGGATAGCCGGGATACGACGGATAGCCCGGATAGCCCATGCTCCGGGATGCTATCTCCGGCCCCTGCACTAGCGATACGCGACAGGCAGTTCTTTGACTCCGTTGAGCCAGCCGGACCGCAGCCGCTGAGGCTCACCGAGCTTGCTGATGTCCGGGATCTGATTGGCGATCTCGTTGAAGATCAGCTTGATCTCCATGCGCGCGAGGTTGGCGCCGATGCAGAAGTGCGCGCCGTTGCCGCCGAATCCGAGGTGCGGGTTCGGATCACGCAAGATATTGAACCGGAACGGGTCGTCGAAGACTTCCTCGTCGTAGTTGGCCGAGCTGTAGAACAGTCCCGCCCGCTGGCCCTCGCGGATCGTGACGCCACCGATTTCGATGTCCTGCAGCGCGGTGCGCTGGAAGCAGTGCACCGGGGTGGCCCAGCGGACGATCTCGTCGGCGGTGGTCTCGGGCCGCTCGCGCTTGAAAAGCTCCCACTGGTCGGGGTTTTCGAAGAAGGCGTTCATCCCGTGGGTCATGGCGTTGCGCGTGGTCTCGTTGCCGGCCACCGCGAGCAGGATGACGAAGAACGCGAATTCGACCTCCGACAAGGACTCACCGTCGATATCGGCCTCCACCAGACGGGTCACGATGTCGTCGGCCGGGCACTTCCTGCGCTCCTCGGCCATCGAGTACGCGTAGCCCATCAGCTCTGCGTTGGCCACGATCGGGTCGACGTCGTTGAAGTCCGGGTCGTCGGTGTTCATGATGCTGTTGGTCCAGTGAAAGAGCTTCTGGCGATCGGCTTCCGGGACGCCGAGCAGGTCGGCGATCGCCAGCAGCGGCAACTGCATCGCGATGTCGTCGACGAAATCCCCGGTGTCCTTCGCCGCGGCGGCGGCGACGATGTCGCACGCGGCATCGGCCAGCTTCTCCTCCAGCTTGGCCACTGCGCGCGGGGTGAACAGCCGCGAGACCAGCTTGCGCAGCCGGGTGTGCTCGGGCGCGTCGTGGTTGATCAGCAGTGCCTTGGTGATCTCCACCTGGTCTTTGGTCATGTCGTCGGCGAAGCGCATCACCACGCCCTGCTTGTTGGTCGACCACAGGTGCCCGTCGCGGGAGATATCGCGGATGTCGCGATGCTTGGTGATCACCCAGTAGCCGCCGTCGTCGAAGATCGTGCTGCCTTCTGTCTGCTCGTTCCACCAGACCGGCGCGGTCTTACGCAGCTGCGCGAACTGGGCGACGGGCATTCCCTCCTTGATCAGGTCAGGGTCGGTGAAGTCGAAGCCCGCTCCGAACGGGCACACGCTGGCGGTGGTCATGATCTACCTCGCTGTTCATGTGATGTAGCGCACCTTGGCATTGACCATACACCGAATTGACGAGTGTATGGCCACTACGTTCGGCTAATCACTGATCGCCCCGACCTCGCCGAACTGGTGGATGCGGATTCCTTCGTCGAGTACGGGCGGTTCGCGATCGCCGCCCAGCGCCGCCGCCGCGACCTTGACGACCTGATCGCGCGGACGCCGGCCGACGGCCTGATCGCCGGGACGGCCACGATCAACGGTCGCCCGTGTGCGGTGTTGTCCTACGACTACACGGTGCTGGCCGGCACCCAGGGCGAGTTCGGGCACCGGAAGAAGGACCGGCTCTTCGAGCTCATCGAACGGATGCGGCTGCCCACCGTCTTCTTCGCCGAGGGCGTCGAGGTCACCAAGCGTCTCATCGGGTATTTCCAGGGCAGCGCACCGCCCGGATCGAAGTCCGCCCGGTCGGTGTCGTCGCCAATAACACGATGGTCAAGGCCGGGGCGATCACCGCCGCGGCCGCCGAAGCCGAGGCGCTGGTCCGGCGCACCTCGGTCCGATGGGCCTCGAGGGTGCGGTGCGACTCGGCATGCGCAAGGAGCTGGAAGCCATCGACGACGAGGCCGAGCGCGAACAGCGGGTGCGGGAGGCCGCCGCGGCGATGGAGGAGAACGCCAAAGCGCTCAACGCCGCGATGATGTTCGAGGTCGATGACGTCATCGACCTGGCGGACACCCGCGATCTTATTGCGGCGACGCTGACCGCCGCGACGGCGCGTGGTGAACTGCCGCCGCTAAGGCGGTTCGTCGACACCTGGTAGTGGGGGTGGGCGATAGGGTGTGAACCTGTGCGCGTCCTCGTGATCGGATCCGGTGCCCGCGAACATGCCCTGCTGTTGGGCCTGCGCAAAGATCCCCAAATCGACTTCCTGGCCGTCGCGCCCGGCAACGCCGGCACCTCGACGGTCGCCGAGCAGCACGACCTCGACGTCACCTCCGCCGAAGCCGTCACCGCGCTGGCGAAAACGCTCGCGGCCGACCTGGTGATCATCGGCCCCGAAGTGCCGCTCGTGCTCGGGGTGGCCGACGCGGTGCGGGCTGCCGGCATCGCCTGCTTCGGCCCGTCGAAGGATGCCGCCCGAATCGAAGGCTCGAAGGCCTTCGCCAAGGACGTGATGGCTGCGGCCGGTGTGCGCACCGCCGGTAGCGAGACCGTTGACACCCCCGCCCGCCTCGACGCCGCGCTGGACCGGTTCGGGCCTGCCGCCGGCCAACCCGCCTGGGTGGTCAAGGACGACGGGCTGGCCGCGGGCAAGGGCGTGGTGGTGACCGCCGACCGCGATGTGGCCCGCGCGCATGCGGCCTCGCTGCTGGACTCCGGGCACCCGGTACTGCTGGAGTCCTTCCTCGACGGACCCGAGGTATCGCTGTTCTGTCTGGTCGACGGCGCGACCGTGGTCCCGCTGCTGCCCGCCCAGGACTTCAAACGGGTCGGCGACAACGACGCCGGGCCCAATACCGGTGGCATGGGCGCGTATTCACCGCTGCCGTGGCTGCCCGCCGACGTGACGGCCGCCATCGTTAGCGGTGTCGTCGAACCCGTTGCCGCTGAACTGGTTCGCCGAGGTTGCCCGTTCTCCGGCCTGCTGTATGCGGGGCTGGCGATGACGTCGGCCGGCCCCGCGGTGGTCGAATTCAACTGCCGGTTCGGCGATCCCGAGACGCAGGCTGTGCTGGCCCTGCTGGAATCCCCGCTGGGTCAGCTGCTGCATGCCACGGCTACTGGAACGCTCGCCGACTTCAGCCCACTGCAGTGGCACGACGGCTACGCCGTCACCGTCGTGGTGGCCGCCGAGAACTACCCGGGCCGCCCGCGGGTCGGTGACGTGATCACCGGATCGGAGGTCGACGGTGTCCTGCACGCCGGCACGGCACGGCGTGACGACGGCGCCGTCATCTCGTCGGGCGGACGGGTGCTGTCCGTCGTCGGCACCGGCGCCGACCTGGTGGCCGCGCGCGAAGCCGCCTACCGAACCGTGTCCTCGATTCGCTTGCCCGGCAGCCACTTCCGCACCGACATCGCCCTTGCGGCGGCCGAGGGGCGGATCACGCTAGCTTGACGGGCAACCGCTTGACGCCGTGAATGACGTTGCTGTGCAAGTACTCCGGCTCGCCGACTTCGACTTCAGGTAGCCGGGTGAGCAGCTGGTGGAATAGCTGCCGCAGCTCGGTCCTCGCGAGGTTCGCGCCGAGGCAGAAGTGCGGCCCGCCGCCACCGAACCCGAAGTGCGGGTTGGGCGATCGGGTGATGTCGAACTCGCCGGGGCGGTCGAACACCGCCTCGTCGCGGTTGGCCGAACAGTAGAACAGTGCGACCTTCTCGCCGGCCTTGATCGTGGTGCCCGCCAGCTCGGTGTCGACCGCGGCATGCCGGGCGAAGTTCAGCACGGGAGTGGCCCAGCGGATGAACTCCTCGGCGGCAGGACCGATCCGGGCGTCGAAATCCTCCAGCAGCCAAGTCTTCTGAGCGGGATTGTCGGCGAGCGCCTTGAACGCGTGCGAGGTGGTCTGCTTGGTGGTGTCGTTGCCTGCGGCGCCCAGCAGCACCATGAACGAGCCGATCTGGATGTCGGTGAGCTGGTGGCCGTCGACCTCGGCATTGACGATATTGGTCATCAGGTCGTCGTGCGGTTCGCGGCGGCGCAGCTGGGCCAGCTCGATACCCGAATTGGTCAGGATGCCGATCTGGGTCAGCGCGTG
>JAHFVD010000055.1:0-23423 GCA_023264735.1 Mycobacterium sp. | reverse complement strand
GGTGGCCGTCGACCTCGGCATTGACGATATTGGTCATCAGGTCGTCGTGCGGTTCGCGGCGGCGCAGCTGGGCCAGCTCGATACCCGAATTGGTCAGGATGCCGATCTGGGTCAGCGCGTGCGTAGCGCGTTCCTCGAAACTGGCGTAATCGTCGTCGGTTGCGCTGAACAGGCTTTCCGCCGCATACGCGACCGCCTCCTGGTCGGCGGGGGCGATGCCGATCATGTCCGAGATGGTTCGCATCGGGAGCTTGGCCGAACACTCGGTGACGAAGTCGATTTCCTCACCGTCGCGCAGCTTGTCGATCAGTCGGTCGACGATATCGGCGGCATTGGCCTGGATCTGGGCCTCGATGCGGCGGACCTGCTTCGGGGTGAACGCGGCGCTGATCAACCGCCGATACAAGGTGTGCTCCGGCGGATCCATGGCCAGGAAGAAGCTGGTGGCCTGCTGGATCTCGGCTGGGAGGGGGTCGACGCTCATGCCCAGTGCTGAGCTGAAGATGTCGGTGTGCTGGCTGACGTACTTGACGTCGGCGTGGCGGGTGATGGCCCAGTACCCCGTCTCGGAGTGCGGGAAGACCGACGAGACCGGCGCATGCCAGGACAGCCCGTCGGCGGCGCGCAGCGCCGCGAACGTCTGGTCGCGGGTGGCGAAATCGGCGGTCCAGAAGTCTGGAGCCGAGATGTCCAGCGGGTGGTACGGCCGCGGCGATAGCGGCAGGCTGTCGACGGTCATGATCTGCGCGGTGGCCCTTCCGGAAGGCTTATCGAATGGCTGACAGTAACAGCGACTGTAGACAATTCCAGAACGGGAGACAATCGTGTGCGTTGCTAGTGCGCCCAAACCGACAAACGGCCGCGAAAGTGCGAGTGTTAGGCGCCAATACGTCGATCTCGACGACGGTGAGCTAAGCCACCAGTAACGGCGCCATCCAGGTCAGCTCGCCGGGCAGTTGCGAGCTCCAGTAACCGCCGTCGTGCCCGCCCGGCGAGAAGCCGCCGGCAGGCGGATGGGGCAGCTGGGCGATGAACTCTTTGGTCGCCGCGTAGAACGGGTCGCTGTTGCCGCAGTCGATCCGGATGGGGATCGATTCCAGCGCGGGCAGGCCGAAGACGCTGTTGGCGGCGAAGTCGTCGGGACCGTCGAATGCGCCGGGCGCGGCGGCACCGGACGACAGCCACAGCGCCGGGCTGACCGCGGTGATCGCCGCGGTGCGGGCCGGACCGAGGCGGGCGCCCAGCAGCAGTGCGCCGTAACCACCCATTGACCAACCCAGGAAGGCGACCCGCGAGGTGTCCAGACCCTGGCTGCCGAGCGTCGGGATCAGCTCGTCGAGGACCATCGCCCCGGAGTCTTCGCCGGAGGCGCGCTTGTGCCAGTAGCTGCCGCCACCATCGACAGCGACCACGGCGAACGGCGGCAGCCCGGCCGCTACAGCCTGGGCCAGACCCTGCTCGACCCCGCCGGCCATCACACCCGCCGCGTCCTGGCCCTTGCCGTGCAGCGCGATCACCGGCCGCAGCGGCGCGGTCTGTCCGGGCGGACGGGCGATGGCCCAATTGGTGTTGACGCCGCCACGCGCGGCCGACACGAACGAGCCGGTGACCATCGTCGGCGCGGGAGCACCCGCCGATGCCGGCTCCAGCGGGGGCGGCGGCAGCAATGGTGCGCCGACACCGGTCATCGCAATGGTCGGAGCGGTGGATTCCAGCATGCGGCCGGCAGCGAAGGCACCCGCGGCGCCTGCGACGGCTCCGGCGCCAAGTCGCAGAACAGCGCGACGGCTCAGGTTCGCCATTCGGCACATCATGCCATCGCGGGCTGTTCAGCCTAGTGGCCGGTCAAAGCCACGTTAATGATTCGGTGAAAGAGCGATGTGCCGTCGACGCTGCTGGCAGCATTGCTGAGTGTGACGGCAGCGATGACCCCCAAGGGGGAACGACGACGGTATGCGCTGATTAGCGCTGCCGCCGAGTTGCTGCGCGAAGCCGGATTCGAGGCTGTGCGTCATCGTGCGGTGGCTCGTCGCGCGGGTCTGCCGTTGGCCTCGACCACGTATTACTTCTCCTCGCTCGACGATCTGGTGCACAAGGCCGTCGAGTACATCTGCGCCGTCGAGACCGCGCAGCTGCGGGCCCGGGTCGACGCGCTGCCCCGCCGGCGCCGCGGAGCCGAGGCGACCGCCGACGTGCTGGTCGACCTGTTGGTCGGTGATGCGGACGGCGAGGCCAGCAGCGAAGAATTGATCTCGCGCTACGAGCGCTACATCGCCTGCGCCCGCCAGCCCGAACTTCGGGAAATCCAGCGTCGGCTGCTGCGGCAACGGGTCGATGCCGTGGTGGAAGCCATCGCGCGCTCGGGACGCAATATGCGGGTCGACGTGGTGACCGCGCTGGTCAACGCCGTCGACGGTGCGGTGGTCTCGGCGCTCGTCAGCGACGGGGACAGCCCGCGCGAACTGGCCAGGACCACGCTGATGAATGTGATCGACATGTTGGCGCCGATCGACGAGCGCACCATCCGGGTGTAAGCGATTACGTTCGTAGACATGGATTTCTCCGGGCTCGCCCGGCCGGCCGTGGAACTGCTGGATGGCGTGCTGGACCGGGCGTTGATCGTCGGCTACACCAAGATCGGGTCGGGACTGCGCCGGCGTTGGTGGGCGGCCGATGCGGGTCCGCGGGCGCTGGTCGGCAAGCGGGTGCTGATCACCGGGGCGACCGCGGGCATCGGGCTGGCGATGGCGCAGTCCTTTGCCGGACTGGGCGCCACCGTGCACCTGCTGGGCCGCAACACCGGCAAGGTGGATCGCGCGTCGGCCATGATCCGGGACTCGGTCGCCGACGCCCACGTCGTCGGGGAGGTCTGCGACGTTTCCGACCTCGAGGTGGTGCGGCAGTGGACGGCCGACTTCGCCAACCGCGTGCCAGCCCTGAACGGGTTGGTGCACAACGCCGGGCTGATGCCCAAGGACCGCAGTCTCACGCGTGAGGGCCACGAGGTGCAGCTGGCCACCCACGTCTTGGGCCCGCATCTGATCACCGAACGCCTGCTGCCGTTACTACGGGCCGCGGGTGGGGCGTCGGTGATATTCGTGTCGTCTGGCGGCATGTACGGCTCGCCGCTGGTGGTCGACGATCTGGAGTCTCGGCGCGGCTACAACGGGGTGCGGGTCTATGCGCGCACCAAGAAGATGCAAGTGGTGCTGGCGGATTCGTGGGCGCGCCGGCTGGCCGGCACCGACATCCGGGTGGAGAGCATGCACCCCGGCTGGGTCGACACTCCGGGTGTGGCGGAGTCCTTGCCGCGCTTTCGGGCCGTGACCAAACCGCTGCTGCGCGACGTGGCCGACGGTGCCGACACCGCGGTGTGGCTGGTGGCCACCCGGCCGGATTCCAAGCCGGGGCATTTCTGGCATGACCGCAGCCAGCGGCCGACGACGTTCGGCTGGCAGCGTCACGAAAACCCGGTGAAGGTGCGCCGCTTCCTGGAACAGGTCAGCCGGCTGACCGGAACATCGGAAGCCTGGTCAGGTCTGCGCGCCTAGGCGGGATCAGGCTGCAACCGCCGCAGGCGGGTCTGCAGCAGCGCCACCCGATGCGCGTTACCCGCCAGCCCGACATACCGGTCGCCGAACGCGGCCAGCAGGGCATCGTCCAAGCGGCGCACCGCACCTGCCGGGAAGCGGTAGTCCATCTTCTCGTTGACGGCGTCGGTGTCGAGGTTGGTCAAGAGCTCCTCGAGGGCGTCCAGGGTCAGGATGCCCAGCTCGCCGAGCAGGTCGGAGATCCACGCGTAGTGCTCGGTGCGGGACCAGCCGGCCTCGGGAAAGCGGTGCCCCAGATAGGTGGCCAGCACCGGTGCCGCAACGCCGGCGCCCGCGGCGGCCGGGGTGCGGTCGTCGGCCATCGATGCCCGTAATCGGTCCCGGATCTCCGTGAACTCCCGGTCGGCCAGCTCGAGCAGGCCGGCCGCGAGCGTGAACCGGCGGTCGAGCTCGGGTGCGTCCTGCTCGGGGACCGTGCCCTTGTAGCGGATGTCGTGTTCGAACTCCGCCCACGCGTGTTGCAGGACGGTGCGCACCTGCACCGATGCGGGCTGCGTCTCACCGTCGAGCGCAACCAGCAGGTGCCGGCTCGCGTACCCCCAGCGGCCCTCGCGCGCGGTCACCTGCCCCATGTCGAGGTCGGCAAGGACCTCGAATTCCTGCGACAGCACGGTGCCGACCGCGGTGACGTCCTCGCGCAGGTAGGTGATGACCCGCACACCGACCTGGTCGGTGATCTGCGTCGACGGGTCGGTATAGAGCCGCTGGCCATGGCTGCTGCGATCGGCCTTGGCCGCGAACGACGCGACGCTCTTGGTGCGGGCCGTCACGCTCAGGTAGTTGATGCCCGCGTCGTCGAGCAGGCGCTTCACCAACGCGAGGTAGTGCTCGGTGGTGGCGATCAGGGCGGGCCGCTGCTCGGCGTAGCGGGCGACGGCGTCGCTGACCACACCGGGTGTCGGCTCCGGGGGCGCCGGGGTCAGGTCGGTCGGCAGCGTCGGCGTCACGATGTAGCCGGTCGCGAAGTCCCCGTAGGTGGTCACCGAAGCGGGACGGCGCGTCGCGTAGAGCCCGACGTAGGCGCACACCACCGCGTCGATCGGATCCTCGGCTCGTCGCAGTTCGCTCTTGCGCTTCGCGTCCTCGACGGCTGCGCGCATGGCGATCCATTCCGGGTGCTCGACGACGCGTAGGGGCACAGACGCCTGTGCGAGCCTTTCGATCTCGTCCATCAGCCGCAGCAGTTCGGTTCGCAGCTGGGTGAAGTCGCGGCCCTGCTTGTTCTTGTACTTCAGCGTGCGGCCGAGCCGGAACAGCACCACCGTGGCCGGATGGGGATAGACCTCGATGGCCCGCCGCGACGCCCGCGATTGCGGGTCCATGTCCAGCCCGAGCGCTTCGGCGATCCGGGCACCGCGTGGTGCGCCGGCGAATTCCGGCTTTCCCGTGTTCGACGGGTGCGCGCCGGCCTGGAACTTGGCGAAGTCGCGGTTCAATTCGGTCTCGCAATCCCGCTGACCGGTCGGGTTCGTCACGACAAGCGGAGCGTCGATCGCGACCAGACACGGTCCGTCGACATAGGGCTTTACTTCGGCGAGGATGCTCGAATCGTCTTGCGCGGTGGCGATATGAACAAGCCGGCCGTCGGCGTCGAGCACGGCCACTCCGGTGGGCTTGCGTTCACCCCAGGCCAGGTCCAGGCCGACAAAGTGCATCCGTCTACCTTGCCGTATCAGGGCCGTAAGCTGATGCGTTGTGACAATCCCTAATGTCCTGGCCGGCCGCTACGCCAGCGCGGATATGGTCGCGATCTGGTCGCCCGAGGCCAAGATCGTCGCCGAGCGCAAGCTCTGGCTCGCGGTGCTGCGCGCCCAGTCCGAACTCGGCGTTGCCGTTCCCGATGGTGTTCTCGAGGATTACGAACGAGTGCTCGAACAGGTCGACCTGGCGTCGATCGCCGCGCGTGAACGCGTCACCCGCCACGACGTCAAGGCCCGCATCGAGGAATTCAACGCGCTGGCCGGCCACGAACACGTGCACAAGGGTATGACGAGCCGCGACCTCACCGAGAACGTCGAGCAGCTGCAGATCCGCCGGTCGCTGCAACTCGTGCACGCCCACGGCGTGGCCGTGGTGGCGCGGCTTGCCGAAAGTGCCGTGCTGTACCGCGACCTGGTGATGGCGGGCCGCAGCCACAACGTCGCTGCGCAGGCCACCACATTGGGTAAGCGGTTCGCCTCGGCCGCCGAGGAGACGCTGATCGCGTTGCAGCGCATCGCCGACCTGATCGAGCGCTACCCGCTGCGCGGCATCAAGGGCCCGATGGGCACCGCGCAGGACATGCTCGACCTGTTCGACGGCGATGCCGTCCGGCTCGCCGAACTGGAGCGCCGGATCGCTGAATTCCTGGGATTCAACGGCGTTTTCAGCAGCGTCGGGCAGGTCTATCCCCGGTCGCTGGATCACGACGTGCTGTCGGCCCTGGTTCAGCTGGGCGCCGGTCCGTCGTCGTTCGCGCACACCGTGCGGCTGATGGCAGGCCACGAACTGGTGACCGAAGGATTCGCGCCGGGACAGGTCGGCTCGTCGGCGATGCCGCACAAGATGAACACCCGCAGCTGCGAGCGGGTCAACGGCTTGCAAGTGGTGCTGCGTGGCTACGCGTCGATGGCCGCGGAACTGGCTGGCGCGCAATGGAATGAGGGTGACGTCTTCTGCTCGGTGGTACGCCGGGTGGCGCTGCCCGACGCGTTCTTCGCCATCGACGGACAGATCGAGACGTTCCTGACCGTGCTCGACGAGTTCGGTGCCTACCCCGCGGTGATCCAGCGCGAGCTGGACCGCTACCTGCCGTTCCTGGCCACCACCCGGATCCTGATCGCGGCGGTGCGGGCCGGAGTCGGGCGGGAGACCGCCCACGAGGTGATCAAGGAACACGCGGTGGCCGTCGCGCTGGCGATGCGCGAAAAGGGTTTGGAACCAGATCTTCTGGATCGGCTGGCCGCCGATGAGCGGCTGCCACTGGACCGGGCGGCGCTGGACGCTGCGCTTGCCGACAAGCAGGCCTTCACCGGGGCGGCGGCAAGTCAGGTCGACCAGGTGGTCGCCGCGGTGGAGGCATTGGTCAGCGCCTACCCCGACGCCGCCAAGTACGCTCCGGGCGCGATCCTCTAAGGCCCGTGCCGCTCACATCACGGCGTGACCGGCGTCGACGGGTAGTGCCACGCCGGTGATGTAGCGCCCCTTCGGACTGGCCAGAAAGATCACGGCGTTGGTGACGTCCTCGGACTCGACAAACGGAACCGGCAGCAGATTGGCCGACAGCGCGGCGCCGTTGGGGTTCTCCTGGAAGGTGCGCAGCGTGTGGTCGTTGAGGATCATCGGGGTGCCGACGCCGCTGGGATGCACGGTGTTGACCCGGATGTTGTGCTGCGCGTAGGCATTTGCCGCCGAGCGCATCAGGCCCACCACACCGTGCTTGGCCGCGGCGTAGGCGAACATCGCCGCGCTGCCGTCGCCGCCCTTCCCCACCAGCCCCTGCGCGGAGCTGGTCAGGATGATGGAACCACCGCGCCCCTTGCGGATGATCGAGGGCACGGTGGCCGCGATGGTGTGCCAGACGCCGCCCAGATTGGTCTCGACGATGTCGCGGTACAGCTGCTCGTCGAGCGGATCCTTGAGGCCGATGGCCACCACCCCGGCGTTGGCCACGACGATGTCGATCTCACCGAGTGTGTCCACCCCGCTCTGCACTGCGGCCTGCAGGGCGGCAAGGTCGCGGACGTCGGCGACGACCGGCACGATGCGACGGCCCTGGGCCTCGACGAGCCGGACGGTCTCGTCGAGATCCTCTTTGGTCGCCAGCGGATAGGGGATCGAGTCGATATCGGCGCAGCGGTCGATGGCGATGATGTCGGCACCCTCGGCGGCCAGCGCAACGGCATGGCTCCTGCCCTGACCGCGGGCCGCGCCGGTGACCACTGCGACGGTGTCGGTGAGTTCTGCCACGACGCGGACTCTAACCGATCCGGTCAGCGAGTCGATAGAAACGGCGTGCATTGCCATCGAGGACGGCGTCGACATGCTCGGCGCCGACCGTATCCGCTATGCGGTCGATATCGCTGTCCTGGAATGGAATAGCCGCGCGGGTCGACGGCAGGTCGCTGCCGAAGATCAGCGCGGCGGGGTTCACGCCCACGATCGCGCGCATCAGTTCGTCCGGGTCGGTGACGCCGATGCGGCCGAACCCGGTGGCCTTGACCACCGTCCCGGTTTCCACCAGGCGCAGCAGGGCGCCCGAGGTGTCGTCCGACATCGCCAGGTGGTCGACACCGATTTGTGGCAGGGCGGCCAACGTGGATTCCAGTTCGGGTAGTTCGCTGGCGTCGAGGTAGAACTCGGAATGCCAGCCTGCGACCTCGTGCACGCGGCGGGCCAGGGTGTCGACGTCGGCCAGCGTCGCCGACCCGCCGCGGTACAGATTGAACCGGACCGCGCGAACGCCAGCCCGGTCCAAGGCCACAATCTCATCGTCGCCCGCGTCGGCCGGGATCTGGGTGACGCCCACGAAACCCGGACCCAATTGGGCTAGAGCGTCTTTCAGGTAGGTCTGGTCGAAGGCCTGAAACGACCCGCTGACCACCGCGCCACCGGTGACGTCCAGTGCCGCGACGCGCTCCCGATAGTCGGCGGCGGTGAACATCTCAGGCACGTATCCGTTGTTGGGTACCAACGGAAAACGGGGGTCGATGATGTGGAAGTGCGCATCAAATACGGTCATCGGCCGGCGCCGATGAAGTCGGCGCACCGTTCGCCGACCATGATCGCCGGGGCATTGGTGTTGGCCCGGGGGATGCACGGGAACACCGATGCGTCGGCCACCCGCAATCCATGTACACCACGCACTTTCAGCTCCTCATCCAGGACGCTGTCCGGGCCGGTACCCATCGCGGCCGAGCAGGCCGGGTGGCCGGTGGTGGCCACCGAGCTTCGCACCCATGCCTCGATCTGGGCGTCGGTGACGACCTCGGGACCCGGGTGCAGTTCTGCGGTGATCACCGAGCCGAATGGCTCGGTGGCCACGATCTCCCTGGTGCGCCGCACCGCCCGGATGAACGCCTGCACGTCGTCGGGGTGAGCCAGGGTGTTGAGCCGGATCTCCGGCGCGTCATGGGGATCCGCTGATTGCGCGAGCACCGTGCCGCGGCTCTTGGGCGTCCAGTAGGACTGCAGCACCGACGACGCGCGGCGCAGCTCGCGCTCCATCGCCACGAGATTGACGTAGCTGGGGGCATGGATCAACTGGAAGTCCGGTGCCGGCAGTTCCGGGCGGGTTCGGATGTGGGCGAGTGCCTCCATCGCATTGCTGGTCATCTTCCCGCTGCGCCGAAAAAGCCAGCGCAGCAACCACTGTGGCTTCTGCGCGTCGGACAGCCCGATGAAACGAGGCTGCACGTCCCAGGCCATCGCCGTCGCGGGATGATCGGTGAGATTGGTTCCCACCCGGGGGTTTTCGACGATGGGCGTGATACCGACCGCACGGAGATGCTCGGCCGCCCCGATCCCGGAGAGCTGCAACAATTGAGGCGTTCCGTACGCCCCGGCCGACAGGATGACCTCGCGGCCGGCGCCGACATCGACCCGCTGTCCCTTGCGTTCGTATTCCACCCCCACGGCGCGTCCGTCGCGGATCACCACCCGGTGCACCAGCGCGCCGGTCACGACGGTGAAATTCGAACGGCGCCGCGCCGCAGGCAGATACGCGCGCGCGGTATTCCAGCGCTGCCCCTTCCACACCGTCACCGGGGCGATGGACGTGCCGTCGAGGTCCGGGCCGCCGAGATCTTCGTTGTCGGAGACACCGGCGGCCCGTGCGGCGGCCACCCACCGGGTGGACGTCACGTCGGGCTCGGCCAGCCGGGTCACTCGGATCGGCCCCGAAGTCCCGTGCGCCGGCCCACCGAGATAGTGCGACTCGATGCGGCGGAACACCGGCTCGACATCCGACCAACTCCAGCCGGGCAGCTGCCAGCCGTCGTAGTCGAGCCGGGTGCCGCGCACCCACACCATCGCGTTCATCGAACTGGTGCCGCCCAGCACGCGGCCGCGCGGTTGGGGGATCGTGCGGCCGTCGCAGGCCGGCTCGGGGACCGAGCTGTAATCCCAGTCGGTCGGGCCGCCCATCTGCGCGGCATAGGCCAGCGGCGCGCGCACAGTGAGCCGCCGATCCGAACCGCCGGCCTCCAGCAGCAGGACGGTGGATGTTCCGGCGGCCAGGCGACCGGCCAGCGCACAACCCGCCGAACCGGCACCGATCACGATGTAGTCGTAGTCAGCCACAGGTGCGGACGTTAACCCTCGTCGACCTCGATGGCGTGTTCAGGGCAGTCGTGCGACGCCTTGACGACGAGATCGGTGTACTCCTCGGGGATCTCGTCGAGCTCCACTTCGGCGAAGCCGTCAGGAGTCCAGGTGAACACCTCCGGGCAGATCGATACACAGTCGCCGTGCCCGGCGCAGCGGTCGGAATCGACGGAGGCTTTCACGAGGCGAGCATAAGGTCGCGTGTCCCGACTTCGGCGCGGTTTCAGGTGTACAGCGCCGGTTAGCGCGCCGAAATGGCAGTGCAGATCTCACGTAGCACCCGCTCAGGGTGCTGTGTGAGGTCGAGCCAGGTGAAGCGCAGCACCTGCCAGCCCTGCAGGGCGAGCCGATTCTGTCGAACGCGGTCGTTCTGAAACGCTGCTTGATCGCTGTGGAAGGCCCAGCCATCGATCTCGATCGCGATCCGCTGAGCTGGAAATGCAATGTCGACAAGGTAATTGCCGACCGCAAAGTTGGCCCGCCAGCCGGTGATCCCGGCGGATTTGAGCAAGTCCACCGCCAAGCGCTCGGCCTCCGAGCGTGCACCGGTGGCGGCCGCGTCGAGTAGGCGCTGAGCCTCGGCAGACCCGTAACTACGGCGGTTACGGACCTGAGCTCGTTCGAGATGGCAGAGCTCTAGTCCGCGCTGCAGCGCGGTGTCCATGACGGCGGGACCGCCACCGCGGCGGACCGCCGCTTCGAGGACGGTCAACGGGAGTGCCGTCACGCGCAGGGAGCGGTGCTCGACGATGTCGACCTCGGCAAGGTCGCGCCGTCGCAGGCGGGTTCCGCGGGCCGCGCGGCCATGGCTGTTCCGCGGCACGGTGATCTCAACGATCTCCGGCGCTGTCGCCATGAGGCCCAGCCACCAGGCGGCCGCGAGACCGCTCGCAGTTGCCCGGTCGCCGCGGCTCCATACCGCTGCCCGAATTCGTGCCGCGCTGGTGAATGGCCGATCGTCGGCGAAATACACCCCGGGTGCGCACCGACGCCACTGCCGAGCGCGAATCCGATGCCGCACTGCGTCTTCGCTGAGCCCCGATCGGCGTGCCTGAGCCAACGTAATGACTCCGTCTTGCCGACGGAGATAATCCTCGAGCACACATGTTCTGACGCGTCGGCTTCCACGACGGTTCCGCCGCAGAAGTTGGCGCGGTAATCGGTGTACAGCCCCGGTCAGCGCGCCGACATCGCCGAGGGCCGCCACGCGCGGGGGAGTGCGACGCCTGCCGAGCGCAGTTCGAGAGCGGCCAGCCCGCGGATCGCGTACGGATCCTCGCGCCGCCACGCGCCGACCGGATCGAAGCTCACCTCGGTCAGCTTGCGCAAGGGCCGGTTGGCCAGCGCCCGCAGCGCCAGCAGCTGTTCCCCTGCCGGAGTTCGGGCCAGCATGATGACCGTCCATTTGCGGCGGAAGAACCGGATGCGCAGGAACAGCCACGGCATCCCGATCGCCAGAATCGGCGGCGCGGCCACCGCGATGCCCAGCAGCACGGCCAGCCAGGAGGCCGTGGTGTCCAGGTTGTGGCCCGCGCCCGCCAGGTCGAGTGCGGCCTCGCTGGCCGCGCGCAGCGGCTTGGAGACGGTGTCTCCGACGAGTGGGATCTTGTGGGCACTGTCGCCGGCCGAGTGCAGGTTGTCCGAGATCCCGGACGCGCCGTCCTTGACCTGGCGGCCCACCTCGGCGATCGTCGCGACCGCCGAATGCACCGCCAGCCCGACCAGCACCCACACGGTGATCCACGACGCGACCAGCAGGTCGCTGAACAACTGCGCGATGAGCCGGCCTGGCGTGGTGGCGTAGGGCAGGAACCGCGATCTCATGGCTTGATCCCAGCACAGTCGCGCCCCGTGAGCGGCCGATAGGCTGACGCGATGCGCCCTGCTCTGAGCGACTATCCACATCTGGCCAGCGGTAAGGTTCGCGAGATCTATCGCATCGACGACGAGCACCTGTTGTTCGTCGCCAGCGACCGGATCTCGGCCTACGACTACATCCTGGACAGCCTGATCCCCGACAAGGGCCGCATCCTCACCGCGATGAGCGTGTTCTTCTTCGACTACATCGACGCGCCCAACCACCTGGCCGGCCCGCCCGACGACCCCCGCATCCCCGACGAGGTGCTGGGCCGCGCCCTGGTGGTGCGCCAGCTGGAGATGGTGCCGATTGAGTGCGTTGCCCGCGGGTACCTGACCGGTTCGGGCCTGCTGGACTACCAGCGCGACGGCAAGGTCTGCGGTATCGCGCTGCCCCCGGGACTGGTCGAGGCCAGCAAGTTCGACGAGCCGCTGTTCACCCCGGCGACCAAGGCCGAGTTGGGCGAGCACGACGAGAACATCTCCTTCGCCCGGACCATCGAACTGGTCGGCGCGGTACGCGCCAACCAGCTCCGCGAGCGCACCCTGCAGATCTACATCCAGGCCGCCGACCACGCGTGGGCGAAGGGCATCATCATCGCCGACACGAAATTCGAGTTCGGTGTCGACGCCGATGACCGCGTGGTGCTTGCCGACGAGGTCTTCACCCCGGACTCGTCGCGGTACTGGCCTGCCGACACCTACCAGCAGGGGGTGGTGCAGCCCAGTTTCGACAAGCAGTTCGTCCGCAACTGGCTCACCGGAGAAGAATCGGGCTGGGACCGCTACGGCTCCGCTCCGCCGCCGGCATTGCCCGACGATATCGTCGAAGCGACCCGCGCCCGCTATATCGAAGCCTACGAACGCATTTCAGGTTTGTCGTTCGCCGACTGGATCGGACCCAACCCGTGATTCCTCCCATCGCCAAGCGCGTCGATACCGAGCGCGTCTTCCATGACGATGTCTTCGTCGATCCCTACGAGTGGCTGCGCGAAAAGTCCGACCCGGAGGTCCTCGGCCACCTGGAAGCCGAGAACGCCTACGCCGACGAAGCCACCGCGCACCTCGAACCGTTGCGGCAGAAGATCTTCGAGGAGATCAAAGCCCGCACCAAGGAAACCGACATGTCGGTTCCGACCCGGCGCGGCGACTGGTGGTACTACGGGCGCAGCTTCGAAGGTAAGCAGTACGGCGCGCACTGCCGCTGCCCGATCTCCGGCCCCGACGATTGGGATCCGCCGGTGTTCGATGAGAACACCGAGGTCCCCGGCGAGCAGGTGCTGCTCGACGAGAATGTCGAGTCCGACGGCCACGACTTCTTCTCGCTCGGCGCCAGCAGCGTGAGCCTGGACGGGAACCTGTTGGCCTATTCGGTCGACGTCGTTGGCGATGAGCGATACACCCTGCGGTTCAAGGACTTACGCACCGGTGAGCTCATCGGAGACGAGATAACCGGGATTTCGTCCGGGGTGACGTGGGCCGCCGACAACGCCACGGTGTACTACACGACGGTCGACGAGGCGTGGCGCCCGGACACTGTGTGGCGCCATCGGCTCGGCGCAGGCGAAACCGATGAGCAGGTCTTCCACGAACCCGACGAACGGTTCTGGATCGGGATGGGGCGCACCCGCAGCAACAAGTACGTGATCATCGCGGCTGGCTCCTCGATCACCTCGCAGGTCTGGGTCGGCGACGCCGCCGACCCGAATACCGAGTTCACCAGCGTGCTTCCGCGCCGTGACGGTATCGAATACTCGGTGGATCACGCGGTCGTCGGGGGTGAGGACAAATTCCTCATCCTGCACAACGGCGGCGCGGTCAACTTCACCCTCGTCGAAGCGCCGGTCGCCGACCCCACCGACCAGCGCACCCTGATCGAAGCGCGCGACGATGTGCGCCTCGACGGTGTCGACGTCTTCGCCGACCATCTGGTGGTCAGCTATCGCAGGGAGGCGCTACCGCGAATCCAGTTGTGGCCCATCAATGCTGACGGTTATGGCACACCCGAGGAGATCGCCTTCGACTCGGAACTGTCGTCGTCGGGAATGGCCGGCAACCCCAACTGGTCGACTCCCAAATTGCGGGTGGGCACCACCTCGTTCGTGACCCCGCTGCGCATCTACGACCTCGACCTGGCCACCGGTGAGCGCACGCTGCTGCGCGAACAGCCGGTGCTGGGTGGCTACAACAGTGCGGATTACGTCGAGCGCCGGGACTGGGCGGTCGCCGAGGACGGTACCCGCGTGCCGATCTCCGTCATCTACAAGGCGGGTATCGAATTCCCGGCTCCCGCACTGCTGTACGGCTACGGCGCCTACGAGTCGTCCGAGGATCCCCGTTTCTCGGTGGCCCGGCTGTCGCTGCTGGACCGGGGAATGGTCTTCGCCATCGCCCATATTCGCGGTGGCGGTGAGATGGGCCGGCTCTGGTACGAGCACGGCAAGCTGCTGGAGAAGCAGAACACCTTCACCGACTTCATCGCCGTGGCACAGCATCTCGTCGACAGCGGCCTGACCCGGCCGCAGAATCTGGTGGCGCTCGGTGGCAGCGCCGGCGGCCTGCTGATGGGTGCGGTTGCGAACCTGGCGCCCGGTCTGTTCGCCGGAATCCTCGCGCAGGTGCCCTTCGTGGATCCCTTGACCACGATTCTGGATCCGTCGTTGCCGTTGACGGTCACGGAGTGGGACGAGTGGGGAAACCCATTGGAGAACAAGGACGTCTACTTCTATATGAAGTCCTATTCGCCCTACGAGAACGTGGAAGCCAAGGAGTACCCGGCGATCCTGGCGATGACATCGCTCAACGACACCCGGGTTCTCTACGTCGAGCCTGCGAAGTGGGTTGCCGCGCTTCGGCACACCAAGACCGACGGGCATCCGGTGTTGCTGAAAACTCAGATGGCCGCCGGCCACGGCGGGATCAGCGGCCGCTACGAGCGCTGGAAAGAGGCGGCATTCCAGTACTCGTGGCTGCTGGCCACTGCCGGTGCTTGCTAGTGTCTCACCGCATGAGTCTGACCGACATCCCGCTCACCACGCTCGCCGGCGCGCCCACGTCGCTGGCCGACTACGCCAACCGCGCGGTCCTTCTGGTCAACGTCGCCTCCAAGTGTGGCCTGACCCCGCAATACGGGGCTCTGGAGCAACTTGCCCGCGACTACGCAGACCGTGGCCTTGCCGTGATCGGTGTGCCGTGCAACCAGTTCATGGGGCAGGAGCCGGGAACGCCGGAGGAAATCCAGACCTTCTGCTCGACGACGTACGGGGTGACGTTCCCGCTGCTGGCCAAGACCGACGTCAACGGTCCGGCGCGGCATCCGCTGTACGCCGAGCTCACCACGTTCGCCGACGGTGACGGCCAGGCCGGCGACATCCAGTGGAACTTCGAGAAGTTCGTGATCGGACCCGGCGGCACGGTGGTCCACCGGTTCCGCCCGCAAACCACGCCGGATGCCCCCGAAGTGGTCGCGGCGATCGAAGCGGTCCTGCCGGGCTGAACCCGATCGACGCCTGACATCTTGATGCCGGTCACCGTTTGGACACCTGAAATTGCCACACTGCGAACGTGGCTGGACAACTCATCGTGTCGGTGTCCGGGATCAACGACCGGACGCTGCGCGACGTCACCGAGTTCTGCGGCGCACTCGATGACCGCAAGGTCCCGGTGTCGCTGCTTGTCGCGCCACGGCAAAAGAACGGCTATCGCCTGGAATCCGACCCGCGCACTCTTCTCTGGCTGAGCACCCGCCGCGGAGGCGGGGATGCGGTGGTGCTGCACGGATTCGACGCGGCCGCCACCAAGAAGCGCCGCGGCGAGTTCGCCGCCTTGCCTGCACACGAGGCGAACCTGCGGCTGATGGGCGCCGACCGGGTCCTCGAACATGTCGGCCTGCGGACCCGGCTGTTCGCGGCGCCGGGTTGGACGGTCTCCTCGGGAACAGATTTCGCCCTGCCGCGCAACGGCTTCCGGCTACTCGTCGACCTGCACGGCATCACCGACCTGGTATCCGGCGAGACGGTGCGTGCACGGGTGGTCGGTATCGGTGAAGGTTTCGTGACCGAACCGTGGTGGTGCCGCACGCTGGTGCTCTCCGCGGAGCGCACCGCGCGGCGCGGCGGTATCGTCCGATTGGCTGTCACCGCACGGCAACTCGGCAAGGTCGGCCCCCGTCAGGCGATGCTCGACGCGATCGACCTGGCCCTGATGCA
This sequence comes from Mycobacterium sp., assembly GCA_023264735.1. Classification (GTDB taxonomy): domain Bacteria; phylum Actinomycetota; class Actinomycetes; order Mycobacteriales; family Mycobacteriaceae; genus Mycobacterium. The sequence continues at coordinate 7,444 of JAHFVD010000055.1, read as the reverse complement.
CGGCTGCGTGTCGACGGTGTACCGCTGGGGAACCGACACCGCGGTCCCCGCCAGCTCAGCGGCCTGACCCACTCGCCGTCGTCGCCATCCCGCCGTCGACGGGGATGATCGCCCCATTCACGTAGGAGCCGGCCCGGCTGGCCAGAAAGACCGCGATACCGGCCATATCGTCGTCGCGGCCGATCCGCCGCATCGGCGACGAAGCGGCGATCGCGTCCCCGAACGAGTCCAGCGTGGCGGCCATCATCTTCGACTGGAACGGGCCAGGCGCCACCGCGTTCACCGTGATATGTTGCGGTCCAAGCTCTTTGGCGAGCACTCGGGTCAACTGGTGCAGGGCAGCCTTGCTGGCCGAGTAGGAGTAGATATTCATGACCGGGACGTGGATCCCATCGATGCTGCCGATGTTGATCACCCGTGCGGGGTCGTCGTGGGTGCCCGCCTTGCGCAACGCGCCAACCAGCTCCTGCACCACCCAGAACGGCGACTTCACGTTGAGGTCGAGCACCTTGTCCCACGCCGAGGCCGGAAACGACTCCAGCGGTTCACCCCACGTCGCGCCGGCGTTGTTGACCAGGATGTGCAACTCGTCGGTATCGGCCAGGACCTCGGCGGCCAGCCGCTTGCACTCCTCCTGCTTCGACAGGTCCGCCGGGATGGCCCGGACCGTTCCGAACTCCGAGAGCTCCTCGACGGCCTGCGCGCACTTGTCGGCCTTGCGGGAACTGATGATCACGCTGGCGCCGGCCTGCAGCAGACCGCGCGCGATCATCACCCCGATACCACTGCTCCCGCCGGTGACCAGCGCGGTCTTGCCGGACAGTCCGAACAGGTTCTCGAGATCGGTTGTGCTCACAGGTTTCTCCTCGTGGGCGTCTATTCCGGCGGCTGGTCGAGTAGGTGTCGGCGCTCGGCTTCTTGTTGTGCGCGAAGCGCCTTGAGGTCGTAGCGAGGATCGCCGTCCAGGTCGAAGACGGCACGTTTGGCGGTGGCGTCCCATCGCACCCCGACGACGTCGCCCACGGCGGGTTTCAGTCCTCCGACGGTGAAGGTGTCGGTGACCTCGACGCGGACGGCCTCGCCGCCTGCGGGGTGAACATCGATGATGAATTCGTACTTGCGGTAGTCGTTGGTCGCGATCTTGGCAGCCTGCTGCGCGTGCACAATGGTCGCCAGAGCGCGTTGCCCGTGTCGGCGCACCCGCCAGTTGTCGAACATCAGCTGATCAATTCGCCTGTCTGCCTTGCGACCTCAGAACCGGAACGAGTTCTCTTCCGGCAACACTCGGAAATCGGTGTCGGTCATCTCGGTGAGCCGACCGTAATAGATTCCCCGAGCTTCCGGAGCAACTATGCCCTGATGAATCGGGACCGCATGCGCCGGTGCCACCGCCCGCAGGTAGTCGACGGCTTCGGAGATCCGCATCCACGGCGCGGCCGCCGGTGCGGCCAACACGTCGACCGGTTCATCCGGCACGAACAATGCGTCACCGGGATGCATGAGCCGGGCGGGATGGTCGGCGTCGCCGACCAGATACGAGATGTTGTCGATCACCGGGATCTCCGGATGGATGACGGCGTGCCGGCCGCCGACCCCGCGGATCGTCAGCCCCGCGACGTTCAGCTGGTCGCCGACGTGTACGGCGCGCCAGGGTTCACCGAGTTCGGCCGCGGTCGCCGGATCGGCGTACAGCACGGCGTTCGGGTTGGCCTCGACCAGGGCGGGCAGCCGCTCGCGGTCGGCGTGGTCGGGGTGTTGATGGGTGATCAGGATCGCCGACAGGCCGGTCACGCCCTCGAAACCGTGGGAGAAATTCCCCGGGTCGAACAACAGCGTGGCGCCATCGAACTCGGCGAGAAGGCATGAATGCCCGAAATGCGTCAGTTCCATGTTTACGATTGTGCGCGCATGGGGAGGCGTCAAAACGTGCGGTGGCTCGTCGCAGTGATGCTGGTGGCCTGCGGGCTCGCCGTCGCGCCGCCCGCTGCCGCCGACGAGCTGTGTCCGCCTAATTGCGACCGCATCCCCGACGCCGCCTGGATCGCGCCGTGGGCGATGCCGCTCAACGCCCGGTACACCTGGCCACGTCTGGCCGGTGTGGCGGTGACCGCCACCGCGCCCCGGTTCCGATTCGAAGAATTGTGCGGTACGCCGCCGATGGCGCAGGACCCGCGCGTCTACGCCGTCGCCGAACGGGCAACGGTGGTCAACCCCGACGGCCAGTGGCAGCTACAGGCGACGGTGCTGCACTGGCGCGGGGAGACCTGGCGGGGCGGCCAGCTCGTCGACGACGTCTTCCACCACGCGCTCACCGCCCTGCGGTCCTGCCAGCGCACCAACCCGCAGGCCTCACCCTCGCTGACCATCGACCAACAGGATCGGCTGGCCGCGGTGGTCAGCGGACCGGTGATCCTGCACCAGTACCTGGTGGCCAACCCCGCCAACAGCAGTGTCACCGAGCTGGCGCTGTGGTCGACCGCGCCGCCACTGACCGCGTGGCCGGTGGCCGCCGACGAGACCGTGCTCGATGCGCTCGGCGCGCCGCTGTGCACCGCCTACATCGGGTCGTGCCCGTGACCCGCCGGTAGAGTTACCACCGCAACATTCCCCGACGTCAGCAGGAGAGCCCGTGGCCCGTGTGGTGGTCAACGTGATGCCCAAAGCCGAGATTCTCGACCCCCAGGGGCAGGCGATCGTCGGCGCACTGGGTCGGTTGGGACATGCCGGTATCTCAGATGTCCGGCAGGGCAAGCGATTCGAACTCGAAGTCGACGACTCGATCAGTGATTCCGAACTCGCCGAGATCGCCGAGTCGCTGCTGGCCAACACCGTGATCGAGGACTGGTCCGTCACCCGGGAGCAGGCGTGAGCGCACGGATCGGGGTCATCACCTTCCCCGGCACGCTCGACGACGTCGACGCCGCCCGCGCGGTGCGACTGGCCGGCGCCGAGGCGGTCAGCCTCTGGCACGGTGACGCCGACCTCAAGGGCGTCGACGCCGTGGTGGTGCCGGGGGGTTTCTCCTACGGCGACTACCTGCGCTGCGGCGCGATCGCGAAGTTCGCACCCGTCATGGGTGAGGTGATCACCGCGGCCGACAAGGGCCTGCCGGTGCTCGGGATCTGCAACGGATTCCAGGTGCTGTGTGAGGCCGGGCTGCTGCCCGGTGCGCTGACCCGCAACGCCGGCCTGCACTTCATCTGCCGCGACGTGTGGCTGACGGTGGACTCCATCACCAGCGCGTGGACGTCGCGCTACGAGTCGGGTGCCGAGCTGCTGGTTCCGCTGAAGTCCGGTGAGGGCCGCTACGTGGCCAGCGAAGCCGTGCTCGACGAACTCGAGGGCGAGGGCCGCGTGGTGTTCCGCTACGCCGACAACCCCAACGGCTCGATGCGCGATATCGCCGGCGTCAGCTCGGCCAATGGCCGGGTCGTCGGACTGATGCCGCACCCCGAGCACGCCACCGAAGCGCTGACCGGCCCGTCCGACGACGGGCTCGGCCTGTTCTACTCGGCGCTCGACGCGGTCCTGGCCGCTTCCTAGGTGGTCAGCGCGACCGACGCCTCGGCGGTGTAGCAGAGGAACGTCAGCGTCTCCTGCAGGTACAGCTGCACGGTGTCGGCATCGTGGCTCAGGTACCCGATCGCGACATCGGTACCCAGCTGAAGGTCGAAATCCCCACCACGGGTGCTCAGCAGGAACGCCCCGTCGATAGCGGGCGCCCAGATGATCTCGCCGTCCACCAGCCGGTTGAGGTGCTCGCGGATCGGATAGCCGTGCTCGGTGGTCTCGCTGACCTTGGTGTAGGCATCGGCTGACAGCAGCACCGAGTAGGGCCCGTCCACACCGGCGAGCCGCAGCTCGGAAAGGGCCTGGGCGAAGACGTCGGGATATTCGCGGGCATCCTCGGGTAGCGCCAGCGCCGGGTTGGAGCTGCAGCTGCGGATCCCGTCGATCGATGCCGCCGAGTAGCCCTCGAAGATCGCGCGGTCCTCGATGAACGCCAGCTTCTTGGCGGCGGCCTTGACCGGATCCCAGTCGGAGTCCTGCGCGCCGCGCTCCACATCGTCGATCGCGGTGCGCGACACCGTGAACGGCACCCGCAGCCGCACCAGCGGCTTGGACTCTCGAAGGTGGGCCACCACGCCGTCGCCGGGTGCCGACACGTCGAGCAGATGGCCGGTGCTGATCGCGGCCGTCACCGGCCCGCCCGGCTCGCTGACGTCGACGACGCGCCGGCCTGCGATGTGCCGCTTGAACGTCCGGGTGGCCTCCAATTCGATTTCACTCCAAGCAGATTCAGTGATCGGAGCGAGCTCGCGGTAGAGGTTGTTCATCAGGACTGTCCTTTCAGGCTGCCGATCGCCAATGAGCCGTCGGAAGTGGTGGCTGGTGCCGGGGGAGCCGCCTCGGCCTCGCCGAAGCCCGGTCTCGGCGGAGGATCGTTCAGGAAATCGACGGTGGGCGTGAAGAACATCGTGCCGGTCAAGGCGGTGGAGAAGTCGAGGATGCGGTCGGTGTTGCCCGGCGGGTCGCCGATGAACATGTTCTGCAACATCTTCTCGGTGACGTCGGGCGAACGCGAGTAGCCGATGTAGTACGTGCCGTACTCGCCGGTGCCGACCTCACCGAACGGCATATTGGCCCGCACGATCTTGAGCTCGTTGCCGTCGGCGTCCTCGAGCACGTTGAGCGCGATATGGGAGTTGGCCGGCTTCACATCGTCGGCCATCTCGATGTCCTCGAGCTTGCTGCGGCCGATGACGTTCTCCTGCTCGGTCACCGACAGCGACTCCCACGACGTCATGTCGTGCACGTACTTCTGCACGTGGACATAGCAGCCGCCGGCGAAATCCGGGTCCTCGTCGCCGATCTCGGTGGCGCTGCGGGCCTGCGGGCCATCCGGATTCTCGGTGCCGTCGACGAAGCCGAGCAGATCGCGGTTGTCGAAGAACTTGAAGCCGTGCACCTCGTCGACGACGGTGATCGCGCCCGCCATCGCCTTGGCCACCCGGCCGGCCAGCTCGAAACAGACGTCGAGGGTCTCGGCGCGAATGTGGAACAACAGGTCACCCGGGGTGGACGGAGCGTGGTGGCGGGCGCCGTGCAGCTCGACGAACGGGTGCAGATCCGCCGGCCGCGGCCCGGCGAACAACCGATCCCACGCGTCGGATCCGATCGACGTCACCAGCGAGAGATGCTTCGACGGATCGCGGAACCCGATCGCGCGGACCAGGCCGGTCAGATCGGGCAACGCGTCGTGCACGGCCGCCTCGCCGCCCTCGTCGATGGTGGCCACCAAGAAGATCGCGGCGGGTGTCAGGGGAGCCAGTACCGGTTGGGGTAGCGGGGAGGGCACCATCTGACCCTAACGACAATGATGTCGGCGATGATGGTGAACATGTCCACAGGTGCCAGTGCGCACGGGTTGTGCGAGTTCATCGACGCGTCGCCGTCACCCTTCCACGTCTGCCACACGGTGGCGCAGCGCCTGCAGGCCGCCGGCTACACCGAGCTGACCGAGACCGACCGGTGGCCGGACGAGGCCGGTCGGTACTTCACGGTGCGGGCCGGGTCGTTGGTGGCCTGGCAGAGCGCCGACCCCGGACGGCCGTTCCGCATCATCGGTGGCCATACCGACAGCCCCAACCTGCGCGTCAAGCAGCATCCAGACCGGGTGGTGGCCGGCTGGCAGGTCGTCGCGCTGGAACCCTATGGCGGGGCGTGGCTGAACTCCTGGCTCGATCGCGACCTCGGGATCAGCGGCCGGCTGTCGGTCCGCGACCCCGATGCCGTCGGTGGCGTCTCGCACCGGCTGGTGCGCATCGACGAACCGATCCTGCGGGTGCCACAGCTGGCCATCCACCTCGCCGAGGACCGGGCCGCGGTCAAGCTCGATCCCCAGCGCCACGTCAATGCGGTGTGGGGGCTGGGTGCCGAACCGCGGGCCTTCCTCGACTACGCCGCCGAATGGGCCGGGGTGCCCGCGGCCGACCTGCTGTCCGCCGACCTGATGACCCACGACCTGACCCCGTCGGCGCTCACCGGCATCGACGACCAGTTCGTCAGTGCCCCCCGGCTGGACAACCAGGGCACCTGCTACGCCGGGCTGGAGGCGTTCCTGGCCGCCGAGCCGCGCGGCACCCTGGCCGTGCTGGCCCTGTTCGACCATGAGGAAGTCGGCTCCACCTCCGATCACGGCGCCCAGTCCGATCTGCTGCTGACGACACTCGAGCGCATCGTCCTCGCCGCAGGCGGCGACCGGGAGGACTTCTTGCGCCTGCTGACGGCCTCGATGGTGGCCTCCGGCGATATGGCCCATGCGACGCACCCCAACTACCCCGACCGCCACGAACCCGGACACTTGATCGCGGTCAACGGCGGGCCGGTGCTCAAGGTGCAGCCGAACCTGCGCTACGCCACCGATTCCCGGACGGCGGCCGCCTTCGAACTGGCCTGCCGGCAGGCCGGTGTGCCGCTGCAGCGCTACGAGCACCGCGCCGATCTGCCGTGCGGCTCGACCATCGGGCCGATGACGTCGGCGCGCACCGGTATCCCCACCGTGGACGTCGGCGCGGCCCAACTGGCCATGCACTCCGCCCGCGAGCTGATGGGCGCGGCCGACGTCAGTGCGTATGCAGCTGCGCTGCAAGCGTTTTTGTCACCGGCCTAAGCGGCTGCGTTCATCTACTGGACGCTTTCCGTACGGCCGCGAAACGTCGCAACCGCCTATCATCCGCCGGTGCCGACAACCGTGTTGCCGCCCGCTCCACCCATCCCTCGGGCGCTTCAAGGCGCGATCGCGGTGGCCGACCGCCGGACCGCCCTGCACATCGTGCGCCGGCGCTACGGCTCCGCCTTCACCCTCAATCTGCCCATCTTCGGCCGTGTCGTCGTGCTCAGCGACCCGGGTCAGATCCGCCAGCTGTTCAAGGCCGGCGCCGACGTCGCCGACACGACCGACGCCAACCTCGGCCGGGTCATGGGCCCCAATTCGATGTTCGCGCTGGCGGGTCCGCGTCACCGCGCACACCGTAAGCTGCTGACACCGCCGTTCAACGGACGGCGGCTGGGCGCCTATGAAGCCATCGCCGAAAGCGAAGCCGTCACCGAATTCGGCACCTGGGCGGGCGACCGCGCGTTCCCCGCGTTGCCTTCGATGATGCGCATCACGCTCAACGTCATCCTGCGGGCGGTATTCGGGGCGGACGGTGAGGAGTTCACCCGGCTACGGGAAATGCTGCCGACGGCAATCCAACTCGGCTCCAAACTCTCGCTTATTCCTGTGCCCCAATGGGATTGGGGACGCTGGAGTCCGTGGGGACGATTCGGCATCTACCGTCGCGAATACGACGAGATCGTCGGCAGGCTGATCGAGAAGGCGCTGGCCGATCCCGATCTCGAATCCCGCGACGACGTTCTGGCGCTGATGCTGCTGAGCCGC
>JAHFVD010000001.1:571-14764 GCA_023264735.1 Mycobacterium sp. | reverse complement strand
CGGAACCTACCAGCACTGGCTGCATCACTACAATCACCACCGACCCCACACCGGCATCGGCGGAATGACACCAATCGAGCGCCTACGCGTTCACAACCTACCCGTGAAGAACAGCTAGTGCTCGGGCTGCTGGCCTCAGCCAACAAGCGGCTTCCGTAGAAGCGGGGTTGGGGACAAGGAAATTCGAGGTCAGTGGCCCGCCTCAAAGTTATGTCGGCGGATCGGTCGTGATCACGTCCGGCTCCACCCACAGCTGCAGCGTCACCTGCGAGGCGTCGTTGGCGCTGGCCGCGGCCAGCAAGACCACGGCCAACCAGCCGCCATCGGCCCGGCGTAGCCACGCCACCTGCCGGCCCGGCATAAACGGCTCCAGCCGCACGCCGCCGCTCTTGATCCACAACGCCAACTCATCCTGCCGACGGGCGCACGACCCCAGGCCAGGAAAGACTCGCACCATGTCCACCCACACCTGCCGGTCGATCGAGTAGCGAGTGCGGTACTGGGACGTCTCGGGCCACCCACTGAAGTCCGGGCCGGTCACGACGGTGAGCCTTGATCGTCCTCGGCGCGCAGCTCCGCGCGCATGTTGCGCTCATCCATCGCCAGCAAGAGGCACTGCGGTCCGAGTGCAGGGGAGAAGAGGGTGAATTCGCACGATCGGCAAAAATGAGTCCGATGGGCCTGGCCACATCGGCAGGCCGTGGTCCCGACCAACACTTTTCCCGACCCCAGCGTGGCGCTGCACTCGGGGCAACGGGTTGGAGCTTGTTCGGCCCACCCTCGCGCGGTCCTCCGTAACCGCACGGCCGGACGGCCGTCCCGGCTCCTCGACATGCATCCATGCTACTCGAACACGTGTTCGATAAGAGATCGGGACCTGGACCTGGGCTCCACAACTAATCGTTGTGCGCCACCACAACGAACGCTTGTGGGTGTCATGAGCCGTCGCTAGCATCCCCGATGTGTTCCACGCGCAGAAGGCAGAGGTCAGCTCATGACTACGGGCGATCCCACGGTTGCGCTGATTCAGGCTGTGGCACAACGCGATGCCGACAACTTCGCCGCACGGATGGCTGACTCCTCCCTGGAAGCCGCCGTGGATATCTGGCTACGCCGCATTGCTCGACGCAAGGTCAGCGCAGCTGCCCGGATCCGATTAGTCCGTGCCATCGAACGCGGCGACGCCACAGAGACCAAGGCTGTTCAGCTGACCCGCGCAGCACTACTGAGAAAGGCTGGCCTCGACGAACGCCCGGCCGCGGCCGCGGCGATCGCCGCCGGCGCGACATACACCGAGGTGGGGGCCGTGCTGGGCATGACCCAGCAGGGCGCCAGCGCGCGGATCCGCCCCTACCTCGCCGCCCGCACCGCCACCCGCGGAGCGCAGGCATGAACCCCGGCGCGACACCGGTCGACCGCCATGTCGTGATCGTCACGGCGGCGGGGTCCTTCACCGCCACGGGCGAACGACTGACCGGACCGGTGGATGACGTCGACAAACTCGAGAAGCTCATCGGCTGGGTCCACCAGCGCGGCGGCCTGCAGCCCCTCCCTGCAGCAGCTGACGGCGAGACCGAACCCGCACGGGTATGGCTGGTCGGCGCGGCGGGCAGCCTCCTGGTCGACTCCCGGGGCGCCACTGAGGTCTTGGAGATCGAGCGGATCGGGCAAGCACTCGCTTCACTGGTCACTCGCGGGTGGGAGCTACGGGCCCGGCCCACGGGAGCGCTGATGTTGACGCGCGGTCAAGGCGCACAACGGCTTTGCGTGGAGGTTCTGGCCGAACCGCAGCCGTGGTTGGCCGCCGGATCCGCCGACGTGGCCGAGGATCCGACCGAACTCGGCCGCCGGCTACGCCAGTGGTACGCCGCAGTGGGCGTGCTGCCCGCCACCAGCGGAGCGACCTCCGCGGCGGTTCTGAGCGACCACATCATGAGGGCCCGCGAAGGGCGGCGCGGCCCCGTCGTATCGGCACCAACCCCGTTGCCGGCGTGGGTGCAGCCAGAAGTGCGGATCCAGCCGGTGTGGTGCGCAACGGCGGCCGAGGTGGAGCAGCAGTTCGAGCGCTCCGACGTGGTGGTGCGCCTGGCACAGCAGTGCCCACAGCTGGCGTCGGCCGGGATGCTCACCTTGGGCTACGGCCAGCCCCAGGTCCTCGACGCTGCGGCCGCGGCCGCGGCCGCAGCACAGCCCAAGCGTCGGTTCGGGCTATGGCGCGTGACTCTGCCGCCGACCGACGATCTGGCGTTGCCCGCGATGCTGCCCCCGCCGCACCCGCAGATGAGTGCCGACGTAGCCGTCGAGGCCTGGGTGAGCACCGAGGACATCGACGGTCTGGTCAAAGACGTCCGTGACGGGGGAGCAGGGCTGACTGTCGAGCAGCTCGCGGTGGGGGAGGCGATCGTCTGGCCACAACAGAGCCGGGTCCTGGAAGCCTGGGCGGCGCGGCTGCGCGAGGCCCGAGAAACGTTCCGTGACGATTTGGTCCTGCAGGGATTGGTCGAGGCAGCCGCGGCTGACTACCTCACCGCGCTGGCCGATCCGGAGGCCTGGAGTCAGGACGACTGGCGACAGCACTTCCAGCCGGCCTGGGCCGCGGCGATCGCCACCCACGTCCGGTTCCGCGGGCGACGGGCGGCGATGCGGATCTCCCGCGAATATCGAGCGTGGCCGGCATACGTTCGCGACGCCGACATGATCTACACCCCCGGTCGCGAAGAGAAAACCGGGGTGCCGATTGACCTGTCCGACAGCCACACTCGACTAGGCCGCCTAGTGGTAACCCGACAAGGGGAGCTGACCGATCAGGCGGTGATCGCCGTACTTCTCGCCGAGTCCCGGGCCGAGGTCGCAGAAGCGCTCACGGCCGCCCTGGGCGTCCCGGCCGGCTACGACGATGAGCCCACCCCGGCGCTGCCGGACAGCGACTCCCAAGGCGTCGTTGCCGATGGCGCGACGGCGGCCGTCCAAGAGACACCGACCGACGATGCGGCGCCCACACAGGACGATCCGTCGGCCCCCTCTGATGACGAGTCGACCACTTCACCGACCGGGACAACGAGGCCGCGGCGCTCGACGAGCGCGGCGCAGACCGCCACCGGCGGTGTTCCGGCCGCGGTGCTGCACACCGACGGTCTGTGGCTCACCGACGGCACCCACGCCGATCTTCCCGAGCCGATCGTGCACGTCGGGCAGGTCGCCGAGTTGGCCTACACCCACCACGTCGGGTACCAGCTGACGCCGAAGTTCGCAGAGCCAGGCCAAATTTGGATCACCGAAGAGGCATGCGACGCCTTCGGCATCGACGTCGAGGCCATTAGCCGCCGCGACCGTGCCAAGTCGCTGCGCCAACTCACCGAGGGCATCGACTTCGTGACGCTCGCGGTCAACCAGGGATGGAGCCTGGGTGGCGGTGGAGAGGACCCCACCGCGCAGCGCCTCGGCACCTGGACGCGGGTGTACCGCGAGGACAAGCGCGGTGTGATGATCGCGCTGATTCCTGGAATGGGCACTGGTGCAGACGAAATGCCTATCCTGGCCGGTGATCCCACACCGGCGCAGATCGCCCGAAGGCTGCAGTTGCTCGCCGACGCGCTGCAATTCCCCTGGAAGATCAACGCCGGCGTGACCGCGGTGGACCTGATGCTGCAAACCCGCACCAAGAAGTGGTCACCCCAGGAGTGGAGATCGGTGGTGTTCGCACCTTCGACGACCAGCCCTCCGTTTGGCATCGGAGACGTCGAATCCGACTTCGACTGGTCTCGACGGCCCACCGCCGAAGAGGGGCAGTGCCGCTATCTGCACGCCTATGACCGCGGCGGGTCCTACGTCGCCGGTATCGCCGGTCTGGAGCTGCCCATTGGCGATCCGGTTCACCATCCCGACGGCGCGGAGTTCGACGCGAAGACCCCGGGCTACTGGCTGGCCGAGATTCCCGCCGACGCCGATTGGCGACTGCCATACGTGCTCAACCCCAGGGGAATTCAATTCACCGGACCCAAGTGGGTGTCCACGCCGACCATGGAACGCGCTCACGCGCTGGGCTATCAGCCCGAGATCCTGGAGGCATGGACATGGCCGAAGCACGGCCGGGTGCTGCTGGGTTGGTACGAGCGCTTCCGAGATGCGAGCAGCTCGCTGGACATCGACGACCCCGATGCTCAGGCCGCCCGTAAACAGGCCAAGGTCATCCGCACCCACGGGATCGGCATCATCGGCTCTGACGAGCATCTGAAGGGAAAGACCGCCTACAGCCCGGAGCGGCGCATCCACATTCTGGCCAAGGCCAAGGCCAACATCGTCTACCGGCTGCACCAGATCGGCGAGAAGGCCGAGCGGTGGCCACTGGCGGTGGCCACCGACACCGTGCTCTACGCCTCCGACGACCCGGACCCGGTAACTGCGTGGCCGGGTGAACCGAAGGCGTTCGGCCGCGGCTTCGGTCAGTACAAGCCCGAAGCGTCCGGACTGCTCGCCGAGCACCTCGATCATCTCAACGGCCGCGACTACCGCGGTAAGCAGGAGCTAACTCCCTACGAGCAGTGGTGCACCGAGCACGACCTGACCCCTTACACCGAGCCACGCGACAGTGGGCCGGCCCAGAACAGTGATCGAGGGGAACAGTGATGGCGAGACGCCCGAAACGAACCCGCGCAATAGAGGCCAGCGACTTGGCCGGCTACGGCTCGGTCGCCAACGGCACCGTCAACGTCGACCGCGCAGCGCGTGGACTCGGTTCCTCCAAAACGCAGGTGCGCCAATCTATCCGACAGGCTGAAGCAGCTCAGAGCAACACGTTCTTGCGCCGGATCTCAGGCCGCCGCGAAGCGGACTCCGCGGAAGGCACCAGTATGCGCGGCATGCTGCAAGCGGTGTTCGGACGCGGGCCCCGTGGTGGCGCCGTCAACGCCCGGGCGGCAGCGCAGTCCCTCGGCGTGTCGCCGGGAACGGTGCGCCGCTGGGCGGCTGGCACCCAGCGGCCCTCACCCAGCCGCCTGGCGACGATACGACAGGCCGCAAAGCGAGTCACCACCACCAAACGCGGCCGGCAGAGTGCCACCGCAGACTTCCGCCGGGGCGCTCAGGGCAGCCAGGCGCTGCGCGGGGGAAGCAAGATCTGGGTCAGCGGCGAACAGGGGGTGGGCGGCTACGAGCAGGGCTATGCCCGCGACCGTCGCGTCGCCACGGACATCAGCCCCTCCGAGATCGAGGCGATGTTGCGGGCCTACGAAGACGGTGGCGATAGCGCACTGCGCAACTGGATGAGGGGCTTCTTCGACGACAAGTACGTCGATGGATGGGACTTCGTGACGATCGACGACTTCGGTATCGGCACCCCCGAATGAGCCAGTCGGGCAGCGTGCTTCGCCCCGTTCCAGGTCCGCGTTGGACCCGGACGAGGCTTCACGCCATGCTGCTCGACTGCTACGGCCCGACACCGCGCGGCGCGGTCGACGTGGCGGCGGTCGCTCGCTACGCCGGGGTGTCGCCTTCCACGGTGAGGCGTTGGCTGTCCAAGCCGCCGGCAGGTACTCGGCGACCCGTCATCCCCAAGGGTCGTCTCGTTCAACTTCAACGCGGCCCCCAGGAGGTGGAGCGACGCAACGAACAGCAGTACCAGCACGCATTGAACGCCACGGCCTCGATCCTCGACGACCGCTCGATCCTGCCCGAGTGGCGAAAGCAGGGCTGGCTGGATCAGCACACCGTGGCCATCATCGCCGTTCACGGCCGGCCATGGCATCAGGTTGCCGTCACCAACGGAACCCGCCGCGCACTTGAGCAGCTGCACCGCCGGGGCGCCACCGTGGACAACCTGATCGTGCCGACCAGATTCCACGCCCAGCTCCTCATGCACACCGTGATGGTGCGACAGCAGGCATGGCGGGTCTACCCCGTAGCGCACCGGCTCTCAGTCGGCCGCACGCAGGCATGGATGGACGCCGCACCAGCAGTCGACCTCGCCGCACTCGCTGCGGCGATGCAGGTCAGAATTGCCCACGGTGTCGCGAGCGATGGATAGGCTCGCGCCGTGGCACTGATGAAGCGGCTGGCCATGCGGCGCAAAATCCGGGAGACCTCCGAAGAGGCACTCGCGGCCAACCCGCCGTTGCCCAACGCCGAGCAGCCTGCGCCCACCGACCCCGCGGCGAAGCCAGCGCAAGCCGCAGAAACACCGCCGGCGGCCAGCACACCCGCCGAGCGCGCCTTCGCGGCCGAGAAGTGGTCGCCCGACATCGCCGACCTCCCAGAGATACCGCTGGAAAGTATGTGGCCGCCGGCACAAGCAGAAAGCGGCGAACAGCAGCCTTTGGCACCGGACCCGCCACCCGCAGCGCCAGCCCCAGAACGGCGCCCTGAATCTGAGACATCCAGTGCGCCAGACCAGTCCGCAGGTCCCGCTGCCCCATCAACCCCGGCTGACGAGCAGTGGCAGCTACCGCAATGGCAGTACGCAACCAAACGCGCCCGCCTCAATCAGCGCCGGCAACGCAAGTGACACAACGCATGAGCGGAACGGGATGATCCAAGATGAGCGACCAAGACACGCCACGACCGCCGGTCACACCTCCGTATCACGCGGCTCCGCCCGAGGTGAACGCAGCGCGACTGCTCGCTGAAAGCCCCGACCCGGCACGGGTCGACGCGCGCGAGATCACCACCCGCGCTCCGAGCGCCGACAACTCCCCGCCGGCGTAGGTCCGGCCCGCACCCGTCGCCCACCCAGTGGCCTTGGCAATTCGACTCGGTACCGAGGTGACGGCCTGAGTGAGGACCGGCTCGGCGATCGTTTGTCGTGCGATCGTGCGGTTCCTACGATTGACCTGTGATCGACCTACGGCCGCTGGGTGAATGCGATGTAGCGGCGCACAATGCGGGTGAAGATGCGGCAGTAGTCCAGTGGCTGACCGGTTCTCCAGCGACATGGGATTCCACTCTCGGCCACTTTCGGATGTTGGCATCAAACGCTGAGCGCGGCACCGGTAAACGTGGCTTCGGAGTGTGGCTGGACGACGTGTTAGCCGGCTATGTCGATTTCGATCTGGAGGACCCCGACCTGCCCGAGCCAGGAGATATCAACATTGCCTACGCCGTGCACCCATGGGCGCGCCGGCAAGGGGTCGCCACTGCGGCCGTCCTGCTCCTGTGCGAGCGGCTACGGCACCTCGGCGCGGCCAGGAGGGCAATCATCAGAACGCATCCGTCAAACGGTTCATCAATTGGCGTGGCCAGAGCTTGTGGGTTTCGGCTTGTGTCAGCACCCGGCATAGATCCGACGACGTGCGAGGCCCCCGTATCGATCGAGGACATGATCTTCGCGCTTGATCTTCAGACTCCCGGCGACGGTGAGCAATTCAGCTCAAGGCCGCCGTCGTAAAACGGCTCCAGTCGCGGCGCACGGGCGTTTTGCGCGCCGGTGGATGCGGATTGGCCAGCGCCCAAACAGCGCAACAGGGGTCATTTATCGGCGGGTGTGCAACTGGGGAAATTGCCCAGTTGCACACCTGAGGTGCCAGGTCAGCGTGCGGGTGAGTAGGCCGTCGTTCTGCTGGCGGGATGCAGGTAGGGCGGGCGCACGGTGGCCGCTCCGAGAGTGCCCGCGGTAACAACGCGTTCGAGGTCATCGACGCAGCGCGGTGGGGCGGTGCGGCCCAGGACGCCGGGCTCGTGTTCGTGGCCGGCCGCCCACTCCGGCACGTCGGGAGTTTCGCTGACCTGCCAATGCGTGACCACACCTTCGCCGACCCCACGGTGTTTGCCGATGGATGGCAGCTCGGTAAGCAGGTCGCGGATCCGGTCGGGGTCGCCGACGGCGCGCCACGTGAGCGCGGTGGCAGGGATGGCCATCACGGGTACGACGCGGCGCTGGTAGCGCCCTTGGTTGTCCGATACCGCCTGGCTGCCGATGACCGGGGTGAGGTGCTGAAGTCGAGTGCGGTCGGTCCGCGAGGTGCGCCACCGGATGTCGGGTTCGAGGGCGTCGTGGGCGCGCGGGTAGAGGTCGGCGAAGGTGGCCATCCAATGCCAGTCGTGGTCGTGTTCGGGATCTCCGCAGTGGGCCAGCGGAAGGTCGAGGGTCTCGGGGGTGTCGCTGTCCTGGTAGGTGAAGCTCTCGCCGACGGCCCGAGCCGCCCACTTGCGGCGATGCCACAGCACTGAGGCAAGCAGGCCGTCGAGCGCCGTACCCCAGGGGCGTGACAGCACGACGCCGTGCGGGGTGGTCGCGGTGATCTGGAGCGCGATCATGGGACTCAGGTGAGCTGGGTGAGTGCGGCGATCGCCTCGTCGCGGTGGGCGGCCAGATCAGCAGCCCAGTCACTGCTGTCGTCGGGCAGCGTTCCGCGCAGCGCGGTGGCGGTCACGGTGGCGGTGATCTGGCCGTGGCCGGCGGCGATGCGGCCCCCGAGATGGCCGTAGGTGGCGAACTGCGTCAAGACATCTCGCAGGAACCCGACTTGGGGTGCGGTGGCGTTGGTGATCCGGGCCCAGGTCTGCAGCCGGGTGCCCGCCGGCAGGGTCTCGACACTGAACCGGCCGAGTGGGCTGGTGCTTTCGTCGGAATCGACGGTGGGCGCCTGCGAGGTGGTGGGGCGGTGATCGGACAGGTGGGTGAAGGATTCCTCGGCGGCGCCGAGGACGACAGCCAGCGGAGTCGACTGTGGCGGCCGCGGCAAGATGTGGGCGAGTTCGGCGATCTCGGGCAGCACCTTGCCCACGGTGAGAAGCCCCGACATGATGCGGCCTGACGCTGCGCCACCGAACACTGCGATCACCGGCAGCAGCGTCTTGAGGCGGCGTTCCTCCTCGTCGGTGAGGGGCCGGGCGGACTTGGCGAGCCGGCCGCCGTTGGTGAGGAGATGTGCGGCCGGCAGGGGCAGCGCAGTGTCTTCGTAGTCGAGCACGCCCGCAGTCAGTGACTCCCCAATGCGTCGCAGGACACCGCGGAAGCTGCTGCCCGACACGATCGGCACCTGCGTCACCCCGCCGTCGGCGGTGATGATCTTCTCGCGGCGGAACAGCGCGAAGGTGTCGGTGCCCACCGAGGTGTAGTCCTCGCGGTGCACGATCGACGACTGGGCGAGGACGTCGATGTCGAACTGGATGCTGGACAGGCTCATTCGCGTGCTGCTTTCCGCTCGTCGGCAACAGCCTCGGCGATGATGCGCACCCGCAGCAGCAGTGCCGGCAGGCTGTCGCGCAGGACCGCGATCACCGGTAGTGGGGGCTCGCGCAGCAGCGTGGCCAGTTCGAGTCGGCGATCGCGTTGCCGTGGGGTGGGCGCACCGAGTTGCCCGGACACATCCGACCACCAGCGGTCGAGGGTGTCGGCGCGGTAGGCGGCGCGGCGCACGCGACCGGGGAGCAGCTCGTCCCAGTAGGTCTTGCGGTGCCGAGGGTCGGCGACCCAGCTGGTTTCCCAGTCGATTCCGTAATGCAACAGCAGCAGTAGGCGCTCGGCGGTCTCGATGGGCCCCTCGACGGATGGCAGTTCAGGCACCATCGCACGCCACACCTTCGTCGGGGTGAGGGCCGCAGTCATGGGCCGAAGCGTAACGGCCGGTCCTGCCACCGCTGGGTGATGCGCCGGGCCGCTAGGGCCGCGCCGGCGGGTTGGTCAACACACGGGCGGCCGCCCACATCGGGGGGACAGCGCGCCACGCGTGCAGAGCCTCCCAGGCGGCCAGAATGCGTGGCCAGTGGTCAGCGGGCTGAGCGCTCAACAGACGCGATGGCGGCGCCGGCCGGTGAAGCTGCGGCCAGGTCGCGCCGACGGTGGTGCGTAGCCAGGCCAGGTCGGCGAGCCGGGTGGACGCGGTGTGGTCCCAGGTCACGACGAGGCCATCTGTGGCGAGGTGGCCCCATTCGGCGGCCGGCAGAATGTGGCGGCGTCGTGCGATCGGCAGGACCACGGCTTCGGAGTTCGACAACGGCCCCGCGGTGAGTACCTCGGCCAGCGCCGCGACGGCGGAGTACTCCGTGACGGCCGTCGTGGTGATCAGCAGAGCTGGCTGCGTGGTGGGTTGGCGGGTGTAGGCCCACGCGCACGGCACGCACAGCCGGCGGGAACCGAACGGCCAGGCGTCGAAGCCGGTGAACTTCTCGGAGATGATGCGCGAGCTGGTGACAGTCGGACCGTCCTGGCCGCAGCGCCCGCAGCGTCCATCGACCGGTGCGGGAGCATCAACGGCGGGCCGGCCGGCGGCAACCCACGCCGCGGCGGCAGGGTCGGAGAGCATGTCGGGGTCAACCCTACGATTGCTGATCGGCCACCGTGTCGCTCATGGCCGCTACGTTCACGCGGCATGAAGAGTGAAACAACGGACAAGACGACATCGGTAGAACCCGCGAAGCGGAAACATAGCCTCGCCGTGCGCAAGCTCGCAGCACAAACCGCCGTTACCGCCAGCGAGAAAACCGGCCGCCCGGTCGACCCGCGCGTGCAGAAGCTCGCCGACTCCTGACGGCCGGGCGCTGAGCGCATACCCTGGTGGGCACGAAACGCACACTGGGGTTGGGTGATGGTTTGACCTGAGGCGGCTCTGAGGCTGGTGACAGCTCTCAGAGTCGCCTCCCTCCGTTTAGTGGCGTTGGCGTGGCGTGGCAGCGGTCCAGCTCGGTGTCCAGTTCCGCCCATACACTGCGGTTGACCGTTCAGCTACGGAAGTTTGAGACCGCGTGGGTGCCAAGACCGCCAGACCGAACAGGGAGCAGCCCGTCGCCCTCGACGTCGAGGGTGGCGTGATGTCTGCGCGCGATGTCAAGGCCGCCCGCGACGTCGCTGCCGACGCGATGACCGAGCGAGGCTTCCAACGACTGGCCAACCAGATCACCGATGAGCTGCGCGACGAGGACTCATCGCTGACCCGCGCGGCGCGCGACCGCGATCGCGCCACACCGCGTGACGCCAGCCAGGTCGGTTCGGATCGGCTCCGCGGTGACCTGCCCGCCGAAGGCGATTTCCGGAGGGCGCTCAGCGGGCGGCAGCGGAAACTTCGATCAGCTGTCAAGAACCAAGTCATGGCCGCCGCGCCGGCGTCACAGCACAAAGCGATCCAATCCATGCTGTCCGACGAGGACTCCCAGGAGTGGCGGCGCATCAACGGCGGCCTGCATGTCGCCGCCGGCGATGCCCAGCAGCTCGGTGAGAGCGATCGCGCCAAGGTGCAGCGACTCGACCGGGCCATCCAGTCCTACGAGCGGCTCAACGACCGCACCCACAAGGTCTATGTCGCCGTGCGACTCCCGGATAACCATCAAGACGTGCGCGGGTTGCGCGACCTTCCGGCGAACCTGCGGCCCGGGTCAGGGGTGGCCTTCGACCAGTTCACCCTCACCCGGCACAACCTGCACGAAACACCGGGCCACGACAGCGACAGGCACGTGGTGTTCGAGGTCGTCACCACCCGAGGGATGTACATGGGGCGATCTGACAGCGTGGAAGACACCACCCACCTACTGCCCCGGGGCATGCAGTTCGAGGTCGCCTCGGCCGACTATGCCCCCTACGAAACCCGCTCCGGAGGTTTCGGCGAACGACTCGTCCTGCAACTGAGGGAGCGGTGATGACCAGCAGCGAATGGCTCGTACACCCGAACCGATCCGAGCTTGGCCCCGACAAGCCCGGCCGCAACGGGCACTACCGAGGCCTGAGAGACACGCGCGCCCGGTTGCCCGTCGAGACGTGCGAAGCGCGAGTTACGTTGCCGCGAAAGATGTCACGTCTGGCTGACCGCGATGGCGCCGCCACGTTCTCGGGAGCCAGCTGGCTGTTCGTCGTCGGTGCCGCCCGCACCTTCGCACGCACTCACACCGAGGTCGACGTGCCGCCGCCGTTTGGCTTCAAAGACGGTGGGAAGTGGTGGTGGTGGGACGACACCACGTCCGAGGAGTCGATCCTAGACGGGCCCGATGCCGCCGGCTACGTGCAGGAGTATCTCGAACGGCTGTTTCCTGGTATGCCAATCACGTTGTCCGAGAGTCAATGACCGCTCAGCAGGCAGGCCTGGACCTTCAGCAGCTGCGCGGAATCGCCGCGCGTCGCCGCGGGCCCGCTGCGTATCGGCACCTACTGGACCGCATCGGTGAACACCTCGACGAGCACGACGGGTTCGTGTCCTGGAGTGGCGGCAAGGATTCGACCGTCGTCGTCGACCTCGCCCGCCAGGTCGACCCGCACATTCCGGTGGTGTTCTTCGACAGCGGGCTGCAGTTCCCGGAGACGATTCAGTACCTGCAGGACCTGGCCGAAAAGTGGCGGCTGAATTTCCACGTCATCGCCGCGGATCCGGATCTGCTGACCGTGCTAATCGCCGGCGGCGGTTTTGACCATGACGCGGTGGACCGGCGGCTGCCCGGCGAGCTGGCCGACATCATGATCACCGGTCCGGCTCACCAAGCCCATCAGCGTTACGGGCACGGGTCGCTATGGGGTGTTCGGGCAGAGGAGTCTCACGGCCGGCGGATGTTGTACCGGCGCAGCTTGGGGACTGAATCCCGTGCGCAACAGGAGATTGCCCCGCGCTCGGAGGCGCGGGCGAGACATGGCGGTGTGGTGCGCCGCGCCGACGGCACCATCACCTACGGGCCGATCTGGGATTGGCAACGCGCACACGTCTTCGAGTACCTGGCGGGGCGAGGCATCGAACCCAACCCGCTGTATCGCAAGCTGGCCGATCTCGGGGTCCCCGAGCAACAGATCCGCGTCGACTCGATCATCGACGCCTCCCAGCTGTCCAACGGTCACATCGCCTGGGTGCAGCGCGGATGGCCCGACCTTTTCGATCGGCTCGCCGCGGTGCTGCCCAGGCTGCGGGAATGGGTCTGACGTCGCAGGCGGTTGGTAGCATTGCGTTTGACGACGGGCAGGCCGACAAGGGCAGGCCCGGGAGAACTCCGGAAGGGAGAATGATCATGAGTGTTAGTACGGCAGGTCTGTTGCCTGCCGCTGTCCACGACCAGGAGGTCGACATCGACGAAGACGGCTTCGACGAGCCGCCGTACCTGTGGTCTGACCTGCTGGCCCGGCGCAATGCGCTGAGCCTGCGGGTTGAGGACCTCGTTCCGGTGTTGCGCGTGGACATGCGCAAGTACCGGTCGCGGGAGACCGGCGCCCTGGAGGTTGGCCCCGAACTCGTCGACGAGTTGATCGCGATGGAAGATTTCGTCGCCGACGAGGTGGACAAGATGCTCGCCGCGGCGCCGGCTTCCGGTGTGGTGCAGCTGCAGGCCTCCCTCGACCAAGACGACTTCGAGACGTCCTACCCCGACGCGCGGACCCTGCGCGACCTCGTTCCCTACCCCGTGTCGCTGCAGCATGTCGCTGTCGGCCGCGCCGCCGCCGAACTGACCCGCCGCGGCCTCGACGTCGAAGTGCATCGCGGCGATCGCCGAGCTGATCTCACGGTGCGCCGGCTGGCCGCCGGCCTGCTCAAGGACGAAACCGCCCGCCTGCTCGGTCTCGACGAAAAGAAGTACGCCAAGTTCGAGCGCAGCACCACAGCACCGCCGGCGGGACTCCTCGCGGAGCTGCAGGCGGTCGAGGACTTCATCACCACCAGCGCCAGCCAGCTCGCAGTCACAGAAGCTGCCGGCATCAACGTGGTGACGATGATCGACGACCAGGCGGAGTTCGAGCGTGTCTATACCCAGGCGCGCACCCGACGTGACGGCGTGGTCTACCCGCGGCGAGTGCACCGTGTGGCGGCGGCCCGACGGGCCCACGTACTCGAGGCGGCAGATCAGTCGGTGCGTATCGTCGTCGCCGATCGGTAACCGACTCTGATGGTGTTCGGGCGGAAACCCAAGGCGCCGAACACTGTCGAGACGCGTCCCACCTTGAGGGCATTGGCGATCTCGGATGCCCGCCCGGAGTGGGGATCGCGAACCCTGCCTGAGGTTGTCGCGCAGAAGGCCGTCGATGTGGTGATCACGGTGGGGGACCTGCACCGGTCAGACATCGCGGGAGCCGACCGACTGTCCGTGCCGGTCATCGGGGTGTACGGGAACCACTGCGACGGCCGCTACCTCGAAGACCTGGGCGCCACGAACCTGCATTTGTCACGGGCCGAGGTCGGCGGGCTCACGTTCGCCGGCGTGCAGGGCTGCGTGCGGTACAAGGATGGCAGCAAGGATCTGCTCTACACCCAGAGCGAATACGCCGAGATGATTCGCGGGCTGCCCCCAGCCGATGTC
>JAHFVD010000001.1:0-561 GCA_023264735.1 Mycobacterium sp. | reverse complement strand
GCCGATGTCCTCGTCACGCACTGCACGCCGGCCGGCGTCAACGACCATCGCGGCGATCCCGCCCACGTCGGCATCGACGCGCTACGCCGATGGGTCGACTCGACCGCACCGCGCCTGGTGATCCACGGCCACACCTACCCGAAGCCGGCCCTGACGCGGCATGGCGCCACACGCATCGAGTACGTGTACGGCGCCCGCCTGCTCGCCATCTAGCTCGGGCCCGCCGGCCGCCGCCGCACGGGCTCATTGCCTGACGTTCCAACAACTACCACCACCCCACCCGGCACAGGGGTGGGGTGGTGATAGATAAAGCGCTGCGGGCAAGCACATTTCGCGCAAGAACGTGTCGGTGGAAGAAACTAGAATTGGGGTGTTGGGGCAAGCCGTTGGGGCAGGCCATTGAGCCCGGGAAGGGGCTTCTTCTTATGGGAAATCATCAGTCGCGTCGGGAGTCGGCTTCGGAGATCCGCACCGCGGTTCTCGACGACACGCGGTCCAAGATTGCTGCGCATGGGTGGACGGTGATCGCGGTGTTCCCCACACCGGAGGATCCGGGGCCGT
>JAHFVD010000128.1 GCA_023264735.1 Mycobacterium sp. | reverse complement strand
TTCGAGCGGATGAATGATGGTGTCGAACAGGGTTTCCCACAACGCAGCGCCCTGCTCGGGGGTGAGTCCGTCGAAGAGGTGCACATCGACCCCGGCCGAAGTCACCTTGCCCTCGGCGTGTAGCAGCACCGCCCGAGGTGGATCGGCGGTCAGTTTCGCGATCGCGGCTGCCAGCGCGTCGAACACGGACTGGTCGAACAGGTTCAGCGGGCCGTTGTGGATCGTCAGTGTGGCGATCGGCGCACCGGCGCGACTATGTGAGCGCTGTAACGACGCGGGAGTTTTAGGCGTCGGCGTTGTCATATAGCTCCTTTGGGGCATGGGTGAACTCGTCTCGATGGGGCAGGTGAACGCGAGGCAGCAGTGCTGCTCATGTCCCGCTGTAGTGGGCAGGCCGTCGTTCGACGAATGATGCGATGCCTTCTGCGGCGTCGGCGGACCTCATGATCACCGATCTGCGGCGCGCCTGCTCCTCGAACGCAGCAGTCAGTCCGTCGTAAACTGCGCGGCGTCCAACGGCCAGGGTGTCGCGCACGCCCAGCGGCGCTGAGGAGGCGATCGAGGCGGCGAGTGCAACAGCGCGATCGCGTTCGGCGCCGGCAGGCACGACCTCCTGCACCAATCCGATCCGCCATGCTTCCTGAGCGTCGAGAAGGTCGCCGGTGAGCAGGTAGCGCTGAGCGTTGCCCCACCCGACGCGAAGCGGCCAGCGTACCGAGCCACCGGCGAAGGCGAAGATGCCACGTTGGGTCTCGGGTTGGCCGAACTTAGTCCCGTCTGCCGCCACGACAATGTCGCCGGCAAGCGCCAACTCCAAACCCGCTCCGACACAGGCACCTTGGACGGCGACGACCAACGGCTTGGACAACGCCGGTCCCCCCATCTGGAAGGGATCGATGTGGGAGGCGCGCGCGTCGTTGCTGTCCACTGAGTCCTTGATCTCATTGAGATCAGCGCCGGCGCAGAATACCTCTCCGTGGCCGAACAGAACGGCGCATCGCAACGCGTCCTCGGACTCGTAGTAGGAGTACACGTCGCCCAGACGTGCCAACAGACCTGGAGTGAGTGCATTGCGCTTGGCCGGTCGGTCAATGCCGATGAGAAGGACGTTCTCGTGCTTCTCTACGGTGACCGCGCCGTCGGCGGCCTTCGCTGGCTGCACTTGCTGCTCGGCGGTCATCGTGGACGCACCGTTCCGCAGTAGCCGACCACGACTAAGCCGACCCGTGCCGTCGTCACCGAACGAGTTCTGCCGCTGCGCTATTCGCGTTGCGCAGCTCAACGGCATTGAAGGCGGAGAACCACAGCGTCCAGAGATTGCCGTGGTAGGGGAACTTCTCCGTCATGATTGAAATCAGATCCTCAGCATCCTTCGCGGTCTGGTACGCGGCCGCGAATTGCTTTATGTAGGCGCGGGTCTGCGCGATCATGGTGTCGGTCGCGTAATCGTCGCCGTCGGGCCTGCGGTGGCCCGCCACGATCTTCCGAGGCTTGAGCTTCTCCACGAGATCCACGGTCTCGAGCCAGTCCTGCCACTCGTCGGGCGCCGACAGGCCGAGCATCGGGTGAATCTCGTTGTAGACAGCGTCACCAGCCACCACGACATCGATCGCCGGGATGTGGACGATTGTGGTCGGGTGGATGTCGGCCTGCTTCACTTCGATGATCTTCAGCGGAGAGCCGTCGACGTAGAACGTGTCGCCCTCAATCGGGTCGGGAACCGCGTCGAAAGCGACGCTGGAGTCGCCGAACATCAGCAGCCACTGCTCGGCATGCTCGTCCCTGGTGTCCTTGATCGCCTCGATGACATGGGGCAGCGCGACGCACTTCGCCTCGGGGAACCGCTCCATCAAGGGACCGATGCCGAGATAATGATCGGGGTGGGCGTGCGTGACGTAGATCGTGGTGAGGGTCTTTCCCGTGCGCTCGATCAGATCGCCGAGATCTCGGACGTCGTCCTTGAGGTACTGGGCGTCGATGAGCACCGCCTCGGTCGGGCCACTCACGATGGTGGACGTGGTGGGCGAGAACGTTCCGGTCTCCATTCCGGGAAAAGGAGTCGGGATCTCAGGCCAGCGACCGACGTACACCGTCGCCCGAATCGGCGGGGCAGCTGGCGACGACCCTGAGCCTGCGCTAGGTGATTGAGCATCGATGTCCACGAGGTACCTCCGGGTTGCGGGTGTGAGTCGCGCCTCTACGGCGTGGGGATGGCTGGCAGTCCCTGCGATAAGAGAGAGTATTCGCTATCATAGGACAAGGCAAGGGTTGGGGGCCAGTAATGGGAGATAGCGATCGCTATGATATTGGCGTGAAAACAACGAAAATCTCCCCCCGAGATCGCCTGCTGAAGGCCGCGAGTGATCTCTTCTACAAGGAGGGGATCCGCAGTGTTGGGATCAACCGTGTTCTGGAAGAGTCGCAGACGCCGATCATGACGTTGTACCGCCACTTCGGCTCCAAGGATGGGCTGGCGGCGGCATACCTGGACCGTCGCGGCGAGCGGACTCAAGAGGTGGTAAAAGGCGAGGTCGAGCGACGGGCGTCCTCGCCACGGGAGAAGATCTTGGCGACCTTCGACATCGTCCGCGAAGGATTCGAGGCATCCGACTACCGGGGCTGTGCATTCATCAATGCGACCGTCGAGATGGCGTCACCGGACCATGAGGTCACGAAGATCGCGCGCCACCACAAGAATGCCGGGCGGCAATGGTTCGCCGAACTCGCGGCAGCGGCCGGGGTGCCCGATCCGGAAGCCCTTGCGATACAACTGACAGTGCTGCTGGACGGCGCAACCGCGGCCGCGGTCCTCTATCGCGATTCCACCGGCGCTGCATACGCCCACTCGGCTGCCGAGACCCTGATCGACGCCGCGCTGGCGAAGACCGCAGACCTCACGTGATGCGCAGCGCGTTCGTCCAGAGACGGGTCAGGGCCGTGACCAGCTCCTCCAACTCCCACGGATCGCCGAGTACGAAGGTGCCGTAGGCCATCCTGCTCACCATCGACGCCAAGGCGTTCGCGGCGAGGAACGGATCGACCTCGGGATCGGCGATCCCGCGCGCCTGCAGGTCCCGAATGCTCTGGGCGTTTCGCTCCGCGAACGCGCGGCCTCGCGCGCGCCGCAGCGCCTGCACGTTCTCGTCTACGGCGCCGACCTGGTCCAGCAGTCGCATCAGCTTCGCGTTGCGGCGGTAGGCCAGAAGGTAGGCCCGGTTGCTCGCCTCGATGACGGCCACCGGATCGTCACTGTCGATCATCTGCCGGACGTGCGGATGGACCATCTCTTCCTGCACGCTTTCGAGGACTGCCGCGAAAACCTCTTCCTTACTGTTGAAATATGTATAGAAGGACCCAGCCGCGACTTTGGCCTCTGCGGTGATGTCGGCAAGCCGGGCGTCGAGGTAACCGTCGCGTTCGAAGACCGTTCGGGCAGCGGTGACCAAAGCGGCGCGCGTGCGCGCCCCGCGCGCGGTCCGAGGCAGTTCCTTGCCGGGGTCGTCGACGCGGTGCGAAGCCGCTCCTGACAATGCCACACTCAACCGTAACCTGAAACCGACGTCAATGTCTGGTCGGCGCGCGTGACGTCGGACCTGAGGACGCCGGTCGAGGTCGGGAATCAGACAGCTGCCGGATTTCATCGTCGGCAACGCGGGAACTCAATGGTCACCAACGAGCGAGGATTCGCCGACGAGACCCGACACACGGGCGATGGACCGTTCAGCATCCCTGATGATCTTCTCGACGACGTTGTACACCGAGTCGACTTCGTGGATGAGCCCCTGCGTCTGGCCCGCCCACCACATACCGTCCTCCATCTCCCCTTGTTGCAGCACCTTTGCCCGGCCACGTACACCCGATGCGAGTGCTGCGACATCGTCGAAGGTTGCGCCCGGACGACTGCCGATCTCTACGATTTGCTCAGAGATGGCGTTCTTCGCCACTCGTGCGCTGTTCTTGAACTGACGAAATACCACGACCGTGTCCCGCTCCGTGTTCGCGACGATCTGCGCCTTCACGTTCGGATGGATTGGCGCTTCGTTCGTGGCCATGAAGCGGGTGCCCATATTGACGGCGTCGGCACCAAGGGCCAGCGCCGCCGCGAGTCCTTCGCCCGAGGCTATGCCGCCACTGGCAATGACGGGGATCGAGAGCTCGCGCACCGCTGCCGGGATGAGGACCAGGCCCGGAACGTCGTCCTCGCCCGGATGGCCAGCGCACTCAAAGCCATCGATGCTGATCGCGTCGACACCCTTGCGTTCGGCCGACAGGGCGTGGCGCACGGAGGTCGCCTTGTGGATGACTTTCACCCCAGCCGCATGAAAGTCCGGTAGGTGGGGCTCGGGGCTCGAGCCGGCAGTCTCGACGATCAATATGCCCGCTTCGATGATGGCGGCTCGGTATTCGTCGTAGGGAACCGGGTTGATGGTCGGCAGGATGGTGAGGTTGACCCCGAACGGCTTGTCCGTCAGCTCGCGTGTTCTGCGGATCTCCTCACTCAAGGCCTCTGGCGTGGGTTGGGTGAGCGCAGTCAGGAATCCCAACGCGCCCGCGTTCGCGACCGCGGAGATGAGCGGGGCGGTGCCCAACCCGGTCATCCCACCGCAGACGATGGGGTGCTCAATGCCGAACTGTTCGGTGAACCGGGTGCGGAACATCGATTTCCTCGCTCTTCTCTTTCGGGTACATCCAGGAAGTGCTTTGGGCGGCATGTCGACCGAGAGGACCGGCGACGACTACGCCGGGTCGCACCGGCGTAAGAAGAAGCGGTGCCGCCGACGATGCGGGGACCTCAACCTGCGTAGCCGAGTTGACCTGAGTGCCCACTTTATTCGAATATGAGGTCATATTCAAATTTGTCGTGGACCGAGGCCAGCCACCGTCGGACCCAAACTCGAACTTGACTTCAACATCGATTAGAGCTCTACTCAAGGCTCGGCATCCACGAGAAGAGGGGTAGATGCCCAACGTCGCAGAGTCCGTATGGACGCAGGCCGCCTGCGCGCCGGACCGGGTCGCGGTGACTGGCTCCGGGCGCCAGCTCACCTACGCTCAGTTGCGTGACGGGGCTGCCCGGGTCGCAGGTGCGGTTCTCGAGAGCGGCCTGGAGCCGGGGTCCCGAGTTGTGCTGGTTGCGCCCAGCGTCCCTGAGTTCCCGGTCGTCTACTACGGCCTGCACGCCGCCGGAATGATCGTGTCGACGCCGAACACGATGGCGACCCGTCGCGAGGTCGAGTACCTCATGCAGGACGCCGACTGCTCATTGGCGTTGGCCTGGCACGAGGTGGGACCGGCGCCGGTCGAGGCAGCACAGGCCGTGGGTGTGCCGTGCTGGACGTTCGGTGTCGGTGCGACAGAGATCGCCACGTCGGAGCCGCTCAGTAACCCGCGGGACCGGGACCTCACTGACACGGCCGTCCTGCTCTACACCTCGGGCACCACCGGCTCGCCGAAAGGTGCCGAACTGACCGTGGGCAACTTGCGGGCATGCGCCGAGATTTTCCGAGAGGCGATGAACGTGACCTCGCGGGACGTGTTCGGCACCGCATTGCCTCTGTTCCACATCTACGCGCAGGCGACCATGATGGGAACCGCATTGCTGTCGGGGGCGGCGATTTCCCTCGCGGAGACCTTCGACGCCGCCGAGCTCGTGGCCCGGATCGACACCGGCAGCATCACGATCTTGTCGGCGGTCCCGACCATGTATGACGCGCTCCTGCGGAAACCCGCGGAGGCACCTTCAGCAGGTGGCTCGCGACTGCGGATGGCCACCTCGGGTGCGGCCTCTCTACCGCCGGAAGTGTTGCGTTCGTTTGAATCGCGCTTCGGCGCACCCATCCTCGAGGGCTACGGATTGACCGAGACCACGGGTACGACGACGTTCAACAGCATCGATCGTGACCGCAAGGTTGGCGCCACAGGGCGAACGCTTCCCGGTGTAGAGGTGCGGATCCTCGATGCCGAGGGCGTCGAGGTGACGCCCGGCGAAGTCGGAGAAATCGAAGTCCGCGGTCCCACGGTGATGAAGGGCTACTGGCGCCGCCCGGACGCGACTGCCGAGGCGTTCCACGACGGCTGGTTCCGGACGGGAGACCTCGGCGCAGTCGACCAGGACGGCGATCTGCGCATTGCCGGCCGGATGAAGGACCTCATCATCCGGGGTGGATACAACGTGTACCCCCGAGAGGTCGAGGAGGTGCTGTACGAGCACGAGGACATCCTCGAGGTCGCCGTCGTCGGGGTCCCCGACAAGTACTGGGGCGAGGAGGTCTGCGCACTGGTTGTCGTGCGCGACGGCAGCGGGCTGGACGCCGAACAGATCCGGAACTGGGCCAAGCAGCATCTCTCCGCCTACAAGGTGCCGCACCGGATCCGGTTCACCGAGGCGCTGCCTGTCGGTCCGAGCGGTAAAGTC
The DNA here is from genome assembly GCA_023264735.1 of Mycobacterium sp. Taxonomy (GTDB): domain Bacteria; phylum Actinomycetota; class Actinomycetes; order Mycobacteriales; family Mycobacteriaceae; genus Mycobacterium. The sequence goes on along the minus strand of JAHFVD010000128.1, from coordinate 8,352 downwards.
TTGAAGCGCGCGATCGATATCGATGCCTTCCTGAGGCCGGAGGCGCGCGCCGGCACCGGCTAACTGGGCGGCTCGTCGCCGGAAACGTCGAGGCCGTCTGCCTCCCACACGCTCCGGGTCTCGACGCGTGAGACTCCAGGAAATGTGATGTGAGATAGTGCTCGCTATGATATGGGCATGACAACAACGAAAGTCGCCCCGCGAGATCGCCTCATGAAGGCCGCGAATGATCTCTTCTATAAGGAGGGCATCCGCAGTGTCGGGATCAACCGCGTTCTGGAAGAGTCGCAGACGCCGATCATGACGCTGTACCGCCACTTCGGCTCCAAGGATGGGCTGGCCGCGGAATACCTCAAGCGTCGCAGCGAGCATTTTCTCGAGAAGTACGACAGCGGGGTCAAGGAACGGGCATCCTCGCCGCGGGAGAGGATTCTGGCGGCCTTCGACATGCTCCGCGAGCTGGTCGAGGAGCCAGACTACCGGGGCTGCGCATTCATCAACGCCGCCGCCGAGATGGCGTCACCGGACCATGAGCTCACAAAGATCGCCCGCCACCACAAGGATGCCTCGCGGCAATGGTTCGCCGAATTCGCCGCCGAGGCCGGGGTGCCTGATCCGGAAGGACTCGCGATCCAACTGACGTTGCTGGTGGACGGCCTATTCGTGGCCGCGGACCTTTATCGCGAATCCTCGGGCGCCGCGTACGCCCGCTCGGCTGCCGAGACGCTGATCGACGCCGCGCTGGCGGCCAGCTGATCGACACCGCACTGCGGCAGCCGGAACCGCGGATCGGTGAAGGCGCCTCGTCCTGACAGACCTCGACCTCAGGCCAGTGCCGGGACCTTTTTCACCAAGTGCTCGACGAACCAGTCGCGGGCCGAGCTCGATGAGACCTCGAAGCCCGGACCGGTGTATGCGTCGAAATGGCCGCCCGGGAGCCCGACGAGACGCTTGGGGTCGGCCGCCGTCTCGTACGCCTCCTTGGCCCATTCGCCCGGCGTCACGACGTCGTTCTCGGCGATCAGCATGAGCAGCGGGGTAGGCGCGACGAACTTGAGGAACTCGCCGGCCTCGTAGCCAAGCTCCGTCGAGCGCAGCGTGACCTCATTGCGCCAAGCGGTCCGCTCGTAGGCCGAGAAGAACTTGTAGGCATCGGGCGTCGGCATGACTGCCGGCGCCGTCGGGTCCGCGGTGACCACCGGGACCATCGCCGGCGCCTCTCCCCGCGCTCGCGCCAGGCGGTCGGCAGCCTGCGCGTCCCACGTCGCCTGCCAGAACTCCTCCGGAACGTTCGTCTCGAAGGTACGGCGCCCTGCGACCGCAGGGACCTGGCCGCATACGACCTTCACGCGACGGTCGATCGCCGCGACGACGAAGGCGTTGCCGCCCGCGTAGCTCGAGCCCCACACCCCGATCCGCGAGGCGTCGACGTCCGACCGGCCCTGCGCGTAGGTGATCGCGTGCTGGTAGTCGCGGACCTGATCCCACGGGTCGACCTCCAGCCGCGGCTTGCCCGGTGCCGCATCCGAGGCGCCGAACCCCCGGTTGTCGTAGACCACGCAGGCCAGACCCGCGGCGCTGAACACCTCGGCGAAGGGCTCCAGACCCATCTCCTTGGTGCACGAGAATCCGTGCGTCATGATGATGCACGGCACTTCACCGGACGCGCCGTCAGGCCGGTAGAACCAGCCACGCAGCGTCACGCCATCAGCGTCGAACTCGATGTCTTCGCGCATGGGCTTCTCTTTCTAGGAAACGTTGTGCGGGTTGCTGATTGCCGAAGATCGCGATCCTGACCACCCCCGACGTCAGAGCAAACGGCTCGTTGGCGTTCGCCATCGGGTGTACTTCACGGGATCGCCGGGTGTGTGCCGATGAGCATCGGCACACACCCGGCGGTCAGCAGTCGCGGCTGTCCTCGACGCCTCTCCGAACGTGATTCGGGCTACTACGCAGTCTGAAAGGCAGTGGCGTAGGGCGAGCTCTTGTTGTCCTTGGCCCAGCGCCGCTCAGCCTCGGAATCCGGGGGCGGCGGCTCGAGACCGTCGATCCTCCAGGTTTCATGCGGCGCGGCCTCGACGTGGAATTCGCACTCGTATCCGCGGTCCGCGATGTAGGGCTTGAGCGCCTCCTCGACCATCACGAACCACCCAGCCAACAGGTCCTCCACCGAGATCTTCAACTGGTCGGCGACCGTCTCCGTCACCCGGGCGATGTGGACGACCTCGATCTGGATGAATTGGTCACGGGGCTCGCCGCCCACGAAGAATGAGTTTGGGTCGAACTCTTGGAAAATTACCGAGGTATAGAACCGCGGCAGCGAGAATCCGATGACCTCGATCGCTCTAGGGCCGGTGTAGATGTTGGTGATCCGCTCGGCGAGATCTCGCTTCTCTTCGGGCGTGAAGGCATCCTTCGGGGTGAACAGCTGCCACAGCGGCATGGGGTGCTCCTTCTACTTGGTGGGCGGGTGCGCGCGGACGGCATGTCGCCGGCGCAGGCCTGAAACGCTTAGCCGGGGTGAATTCGCCAGGCGGATTCGGGCCATCACGCGGCTGTGCTGACCGAGTGATTGGGTGCCGGTCAGCCCCCTTAGGAGAACCGCTGAGGGACCCGGCGTCTTCAGCACGCTTTCGACGGTAGAGTGAGCGATCTCTCTTGTCAAGGGCGCGCGTGGGCTCAATCACGAAAGCTCTGCATGACCGCATCTGTCGGCTCAGGTCTGAAACGCCTGCGTAACAGCGAGCCGCGGCGGCGATCCCGGATGCGAGGTAATGGCTCCAGGCGATGGGACCGACGGTAACTCATCGCCGGATCGGTGATTCGATCGATTCCTGGCGACGATCCGCGTCACGCAGGCTGGGGAAAGGCCACCTCGACACCAAGGAATGCCAGCAGTGCAGCGACTTTCTCGTCGAGTCCGAGACCGACTCGGGTCACTTCGTCGATGCCCAAGCTGGCGAATGCGGTGCTGGGCTGATCGAGGCTGAACACCGCGTCGCCATGGGCGTCGCTGTACAACAGCACGCGCAGCGGTGCGTAAAGCAGCGCATGCGGGTCATGGCGAAACATGGTCTCGGCGATCACGTGATTGCCCATCAGATATTCGACGGCCCTGGTGCTGTTGCCTGCCAGAGACATCACCGCAGTGGCGTCCATCGTGACGTATCGGATCAAGTGGTGCGGAGCCATCTTCTGCACTGCAGCCTGCATGTCCGCCCAGGGAGCTCCGCGCTGAACCAGCGCATGGATGATCCCCTCGTCGAATGCCGGTGCAGCGCTTTCGAACCGTGCGCGGAATTCCTCGAAAGGCATTGCGGTGGAGACGTCTAGTCGCGTCATCACATGCGATGCCACGTTCACTTTCACATCACCCACGGGCAAACCTCCTCGATTGTTGGTTCGTTGTCAGAACCCGGACATGACCCTATCGCGCGACGATCCCGCCAAGGGTCCTTGAGCGGTCGGTCGTTCAACCCGGTGTTCGTGTCACAGATGTACGTTCGCATTCGGGTTCAGCTACGGCTTCGCTTGCGCTGCTTGATCATTCACACAGGGATGTAAGACCGCTATCGTTTCGCCACAGTGTTCAATTGCGATGATGTCGCCGGTTGCTACTCGGTCGAAGAATTTCGAAGCGCGCGTTCGGGCTGCGGCCAGGGAGATTTTTAGTGCATATTCGCAGCGCCGGTTGTGGGTTCCTCGGAGCTCGACGGCGGGGCGGCCGCGCCGCATCACTGTGAAGGTCTCGCCTGCGAGCGCGCGGTACACGAAATTGCGGGTAGCACCTCGAAATTGTCCGATGCCGATCGTGACGGCGGCGTTGCTTTCAGACACTACGAGCCCGCCGAAACGGTTCGAGGGTGTGCGTGAAATGGCTTGCCCTCCAGGGATGTTTCGTCATCGTTGGTTCCGGCGGAACATTTGATGGCGTTCGGCTATGCCGGCGGTGGTTGATAGCCTGCTGCGGAGTGTCGTAGCTGCCAAATCTGGGCGGGACACAGGATCCCGATCGCGTTCGACACCACGTAGTTGGCAGCTTGTTCGTCGTTAGGGAAGACATCGCGTTTGACGTCGTCCATCAGTTGTGGGTAGCCCTGCCCATTTCGGAGGGTGTCGCACAGGTGGTAGCCGTAGCCGATGGCGTCGTTGTTGGGAAAGTCGAAGTGTCGGCGCACGATCACGTTGTAGACGTATTCGATTTCCGGACCGGGGACTGCCATCGCCGGTGGTGTGCTGCACACAACGCTTGCGCATGGCAACGCCACAATCGCTGCAGCACTTCGCATGAAAGCACGGCTACCCCGGCGCGTCCGATTCATCGGTATTCCTTTCGACCACATGGGAACGAGCTAAGCCGTGATGTTTGGCTGGATCGCTGCGGGAGATTCGGCGGGTTCATACGAATCGCAGCTCGTCGATGAGCGACCGCAGGAACGCTTCTCTGTCGCTGCCCAGATAGCCGTTGAGCCAGCGTTGGACCTCAACGAGCATCGAGGTGGGAAGACCCGCGCGGTTACGTTCGACGCACCGCAGCAGGTTGAAGATGGCGTCTTCAACGTCGCCGGCGCCGATGTTGGTCACCAGCCAGACTCGCTCAGCGTCGTTAAGGTAGGGCTTAACAGCATCCACCAGCGCCCATGCGAAGGAGATCTGTCCGGCCCTGTCCATTTTTGCGAGGTGACTGCGGTCCGGTACGGGTGGTAGTTTCCGTCGGGTCTTGGTTGGTGGGCTCGTGGGTGTTGCCCCCGAGCGGCGCCGTTCCTGCATTCCGTCGAGCATCAGACCGAGAGTGTCCATGAAGTCTTGTTCATCGGCGATGCGCTGGGGGGCCGGTGCGCTGGCATCGTGCAAGGCGGCGCGCACGTGCGCCAACGCATCATTGACGGTGACGTGAACCAGCGGACGCAAGCATTCCTGGGCCCGCGCACGCGGAATACCTTCGTGCACAGCGAGATCAGCCAGGTTCTCGACAGTCCTTACCCAGGGCTGGTTGACGGTGTCGTCGAGCAGAACCGATAGCTGTGGGTGGGCGATCAACGCGTGGTGAAGCTGGCGGCACCATTCCAGCGATGTTGCGCGCCAGGACTCCTTGACTCGAATCGACACGTCGAGACCTTCGGCGAAGGTGCGTGCGATGCACCGAAGTAATTCATCGCGGCTGCCGACGCGCTTGTGCAGCGTTTGCGTGGAGATCCGAAGATCGGCGGCAATATCGCGAAGGGTCAGCGCCTTGGCGCCCTTTTCGTCCACTAGCGCCATCGCTCGCGAATAGATCTTCTCGGTAGGGTCCGGCGAGGCTGCCTCGGGTCGGGTCAGAGCATCGGTCGGGGCCGGTGCTGGCCACAGAGCAGCTATCGAGCGATCCGCCTCGACGGTGTCCCTGCCCCTGGCCTGCACGGCGCGAGGTCTGCGCGTGGCTACTGCCGAGAGTGGGTCAGCCATGCGGAACACCCCCACTGGTTGCCCCCAAGCGGACCGTCGGTGCATCCTCGTCCACCGGCCGGTGCCGCGCACCGGGGACAACCCCAGCAAGCTGGCCGCGGCCGTCGAGGTCGTCGCGGATGGCTTCCTGGGCGGCCGGGGGCAGGGTGTGCAGGATCTGACGCACCCGCTCCTGGCGGCGGCGCACCGCGTCGCGCACCGGCATACCGGGGGTGACCGTCAGCTGCGGGGGCACACCCACGATCTCCTCGACACCACCGTCGTGGTGACCGGCATCGACCAAGGCCTGCTCCTCAGCCATCGTCGACTCGTCCTTCTCCTCCGACATACCGATCGGGCCGATGCGGCGACCATTGAGGAACTGACGAACCACCGGCTCATCACTGGTCAACAACACCTCACGCGGGCCGAACATCACCAGATGCTTACGGAACAACATGCCGATGTTGTCGGGCACCGTACGGGCGATGTTGATGTTGTGCGTCACGATCAAGATCGTGCAGTCGATCTGGGCATTGATATCGATCAACAGCTGCGACAGATAAGCGGTACGCACCGGATCCAGGCCCGAGTCGGGCTCATCGCACAGGATGATCTTCGGATCCAGCACCAGTGAACGCGCCAGGCCGGCACGCTTGCGCATACCACCAGAAATCTCACCGGGGAACTTGGTCTCATCCCCACCCAGACCGACCAGCTCGAGCTTCTCCATCACGATCTGGCGAATCTCGGATTCCTTCTTCTTCGTGTGCTCACGAAGCGGGAACGCGGTGTTGTCGAACAGGCTCATCGAACCGAACAACGCACCATCCTGGAACATCACCCCGAACAGCGTGCGGATCTCGTAGAGCTCCTTAGCCGAACACTCGATGATGTTGGTGCCATCGACGATGATCTTGCCCCGCTCCGGGCGCAACAAACCGATCAACGACTTCAAAAACACCGACTTACCGGTACCCGACGGGCCCAGCAACACGCTGACCTCACCAGCGGGGATATCGAGGGTCACGTCCTCCCAAATCCGCTGGGAACCAAACGACTTCGTCAACCCCTCAACCGCAATACCGATACCCATCTAGTTCTCCCATCCGTTCTGTCAGTCGAATCATGTAGCGCCGGCCTGTGCGACCCGGACACCGTTGCCGCCCTGCATACGCCCCGCACCCCCACACCGCAGCCGGCGCGGCTGTCCGTCTTGGTCGGCGCTGCGAATGGTTAGACGGGTGGATACGCCGGCGGTGGGTAGACACCGCGGAGCGCCCAGGGCAGCCAGGTGAAGAAATACTCGATCTCATCACTGGCGTCGTAATCCGGATTCGGGTCCATGAACCCCTCCTTCGTTATGATGTGGTTTGTTGGGTGAGCTTCTGACCTATTGACATGGGCTGTCGCATGTCCTGGCAGGATCCGAATCCTGGTACGGTTCAAACGGATCCACCCCAGGCGGCAGCTTCGTCAGATCAACATCGTGATCCAAATCCGGCGCAATGGGTACCAGCCCGCACACGAACGCGATCGCCAGGGGACACGAGCCTGCCCCCGGGTCGGCGTGCGCCGGGACAGCCGCCGTCGGGAGAAAGACGACCCCGACCACAGTGATCACCGCTGTCGTTATCACCCTGAAGTACTTCATATTCAGCCCCCCCACGCCTACCTGATACTCGCAACCAAATCAGGCGCCAACACGGCGAGTTGCGGTGCCCAACTGGACCACCCGTGGTCACCGCTGGTGGGAAAGTCGAAGTGTCCGTTGGTCCCGCCGACGGTGCGGTACTGGGCGAAAAATGTTCGGTTGGTGCCCTGGGCGATATCGGGATAATCGATCATCGCCGCGGGATCGGCCGCGGTGAACGTGCCGGGGCTAAAAACCCACAATCGACTGTTGTTGTCCACCAAAAGCTGAGCATGCGCATTCGGCGAATGCCACTTCCACCGACCAAGTTGAGGAAGTCCCCACATATTACGGATGTCCACCCCACCAAAGCGCTGCAGCCCAGCCGTAATCGCGCCATCGACGCCGGTGCGTTCAGGCGCTAAGAAACCCGACATCGACCCGGCATAACGAAAACGGTTGGGGTGAAACGCCGTCAACGCCACAGCAGCATAGCCACCCTGCGACGCACCGACCACCGCATGCCCCCCAGGAGCCAAACCCTTGTTAGCGGTCAGCCAATCGGGCAGCTCACTGGACAGGAAGGTCTCCCACTGGCGGCCGCCATCCTGCTCCCAGTCGGTGTACATGCTGTAAGCACCACCTGCTGGCGCAGCAACCGAGATACCCCTGCCCGCAAGCGTCGTCATCGCGTTTCCCAGAGTCACCCAGTTACTCACCTCCGGTGCGGCATCAAAAGCATCCAGCAGGTAAACCGCATGCGGACCACCTGCCAGAAACGCAACCGGAATGTCACGACCCATCGCCGCTGAGGGCACCTGAAGATACTCGACACCAGGCGCGGCCTTCGCTGCGGCCGCGTTCCACACACACAGCCCCAGAACCGCCGCCAGGACGATACGCAACCCCGCGATCCGCGCATTCATGACAGGAAGGCGTCGCGACCGTCGGGCGTACCGACGACCACATGAACTACGCCAGCCGGTGAGAATCATTGCGCAAGACGTCCTTTCGCTCTCAATCAGGGCTGCCCGTAGACGGCCACCACAACAGACCGATCCAAGCTGTTCTCCGACCACACACCAATCTGAGTGTTGCCGCAGTCCGACATGATCGCGAAATAGGCGGGGTTGTAGTACCACTGGTTGATGATTTCGAGGCCGCTGATGGCCAGGGCAGGGTTGATCGCCACCGTCTGCGCCACGCGACCGTGGAAGCCGGCTGCGTTGGCGCGACTTTGCGGGGTGGACCCGTCCGAGCCGATGTCACCGTCGAGGTCGCGGTTGTTCAGCACA
>JAHFVD010000054.1:3720-49587 GCA_023264735.1 Mycobacterium sp. | reverse complement strand
CAGCCATGGTGAGCTCAGTGATCGGCTGAACCTGGCGTTCGCGGCACTGCGCGAGGAGGCTGAGACCGACAATCAGGCGCGCTACGGCGCCGGACTGCGGTGACCCGTGCCCCTGAATCTGGTGAACCAGCTTCTGGTCGCGTTGGAGGTGCACCGCTTCGACTTCTGCTTTATCGGGGCGGGCTATGAGAAGGAAGTCGACGAATTCCTCACCGTTAACCCCGGTTTGGCGGGACGGTTCAACCGCAAGCTGCGGTTCGAGTCCTACAGCCCCGACGAGCTGGTCGAGATCGCGATCCGCTATGGCAGCCCGCGCGCCACGGTGATCGACCCGGCTGCGCAGGAGGCGTTGAACGCGGCCTGCCGCAAGCTGCGGGCCTACCTAGCTCCGGATGGCAGCCACGGCATTGACGTGATGCAGAACGGCCGATTCGCCCGCAACGTCGTCGAGCGCGCCGAGCGGTTACGGGATTCCCGGGTGGCCGCTCAGAACCGGACCAATAAGGGGTCGGTGACCGTCGAGGACCTCGAGACCCTGCGGGCCCAAGACCTTATCGCCGCGGTGGCGGTCGCCTGCGCGGAAAAGAATGTGCCGTTAAGTCTCGGGTAGTGCGCGCGAGAAATCCGATGTGAGCTCGTGATATCATTTGATATCACGAAGGAGGTGCCATGAGCGATGTACTAATCCGTGACGTGCCTGAGGACGTCTTGGCGACCTTGGACCAATTGGCGGCAAGGCTGGGTGTATCCCGGACCGAGTACATCCGTCGACGGCTCACCCAGGATGCGCACGCTGCACGAATCACCGTCGCGCACGCGGACTGGCATCACTTCGCCGACACATACAGCGACCTTGCAGACGCCGCCGTGATGGATCAAGCCTGGCGATGAGCGAGCAAGTCTGGCTCGTCGACAAATCGGCCCTGGTAAGAATGGCCGACAGTGCTGACGTCGACGAGTGGAGCAACCGCATCGAGCGCGGACTGGTGCATATCACCAACATCACGCGACTAGAGATCGGCTATTCGGCACGCACGGGATCTGTTGCCCGCCGTGACTTTCGCGCATCCCCGCTTGCGGCGATGCCGGTCGAATATCTGACACCCGCAATCGAGGATCGCGCGCTGGAAGTTCAGTTGCTGCTCGCCGACGTCGGCAAGCATCGCGCGCCGTCGATTCCAGACTTGCTGATCGCGGCAACAGCGGAGCTAATCGGGCTCACAGTGTTGCACTTCGACAAGGACTTTGATGTGATCAGCGATTTGACGGGACAACCGACTCATCGCCTCGCTGTCCCGTTGGTCTAATCGCGCTCGGCTACCCGAGCGCATCAACGCCCGCGTCTGCGAACGCTCGCGCACTCTGAAAGCGCTCACTTGGATCCTTCGCCATCGCCGTGGCGATCACGTCGTTGATTGAGGCTGGCAGCCACCGCGCGAAGCTGGTGGCCCGCGGAGCGTCCCGGTGCAGATGAGCCTGAACGACCGCATCTTTCGACCCGGCGTCGAAGAACGGCGGCTTACCCGTCAGCAGCCGAAACAGCGAGCAACCCAACGAGTAGACATCGGCGCGCCCGTCGATCTCCTTACGCTGCAACATCTCTGGCGATGCGTACGCCGCCGACAACAGGACCGTTCCGCTCCCGGCGAACGGTGGCGTCCCGAAGTCGGCCAGTAGTACTCGATCCTGCTCTGCCAAGAGGAAATTCGACGGCTTGACGTCACCGTGCACCACGCCCCTGGCATGGGCGAAGTCCAAGGCTTCGGCGACGTCGCCGATGATCTGCACCGCGCGCGTCGGCGCCATTCGCCCCGCCCTCAGTTCGGCGTCGGCGTCGCCGCCGGACGCGTACGGCATTGCGATCCAGTACTTTCCGGATTCCGTCCGGCCGCGGTCCAGCACCGGCATGATATGGGGATGGACGAGAGCCACGGTCGACGGCCGTCTGGAGTCGAAGACCTTCAGCGCGACAAGGTGAAGCCCGTCCCGGGCTAGGTACACCGTGCCCGTCCCACCGGTGCCGAGCACCGATTGGATTGAGTATCCGGCGACGCTAGCGGGCTTGGGGTCCACGGTGCGGGATCGTCGACAAGAACTGCGAAATGACCGCTGCCACTTCGACAAAGGCTCGCCGGGTCGGCACCGACATCTCACCGGTGTTGTTGATCACCCCGCCCGGACGCAAGCCCGGATCGAACGGCACCTCCACCACCGCCTGCCGTCGCGAGCGGAACTGATCGGCCAGCACCCCGCGGGTGCGCTTGTCTGAATGTCCGTCGGAATCGTTGAGGACGATCACCGAACGCTGCATCAAACCCGTCTTGCCATGGGCAGCAAGCCATTCCATCGTCTGCGCGGCCGCCGAGGCCCCGTCCGGCCACGGCGAGGACACCACGATCAGCGTGTCCATATCGCGCATCGCCTCCTGGGTGACAGGGGCGTCCATCGTCGAACCGCAGTCCACGATCGAGATCGTGAAATGCCGGTCCAGGCGCGTGGTGGCCTCGCGATAGATCGCCGGGTCGAGGATCCCGCGCCGACTGCCGTTCTCCCCGGCCAGCACGAACAGCCCCGACGAGTTGCTGCCCATCCGGGTGAGCACCTCGGCGAAGGACTGCAGGTTCTTGTTCTTCGCCAGCTCCCAGTAGGAGCCGCCGGCCCGCGGATCGATGCGGCTGCCCAGCCGGCCGAACGCGGTGTCGGCGTCGACGGCCACCACCCGATCCCCACGGCGCAGCTCGGCCAGCACACACCCGACGCTGGCGGACACCGTCGTCTTGCCGACACCGCCCTTGCCCAGCACCCCGATCTTGTAGTGGCCACGCAGCGGGGCGGCCACCATGGCCTCCATCGCCGCCTGACGCTGCTCCTGGCGCGACGGGCCGGGGTTCACCAGCCCGAACGTCGCCGCGTGGATACCGCGCCGCCACCCGTGGGTCGGCTTGGGCTTGACCGGTCGCGGCGGCGGGGGAGCTGGAAGCGGGGGATAGGGCCGTTGGGGGGCAGGGGGCGGCGACGGCGGCATCACGATGCGAGGGATCCGCTCCGTCGGCGGGCCGGCGGAGTGGTCCGGTGGCGGGCCCTGCCGGAAGCGGTCGCGCAGGTGGTCGTCGCGGTCGGTCATCGTGACCAGTATCGCTGGTCCGCGAGATCGACGTTTTGCCGGATTCCACACGCGTTTTCTCGGCCGTTTGTCGGTTTGGGCGCAAAAGCTAAGAATCCGACCAGAGTTTGCGCAAAGTCCCAGACCGGCGGTTAGCCCAGGTCGCGATGGCGGTGACAACAGGTGATGTGAGGTATCCCGCACCAGGAACCCCAGCGGCGTATGCCCTCAGCAAACAGCCCAAAACAGCCGTGGCGGAGCACCCCATCCAAGCCGGGGTGCCCAGACGGCCCATCGGACCACCAAAAAGGGGCGGCGACAACGGATTCCGCAGCAAAATCGTTCATTGGCCGCAGCTGCGCAAAAAACGGGAGGGCAACCGACTTAGCCTAGACTAAGTTGGCATGTCAGCGGGGGTTTGACATATCGTTTTACGACTTGTTGACACCACAGTGGAGCCCCGTCCAGTGACGCACGGAGGAATCCCTGGCGGGGCGCGGTGAAGTCGACGAACCACCGCGCAAAAAAAGCTTGTGAAGGGTCAGGTGCGAATGCCCAGCAGTGTCGGGCTGTACAACCCCGCTTATGAACACGATTCGTGTGGCGTCGCCATGGTCGCAGACATGCACGGCCGTCGCAGCCGCGACATCGTCGACAAGGCCATCACGGCACTGCTGAACATGGAGCACCGCGGTGCTCAGGGCGCAGAGCCGAACACCGGCGACGGTGCGGGCATCCTGCTGCAGGTTCCCGACGCCTTCCTTCGCGCCGTTGTCGACTTCGAGTTGCCCGAGGAGGGCAGCTACGCCACCGGGATCGCCTTCCTGCCGCAGTCGTCGCGCGACGCCGCGACGGCGTGCGAGTCCGTCGGCAAGATCATCGAGGCCGAGGGCCTGACGCTGCTCGGCTGGCGCGACGTGCCGACCGACGATTCGTCCCTCGGTGCGCTGGCCCGCGATGCGATGCCGACGTTCCGGCAGGTGTTCATCGGGGGTGCCTCCGGGATGGACCTGGAGCGCCGTGCCTACGTGGTGCGCAAGCGCGCCGAGCACGAACTGGGCACCAAAGGTCCCGGCCAGGACGGTCCCGGACGCGAAACCGTCTATTTCCCAAGCCTTTCCGGTCAGACTTTCTGTTACAAGGGCATGCTGACCACCCCGCAGCTCAAGGCGTTCTACCTCGACCTCCAGGACGAGCGGCTCACCAGCGCGCTGGGCATCGTGCACTCGCGCTTCTCCACTAACACGTTCCCGTCCTGGCCGCTGGCGCACCCGTTCCGCCGGGTCGCCCACAACGGCGAGATCAACACCGTCACCGGCAACGAGAACTGGATGCGGGCCCGAGAGGCGCTCATCAACAGTGACGTGTTCGGTTCGACGCAGGACCTCGACAAGATCTTCCCGGTCTGTACGCCGGGCGCCTCGGACACCGCGCGTTTCGACGAGGTTCTCGAGCTGCTCCACCTCGGTGGCCGCAGCCTCGCCCACTCGATGCTGATGATGATCCCCGAGGCGTGGGAGCGCCACGAGTCGATGGATCCGGCGCGGCGCGCCTTCTACGCGTACCACTCGTCGCTCATGGAGCCCTGGGACGGCCCCGCCGCGGTGTGCTTCACCGATGGCACCGTGATCGGCGCCGTGCTCGACCGCAACGGCCTGCGCCCGTCCCGGGTCTGGATCACCGAGGACGGCCTCGTCGTCCTCGCGTCCGAGGCCGGCGTGCTGAACCTCGACCCGTCGACCGTGGTGCGCAAGATGCGCCTGCAGCCCGGCCGCATGTTCCTGGTGGACACCGCGCAGGGCCGCATCATCTCCGACGAGGAGATCAAGGCCGAGCTCGCCGCGGCCGAGCCGTACCAGCAGTGGCTCGACGCGGGGCAGTTCCACCTCGACGACCTGCCGCCCGGTGACTACGTCCGCATGCCCCACCATCGCGTGGTGTTGCGGCAGCAGGCCTTCGGTTTCACCTACGAGGAGCTCAACCTGCTGGTCGCGCCCATGGCGCGCACCGGAGCGGAGGCACTCGGCTCGATGGGCACCGACACCCCGGTTGCGGTGCTGTCGGCGCGTCCGCGCATGCTGTTCGACTACTTCCAGCAGTTGTTCGCCCAGGTGACCAACCCGCCGCTGGACGCCATCCGCGAGGAGGTCGTCACCAGCCTGCAGGGGACCGTCGGCCCGGAGGGTGACCTGCTCAATCCCAACGCGGACTCGTGTCGCCAGATCATTCTGCCCAACCCGATCCTGCGCAATGCCGACCTGTCGAAGCTGATGTGCGTCGACCCCGACCACGAGATCCGCGGTCACAAGCACGGCCTGCGCGCCGCTGTCATCCGCTGTCTGTACCCGGTCGCTCGCGGGGGCCAGGGGCTCAAGGAGGCGCTCGACGACGTTCGCGCCAAGGTCTCGCAGGCCATCCGCAACGGGGCGCGCATCATCGTGCTGTCCGACCGCGAGTCCAACGAGTCGCTGGCGCCGATCCCGTCGCTGCTGAGCGTGTCGGCGGTGCACCACCACCTGGTGCGCGACCGCACCCGCACCCACGTCGGCCTCGTCGTCGAGGCGGGTGACGCCCGCGAGGTGCACCACATGGCCGCCCTGGTCGGCTTCGGCGCCGCCGCCATCAACCCGTACATGGCGTTCGAGTCCATCGAGGACATGTGCGACCGCGGCGTGATCGCCGATATCAGCAGCGACCAGGCCAAGGCCAACTACGTCAAGGCCGCAGGCAAGGGTGTGCTGAAGGTGATGTCCAAGATGGGCATCTCCACCCTGGCGTCCTACACGGGTGCCCAGCTGTTCCAGGCGATCGGCATCAGCCAGCAGGTGCTCGACGACTACTTCACCGGCCTGTCCTGTCCGGTCGGCGGCATCGACCTCGAGGACATCGCCGCTGACGTCGCCGCCCGTCATGCCCTGGCCTACCTGGATCGCCCCGACGAGCGCGCGCACCGCGAGCTCGAGGTCGGTGGCGAATACCAGTGGCGCCGCGACGGCGAATACCACCTGTTCAACCCCGACACGGTGTTCAAGCTGCAGCACGCCACGCGCACCGGCCAGTACTCGATCTTCAAGGAGTACACCAAGCTGGTCGACGACCAGAGCGAGCGGCTCGCCTCGCTGCGCGGTCTACTCAAGTTCCGCACAGGTGATGACGCTCTCCGGCCCCCCGTGCCGCTGGAAGAGGTCGAGTCCGCCACCGAGATCGTGAAGCGATTCTCCACCGGCGCAATGAGTTACGGCTCTATCTCCGCTGAAGCGCACGAGACGCTGGCCATCGCGATGAACCGCCTCGGTGGCCGGTCCAACTCGGGCGAGGGTGGCGAGTCGGTCGACCGCTTCGAGCCCGACGCCAACGGCGACTGGCGCCGCAGCGCCATCAAGCAGGTGGCCTCCGGCCGCTTCGGCGTCACCAGCCATTACCTGACAAACTGCACCGACATCCAGATCAAGATGGCCCAAGGTGCAAAACCCGGTGAGGGCGGCCAACTTCCAGGGAAAAAGGTGTACCCGTGGGTGGCCGAGGTGCGGCACTCGACGCCCGGCGTCGGCCTGATCTCACCGCCGCCGCACCACGACATCTATTCGATCGAGGATCTGGCCCAGCTGATCCACGACCTGAAGAACGCCAACCCGCAGGCGCGCGTGCACGTGAAGCTGGTGAGCGAGAACGGCGTCGGCACCGTCGCCGCCGGCGTCTCGAAGGCCCACGCCGACGTCGTGCTGATCTCCGGTCACGACGGCGGCACTGGAGCCACGCCGCTCACCTCGCAGAAGCACGCGGGCGCACCGTGGGAGCTCGGCCTGGCGGAGACTCAACAGACGTTGTTGCTCAACGGACTTCGTGACCGCATCGTCGTGCAGGTCGACGGCCAGCTCAAGACCGGCCGCGATGTCGTCATCGCCGCGCTGCTCGGCGGCGAGGAGTTCGGCTTCGCCACAGCCCCGCTGGTGGTGGTGGGCTGCATCATGATGCGCGTGTGTCACCTCGACACCTGCCCTGTCGGCGTCGCCACTCAGAATCCGCTGCTGCGCGAGCGCTTCAACGGCCAGCCCGAGTTCGTCGAGAACTTCTTCCTGTTCATCGCCGAAGAGGTGCGGGAGCTGATGGCGCAGTTGGGCTTCCGCACGGTCAATGAGATGGTCGGTCAGGTCGGCGCGCTCGACACCGCGCAGGCCGCGGAGCACTGGAAGGCCCACAAGCTGGACTTGTCCCCGGTGCTGCACGAGCCCGACTCGGCGTTCATGAACCAGGACCTGTACTGCAGCTCGCGCCAGGACCACGGTCTCGACAAGGCGCTCGACCAGCAGCTGATCGTGCAATGCAATGAGGCCTTGGAAACCGGGCTTCCGGTCCGTTTCTCGACCACGATCGCCAACGTCAACCGCACCGTCGGCACCATGCTTGGTCACGAGCTCACCAAGGCGCATGGGGGACAAGGGCTTCCGGACGGCACCATTGACATCACGTTCGACGGGTCGGCAGGCAACAGCTTCGGCGCCTTCGTCCCCAAGGGCATCACGCTGCGCGTGTATGGAGATGCCAACGACTACGTCGGCAAGGGACTGTCTGGCGGGCGCATCGTGGTGCGGCCGTCGGAGGCCGCCCCGAGCGACTTCGTCGCCGAGGACAACATCATCGCGGGCAACGTGATCCTGTTCGGCGCGACCAGCGGGCAGGCGTTCCTGCGCGGTCAGGTCGGCGAACGGTTCGCGGTGCGTAACTCGGGCGCCCACGCGGTGGTCGAGGGCGTCGGCGACCACGGCTGCGAGTACATGACCGGCGGCAAGGTGGCGATCCTCGGACCCACTGGCCGCAACTTCGCCGCGGGCATGTCCGGTGGCATCGCCTACGTCTATGACGAGCACGGTCATCTCGGCGACAATCTCAACACCGAGATGGTGGATCTGGAGCGACTGGACGCCGATGATGTCGAGTGGCTGCAGGGCATGCTCGTCGCCCACGTCGATGCCACTGATTCAGCTGTGGGACAACGTATTTTGTCGGACTGGGAGTCTCAACTGAAGAACTTCGTGAAGGTGATGCCGCGCGACTACCGGTCGGTTCTGACCGCCATCGCCGAGGCCGAGCGCAACGGCGAGGACGTCGACACCGCGATCATGGCGGCGGCCAATGGCTGATCCACGCGGTTTCCTCAAGTACACCAAGCGTGAGACGCCGGCACGCCGGCCAGTCGATCTGCGGCTGAAGGACTGGAAAGAGGTCTACGAAGAGGACTTCTCCCACGAGACCCTCGAGGCCCAGGCTTCCCGGTGCATGGACTGCGGAATCCCGTTCTGCCACAACGGTTGCCCGTTGGGAAATCTGATTCCCGAGTGGAACGACCTGGTCTATCGGGACCGTTGGCGCGACGCGATCGAGCGGCTGCACGCGACCAACAACTTCCCGGAGTTCACTGGCAGGCTGTGCCCCGCGCCGTGCGAGGCGTCCTGCGTGTTGGGCATCAACCAGGATCCAGTGACCATCAAGCAGGTCGAGGTCGAGATCATCGACAATGCCTTCGCCGAGGGCTGGGTTGTGCCGATGATGCCGGACAAGATGACCGGCAAGAAGGTCGCGGTCGTCGGGTCGGGTCCCGCGGGCCTGGCAGCCGCGCAACAGCTGACCAGGGCGGGGCACCAGGTGACGGTGTTCGAGCGTGCCGATCGCATCGGCGGTCTACTGCGCTACGGCATCCCCGAGTTCAAGATGGAGAAGCGCCACATCGACCGGCGGCTCGAGCAGATGGAGGCCGAGGGCACGCAGTTCCGCACCGGGGTCAACGTCGGCGTCGACCTCACGGTTGCGCAGCTGCGGCTGAACTACGACGCCGTGGTGCTCAGCGGTGGCGCGACCGATTGGCGCGACCTGCCGGTCCCCGGCCGCGAGCTCGACGGCATCCACCAGGCCATGGAATACCTGCCATGGGCCAACAAGGTCACCCACGGTGATCCGGTGGTCGACGAAGACGGTCAGCCGCCGATCACTGCCAAGGGCAAGAAGGTCGTCATCATCGGTGGCGGTGACACCGGCGCGGACTGCCTGGGCACCGCTCACCGGCAGGGTGCCGCCAGCATCCATCAGTTCGAGATCATGCCGCGGCCGCCGGAGACCCGTGCGGACTCGACGCCGTGGCCGACGTACCCGCTGATGTACCGGGTGGCCTCGGCTCATGAAGAGGGCGGCGAGCGGGTGTTCGCGGTGAACACCGAGAAGTTCGTCGGTGACGAGGGCAAGGTCACCGGGCTGCGTGCACACGAAGTGGTGATGAAGGGCGGCAAGTTCGAGAAGGTGGAGGGCACCGACTTCGACCTCGAGGCCGACCTGGTGCTGCTGGCCATGGGCTTCGTCGGGCCGGAACGGCCGGGGCTGCTCACCGACCTGGGTGTGGAACTCAACGAGCGCGGCAATGTCAGCCGCGACAAGGACTTCGCCACCTCGGTGCCGGGCGTCTTCGTCGCCGGTGACATGGGCCGTGGCCAGTCCCTGATCGTGTGGGCGATCGCCGAGGGCCGGGCCGCGGCCGCTGGCGTCGACCGCTACTTGATGGGGCACACCGCGCTGCCGGCACCGATCAAGCCGACGGCCGCCCCGCAACGCTGAGCGGACCTGCTGCGATTTCGGCGCGCTTTCGTTCGCCTAGCATCGGTTTGCGCGCCGAAATCGCTGTCTTTCAGTAATCCCACAGATAACTCCAGCCCCATCCGAATCATCCGATTATTTACCGGCGCGCCTATTGCAGTTTGCGGTGTGATCTGTGTCTAATTGCTGGAGTGGTTGCTGCGGTAAAGTCGCGACCCGATAAGACCGAGATTTGACCACAGGAGTGATCCTTGTGTACCTCAACCCGATATCTCGTACGCGGGTCCGGCGTATAGCCTGGTCCTTCTTCCGTCATCCGATGAAGAGCCGTGAGTTCCCGGCCAAGCACGAACGCCTGGTCACCCCCGCAGAACTCATGCACTACGGGTTTTAGTGGGGTTCTAGCAACGGATTGTGCGGCTGCCGGCGCGCCCTGAGCTTTGCCCGTTGTCATCAAGCTGTTATCTAGCCGAGAAGCTGATGTTCGAGGAGTTCCGCGCCGCGCGGAGCTCCGCCGGTGCTGACGAATCCGGCTGCCACGTCCCCGACACCGTTTGACAATTCGATCGCCTGCAAGATCTTGGGGCGTAGGCGCGATGGTGACAGCTTGCGTGCCGCGAGACGGGTGCCGCATCGGGCTATCTCAACCCGCCGCGCGACCTCGAGTTGGTCGCGACCGAACGGCACCACACATACCGGCACCCTGTACGAGAGAGCCTTCTGCGTTGCGCCCATCCCGCCGTGGGTCACCGCGCAGACCGCGCGTTCGAGCACCCGGCCATGTGGGACGAACTCACAGACGGTCACGTTCGGTCCAGCCGCAATCGTGTGAGCATCACCGGCCGGCATGGTCGCGACCACGTGTACGGGTTCCTCGGCGAGTGCGGCGATCGTCGTCTCGACCAGAACAGCGTCGTCCTGCTTCTCCGACGATGTGGTCACCAGGACGATCGGCCGGTCGATTGCCGACAGCCAATCTGGTTCGGATACCCACGGCGGGTCAAGAACGCAGGGGCCGATCATCTGCACCGCGGAGCCCCAGTCCGTCCACGGATACTGGAACGGTTTTCCGCTGGCGACCAGCATGAGTGGCGCGCGGCGAAGAAATTCGTCCATCGAGCCGACGTCGGCGAGGCCGACAGTGTGCCGGACCGAATTGATCGGCGGCAGCATGATCCGTTCGAGGGATCGCGTGACTACCGCCGCGACCGTCGCGTCCCGCGCCGTGCCGAGAATCCCCCGCAACGGTCGCAGACCGAGACCGAACGGCGGGACTCCCGGTGACCGCAGTGCGGGCGTGTACGGCGTGAAGCATGCCCAGGGAATGGAGCCGGCCTCAGCTGCACACAACGCCCCCCAACAATTGACGTCGATGACCAGCGCATCCGGGCCGAAGTCGGCGACGGCGCGGGCAAGGTCGTCCACTTCGTAGTGCGCCCGCTGACCAAACGCGCGCACCCCCAGCCGCAAGGCCTCGCGGGGATTGGCCGCCCGCCAATCCCCGAGTTCGATGGCCTCGATGCGCGGATCGATCGCCGATGCCTCGAATCCCAGCCGATTTCCGGTATCCACGGCCGTGGACAGGGTCCGCAGGTGGATGCGGTGTCCAAGGGCGGCCAGCTCCGTCAGTAGCGCACTGATCGGCAGCATGTGACCCAGTGCCGGCGAGGTGTAGGCCAAGATCTTCGCCATGACCGTCACCCTGTCACGGTCTGCACGCCGGCCGCGGCGGCAAGTAGACGGGCCTCATCGAGCCTGCCGACGGCATTCAACTGTTCGCAGAGCCTGAGGTAGCGCTTGGCAAAGTCCTGTTCCGCGCGATTGTCGCTTTCTGCCCGCGCCAGGAGCGTCTGTGCCCTCAGCAGCCACAGTTGTAATGCGGGGACGTCGATACCGAGGTTCTGCCAACGGTTCAGAACCCGGTTGGCTTCGGCGAGGTCGTCCACAGACCCGCGAGCCACCAACAACTCGACCAGAGCTTCTGCGGGGAAAGCCGCGAAGGTCGGAACACCGGACAGATCCTCCTCGAAGGATTGCCGGACTTCGGCGATCGCTTCGTCCAGGCGTCCGGTGCGGGCCGACTCCCGAGCCAGATCGGCGGCGATCATCGCCAGGGTGCAGGCGCCCAATCGGTGTGTGGTGGCCGTCGTTCGCGCGCTGTGCAGAACCGCGACACCCTCGTCACGGCTCCCCGGTGTTCGCACGAGGATCGTCCCGTAGGTCCAGCGCGCCAGGATGATCCCGCAGATGTCGCCGAACGATTCAGCGCGTTGCCAGGCGGTGCGGACGCCGTCGAGGAGGCTGCCCACGTCGACAAGACCCAGTGCCGCCAGAACAGCCGAATAGAGTTGCACTGAAGCGAAATTGACCGGGTGCAGTGGCCGGGCCCGGTCGGTTCCCTCCCGCAGATTTGTGTGGCCCGTTGCCACTTCACCGAGGCAAATCTGGGCGAAACCCACAAGCGCCAGGGCAGGTGCGAGCTCCTCCTCGGGGCAACCGGGGCCGAGCGCGAGGATCTCGGCCCAGATCGCCCGCGCGACCCGGAAGTCACCGTTGGCGAGCTTGGCAAACGCGACCGCGTTGAGAAGCAGGCTTCCGGTAGTCGGGTCGGGCGAGAGACGAGTGGTCAGCTCGTGCAGTTCGGTTGCCAGGGGCAACGCCTCGGCGGCGCGATTGTCGTTGACCGCCATCGAGAAGATCCGGCCCGCCAATGCGATCGCCAATGAGGTGACGTCACCGTTCGTCGTGGTCAGGGCGCGCAGTTCTTCGTAGGTAGCGTCGGTGGCGAAATCATCGCGGACGTAGAGGCTAGTCGAGACGAGCATGGTCCGCGGGGCGATGCGCATCTGCAGCACCGAATCGTCCGCACCCGAAAGTTCGTCGGCGATCCGGCGTGCGTTGTCCCATTGGGCCCGCGCCGCGGGGAGGTCCCGCGGTCGAAGCCACGCGGCGGCAACCATCCGCCACTGGTAGGCATCCGACAGCTGACCAGCCGCCTCCAGGTGGGCGGCGACCATGGCGGCATTCTCGTCGGAGAACGTGGGACGGCGTTGGATCGCCTGGGCGACGGCACTGTGAGTACGTGCTCGCGTGGCACGCAGTTGCGAATCGTAGGCCACTGTGCGGACCAACGGGTGGTGGAAGCAGAAGCGTTGTGCCGGAACAAATTCCGTCTGGTCGATCAGCTGTGCGGAGACCAGTTCTGCCAGCGAGTCGGGTGTGGTCTCAGGAAGGACCGTCTGCAGTGTGTCGACGTCGAATCGTGAGCCGATCACGGCCGCAGCGTTGAGGATCGACTTCGTCTCGGGTCGAAGGCGGTCGATGCGAGCCGCCAGAACCGCTTGCACCGTCGCCGGCACCGCGATGTGGTCGACCTCGCCGAAAACTCGGTAGCTGCCGCGATTTCCCATGAGCACTCCACGGCCGGCGAGGTCGCGGACGATTTCCTCGGCGAAGAAGGGATTGCCGGCCGCCGCGTGGGCGATCTGCTGAGACAGCTGTGCTGTCGACGGGTCGCTGCCGAGTATCTGTCCCACCGCCTCTACCGCGGCCGCGTGCGAAAGAGCACGCAGTTCGACGGTGTGGTTCGAACTGCGGTGCAGAACGCCGTGAAACTCCGGGCGGTATGTCGCGACGAACATCGATCCCGTCTCGGCCACCGCGCCCGCGAACGCGGTGATCACGTCATCACTGGGGCCGTCGATCCAATGGGCATCCTCGAGGACGAAGATGGCGCGTCGGCCTTGGGCTCGTACCACACCAGCCATCACGTCGACCAGCCGGCGTCGACGGCCGTCGACACTGAACTGCGGCGGAGCATCGCTGTCGTCGAGCCCCATCGCGTCGAAGAGTATTCGGGTGTCCGCCGATCCGGAATCCTGTCCGTCGAGTTGTGCAGCGACGCGGGCCCGGGCCTCCGGAGCCCCGAGGCCCTCGACGTCGAACAGTGCGCGCATCAGACGTGCCAGTGCACGGAACGAGGCCCCGGTGGTGTGAGCTTCACAGCGACTGACGACGATCCTGGTGTTGCGGGCCGCTGCGAATTCCGCGAACCGGTCCACCAGCAGGGTCTTGCCCAGGCCAGGCGCTCCGATGACCGACACCAGGCCACCTTGGTTCGAGTCGAACAATCCGGCGAGACGACCCAACTCCGCATCCCGCCCGACGAGTTGACTCTCGCTGCGGCCGAGAACCTTTCGATCCAGCCGCACCTCAAGCAATTGCCGGGCCGGGACCGGCTCATTGGAGCCCTTGATGGGGACGCTGGTCAGCGGTCCCAACCTGGCCGACCGCTCGACCAGTCGGGCCGTCGACTGTGAGCAGAGCACGCCGTCCGGCGGTGCCGCGCTTTCCATCCGCTGCGCCATCCCGACCGGGTGGCCAACGGCGGTGTACGTGCCTCGGCCCGAGCCGACTTCACCTGCTACCACTTCACCCGAGTTCAGGCCGACTCGAATCCTCAGGTCGATACCGTTGTCGCGAAGCAACTCCGCAGCCAACTGTTTGGTGACCGATTGGATTTCCAACGCAGAGATACAGGCCCGCAGCGCGTGGTCTTCCAACGCCAGTGGCGCACCGAAGAGTGCCATCAGGCCGTCGCCGGTGAACATCGCAACGGTCCCCTGGAAGCGTTGCACCACCGCCGCGGTCCGGTTGAACAGCTCATGCATGACGGCTTGAAGTTGTTCGGGACGCAACGAGGCCGCGAGACGCATGGAACCGACGACATCGGCGAAAAGGACCGTCACCTGCTTGTATTCGCCCCGGACCGATTGGCG
This sequence comes from Mycobacterium sp., assembly GCA_023264735.1. Taxonomy (GTDB): domain Bacteria; phylum Actinomycetota; class Actinomycetes; order Mycobacteriales; family Mycobacteriaceae; genus Mycobacterium. Next base: position 35,124 of record JAHFVD010000054.1, on the reverse strand, counting down.
GGCCACAGCCGAGCCGCAGACATCGCAAAACTGTGCTCTGGCACGAAGGTCGTTACCGCACGACCCGCACCCGCCGATGGATCCCTCGCCCGAGCCGACCATTCCCCCGATTCCCCAACCTAGCCATGATGGCGAATTCATGATCGCGCATCGGGTACGCAAAGCAACTGCTAACCAGGAGAACCCTTCGAAATCTTCCTGCGTGCCTTAAACGGTGGCGATGTGCAATCCGGAATCGCGGATCGCCTCTGCGAGCGGTTCCAGCACCACGGGTGTGTGCGGCGGCGGCAGATAGATGATCGCCAGATCCAGCCCTTCGGCGCCTAGCGCGGCGGCTTCGTCGATCGCCTTCGCGTAGTCGTGGTCCTCACTGAGCCGGACGTGTGCCGACGTCATGATCTCGGCTGGATCGCGGCCGATATCGGCGCAGTGGGAGGCCAGCACGTCCCGCTTGTGGGTGAATTCTTCCGGCGTACCGCCGGCGAAGTTCCAGTGCTGGGCGTACTTGGCGACGATGCGCAGCGTGCGCTTCTCGCCGCTGCCACCGATGCAGATCGGTGGGTGCGGCCGCTGCGGACCCTTGGGTTCGTTGCGCGCGCCCGTCAGCTGGTAGTAGGTGCCTTTGAAGTCGGTGGTTTCCTGGCTGAGCAGGCTGATCAGTACCTGACAGCCCTCTTCGAAGCGGTCGAGGCGCTCTTTGACGCTGCCCAGTTCGATGCCGTAAGCCCCGGACTCCTCCTCGTTCCACCCGGCGCCGATGCCCAGCTCCAGGCGGCCGCCGGAGATGATATCGACTGCGGCGGCCATGTTCGCCAGCACCGCCGGGTGCCGGTAGTGGATCCCGGTGACCAGATTGCCCAGCCGCAGCCGGGTGGTGGCCTGTGCCAGCGCGGTCAGCGTGGTCCACCCCTCCAGGCAGGGACCGGTGGAGTCGGAGAAGATCGGATAGAAGTGGTCGAAGGTCCAACCGGAGTGGTAGACGTCGATCTCGTCGGCGGCCTGCCAGACCGCGAGCATGTCGGCCCACGTGGTGTTTTGCGGCGAGGTTTTGAAGGCGAATTGCACTATGCCGAGCGTAGTCCGATTGCCTGGGAGTGCTATCCGGCGTTGACCTTGCGCCGCGCGGACGACGGCGGGCCGTAGTAGATCACGTCGCTGGTGCGTTCGGGTTGCGGCCGCAGCGTCTTGGCCAGCCCGTGTACGAGCAGCCACTGGACGACTCCGAGGACGAGCAGCGGCCACACTGCGCCGGCCACCAGCGCCGGCCCTGCGGTGATGTGCGGCGTCGACCGCTCGGTGCCGCGGAACCAGGCGGCGAAGACCAAGGCCGCACCCGCGACCAGAGCCGCGACGCAGAGGTACACGAAAACCCACTGGATAGTCGACATGGGAAGCCTGATACCCAGCTCCGTCTACCGATAAACCGTCGGGATGACGTGCGAGCGTGCGTGGGCAATCGCGTCGTCGAGGGAATCGATCAGGTGGTTTTCGTGGCGCAGGACATCGAGGATGCCCATGTTGGCCAGTAGGGGCATGTGCTCGGGCTGCACCCCTTTGATGATGACGGTAATGCCGCGTGACTCAAGGTCTTCCGCGATCTCGGCGAGGGTGTGGGCACCGGTGGCGTCCAACATCCCCAACTGAGACATGCGGATGATGACGACCGACACGTCCGGGTAGGCGGTGATCGAACTCGAGAGCCGCTCGGCCGCTCCGAAAAACATCGCGCCGTCCAACCGCAGCAATGCAATCCGCTCGTCTCCGGGCCGATGCGGACCGGGCAGGTCCTCGCGGACCACAATGCTGCGGTTCGCCACTGTGCGCAGCGCGAAGAACGCCGCGACGACGATGCCGATCTCTACCGCCTCGATCAGGTCGAAGCACACAGTGACGACGGCAGTTAGCACGAATGTCAACGCGTCCGAGCGGGTCGAGCACACGACCTTACGGACGGTGCTCGCCGAGATCATCCGAAACGATGTCACCATGAGCACACCGGCCAAGGCGGACAACGGAATTGCCGCGACCGGTCCGGTGGCCAGATACACCACCGCGAGCAAGAGCAGCGAGTGCACGATGGCCGACGCCCGGGTGTGGGCCCCGGCGCGAACGTTGACCGCGGTGCGGGCGATTGCGCCGGTGGCCGGCATGCCGCCGAAGAGTCCCGACGCCATCGAGGCCAGGCCCTGCCCGACCAGTTCACGGTCGGGATCGTAGGGACCGGTCGGCGACATGGTGGCCGCCACGCGCGCTGACAGCAGCGATTCGATCGCCGCCAGCGCGGCGATTGCCACCGCGGCGCCGATCAGTGTGCGCAGCGCGGCGGGGTCGGCATGCGGCATGACGGGCGCCGGCAGATGTGACGGCAAGTTCCCTATCGTGCCCACCGGAAAATGGAAAGCGACGACGATCACCGTGGCCGCGACCACCGCGGTCAACGATTCCGGAATCCCGCGATGCAGCCGCGGCAGACCCACCATCAACACCGCGACGAAGCCCACGACACCCAGGGTGTGCCACGCCGACGACCAGTCGGCGTGGGAGACGACCGTCCACGCTGCGGGCAGAGTCCGCTGGCCGGCCGGGCCGGTGACGCCGAACGCGGCCGGCACCTGCTGCAGGAAGATGATGACCGCGATGCCGAAGGTGAAGCCCTCAATCACGGGCCATGGAATGAATGTCACCGCGCGACCGAAGCCGATGATGCCGGCGGCCAACACGATCACCCCAGCCAATACCGTGACGAGCGCGATGCTGCCGATGCCGTGTTGGGCGACGATCGGGGCCAGCACCACCGCCATCGCGCCGGTCGGTCCCGACACCTGGACGTGTGAACCGCCGAACACCGCAGCGACCAGGCCGGCGACCACGGCCGTGATCAACCCCGCAGCCGCGCCGACGCCGGAGCTGATCCCGAACGCCAGCGCCAGCGGCAGGGCCACTACACCGACCGTGACCCCGGCGATGATGTCGCGTCGCCAGGATCGTGGGAGGTCGGCGTAGTCGCTGCGGTGTGGCAGCAGCCGGGAGATCTGGCCGGCTGCCCTTGCGATCACTGCGGATTCCCGACCGGCGGCAGTGCGTCGAAGGCCTCGAGCTGTTGGTGTCGCGCTCGCAGGGTGTCGGCCAGAAAGCTACGCGCGGTGACGAGCAGCTCCTGGATCGAGGGATGAGTGAGCTCGTAATAGACCGCATTGCCAACCCGTTCGGCCGAAACAACGTGGTGGCGTTTGAGGACCGCCAGGTGCTGGGAGAGGAGCGTGGGCTCGATCTCGGTGGCGGCGAGGATCTCGCTGACCGCAGTGGGCTGGGAATTGGCCGACAGAATCTCGAGGACGCGGATCCGGGCGGGATGGGCGAGCGCCTTGAAGAGGTTCGCCTTGATTTCGTAGAGCGGCCGCTCGATGCTGCCGGGGGAACTGGTGGACACCGCTATCCTCGGGTTGAGCATTTGATGGATTGAAGAAACTATCAATAGACTAGCCGAGGTGGCCGCAGACAGCCAACTCGTGCGGCCGACCCGGGCACACTGGAGTCATGGACCCGGTGGCCGCGCTGCGCGAGATCGCGTACTACAAGGACCGGGCACGCGAGGATTCCCGGCGCGTGATGGCCTACCGCAAGGCCGCCGATATCGTCGAGGCTCTGGACGAGTCCAGTCGCGAGCGGCACGGCCGCGCCAACAGCTGGCAGTCACTGCCCGGTATCGGACCCAAGACCGCGAAGGTGATCGCTCAAGCCTGGGCCGGCCAGGAGCCCGACGCGCTGGTCGAATTGCGAAGCAGCGCAGCCGACCTCGGTGGTGGTGAGATTCGGGCCGCCTTGCGGGGCGACCTGCACCTGCATTCGAACTGGTCGGACGGATCGGCCCCGATCCACGAGATGCTGGCCACCGCTGCCGCGTTGGGCCACGAGTACTGCGCGCTCACCGACCATTCGCCGCGGCTGACCATCGCCAACGGGCTGTCCGCCGACCGGCTGCGTCGGCAGCTCGACGTCATCGACGAGTTACGCGAGGAACTGGCACCGTTGCGGATTCTCACCGGCATCGAGGTCGACATCCTCGAAGACGGCACCCTGGATCAGGAACCCGAACTGCTGGACCGGCTCGACATCGTGGTCGCCAGCGTGCACTCCAAACTGGCGATGGACGAACCGGCGATGACCCGGCGGATGGTGCGCGCGGTGTCCGACGCTCGGGTCAACGTCCTGGGCCACTGCACCGGGCGATTGGTGACCGGCAACCGCGGAATCCGCGCCGAGTCGAAGTTCGACGCCGAGAAGGTCTTCACCGCGTGCCGGGACAACAACACCGCCGTGGAGATCAACTCGCGCCCCGAGCGCCGGGACCCACCCACCCGGCTGCTCAAGCTGGCAGTCGAGATCGGCTGCGACTTCTCGATCGACACCGACGCGCACGCCCCGGGCCAGCTGGACTTCCTCGGCTACGGCGCGCAGCGTGCGCTCGACACCGGTGTTCCAGTCGACCGGATCATCACCACCTGGCCGGCCGACAAACTGGTGAGCTGGGCGGCAAGCTAACTGCCCACCGGCGACAGGACGCGTTCCCGGCTCGGCCAGGGTTGCGGTACCGGGCGCGGCCGCACCCGTTGCGGCCACCAGAACCAGCGGCCGAGAAGTGCTGCCAGCGAGGGTGTTAGCAGTGAACGCACCACCAGCGTGTCGAACAGCAGGCCGAGGCCGATCGTCGTCCCCACTTGACCGATGACGATCATGTCGCTGATCGCCATGGAGATCATGGTGAAGGCGAACACCAGGCCGGCTGAGGTCACCACCGATCCGGTTCCAGCCATCGAGCGGATGATGCCGGTCTTGAGTCCGGCGTGAAATTCCTCTTTCATCCGGGACACCAGCAGCAGGTTGTAGTCCGCGCCGACCGCCAGCAGCACGATGACAGACATCGGCAGCACCATCCAATGCAACGGGATGCCGATCAGGTGTTGCCACAACAACACCGAAAGACCAAAGGACGTACCAAGACTCAGCACGACCGTGCCGACGATGACTGCCGCGGCGGCAATCGCCCTGGTCAGCACCACCATGATCAGGAAGATCAGGATCAACGAAGCGACCGCCGCGATGAGCAGGTCGTAGTCGGCACCCTGCTGCATGTCCTTGTTCATGGCTGCACTACCGCCCACGTACACCGTCGAACCCTCCAGGGGCGTGCCCTTGATGGCGTCAACGGCGGCGGTGCGCAGCGGTTCGATGTGCGACGTGCCCTGCTCGCTCAGCGGATCACCCTGGTGATTGACCGTGAACCGCACGGCGTGACCGTCGGGCGAGATAAACAGCTTCATGCCGCGCTGAAAGTCGGCTGTTCCGAACGCCTCCGGCGGCAGGTAGAACGTGTCGTCGTTGCGCGCTGCATCGAACGCCTTGCCCATCGCCGTCGCATCCGATTGCATGGCGATGTTCTGGTCCTGCTGCGCCTTCTGCGCCTGATACTGATTCAGCATCATCTGCTTCTGGTTCTTCATCGTCTGGATCATCGCCGGCATCAACGCTGCCATCTGCGGGGTCAGCTCGGCCATGCGCTCGATATCCGGCACCAGTTCCTGGAAGTCGTCGGACATGGTGCTGATGCCGTCGAGGCTGTCGAAGACCGAACGCAGCGACCAGCACATCGGGATGTCGAAGCAGTGCGGTTCCCAGTAGAAGTAGTTGCGGAGCGGCCGGAACTGGTCGTCGAAGTCGGCCAGGTGGTCGCGCACCTGACTGATCGTCATTGAGGTGTCCTTCATCTTGTCGGACATCCGGGCTGTGACGTCGGCCAACTCCAATGTGATGCCCTGCATCTTGGTCATCGAGTCGATGGTCACTTGCATCTCGTCGGCCTGTTTGAGTGTGTTCTCCAGGACCGTCTGCTGGTAGTCGTTGTTGAGCAGCTGGCCGGTACCGCTCTGGCTCATCGTGTAGGCGAGCGAGGCATGCTCGATCGGCTTACCGTCGGGCCGGGTAATCGTCGTCACTTGCGCGATACCGTTCACCCGCGCCATGGCTTTGGCGATCTTGTCAATCACCAAGAAGTCCGCGGGATTACGCAAATCGTGATCGGCCTCCACCAATACCAACTCCGGATTCATCTTGGCCTCGGAGAAATGCCGGTCGGCGGCCGCCTGACTGATGTTGGCCGGGATGTCGGCGGGCAGGTAGATGCGATCGTTGTAGGTCGTGCGGTACCCCGGCAGCGCGAGCAGGCCCACGAGGCACAGCACGATGGCGAAGACCAACACCGCCCCGGGCCAGCGGACCGTCGCAGCGCCGACGCGGCGCCAGCCGCGAGACTTGTTCTTGCCCTTCGGTTCCAGCACACGGCCGAACCGGGTGACGATCGAGATGACCGCGGGTCCCAGCGTCAGTGCGGCGGCCACCACGACGGTCATGCCGACGGCCAACGGAATGCCCATGGTCTGGAAGTACGGCAACCGGGTGAAGTGCAGGCAGAGCGTTGCCCCGGCGATGGTCATTCCCGAGGCCAGCACCACGTGCGCGGTGCCGTGGTACATGTCGTAGTACGCCGACTCGCGGTCCTTCCCCTTCCGTCGTGCCTCTTGGTATCGGCCGATCAAAAAAATCGCGTAGTCGGTGGCTGCTGCGATGGCCAGTGTCACAACCATATTCGTCGCGAACGTGGTCAGCCCGAACACGTTGTGATAGCCGAGGAAGGCGACGGTCCCTGTCGAAGCGGACAGGCCGACCACGACCATGCCCAGCGTGATCACCGTCGTGACCAGGGAGCGATAGATAAGCAGCAGCATGATGGTGATGACGCCGAACGTCAGCGCCTCGATCGTTTCCATGCTGGCATCGCCGACCGCATTCTGATCCGTCGTCGTCGCCGACGGACCCGCCACGTAGGCCTTGACGCCGGGCGGCGCCGCGACGCCGGCGACGAGATACCGCACGGCTTCCACGGATTCGTTGGCCAGGGCCTCACCCTGGTCGCCGCTGATGTACACCTGGACGTAAGAGGCCTTGCCGTCGATACTTTGGGCCCCGGCCGCCGTGAGCGTGTCACCCCAGAAGTCCTGGACGTGCTGCACGTGCGTGGTGTCGGCGCGTAGGTCGCGAACAATTTCGTCGTAGAACGCGTGTGCATCGGGGCCCAACGGCTTGTCACCCTCGAGCACGATCATCACTGAGCTGCTGGTCTTGTACTCGCCGAACACCTCGCCCACACGTTTGATCGCGATGAGTGAGGGCGCGTCATTGGGGCTCATCGACACTGCGCGCAACTTGCCCACCTCGGCGAGCTGAGGCACGGTGGCGGTCAGGATTCCGATCAAGGCGATCCACGCCAGCACGATCGGGATCGCGAAGATGCGGATGAAGCGTGGCAGCGCAGGGCGTTTGACGTTCTGGATCGGCGGGATGACGTCGGTCTGAGCCTCGGTCACGGCACTCATGCGGCCTTCACCAGGCAGTAGGTCGCGGCGTTCACTCCCTGGGCCGTCCTTTCGTCCTTGACCTCGTCGTCGACGAGGACGCGACAGCCGATCGATTGACCGTCCCCTTGTACCAACAGATTTGGCATGACCGACGGCACTGTCGTCTCGAGCCGCAGCGACCACGGCAGGCTGACTTCACCTGTCCGCTGCGGCAAGCCGTTGAGGTCGGTGTAGTTGATGACTGCGCTCTCTGCCGAGCCGAAGACTTCGTAGACGACGACTTTCGGATTGAACTTGGCCGCGGTGTCCGAACCGACCGGTGTCACCACCGCGCCGTCGGAGCCGAATACCGACCGCAGCTGGCTCACGCTCACGACGCCGACCACGACGGCCACCACCATCAGAGCGGGCAGCCAGATGCGTTTAAGTACCGCAATCACATTCGGGCCTTTCCACGATGTGACGGCCGCAAGTCGGGCGACGGCGGGGTGACCTAGCTAGGCAATCTAAGGGGATAACTGGATAGAGTCAATCCGGTTATTGGTTTTCGTAAGGCAGGTCACTAAACTCAGCGGCGTGGTTGACAAACCGTGCCGCGGGCTGCGCAAGGACGCCGAGCGCAACCGGCAGCGGATCATCGAAGCCGCGCGTGAGCTGTTCGCCGTGCGCGGCTTGGAAGCGACGCTCAATGACGTCGCCCACCACGCCAACGTCGGGGTGGGCACGGTGTACCGGCGGTTCGCCACCAAAGAGGAACTGCTCGATGCGATTTTTGAAGACGGTATCGACCAGGTCGTCTCGCTCGCGGAATCGGCTCTGCGGCAAGATAATTCGTGGGACGGCTTCGTCTGGTTCGTCGAGCAGCTCTGCGAGCTGACTGCGCGGGACCGCGGTCTGCGGGAGATGGTCTACAGCTCGGCCTACGGCGGCTACGGCGTGGAGTGCGCGCGACTGCGCCTCACGCCGCCGATCTCGAAACTCGTCGAGCGGGCCCGTGACGACGGCTACCTGCGACCGGACGCCGAGCCCACCGACATGCCGATCCTGGGCATGCTCGCCGGCACCGTCAGCGAATGGGCCGGACACATCGACCCCGAGCTGTGGCGACGGTACGTAGCTCTGCTGCTCGACGGTATGCGCCACCAGGAAGGGCGGCAGCCGCTGCCCGTCAAGGCGCTCTGCGACGACCGGATGGATGCGGCGATGCGCGGGTGGCACCCCGCCGGCTAGTCCGGCAGGTGCGGCATCTCCAATCCGGGATCCCACCCGACGAGCACACCCCGGGTGAGCATCGCGTTGCCGTAGCGGCGGCGGACCTGATCGACCGCCGCGTCCAGGTCCAGCGACTCGGCGCGGCCGCCGTCCAACGGCAGCTCCAACTGCTGAGCCCCGCCGGCGTCGATATTGGACACCGCGAACCCGATCAACGTGATGCCCCGCTCGGCGATCAACGGTTCGGCCGCGGCGACCAGACCACGCGCAGCAGCCAGGATTGGCTCCGTCGACCCGGTGGCCCTGGCCATCGTGTGTGAGCGGGTGACGCGGGTGAAATCGTCGAAGCGCAAGCGCAACACCACCGTTCGCCCGGTGCGCTGCGCCGAGCGCATCCGGCGGGTGATCCGGTCGACGAGGCCGATCACCACGGCATCCAGCTCGGCGGGCGTCCGGCGCTGACGGCCGAGCGCCCGCTGAGCGCCCACCGAACGTCGGCGATGCACCGTAGTGACCCGGCGACGGTCGATGTTGCGCGACAGGCAATACAGCTGGCGGCCCATCGCCGGTCCGACCATCGAGCCCAACATCGACTCGGGCAGTTCGGCGACCTGGGCGACGGTTTCGATGCCGTGCGCGCGCAACTTGTCGGCTGTCTTGGGACCCACTCCCCACAGCCGGCGCACCGGCAGGGGATGCAGGAACGCCAGCTCCCCGTCCGGCGGTACCAGCAGCAGACCGTCTGGCTTGGCTTCCTGGCTGGCGACCTTGGCCAGGAACTTGGTGCGGGCGACCCCCACGGTGATGGGCAGCCCCACCCGATCGCGCACCTGCTGGCGCAGGCGCGCGCCGATCTGGACCGGATCACCCGACAACCGCAGCAGCCCGGACACGTCGAGGAAGGCCTCGTCCACCGAGAGCGGCTCGACCATCGGCGTGGTGTCCCGGAAGACCTCGAAGACGTCGTCACTGGCTTGGCTGTACGCCGACATCCGCGGCGGGACCACCACCGCGGCGGGGCACAGCCGGCGCGCCTGGTGACCGCCCATCGCGGTACGCACCCCGTAGGCCTTGGCCTCATAGCTGGCGGCCAGCACCACACCACCGCCCACGATCACCGGACGACCGCGCAGCGTGGGGTCATCGCGCTGCTCGACCGACGCGTAGAACGAGTCGAGATCAGCGTGCAGGATGGTCGCCCCACCGACGGACACGAACGGATGTTCGCATGTCGGTCCGACAGTTAGGCCGGCGGCGGAAGCGCGTCCGGCCCCGGCGGGGGTGGCTCCGGCGGAGGTGGTGGCGGCGGCGGAGGCGGTGGCTCGGGTGCCGGCGGCGGCGGAGGCGGTGGTGGTGGAGCCGGCGGCGGCCACATCGGCAGCGTGATCGGTGGCAGGCCGGGAATGTTGATGACGTTGACGTCGGGCGGTGGCGCGTCCGGCGGCGGGGGAGGTGGCGGCGGAACCGCGTCCGGCGGCGGAGCAGGAGGGATCCCGTTGCTGGTGTTGATCGTGATGATCGACCCCGGAATGGTCTTGCCGGACGGAGTGGTACCGACCACCGCCCCGCGCGACGAGAAGCTGTTGATCGGGGTCGGTAGGTCGTTGACCTGGAAACCGGCGTCCCGCAGTCGTTTCCGCGCGGCGTCGAAGCTCAGGCCGGTGATGCTGGGCACCGTGCTGCCCGGGCCACCTTCGACATAGCGCCGGTCGGTGGGCGGCAGTGTGATCGGGCCGAAGTCTCCTGCGACCGGCTTCATCGCCAGGAACCACGTCCGGGCCGGCTCGTTACCGCCGTACAGATTCCCGTACCCGCACTTACGCAGCGGCCACGAGCACAGCCCGCCAGGATTGGTCGAGTCGTCGAAGATGTAGTTCGCCGCGGCGTACTGATTGGTGAAGCCGAGAAACCCCGACGAGCGGTGCGATTCGGTGGTGCCGGTCTTGCCCGACATCGGCAGGCTCCAGCCTACAGAGCCGGCCGAAGCCGCGCCGGTGCCGCTGGTGGTGTCTTTGGCCAGCGCGTTGGCCAGTGTGTTGGCCAGCCCTTCGGGCACCACCTGCTCGCAGGCCTGCGTCTCCACAGCGACCTCGCGGCCGTTGCGGTCGAAGATCTTGTCCACCGGGCTGGGTGGGCACCACATGCCACCCGAAGCCAATGTGGCTGCGACATTGGATAATTCGAGCGCATTCAACTCGAACGGACCCAGCGTGAACGAGCCGAGATTCTGGCGTTTGACGAAGTCGGCCAGGCTCTCGTTGCTGTCCGGGTCGTAGGCGCGCGCCGTGCCCGGCTCGGCGTAGGACCGCAATCCCAGCTTGACGGCCATGTCCACCGCGCGCTGCACGCCGACCTGCCCGATCAACTGGGCGAACGCCGTGTTCGGCGACTGTGCCAGTGCATCGGTCACACTCATCGGGCTGCGGTAGTTACCAGCGTTCCTCACACACCAGGTCTCCTTGGGACAGCCCGGGCTGTTACTGGTGCCCAACCCCTTGCCCTGAAACTGCGCCGGAACAGTGAGTTGGGCATTGATCCCCATGCCCATGTCGAGGGCTGCTGCGGTGGTGAAGATCTTGAAGATCGACCCGGCGCCGTCGCCGACCAATGAGAAGGGTTGGGGCTGCACGGTTTGGCCGGCATCCAGCTGCAGTCCGTAATTGCGGTTGTCACCCATCGCGAGGACTTTGTGGCTGGTCTTGCCGGGCTGGATGACGCTCATCACGCTGGCGACCCCGTCGAGCGTCGGGCTGGCGACGGTGTCGATCGCCTTCTTCACGCTGTTTTGGACCCTCGGATCCAGGGTGGTCCGGATCAGGTAGCCGTTGCGCGCCACATCATCCTTGGACAGCCCCGCGCGGGCCAGATACTGCAGCACGTAGTCGCAGAAGAATCCACGGTCGCCGGCCGCGATGCAGCCCTGCGGCAGGGTGTTCGGCTGCGGCAGGATGCCCAGCGGTTGCTCGCGGGCGGCACGCAGGGCATCGGCGTACTTGGGCTCGTTGTCGATCAACGTGTCGAGCACGAGATTGCGCCGGGCCAGCGCGGCCTCGGGGTTGGTGTAGGGGTTCAGCGCGCTGGTCGACTGCACGATTCCGGCCAGTAGTGCGGCCTGCTGCCAATTGAGGTCGGTGGCGTTGATGCCGAAGTAGGTCTTGGCGGCGTCCTGTACCCCGTATGCGCCGTTGCCGAAGTAGACGAGGTTCAGGTAGCGGGTGAGGATCTCGGGCTTGGAGATCGCTCGGTCCAAGGCCAGGGCCATCCTGATCTCGCGCAGCTTGCGCGCCGGCGTGGTCTCGATCGCCGCCCGCCGTTCGGCATCGGTCTGGGCGTTGACCAACAGGTTGTAGTTCTTGACGTACTGCTGCTCGATCGTCGAACCGCCACGAGTGTCGAGATCACCCCTGAGGTAGCCGACGAGACCCGTCAGGGTGCCCTGAACATCGACGCCGTTGTGATCGGCGAAGCGCTTGTCCTCGATCGACACGATCGCCAACTTCATCGTGTCGGCGATCCGGTCGCTGGGCACCGGCCACCGGCGTTGCGCGTAGATCCAGGCGATCGGGTTTCCCGCTGCGTCGACCATCGTGGAGACCGTGGGCACCTCGCCTGTCATCAGGTCGGCGGAATCCTGCGTCGCTACGTCGGAGGCGTGGTTGACCACCATGCCCGCGCCGCCGGCGAGCGGAAAGAGCATGGCCGCCACCAAGACACCGGCCAGCATGCAGTACAACGCGAGCTTGGCAACAGTGACGCCCGTCGTGGGCGCAGTGGGGTGTGGCTCCGACACCCCGCAAGACTAGGGCCACCCGGACTGGGCGCGAATCCAATATGCGAAGCCGGAATCAAACCGAGGCCGCAGAGACCTTAGGCCCCGCCGTAGATGCTGGTGATCCAGATGTGGGCGAGTGCTTCCAGGGCGGCGCCCTCGGGCAGCATCGGCTGCTGGCTGCGCTGGGCGGCGACCACCACCCGCTCGTTCATCAGATTGAGCGCCGCCGCCAGATCGTGGGCCGGGATGGTGTCGGGCGCCGCGCCCCGCTCCCGCTCCTTGGTGATCAGCCCGGCGGTGTAGTCGATCCAGCCGGTCATGAACGCCGTCCACATATCCCGCAGCTCGGCGTTGGCGGTCATGGCGTCAAGGCCGGCGAGCACCACCGCACGATGGGGGCGCAGCGAGTCGAAGAAGGCATAGATGCCGTCGCGCCAGCCTTGCTGGGGGTGCTCGGTCACGGTGTCGGTCGGTTGCTGTTGTTGGGCGCCCGGGGCTGTGATCGCACGGGCGAACAACCGCACCAGCACCGCGTCCTTGGACGCGAAATAGAAGTAGAAGGTCGGGCGGGACAGGCCCGCACCCTTGGCGAGGTCGTCCACCGAGATCTCGGTGAACGGCCGCTGCTCGAGCATGTCCTCCAGCGTGCGCAGGATGGCGGCCTCGCGATCGTCCCCGGAGGGACGGACCGCGCGACGGCCCCGAACGCGGGTCGGGCTGGCAGCTGGCACGGGCGTTACTTTACAGGGTGTTGAATTTTTCAACAGAGCGTTGACCTATTCAACACAGTGTTGATAGCGTGGCTGGCATGACTGAACACGTCGATGTCGTGATCGTGGGCGCCGGTATTTCCGGGATCAGCGCTGCCTGGCACCTGCAGGACCGCTGCCCGTCGAAGAGCTTCCTGATCCTGGAGCGCCGGGACAATCTCGGCGGCACCTGGGACCTGTTCACATACCCCGGCATCCGATCCGACTCGGACATGTACACCCTCGGCTTTCGGTTCAAGCCCTGGACGTCGGAGCAGTCGATCGTCGATGGTCCGTCGATCCTGCAGTACCTCAAGGACGCCGCCCGCGAGAACGGCATCGACAAGCACATGCGCTTCGGCCATCAGGTGCTAGCGGCCAATTGGTCCGACGATGACGACCACTGGGAGCTGACGGTCAACGCCGCCGGCGAAGAAATCCAGATCACCTGCTCCTTCCTGCTCGCTTGCAGCGGCTACTACAACTACGACGAGGGCTACAGCCCGGAATTCCCCGGCGCGCAGAACTTCGGCGGCACGATCGTGCACCCGCAGCACTGGCCCGAGGATTTCGACTACGCGGGCAAGAAGATCGTCGTGATCGGCAGCGGTGCGACAGCCGTGACACTGATCCCCGCGCTGATCGACAGCGGCTCAGGCCACGTCACGATGCTGCAACGGACTCCGACCTACATCGCCCCGCAGCCGGATAAGGACAAGTTCGCGGCACGCGTCAACCAACTGCTGCCGCCGAAGGTGGCGTACCCGATCGCCCGCTGGAAGGCCATCGGCCGCAGCACCCTGTATTACCAACTGGCACGCCGGTTCCCGGACTTCTTCCGCAAGCAGTTGCGAACCCTCGCTGAGCGTCGCCTGCCTGAGGGCTACGACTTCGACAAGCACTTCAGCCCGTCCTACAAGCCGTGGGATCAGCGGGTGTGTGCAGCGCCCAACGGCGATCTGTTCCGCGCCATCCGCAAGGGCAACGCGGATGTAGTCACCGACACCATCGAGCGGTTCGACGAAACCGGTATCCAGCTGACCTCCGGCGAACATCTCGACGCCGACATCATCGTCACCGCGACCGGCCTGAACGTTCAATTCTTCGGTGGCGCACAGGTTCTGCGTAATGGTGCGCCCATCGACATGGCGGGCTCGCTGGCCTACAAGGGCATGATGCTCACCGGGCTGCCGAACGTCGTGTTCACCTTCGGCTACACCAACGCCTCGTGGACCCTCAAGGCCGACCTGACCTCAGAGTTCGTCTGTCGGTTGCTGAACTACATGGATGCCAACGGCTATGACACCGTCGTGCCGCAGGATCCGGGCGACGCGATAGAACGTCGACCGTTCGTCGATCTGGCGTCGGGCTATCTGCGGCGCTCACTGCACGAGTTGCCGAAGTCGGGGTCGGCGGCGCCGTGGCAGGTGCACCAGAACTACTTCCTGGACCTGCGCGCCATCCGTCAGGACAGGATCGACAACGACGCCCTGCGGTTCACCAAGAACGTTGTCCCGGTGAATGTTTAGCCGGCAGGAGTGACGACGATCCCGTCGTCGTCGCTGTAGGCCAGCTCGCCGGGGGCGAAGCTGATACCGCCGAAGCTGACGGTGATATCGCGCTCACCGGCACCGGTCTTGGTGCTCTTACGGGGATTGGTGCCCAGCGCCTTGATGCCGATGTCGATGGTGCGCAGCGTCGCCGCGTCCCGCACGGCGCCGTGCACGACGAGCCCCGCCCACCCGTTGGAGCGGGCGAGTTCGGCGATGAGGTCACCGACCAGTGCGGTGTGCACCGAGGCGTCGCCGTCGATCACCAGAACGCGGCCGTCGCCCGGCTCGGACAACACCGACTTCAACAGGGCGTTGTCCTGAAAGCAGCGGACTGTGCTTATCGGTCCGGCGAATTCGGTGCGGCCACCGAACTGACGGAACTGGACATCGCAGCTGCGCACCTCGGCTCCGATGTCGTCGACGAGGTCGGCGGTGGCGCGGAACGTGAGGGCCATACTCACTCGGCCTGCCGGTGGCGCAGGCGGCGCACCAACAGGGCGATCAACACGGTCACGGCGAAGGCCACCGCGAACGGCAGTGGAGAGCGCCCGGGCTCAGGGGCGGGCACCGGCACCGGAGTCGACACTGGGTTGGCGGCCTGCTCCACCGACGATTTGGCATTGGCTGCCGCGGCGCGCGCGCCTTCAGCGAGCGGCGGGGAGCCATTGCCTTCGGCGAGCGCGGCCGGGGTGGCGGGCGGTTCCACCGCGGGCGGCGCGGCCTTCTTCGCCGGCGCCTTTCTGGGCGGCGCCTTCTTGGCGGGTGTTGCGGCTCCTGCGGCCTTGGCCGGCGCCTTCTTGGCGGGCGCCTTCTTCACAGCCTTCTTGGCCGGCACTTTCTTGGCCGGCTGCTTTTGGGCAGCCGCCGTCTCTGGGGGCGGTGGCCCCGGCGGCGTGGCGTCCCGGCCCTCGTCGGGCTGGTCCTGCTCTTCTGCCATCTGGCTGCTCCTTTGCAATTTCTAGTCGCGAACGCCAGCAGTGGCACCCATCATGCCAGGCGGGGATCGGTCGTCCGGCCCTGCTGACCGGCGACGGCCAGGATCACGATCGGCGCAGGCGCGACCACATGACGCCACAGCCGATCACTGCCGCGGCGCCGAGAACGAAGGGCCAGACGGGCAGGGCCCGCTCGGGGGCGTGGGCCGACGCCGACGGACCTGGTGTGCCATCACTTGCCACGGTCAGCGTGAACGTCCAGGAACCGGACACGACATGGCCATCGGCGGAGGTGACCCGGTAGTTCACGGTGTAGGCCCCGGCCGGTCCGAGTGGGCGCACGCGTGTGCTGACCACCGCGCCCTGCACCTGCGGGGTGCCGTCGGACCAGAGATTTCCGTCGGGTCCGACGACCGTCATCGCGGCGAAATCGGTGTGCAACGCTTCGTTGAAGGTGGCACTGACTTTCGACGGTGCGACCGCGACCGACGCATCCGGAGCCGGATCCGCAGCGACCCGCACGGCGTGAGCCGAGGCCACCGCCGTCCCGGCCATCGCCATCGCGGCGATCAGCAGGGCGGTCGCGAGGACACGCTGGATGATCGTCAAGTCCGTCGGCGGGCCACCGCGACACCGACGCCGATTGCGGCTACCAGCAGCGCACCGCCGGCCAGGGCGCGGGCGGTGTTGTCGGGGCCGGCTTTGGGTTCGGCATGCTCACCCGAAGGCGGCGCGGCACTCATCGCAGGAGCCGTGGTGGGGGCCGGGGCCGCAGGTGTCGCGTGGCGTTCTTTGAGAGCCGGCGGGCCGGACGTCAACGCCAAAACCGGCGCGGGGTAGTCGGGCTCTTCGCCATTGGGCAGCGGCGGCTGATCCCAATGCACGACGGTGCCGTCGGCGTAGGTCTGCACCACCGGGAACGTCGCCGAATCGGCATCCGGCAATTTGATCGAGATCGGGAACAACTCGAACTGGCCCACCCCGATAACCGCGTTGGGAGACGCGGTGAACGTGACCGATCGGTACGTGCCGGAGGTGCCATCGCGATCCAGCTCAGCAGACCACCCCGCCATCACATCGGTGCTGACCGACGCGACATTCGGCAGTGAGATGGTGACTTTCGTTGTGGGAGCGCCTTTTTCAGATTCATTGGGCACCTGGAAAGTGACCACTGCGTAGTCGCCGCGTACCGGGTGGTCGGCGTCGACATGGACGTGGGCGCCAGCCGTCGCGGCAGTTAACCAGGAACCCAGCATGAGGGAAGCGGTGAGCGCGGCCGCCTTGAGCGCGCGCGTCGTGAGCCGACGGGTGGTCATCACAGCACGCCGAGGCGCGCCATCAGGTCGGCGTCGATACCGTCGAGCTGCCCGGCGATCGCGGCATGAGCGTCCCGGCGCCGCGGCCCCGGCATGTTCTCCGCGGCGGTGACGGCCGCCGAGAGTGCGCTCAGCCGTTCGGTCATCGCGGCGACGAATTGTTTGGTCTCGGCATCTTTGGGCTTCTTCTCGGCGACTTGCCGTAGTGAGTTCTCAGCGCCGGCGACGCGCGCCGACAGCTGCCCGCCGACCCCGGAGAACTGACCGAGCTGGCTCAGTGGCACGCCCAGACGATCGGCGCGGCGCTCGTCGATTGCGCCTCGCGCCGCGATGGCGGCGCGGTAGACGACGGGTACCACGACCGGGGCCAGCAGCCGCGACACCGTCAGGGCACGCCGTATCCGGGTGGGGGACAGGAGTTTGCCCTCGCGGGCCGCCTTAAGTTGCGCTTCGGCAACTTTGACCGCGGTTCGGTCGGCGTCGCGCGCGACCTTCAGCTGGGCCTTGATCGCCTTGTTCTCGGAGCGCTCGGCGGACTTGATGCGGCGGAGCTCATTGCGGGCCGAATGCTTGGCGTCGGCCTTGGCACGGGCCTTGATCGCCCGAGCTTCCGCGCGGCGCGTCGCACGGCTTTTGCGCTTGAACAGGCCCATTCCTGATGCCTCCCGAGTAGGTCGTCGGCGATCGGCGAGGCGCGCTCGCGACCGGGTCAGCTAACCCTATCGCCCGGCCCAAGGGGGCCTATCACGACCTGCGGATATGCCACAATGATCTGCGAACCGTCCGACGCGGCGCCACCTGCGCCGCTAACTCGAGGAACGTCGTGGTCCGCTCGCCGATGAAGGCCGCAGCGATTAGCTGGGTGATCGCCTGCGGTTTGCTCTGCGGTGGTACGGGCATGTTCGGGGCGCCGGTGGCCGCCGCCGACCCCGGCACAGTTGGTAACAGCCATGGCGGGCCGGACACCGACGGTCCATCCGACATCAACGATGCGCGCCCCGGTGGGCGCCCGGGTGCGCATCGACCCGGTGGCCCGCGAAAGCCCCGCGGCACGGATACCAAACCGAGTACGACGCGACCGGACGGTGGAGTTGTGGCTGATTCGCGCCGTCATCGTGGGCTTCCCGACGGCCACTGGCAGCCCGGGCTGCCCGGTCATCACGACTGGTCACATCCCGGGATGCCGGGCTATCACGGGTGGCCACATCACGGCTGGCCGGATTCTGATGGGCCACATTCGGGTTGGCCGTTCCCACACTTCCCGCACTTCCCGCCGATCGTGCTGCCGCCACTGCCGCCACTGCCGCCACTGCCGCCGTTCCCGCCGTTGCACTGGCCGCGGGCCGAAGTTGGTGACGGTGTCGGGGTGGCTCGCCCGCCGAGTCTGGGGATCGGCCAGGCGCCCGAGGCCGTCGGTGGCGGTGGCGGTGGCGGTGGCGGCCGCATCGATCTGCGGCCGCGGACGATTCCACCCGGTGAACCGGCGCAGCCCGGGGAGCCGGCTGTCGTCAGTGCCGAGCATGGGACGGTCGGGCCCTCCAGCCTGGAACCGCCGCCGATCACGATGCCGCCGTTGATCGGACTTGGACCGGCATTCCCACCGCCGATGCGCCCGATCGGCCCGGGTGCGGAGCCCGGCCCACGGACGGGTCCCGGTCGGGAATCGACGACGACCCGCGAACGTCCTCCCGCCACGTCGGCCGGAGCGGGTACAGAAATGCCGTCGTCGACTAGGGTTGGCTATCCCAGGTACCTCCAAGAGGCCAAGATGGGCGAGGTCGCGGCGCTGGCCCTGCCGGGTTTCGCCGGAATACTCGCCCTCACCGCACTCGGAGGCGTCGTCGGGTATCGCCAAGCAAAAGCCGGACATGTCGTGCGGACTGCGGGGACCGCCCGGTTCATGCAGTGACGCGGACCGCGCATCGCAGCCCAGTCGCCGACGGAGAAGGGGGATGAGGTGTCGGCCAATCGCCGCGTCACCACGGCAGTCAACGACGTCTTGGACCTTGCGCCCCGCCACGGTGAAATCTCACTGACCCGTTTGGTTGCTGCCGTCAGCGAGGACCGTGACCGTCTCATCGAAGTCACCATGGCCGACCTGCCGGCCGGGGTCTGCGGTCAGTGGCGTCAATACGCCGACCACGACGTCTTCCTGATTCAGCACGGTCTGCCCACCTGGGACCGCACCTTGGCCCACGAGCTAGGTCACCTCGTCCTCGGGCACTACGGGATCCCGGTCACCGAGGCCGCCCGCGATGTGGCGGAGCTCGCCAGCGACGACCTCATCGGCTACATGCTCAACCAGCGCACCGGATGTATGGGTCCCGGGGGCGAGGACGTCGAGCAGGAAGCCGAGGATTTCGCGGCGCTGCTCTTGTACCGGCTGGGCCGGTCGCCGTCGGACCGGTCTTCGATCGTGCAAGTTCGCCTCGGAGAGGCGTTTGGTTGATCGTCTGGGTGATCGCCGGTCTGCTGGGAATGGCCACCGGCCTGCGCATCGGGTGGGCGTTGGTCAACAAGCAGTCGGTGGTCAGCTCGGCGATGATCGTGGCTCTTGGCAGCCTGGCCCTGGTTGCCGCCTTGAACTGGCCACCGCTGACGCTGCTGATCGACAGCATCCTGCACTGGTCGAACATCTCGATCGGCCTGAGTCAGGTGGCTCTGGTCTGGTGTGCGGCGGGCAGCTGCGTGATGATCACCAGCGTCGCGTCGACTCGCAGTCCCGCCGTCATCCGCCGGATCGCGGTGGCGCAGTACGCGGTGGCCGGTGCGATCAGTGTCGCCACGCTGGTGCTGTTCTTCTTGTCCGGTCAGCAGCCGGAGATGTCGCCGCAGGAGTACCTGCGCCACAATCTCGGATCGGCCAACACCTCGCTGCCATGGCTGCTGCCGCTGCTCTACGTGATGCTCGCCTTCACGCTGGTGTTGTGGGCCGGTATGCGGCACTCGAACCGGACGCGCCGCGGCCGGGCCCTGTTCGTCTTCACCGTCGGTATCGCCCTGCTGGTGGCGGCCACCGCTTTCTTCCTCATCCGGGCCGTGGGCACCTCGCATCTGGTGGGCGTGGGGACCGCGGCGACCCTGTTGGGCGCCGCGATGGCGATCGTCGCGGCGGGATCCCTGCTGCCCGCGATCGAGGACTGGTTTGGTGGGCGACGTGAATTGCGCCTCATCGACCCACTGCTGACCGAACTGGAGCGGCGTCAGCCTGACGTCGGGATCGGCGAACGGCCGCGCGGCCCACTGATTTTCAGGGTTGCCGAGCGATTGTCACTGATCTCCGACGCTCTGTACCTGGAAGCCACGATGGCCGAGCATCTGGCGGCCGCGAAGCCGGAGCGCGCGGGGGTGGAGGTATTGACCGACACCGATCGCGCAGCGGTCAGCCCCGACGCACAGGCTCTTGCGATCGCCACGTGGATCCACGCCGGACGACGCACCCCGCGGGTGGCGCGTCCGGCGGGGCAGGGACAGTTCCCCGGCATGGGCTGGCTTGGGCAGCCCGAACGCTACTCGGATCGGGAATGGATCCTTGAGATCGCCCGTCAGTACCGGACGCTCGAAAGCCAAGCCGCTCCGCGTTGACCGGAATCTAACGTTGCCGCAACTCCTGTGACAGGAGCGACGGGCTAATCGTCGAGGTGTTCCCGACGACGCAGCTCGTCGACCTTGGACACGATGTCCTGCTGGGCCTCCGGGGACAGCCCGACGGTCCGTGCGGCAATGCGCCGCACGCCCTCGTCGCGCATGTTGGCCAACCAGGTCAACTCCTTGTCGAGCTTCTCGTAGTACTCATCGTCGGTGAAGTACTGCGGCTTGATCCGGAAGAAGTTGGCAAGCGCCGTCATCGTGGTGGACGACGGGTTGGTCCGGTTGCCTGAGCGCAGCTGCGACAGGTACGGAGCGGACATCGTGATGCCTTCAGACTTCAGTGCGGCGATCACTTCGGCAGAGGTATGAGGACCCCGGCCGGGGGGATACACCGTGTCGAACAGGCGATTCAGTCGGGCCGAGAACGTCGTGCTCATCTTTTTGACCTCCACATGCAGAAGAGCGGTCATTTCCGTTGGCTTATTTGCTGATCATCGTAGCGACACATCCGCCGACAACCAAGTGCAAACTACCGGATAATTGACACACGCGGACATTTTCGGGCGCCTGGCAAACATTCGTGCGGGTATTTTCTCAGGTCTGTACCTGCTCGGCGCCTACAGTGAGGCAAAGAAACGCATGGTGGAAGGCCTGCTGGCGCAGCAGGTGACCGATAATCGCTCGCTCAAGAACCTGAGAGTACCCTGAGCAACCGAGGGAAGCGAGCGCGGTTGCTGAAATCTACTTTGCTGTAAGTGTGGTTATGGCGAGTCGCCAGGGGGGTTCGGCGCTCCCGCCACCCGATCCGCCACCTCACCCTCGGTTCCGACCCCCGACGACACCGATCCGGAATGCGGTCTGCCCTCAGACATCTGTGCGGCGTCGGTGCGGAGCACGGCGGGTCGCAGGCGCGCCGGCAGTGCGCGAGTCGCTGCCGCGGCCAACAGGACCACAGCCACCGCGATTCCGATGGTGGCAATGGCGGGTGCCGCGGGGAAGGCCCCCTCGAGGAGCATGGACACGCCGAACACCAGGAATAGGGCCGCCGCGCCGAGCTGGATGAGCCGCTCCGGCAGGTGCTTGCCGGCCAGGGCGCCGACCAGGATGGCCAGCGCGTCGGCGGCGACCATGCCAATGGTCGACCCGATCCATACGCCGACCCAGTCGTTGTCGGCGGCCAGGGTGATTGTTGCGAGCATCGTCTTGTCGCCGAGCTCAGCCAGGAGGAACGCAGACGTCACGGCGAAGAAGGCAGGCGCGGTGTTGCGCTGGGCCCGGGTGGCCTCGTCGTCGGACAGCTTGTCCCCGCGCAGTGTCCACAGCCCGAACAGGACGAAGGCCACACCGGCGAGGATGCCCAGGAGATGGGTGGGTAGCGCGGCGCCGAGGTAGTGGCCGACGGCGACGGAGATCAGGTGCACCGCCGTCGTCGCGACGGTGATGCCGCTCAACACGACCCACCAGCGATGGCGCAGCGCGAACGTCATCGCCATCAGCTGTGACTTGTCGCCCAATTCGGCGACGAAGATGACGGCGAAACTCAGAAATAGCGCGGCGAGCACCCGGAACTCCTCGTTCGGGTGGCTGTGGTCAGGGGCGGTGCAGATGCCTCCGGCCGACAACCACTAATGGTCTTACGGCCGAAGGTCTCGCCCACCGACACTGATGCCGGCCGGACAACCGGGCCCTGCGGTATGCGCGCCAGGCCAGTATGTCGATTGTCCGATTGGGGGCTACTCCCCTTCGCTGGCGCCAACTCTACGGGCACTCACGCTGTACGCGCAACTCGTATCAGCCGAAAACCCAACAGCAGCAATAAATTTGGGGAACCGCGCAAGAAAGTTCGGGCGCCCTCAAAGCCGCCTAGGCGGCCAGCAGCATCGCCAGGATCGCGGTATCGGGGTGGCTGATCGGGTCGACGCCGACTCGGCTCACCATGCTGGTGATCGTGCCGTCCGACTCGGCCTCGACCCACGCGGCGCGGTGTTCCAGGCCCAGGTGTGGAATACCTGGCAGCAGAACGCAACCCGACGCGGCTCCCAAGCATTCCGGCAGCGACGGCATGGTCTCGGACGGCGGGTGCAGCATCAACAGTGCCGGTGGCTGCCTGTCGGCGAAATGCCCTGGCGGAACGGCGAATTCGCCAACCACGGGCCCCTCGGCCAGGACCAGCCCGACGGTACCTGGCTGCGGCTTGTCGGGTAGTTCCTCCCGAACACCGAAAATGGTTGTGGTGGAAAGCAGTCCGGGCAGTGAGGCAACACGCACCGCGACCATCAGAAGTTGTGCCCACTCCTTCGTCGAGTTCGGCCAGCGGCCGGATACGACGAAGCCCTTCAGGGCGCCACGAGAATGAAAGGGGGCGATTTCAACCGCACGCCCGGAACCATTTTCCATCTCGCCTCCGCGACACTCGGTATGTCAGTGCGACACGACTGCGGGTCGGTTCGATTCAGGATGCGCCACGTAGCGCGAGCCAGCAAGACGACACGGGTGCCAATCGGATATCGGTTCGGTGCACCGCCGCTAAATCCTGCGGAAGGCTCAGAACAAGACGATGACGGCGAGGATGCCCAGCAGGACCAGGGCGATGATGCCGGCGCGCAGCGCGGCCAGCATGTATGAGCGGTTGCAGGTCGCCGACGAGACATGCCTGTGCGACGGCTGGGACCCGGACTGCGCCCGGACTGACTGGGATGCCATCACACCGTCCTGACCTGCATGTTCAACTACCGCCCCCAGTGAAGTTAGTCACAGACTCTCCTGTGAGCGCGATCATAACCCCTTCTGTACCCCGTGGAAAATCGGCTCAACCACTGCACCTGAACCTCGCCGAAAGTTTGTGGTTTGTTGATTGCGAAAGGGGGTATCCAAGATCACAGTTGGCTCCAGGGCGTCGGCGTGTCGCTCGGCGCGTCGCGGCGCCTCTTCGGACGGTTAGCGAGGCAACCGATTTCGCTCGGCCGTCACCAAGTTGTTGATCGGGGTGCCCTCACACCGTCGGGTTATCCACAGATACTGCCTGTCTCCGTGCCGAGATGGTGCGCTCAATGCCCATTCACCCGCGCGGACACCTGTGGATAAACCTGTGGAAACTGTGGATAGCCCAGTCATTGCTGCACGTCTCGGATCGTCGAAGATGCACTGCGTGCCACAAACCGTGCCCATCTCAGCTCGGCCGCAGCAGGCCGGACCCCGGCTGCGCTCGCTAGGCTGGTCCGCGTGATTCAGGTGTGCTCCCAGTGCGGGACACGGTGGAACGTGCGCGACCGCCAGCGGGGCTGGTGCCCGCGCTGCAACGGCGCACTGATGGCGCCGGTCAACCCTCCTGATCCGCGCTGGAGCCCCGGCGCCACCAGCCACCCGCCTACCAGACCACCCGGACCACAGCGTGGGGGGGCGCGACTACCGCAGGGTTTCCGCTGGATCGCCGTACGACCCGGGCCGCCGCCTGCTCCGCGTCGCCGTCGTCGTCCCCTCGGGCCGACGCCGCGCTACGCCTACATCCCGCGATGGGGCCTCGCCGACCATGTCGTGCCGGTGGCGCCGGGCGGCCACGACGCCGTCAAGAAGGGACCTGCGCCGGTCACCGTCCGCGCGGCGCTGCTCTCCGCGATCACGATCTTCGGCCTGGCGGCGGCCGTCCACATCGTTCGCTACGCGCTGCTGTTGATCAACCGAACGTCGCTGCTGCCCCCTCTGGTTGCCGGCGCGGCGCTCTGGCTCGGCGTGTTGGCCAGCCTGGCCGCCATCGTGGCGGTGATCCTGACCGGCGTTGTGACGACGTCGTGGTTGATCGCGCGCCGCGCTGCGGTCTACGAACACCTCGGCCAGGACGACCCGCGACCGACGTGGGCCCTGTGGGCCGGATGCCTGATGCCGGTCGTCAACCTGGCGTGGGCGCCGGTGTACGTGATCGAGCTCGCTCACGCCGAGCAGACGCAGGCTCGGCTGCGCGGGCCGATCGCCGCCTGGTGGATCGCATGGATCCTGTCGACAGCGGTGTCTATCTTCGGGATCGCCACGAGCTTCACCAACAAGCCGCAGGGCATCGCCGACAACACCGTGACGGTGATCGTCGCCTACCTGCTAGGCGCGGGGGTGCTGGTCTTGCTGTGGCAGGTGTTCGATGCTTTCGTGCGCAAGCCCGTCGAACGGCCGCTGCACCGGTGGGTGGTGGTGGGCGCCGACCAGCCACAAGCGCAGCCTGAGCCGGCCGAGGCCGAATCTCCGCCAGCGGTTGAGCCGGACCAACAGGAACCGGCAGCATAGGCGTATGCACTCGGCCGGCGAACCGCACGGCGGGCACCCCTTCGTGGTTGCCCACCGCGGCGCTTCGGCCGAGCGCCCCGAGCACACGCTGGCCGCCTACGAGCTCGCGCTGGTCGAAGGTGCCGACGGAGTCGAGTGCGACGTCCGGCTGACCCGCGACGGCCATCTGGTGTGTGTGCACGACCGGCGGGTCGATCGCACGTCGACCGGCACCGGCTTGGTCAGCGAGATGACGCTGGCCGAACTCAAACGGCTGGATTGGGGGGCCTGGCACAGCAGCGCGGATTCCGATGATCCGCCGACCGGCACCGGCCTGCTCACCCTCGACGACCTTGTCCGTCTGGTCCTGGACTGGAACCGACCGGTGAAGATGTTCATCGAGACCAAGCACCCGGTGCGCTACGGCGGACTGGTGGAGAGCAAGGTGCTGGCCCTGTTGCACCGCTACGGCATCGCCGCACCGGCATCGGCGGATCTATCCCGTGCGGTGGTGATGTCGTTCTCTGCTGCGGCGGTGTGGCGGATCCGCCGCGCCGCGCCGCTGCTGCCGACCGTGCTGCTGGGCGAGACATCGCGGTATCTGGGCGGCAGCGCCGCGACCACCGTCGGAGCGACGGCCGTGGGACCGTCGATCACGACACTGCGGGAGCATCCTGAACTCGTCGACCGGGCCGCCGCCCAGGGCCGGGCGATGTACTGCTGGACGGTCGACCACTACGAGGACGTCGGCTATTGCCGCGATCTCGGGGTCGGCTGGATCGCCACGAACCATCCGGGACGGACCAAGGCCTGGCTGCAGAACCCGTTGGCCGTCCCCGGCGACTAGGGCTGCGCGTCGAGCACCTGCTGCGGGATCGCCGAATCGGTGCGCAGCGCTTGGAACAACTGATCGGCCGCGTCGGAGTCCCACACCACCACCGAACCGGAATCGTTTCCGGTGAATTCGCCGATCGGCACGGTGATCGCGGTGGTCGAGCCATGCAGCGCCCAGCCCAGTTGGGCCAGATCCCAGACGTGGTCACCCTTGTCGACGGTGAGTGACCCGACGGCGGCGTCGGGCACCGAGTACCAGCGCCACGGATTGAGCCACACCGCGGGACTGCTGGCCTTGTGCATCACCGCGGCCATGAACTCGCGCTGGTGGACCATGCGGTCCAGGTCGGCGCGCGGGGTCGCCCGGGAGCGCACGTAGCCCAATGCGTTGCGGCCGTCGAGCGTCTGGCAGCCCGCGGGCAGGTTGACCCCGGCCAGCGGGTCATCGATCGGATCGGTCGGGCACACCTGGACACCGCCGAGCGCGTCGACCACCACCGCGAAGCCGTCGAACCCCACCTCGGCGTAGTGGTCGAGATGCAGGCCCGTTGCCTGCTCGACGGTCTGGGCCAGCAGCGGTGCGCCACCCTCGGAGAATGCGGCGTTGATCTTGTCCTTGCCGTAGCCGGGGATGTCCACATACGAGTCGCGGGGCAGCGAGACCATCGTCGTGGGGGCGTTGGAGCCGAGCGCCGGGATGTGCACCAGCAGGATGGTGTCGGTCCGGCCGTTGCCGAGGTCGCCGCCGGTGGCCAGCTCGGCCTGCTGCTCGGGGGTCAGGCCGGCCCTGCTGTCGGAGCCGACGAGCAGCCACGTGGTGCCCGCACTCGCGGCGGGCCGGTCGGCATAGTCGAACACCGTGACCCGCCGCAGGCTGGTGTCGATCCAGTACGCGCCGCCGATGAGCCCGCCGGCAGCCAGCAGGAGCACGACGATCAACGTGACGAAAACTCTTCGGCCCCAACGCTTCTTGCGCTTCGGCGGCGGAGGTGCGGCGGGCGGGGGAGCAGGTGGTCGCGCGGTGGGCGGTGGCGGGGGAAGTCGCGGCGGCGGCGGCGGTGGTGGTGCCTGCCGCGGCGGTGGCTGTCTGGGTGGCGTTGGCGCTGGCTGTCTGGGTGGCGCGGGCGCCCGCGGCGGGGGTGGCCGGCGACCCGGGTCTCTCCGGATGACCTGGGAGGGCTCAGGCAATGGCGGGCGAGCCGGCGGCGGCGCTTGACGCGGTATCCGCTCGGTCGGCCAGTCCTCGCTCACCAGGTCAATTTACGTGCCCGGCTCACTTGAGCCAGCCAAGATGACCGGCGAGTGCGACGTAGCCGACAAAGGCGACGGTGTCGATGACGCCGTGCGCGATCACCAGCGGCCACAACCGGCCGGTGCGGCACCAGGCGTACCCGAAGACCACGCCCATCACGAGATTGCCCAGCCCCGCCCCGAAGCCCTGATACAGGTGGTAGGCCCCGCGCAGCACGCTGGAGGCCAGGATCGCCCGGTTCTGGCTCAGCCCGAGCTGCTTGAGCCGGGTGATCAGGTAGCCGACGACCACGACCTCTTCGGCGAAGCCGTTGGCGAACGCCGACAGGATCAACACCGGTATGCGCCACCAGGTGTCGTGTAGTGCCGCAGGCTCCACCTCGGCGTTCATTCCAAGCCAACGGCCCGCCAGATACAGCAGCAGGCCGGGGATGCCGATCAGCGCGGCCAAGCCGAGACCGCCGAATACGTCCACCCGCCAGCGCAGCCGTCCCAACCCGAGCCGGGCCGGCGTGATGCCGCTGCGCCACAACAGATACAGGCCAAGGGTGCCCCAGGCCATCAGCTGGGCGACCGACGCCAGGTTCAGGCCGAGGTTGATCAGGTCATAGCGGGACAGGTTGGGGTTCAACCGAACTCGGTGCCCGGCGAGCCCGGAAAGCACCGCGTCGACCAATTGCAGCGTCGCGATGACGGCACTGACACCGAAGGTGACGGCGAGCATGACGCCGACTTCGATGCGGAGGCCACGCCGGTCGGTGGCGAGGAATTCGTCGCGGGCGGTGCTCACCCCGCCACGGTAATGGCCCTACATCCGGCGTGCGTGCAGCCCGTTGACGAACGGGCAACCCATCAGCAGCCGGATGGCCCGGCTCAGGGCGGGCACGTCTTCGACCGGCTCGCTGAACGCGAGCCGGACGTCGTGGTCACCGTCGGTGCCCTCGACGCGCAGCCGCACGCCGTAGCGGTCCAGGCCCAGCGGGCGGACCCGGCCACGCCGCAGCGGAGCAGGCAGCTTGCCGGCCAGCCGCTCGAGCACCTCGGGATGGTCGCTGTCTAGATGACACAGCCAGGCCGACTCGAACTCGCAGAACGGGTCCGGCCGGGCGGTCATCAGATCGTGCAGCCCGACGGTCTCGGCGCCGGCGGCGTCGGCGACCACCACGGACTCGACCTCGAGCAGGAGCAGGACCTGACCTGACCCGATGTCCAGCAGTGCCGGGTTGGGGTGGTCGGTGGCGATCATGTCGACCATCGTGCGCACCGCGTGTTCGGGCACGGTTTGCACCCGGCCCCGGATCCAGACCAGCGATCGCACGGGTTCACGCAACGGGAGCGGGGCGAAGTCGGTGAGCTCGAGGACCGCTGCGACGCCATCCGTACCGGCGGCGCGGGCACGGACAGCCAGCGCGGATTGGATCGGCAGGCTCACCGCGAACGAGCCGCCGGGCAGCAGGTGATGAATGGGCGTGGTGGCCGGGGCGACATCGTCGGCGACCAGCATCGCTCCGGCTGTGCGCGCACAAGCGCTGCGGACGCGTTCGGCGGTGGACGGCGTAGTGAGCGTCGCTGAGGTCATCGCGCACCTTCCAGTTAGTGAGGTAAGCCTAAGTTAACTATCGACGCCAGGTCGCGCAAGGCTTCCGTGGCCGATCGACCCGATAGGGTTGGACCGTGGCCCGCATCGCCTACCTCGGTCCCGAGGGCACGTTCACCGAAGCGGCACTTCTCAAGATGTGCGCTGCCGGTGTGATCCCAGGCGGCGGTGAGGCGCGACCGGAGCCCACCGACAGCACCCCCGCGGCTCTGGCGGCCGTGCGGGACGGCACGGCTGACTTTGCGTGCGTACCGATCGAGAACTCCATTGAGGGCACCGTGCTGCCCACCCTGGACAGCCTGGCCTCCGGTTCGCCGCTGCAGGTCTATGCCGAGCTGACGCTGGACGTCGCCTTCAGCATCGTCGTGCGCGACGGCAGCGCGAAGGACTCCGTACGCACCGTCGCGGCGTTCCCGATCGCTGCCGCGCAGGTCCGCCGATGGTTGGCCGAGCATCTGCCGGAAGCCGTTCTGGTGCCGGCCAATTCGAATGCCGCGGCCGCCCAAGAGGTGGCGGCCGGGCGCGCCGATGCCGGTGTCAGTACGGCGCTGGCCGCACGGCGCTACGGCCTGTCCAGCCTGGCCGACGGGGTCGTCGATGAACCCAACGCCAGGACGCGGTTCGTCCTTGTCGGTCGTCCGAGCGCACCGCCTGCCCGCACCGGAGCCGATCGCACCTCGGTGGTGCTGCGGATCGCCAACACGCCCGGTGCGCTGGTATCGGCGATGACCGAATTCGGTATCCGCGACATCGACCTGACCCGCATCGAATCCCGGCCCACCCGAACCGAACTCGGCACCTACGTCTTCTTCCTGGACTGCGTCGGTCACATTGACGACACTGCTGTTGCCGAGGCGCTCAAGGCCTTGCACCGGCGCTGCGCCGACGTTCGCTATCTCGGGTCGTGGCCGACGGAATCGGCGGAAGGTGCGACACCGCCGCAACTCGACGAGGCCGACCGGTGGCTGGCCCGACTTCGTGAGGGCAACCCGACATGAGTGGACGGCTGATCCTTCTGCGTCATGGGCAATCGCACGGCAATGTCGAGCGCCGCCTCGACACCCGCCCGCCCGGGGCCGATTTGACCGACCTCGGCCGCGAACAGGCGCGCGATTTCGCCATGGCCCGCAGCCGTACGCCCGGGCTGCTGGTGCATTCGATCGCTCGGCGGGCCGCTCAGACCGCAGCCGAGATCGGCACCCAATTGCGGCTCTCCGCTGAGGAGTTCGGCGGTATCCACGAGGTGCAGGCCGGCGAACTCGAGAACCGCAACGACGAGGATGCGATCGCGGAGTTCAACGCGATTTACCAGCGGTGGCACCAGGGCGAGCTCGCGGTCCCGATGCCCGGCGGCGAAAGCGCCAGCGACGTCCTTGACCGCTACCTCCCGGTGATCACCGACCTGCGGCTGCGTTATCTGGACGACCACGCCTGGTCCGAGGACATCGTCGTGGTCAGCCACGGCGCGGCGATCCGGTTGGTGGCGGCCACGCTGGCCGGCGTGGAGAGCAGTTTCGTGCTCGACCACCACCTGGCCAACGCCGAGTCGGTGGTCTTGTCACCGATCACCGACGGCCGCTGGAGCTGCGTGCAGTGGGGAGCCCTGAGCCCGCCGTTCTATCCCGAGCCCGATGTCCATCCGGTCGAGGACGCGCTGGAATCTATCGACCCCATGGGTTGACAGGAATTACACAGCCAACCGGTCCGATGTTTGCTGAAAGCAGGCACATCCGACCGTGTCGCAATCTATGACCAAAGTGTGAAAAACCAGCTCGGGTGTTGCGCAGCCGTCCTCGGTGCATTCCGCTCGATGCAGCGCGTGACGAATGAGCGTACCGTGACAATGTCCCAGGCCAGCGGCGCATTCTCGGCAGCTTCGTACCATGCTTCGTTCTTAACATCGAGGCCTGCTGAAGCGTCGTTGCCACGCGGGGTCAGAGCAAGCTATTTTCGCCCGTAGCAAAAGTTGCTATGCAATTGCTGGTGCGGTGAGATATCTTGAGTGTCCTCGGCCCTTCGGGGGTGGGCTGGTGTAACTGCCGGGCCAGCCAGCGATGTATTTAGTAATCCCGGCATGAAAAGTAAGGACTCATCATGATGTCAGGTCGTTTGACTCGGCAGATTGCGCTTTTTGCTGGCGGGCTCGCGATCGTCGGCATGGGAACGCTGACCGCCTGCGGTAAGGACAAAGGCAAGGCGCCGGAGAGCACCACGCCGACCACGACGACGAGCGCTCCCGCGCCGTCGCCCACGGAGAAGGCTGTGTCGCCTGGTGGCGCCAACTCCTTCACGCCCACCGTCAAGGCTCCGCCGGCACCCACCGCGCTGCCTGGCAACGTCATCACCGGCGGCAACTAAGCCGCTCGGTCTCCAAGCGTCCACAGCGACCCTCCACCGACAGTGATCGGGGCACAACGCCTTCGCGCGCTGTCTGTGGTGGGGTTGTTGGGGGTGCTGACCGCAGCCGCAGTATTGGTCGCTGATCTCCACCGGTCTTCGGCACCCGCCGAAACCGGGGTGATCAGCGGCCCTTACGCGTCTCTACTTGCCAGCTCGGTCGACCTCGGTCCGGCACGGACCGACCACATTCAACTGACGGCCGCGCTGCGCGACGATTCTCGCCCTGACCTTCTGATGGGATGGGCTGTCCAACAAAACCTTTCGGTGCGCTGGCGCCCCGGAGACAGCTGGGCGATCCTGGAAGGCGCACCCGCCGCGGTATCCGGTGCCTTCGATGTCGACGTCCACGACTATCGGGGCAGGCGCGGCCAGGTGTTCTACGCCTCGCCGCAGCAGCCGTCCGTTCCGCGATCACTCAGCGTGGAGGTGGCCGGGCTCGGCCGCATCCTCGGCTACACGCCGCACCGCGAGTCGAAGGTCTGGATGTTCCCCCTCGAGGTCCCGGACCAAGGCCTGAATCCCAGCGCCCTG
>JAHFVD010000054.1:0-3620 GCA_023264735.1 Mycobacterium sp. | reverse complement strand
GAACAATCGTGGTTCGACCCGCCGTTGTCCCAGGGCACCGGCGGTGGGGTGTCGGCTCTCTTCGAGCGCCCGGATTGGCAACGGGACCTCAACGTTGAGGGTGGTGCCGGCAAGCGGCTCACCCCGGATATCTCGGCCGTCGCCGACCCGTTCACGGGCGTGCAGATCGTGTTCAACCAGCAGGTCATCATCGGCGGCGGTACATCGCTGGCGGCGCCCATCTGGGCCGGCCTGACCGCCTTGATGAATCAGTACGTGGTCGATCACGGCGGGTCGCTCATTGGTGACCTCAACCCGATTTTGTACACCATCGCCGAGGGCACTCCGCTGCCCGCATTTCGCGACGTCGTCCTGGGCGGCAATGCCGTGGCCAATGCCGGTCCCGGCTACGACCTGGTGACCGGCCTGGGTACGCCCAATGTCGAAAATCTGGCGCAGAATATTCTTGTGACCCAGAAAGTGGTCGGCCGATGAGCACTCTTGACGATGACGACGACGTGCCGACGATGGAGTGTTCGGTCTGCCGCATCGACGTCCCGGCCGGTGCATTCTGCGGCTATTGCGGTGGCCATCTGGCATCGGAACCGTCACGAGGCCCGGAGTGGCTGCGCGGAGACACTTTTGGGGCCTCGCCAGGGGAAAGTGTCCTGCGCCCCGCGATCGCCAGTTCGTTGTTCCCCCATCTGCCCCAGCGGTCGCGCACCCCGTTCCGGGTGGGCGTCGCACTGGTCGTTTTCGGCCTTGTCGCGTTCTCGGTGCTGCGGCTCCCAGCCGCGCTGATCACCATCGCGGCCTTGGGGTTGCCGCTGCTGTTCGTGCTGTATCTGGTGGAATCGCAGGTCTACCGGGACATGTCGGGCTGGTTGTTGGTGTTGACAGGAGTCCTCGGCGCCGCGCTCGGATCGGGCTGGATTCTGTTGACCGGGGAGATGGTCGCCCGCGCCTACGGCGTGCCGATGGCCACCGGCCTGGCGATCCATCACCTGATGCGCGAAGGCCTCGCCATCCCGGCCGGGGCGATGCTCCTGATGCTCGTACCGACTCTCGTTGTCCGGCTGTTACGGCCCACATCTCGAGAAGTGTTGGACGGCTTCGTGGTTGGCGCGCTGGCCGCGCTGGCATTCGCCGCTGCTGCGACGCTGACCCGATTGGCCCCCCAGTTCGCCACCGGCCTGCTCGCTCACGGCCGGCCCATCAAAGGGCTGCTCGTCGAGGCCGGCATCTGCGGTCTGACCATCCCGCTGACTGCGGCCGCCGCTGGCGGTCTGTTCGGTATGGCCCTGTGGTTCAGAGGGCAGACCACCAATCCCCATGAGCATCCTGGGCGTTTGCGCGCAGCGATGTTCGTGCTCGCCGGTCTGGTGCTACTCATCCACGTCGGAGTCGGCGCGATCGACGTCCTGGGTCTGCCCCAGCTTTCGATGCTGGGAATCCACATCGTGATGACGTTCGTCGCGGTGGTCTTATTGCGGGTTGGGATGCAAGTTGCGCTGCTGCACGAGGCGCACGACCCGATTGACGAGCACCAGCCGCTACTGTGCCCGCACTGCGAGCACGTCGTGCCGGACATGGCGTTCTGCCCGGCGTGTGGCGCAGCCACTCGCGCCTCGTCGCGTGCGTCGCGGCATGAGCGTCGGGAAGCGCGGCCGGTGCGCCAGCCAGTTGCGGAGGGTTCGTGACAACACCGGCTCCGGATTCCGGTGGGGAGCAGTTTCCTGGCTATGCCCTACCGCCGGGCACCTATACGGCAGCCAAGCTGCGACGCACCCGATTCAGCAGGACTGTCGGGCTGTGGACGGCCGGCGTCATCGTCGTCTCTGCGGCACTCGTCGGGGTGTCGCTGATGGTCACCGATAAAGTCCCGCGGTACATGTGCCCGCCGGAATGCGGTGCTCCGCCCATGGGCAAGCCGGTGACCGCGCTGCCCCGGTTCACCGCACCGGATGGCGCATTCTCGGTGTCGTACCCCGCGCCGGGCTCGGCTTACGAGATCACCACCGACGCCAACGGCGTCACCGCGAAGTTCACCGGCGGGGATACCGGGTATATGCAGCTGTTCTCCCAGCCGGCCGCTGGCCGCTCGCCGCGCGACATCGCCAATGCGCTTCTGAAGCACAAGTTTCCCGACGCCAAGGTCGCCTACGAGATCCCGAACGCGATGGTCGGCTATCAGCCCGGCTACGGCGAGGTCGCCGATATCTGGCCGCAGGGAACGGGTAACAGTTACATCCGCATTCGCACCATGCTGCTGGTCGCGGTCAAGAACGACCTGGCGCTGGTTGCCGGCGTGGTCGGCCCCTATCACGCGTTCGGGCCGGATTTCGGCCCCGGCCTGCCGTCGCCAGCCAATGTTCAGATTGCCCAGGATATGGGCAAGTACGTCAACAGTTTCACGTGGAACGGCGACCCGGCGCGCTGAAAGTAGTTCAGCCCCAGCCTAATTCGTGCAGGCGATCGTCATCGATGCCGAAATGGTGTGCAATCTCGTGGATTACCGTGATCGCGACTTCCTCGACCACTTCGGCCTCGGTGTCACACATGTCCAACAACGGCTCCCGATAGATCGTGACGGTGTCGGGAAGCGATCCGGCGTAACTGGAGTCGCGCTCGGTGAGCGCGACGCCCTCGTAGAGGCCCAGCAGCTCGGGGTCCTCGGGGTGGTGATCCGCGACCAGGATCACGACGTTATCGATCGCCTTGGCGAGTCCGGGCGGAATCAGATCCAGTGCATCGCCGACCAATTCCTCGAACCGCTGCGGGTCCATCTGTACGGGCACTAAGCAGGCGGAGGAGCGGCGTCGGCCGGTCCGGGCGGCGGGCCCGCGGGCGGCGCTGCAGGGGGCGGCGGACCCTCCATCGGGGGTGCGTCGATGGGTGGCGGCGGGGCTGCCGGCTGCGCGGGCACAAATTCCCCGTTGAGGACGTTGCCCTGCGGCGGGATGCCTGCGGTCGTGGTCGGGGCCGCCGTCGAGGTGGGCGCCTGCGACTGCTGCGTCGACTGCTGCGGCAGATGCTGAGTCTGGGTCGACTGCGTGGACTGACCCGACTGGCTGGACTGACTGCTGTCACTGGTCGACGGCGAATACTGCGTTGTCGGGACCGACGGCAGCAGCGGGATCGACGGCAGGCTCAGTCGCTCCTGCGGGATGTCCGGCGGCGCAATCGGCGGCATCCCGTTGATCAGCAGCGCACCCTTGGCGGGGTTGATCAGTGTCGCCCAGCCGCCGTTGCCCAGGGTGGCGCCGATGCTGCAGGCCACCTGGTGGCTGCCCGCGGTCCAGCTCGGCAGCGCGATCGTGCTGTAAATCAGCGTCAGCGTGGTGGAGCGCAGCTGCAGCGGTGCCAGATAGGCGTCGGTCATCCGCGTGCAGGCGTCCTTGATGAACGCGTCCTGGTCGGTATCGGAGGGCAGCGCGCCGGAGAACTTCTCGGCCAGGTTCACCGCGCCGGTGACCTCCATGGCGTGCGGCGCCCCGCAGTCGACGGGGACATCGGTCGGTTGGCTCGTGGGCGGATCGATGCCGAGGCACGTACCGGCCGGCCAGACCTTGGACTGGTCGACCTCGGCCACCCGGCCCTTGATCGCGGTCTGCTGCCCGTCGGCTCCCGGCAGTTGCAGG
>JAHFVD010000010.1 GCA_023264735.1 Mycobacterium sp. | reverse complement strand
GGGCTGTCATAGCCGACGCGGTGCCCGATTCCCGCGATGTCACCGGGCGCGGTGACGAGCATCGAGCGTGCCTCCTGCAGCCGAATGCGCTTCTGAAACTGCAAGGGGCTCATGGCGGTAACCGCCCGGAAGTGCCGGTGGAACGTCGACGGGCTCATCCCGGCCACCTGAGCCAGCTCCTCGATGCGCATCGGCTCGGCATAGTTGTCCCGGATCCAGCCGATGGCCCGGCTGACATAGGACAGGTTGCTGTCAGCCAGGCCGATCTGCCGCACGGTCTCCCCCTGCGGCCCAGTCAGCAACCGCCAGATGATCTCGCGCTCGATCAGAGGCGCCAGAATCGGTGCATCAGAAGGCTTTTCGAGCAGCCGCAGCAGCCGAATCACCGCGTCGAGCAGTTCGACGTCGGCATCGACGGTCGACATCGCCGACTGTGCGACCGTGCCGCGGGCCCAGCGCACGGCCGGGGCCTGCAACACCAACCCGGCGACCACGGCGGGCCGCAGCACCAGCGCCATCCCCAGCGAGGACCCGTCGCCGGTGTCGATGAAGTGTCCGGTAACCGGGAGGTCGGCGGTCACCACCAGGCACTGTCCCGCCCGGTATTCGTAGACCTCATCGCCGAGCAGCAGGCGCTTGCCACCCCGCGCCAGCACCACAACCAGCGGTTCGGTCAGCGAGTAGTCCGGGGTGGCCGATGCCGCCTCCTCGGACAACAACAGCCCATCGATCGAGGTCTGCAGATCCGCCCTGGCGTGGGCCGCGATCAACGTCCGCATCTCGGCCATCTGACTTGCGCGGGCGTCCATGTCCAGATCTCATCAAAATTGATCGGATCGTGCAAGAGGAGGATCGCATCGGTCTACCTATGAGCTGGCTATTCGCCTTTGATGGATATGTCAGACACACCTAGCAAGGAGCGATTCATGCCACTCGATCACTACGTCACCCTGGGCCGGTCCGGCCTGCGGGTCAGCCCGTTCGCCCTCGGCGCGATGACGTTCGGCGAAGACGCCGGGGGCGCCGGGTCCAGCGTCGAGGAATCCGAGAAGATCCTCGCCGCCTACCTGGACCGGGGTGGCAACTTCATCGACACCGCCAACTTCTACACCAACGGCCACTCGGAAAAGATCCTCGGCGACTGGTTCAGCGCCCGGCCGGGTCGGCGCGACCGGGTGGTGCTCGCCTCGAAGTTCTTCGCCAACCTGCACCCGGGCGACCCCAACGGCGGCGGCGCGGGCCGCACCGCGATCCTCGCCCAGTTGCGAGAAACCTTGCGCCGCTTGAACACCGACTATCTGGACATGTACTGGCTGCACAACTGGGACCGCAACACACCCATCGAGGAGACCCTGCGCACCCTCGACGATCTCGTCCGCGCAGGCACGATTCGCTACATCGGGTTCTCCAACACCCCCGGCTGGGTGACCGCCCGAGCCCAGACCATGGCGGTGCTGCGTGGCTGGACACCGCTGATCGCGCTGCAGGTCGAGTACTCGCTGCTGGCCCGCACCGTCGAGGGCGAGCTGGCCCCGCTGGCGCTCGACCAGGGCATGGCCCTGGTGCCGTGGAGCCCGCTGAAGAACGGATTCCTGTCCGGCAAGTACCGCCGCGGGGCCACCGTCGACGATTCGGTGCGCGCGAGCTATATCGGCGGTCCCAGCGAGGACGAGTTCGTGGTCATTGACGCGGTCACTGCCGTCGCCGACGAGATCGGGACCACGCCGGCCGCGGTGGCGCTGGCCTGGCTGCGGGCGCGGCAGGGCACGGTCGTGCCGATTCTGGGGGCACGACGGATGGCTCACCTCGAGGACAACCTCGCGGCGGTCGACGTCGCCCTGACTCCCGAGCAGCTGCACGGGCTCGACCAGGTGTCGGCGCCGACGCTGAACTACCCGGCCGACGTCAACGGGACGACCCGCTCGATGCTGCAGTTCGCGGGCACCACCGTGGACGGCGAGCCGTCGACGGTCTATCCCCCGCTGATGGCTAGTGCGGTCCGGTATTGAGTCAGGCGCGGGCCAGCAGGTCCTCGGCAACGCCGATCGCCCGGTCCCGGTCGGCCTCGACCAGCCCGATGCGGGTACGCCGGTCCACGATGTCGTCGACGCTCAATGCGCCTTCGTGGGTCACGGCGAACTCGAATTCTGCACGGGTGACGTCGATTCCGTCGGCGACCGGGTCGGTCGGCCGGTCGCACCGCGCCGAGGCGATGACGTTCGGCGACTCGGCGCCGTACCGGGCGACCAGAGAACTGGGCAGGTGGCTCGTCGTGCGCAGTGTGGCAACGGGATTGGCGGGGGCACCGACCAGCGGCAGGTTACGGGTGCGGCACGGCTGAGCGGTGATGGACCGGGCCGCCAGCGCACGGTCGAGGGCATCCTCGGCCATGTACCGGTATTCGGTGAGCTTGCCGCCGACGATGCTGAACACCCCGGAATCCGACTCGATGACGGCGTGCTCGCGGGACAGGTCCGAGGTCCTCGGCTTCTCCCCGGGTCGCTTCGCTCCTGCCCGCCGGTCCTCCCCCGTTTCGATCAGCGGACGCAGTCCGGCGTAGGAGCCCTTGACATCTGCGTTGGTCAGCGCGGTTCCCAGCGCGGTGTTGACGGTGTCGAGCAGGAAGCCGATCTCGGCGGGAGTCGGTTCGGGCACATCGGGAATCGGGCCGGGGGCATCCTCGTCGGTCAGCCCGAGATAGACGCGGCCAAGCTGTTCGGGCATCGCGAACACGAACCGGTTGATCTCACCGGGGATCGGAATGGTTAGCGCGGCAGTCGGATTGCCGAACGACTCGGCGTCGAACACCAGGTGTGTTCCGCGGCTCGGGCGCAGCTTGATCGCGGAATCGACCTCGCCGGCCCACACGCCCGTCGCGTTGATGACCGCGTGCGCAGTGACTTCCAGCGACTCACCGGTCAGCTCGTCGCGCAACCGCACGGACGTGCCGGTGGCGCTCACCGCCGACACTCGGGTCAGGATCCGCGCACCGTGCTGAGCGGCGGTACGGGTCACCGCGACCACCAGTCTGGCGTCGTCGATCAGCTGACCGTCATAGGCCAGCAGGCCACCGTCGAGGCCGTCGCGGCGCACGGTCGGCACCATCGCCGTGGCCTGCGATACACCGATGCGGCGGGACCGCGGCAGGGTCGACGACTTGGTGCCCGCCAGGATCCGCAGCGCGTCACCGGCCACGAAACCTGTTCGTATCAAGGCTCGTTGGGTGCGTCCCATCGATGGCAGCAGTGGAACCAGCTGCGGCATGGCGTTCACCAGGTGCGGGGCATTGCGGGTCATCAGGATGCCGCGTTCGACCGCGCTGCGCCGCGCGATGCCGACGTTGCCGGTGGCCAGATAGCGCAGGCCGCCGTGGACCAGCTTGGAGCTCCACCGGCTGGTGCCGAAGGCCAGGTCGTGCTTCTCGACCAGCAGCACCGACAGGCCGCGGCTGGCGGCGTCGAGTGCGATGCCGGCTCCGGTGATGCCACCGCCGATGACGACGACGTCGACGCGGCCGTCATCACCGAGCTCGGTCAGCTCGGTGGTGCGCCGGGCGGCACTGAGGGCGGTGAGATCACTCATGGGGCGAGGTATCCATTCAGGGCACGGGACAGCTCGCCGCTGAGGGCGTCGCCGTCGAGGATGGGTTCGACGATCTGGGCCGACTGGATCGTGGACTGCCCGATGAGCAGCACCATCGCCGACATCTGGCGGACGTCGCCGGCCCGGACGCTGCCGTCGGCCTGGGCGGCGCGCAGTGCGTCGACGAGCAAATCGATCAGGATCTGCTGGCTGGTGCCTAGGCGTCCGGCGATATAGACCATCGCCAGGTCGGGGGCGGACCTCAGCACCGAGGTGATGAGTGTGTCGTCGCGCAGGCGGCGGGCCACCTCGACGATCCGCTCGACCAGGCCGATGCGGCCGGGGCTGGTCGCCGGAACCGCGCGCCAGGTGCCGGTGATCCGGTCGGTGAGCAGCGAGGACACGATCGTATTGGTGTCTGACCAGCGGCGATACACCGTCGGGCGGCTCACCCCCGCCCGGCGGGCGATCTCGGCCAGGGTGACCCGCTCGACCCCGAAGTCACGGACACAGCTCGCCGCGGCGGCCATGATCCGGTCGCCGATATCCACCGATTCGTCGTTACTGATTGACAGCATATGTAATACTGTAACGCATGAGCAACGATGCCCGCACCCTGCTACCCCCGATGGCCTGGAACGCCTGGGGTGACCCCGAGGCCGCCAAGCCCCTCTCCGACGGCATCCGGTCACTGCTCGAGCAAGCCCTTGGCGTGACCGTCAGTGAGATCGCCGCGCCCTCGATCGACGAGGTGCAGGTTCGGCCATCGGCATTGGCCCACGAGCACCGCGACGCACTCGTGGAATTCGTGGGTGCCGACTACATTCGCACCGACGACCAGGGCCGACTGCGGTATGCCGGCGGCAAGTCCACCCTGGATCTGTTGCGCCGCAAACAAACCCACCAAGATGCGCCCGATGCGGTATTGCTTCCGGGCAATGAGGATGAGATCGCGACCGTGCTGCGCTACTGCTCGCAGCACGGCATCGCCGTGGTGCCCTTCGGCGGCGGCACCAGCGTGGTCGGCGGGCTGGACCCGATCCGCGGCGATTTCGCCGCTGTCATCTCACTGGACCTGCGCCGACTCGACGCGCTGCACTCGCTGGACGAGACGTCGATGCAGGCCGAACTGGGTGCCGGCGTCACCGGGCCCGACGCCGAGCGGCTGCTGGGTGAACATGGCTTCTCGCTGGGGCATTTCCCGCAGAGCTTCCGGTTCGCCACCATCGGCGGGTACGCGGCCACCCGCTCGTCGGGGCAGGACTCCGCCGGGTACGGCCGGTTCAACGACATGATCCGCGGGCTGACGGTGGTCACCCCGGTCGGCGTCCTCGACCTCGGGCGGGCGCCGGAGACCGCGGCGGGCCCCGATCTCCGCGAGCTGTTCTCGGGATCGGAGGGCGTCTTCGGCGTCATCACCCGGGTTCGCCTGCGGGTGCACCCGGTCCCGGAAACGGTGCGCTACGAGGCGTGGTCGTTCCCCGACTTCGCCACCGGCGCGGCCGCGCTGCGCGCCGTCACCCAGACCGGCACCGGCGCTACCGTGCTGCGGTTGTCCGACGAGGCCGAGACCGGCGTG
>JAHFVD010000053.1:4696-53651 GCA_023264735.1 Mycobacterium sp. | reverse complement strand
CGGAGTCGGCGTGGCCGTGGGTAACGCGGTACGGACCTCCCTGATCGTCGTCGTCTCCGTCACCCTGCTGGTCTCCCTCGCGATCTACGGATCCAACGGCAACTTCAACCTGTCCGGATAGGGAGATTACGTGACACGAAATCTCGGTCCGGGACCATCCGACCGATCAGAGACCGAAACCCATGCTGCGCCAGTGGCGGCCAGAACGGGGACCAACTTCGGTGCCCGCGGCTGGGCACGCCCGGTGGCGGGCTTGGCCACGGTCGTGATCGTCGCGGCGATCGTCGCAGTCTCGGTTGGCTTGTTCCGTGGTGACTTCACCAAAACCGTTCCGGTGACCGTAATCTCCGACCGCGCCGGCCTCGTGATGAACCCTGACGCCCGAGTGAAGATGCGCGGTGTCCAGGTCGGCAAGGTCGACTCGATCGAAACCCGCCCCGACGGTGCTGCCGTGCTGCACCTGGCGATGGATCCCGCACAGCTGCGCAAGATCCCGTCCAATGTGGTGGCCGACATCGCCTCGACGACGGTCTTCGGCGCCAAGTACGTCAACTTCGAGCCGCCCGCCGACCCGTCGTCGAAACCCATGTATTCGGGCCAGGTTCTGCAGGGCCAGCACGTCACCATCGAAATCAACACGGTGTTCCAGCAGCTGACTCAGATCCTGAACAAGATCGATCCGGCACAGCTCAACGAGACGCTCGGCGCACTCTCGTCGGCATTCGCCGGGCGCGGCAAGCAATTCGGCCAGACAGTGGCCGACTTCGACAGCCTCTTGGCCAAAATCGAGCCCAGCCTGCCGAACATGACTCGTGATATCGATCTCACCGCACCGGTAGCCGCCGCCTACGCCTCTGCCGCACCGGATCTCGTCAAGACAGTGCAGAACACGAACAAGATCAGCCAGAGCATCGTCGATGAGCAGCAGAACCTGGATACCTTTCTGGTCAACCTGATTGGGTTGGCCGATCAGGGCAACGACGTGCTGGGTACCAACCAGCCGGCGCTGAGCAAGGTGCTCCACCTGCTGACGCCCACCACGGCCTTGTTCAACGAATATGCGCCGGCCATCAACTGCACGCTCCAGGGGATGAACTTCGTCCGGCTGCAACCTCCGCTGATGGACCCCGGCGTCCTGGTCAACGTCGCCTTCACGCTCGGCATCGACCGCTACCGCTATCCCTCGAACCTGCCCAAGGTTGGGGCCACGGGCGGCCCGCAATGCATGGGCCTGCCCTATATCGGCTTCGGCAACAAGTCCAAGTACCTGGTGACCGACGTCGGCAGCAATCCTTGGCAGTACGGCAACCAGGGCATCCTGCTCAACTCCGACGGTCTCAAGCAGCTGCTGTTCGGCCCGCTTGACGGCCCGCCGCGCAACACCGCACAGATCGGACAACCGGGATGATGCGCACCACAAGCACACTCGTCAAATTCGGTGTATTCGCCGTCGTGATGGTGGTGCTGACCGCCTTCCTGTTCCTGACGTTCAGCAACTACCGCAGCGGCTCGACTTCGGGGTACTCGGCGGTGTTCGGCGACGCATCGCGCCTGAAGGACGGCGACACGGTGCGTGTCGCCGGAGTCCGGGTCGGCACGGTCAACAGTGTGGACCTGCAGCCGGACAAGAGCGTCCTGGTCAAGTTCGATGCCGACCGCGACATCGTCTTGACCACGGGAACCCAAGCGGCAGTGCGCTATCTGAATCTGACCGGTGACCGGTATTTGGAACTCGTCGACGGGCCCGGCTCGGCCCGGGTGTTGCCGGCGGGTTCCCAGATCCCCAAGGACCGCACCCAGGGCGCGCTGGACCTGGACCTCTTACTCGGCGGGCTGCGGCCGGTGATCCAGGGGCTCAACCCCCAGGACGTCAATGCGCTCACCGCATCGCTGATCAACATTCTGCAGGGCCAGGGCGACACGCTCGACTCACTGTTGAGCAAGACCTCGTCGTTCTCGAATGCGTTGGCCGACAACAGCCAGACCATCGAGCAACTGATCGACAACCTCAAGGTCGTCGTCGACACGCTCGCCAAGGACGGTGACAAGTTCTCCGGGGCCATCGACAAGCTGGAGAAGCTGATCAGTGGTCTGGCGCAGGATCGCGATCCCATCGGCACCGCGATCACCTCGCTCGACAGCGGGACATCGTCGCTGACAAGCCTTCTCAGCCAGGCTCGCGCCCCCCTGAAGGGCGATGTCGAGCAACTCAACCGCCTTGCGCCGCTGCTCGATGACAACAAGATCGTGTTCGACAGGGGTCTGCAGCGCGGTCCCGACAACTACCGCAAGATGGCCCGACTCGGGTCGTACGGCAGCTGGATCATGTACTACATCTGCGGCCTGGCGATTCGCGTCACCGATCTCCAGGGACGGACCGGGGTCTTCCCGATGATCAAACAAGAATCCGGTAGGTGTTCGGAGCCCTAATGCTGAAATATCGCGATTCAAACCTGTTCCGCGCCGGCTTCATCGGCGCCGTCCTGATCCTGCTCGTGATCGCCGTGGGGCTCCAGCCCGAACGGCTGGTGCAGCTGGCCACGTCGGTTCGCCATCAGGCGTTGTTCAGCGAGGCCGGCGGCATCACCGTCGGCAACGACGTGACGATCTCCGGCATCAAAGTCGGTTCGGTCACCGACGTTGCGTTGGACAACGGTGACGCGTTGGTCACCTTCACCACTGCGGGCAAGTACCCGCTGGGGTCGCAAACCACCGCGCACATCCGCACCGGCTCGTTGTTGGGCGAGCGGGTGATCACCCTGGAGTCGGCAGGTAATGGAAGCCTGCGCGCCGCTGATGTGATCCCCACAACCCGCACGTCGTCGCCCTACTCGCTCACCGAGGCCGTCAGCGATCTGACCAGCAATACGGCCGGCACCGATACGGCCTCGCTCAACCAGTCGCTGGACACGCTTTCGGCAACCATCGACCAGCTCGCGCCCAAGCTGGGGCCGACGTTCGATGGACTCAGCCGATTGTCTCGGTCGCTCAACAGCCGCAACGAGAACTTCGCCGGCCTGCTCAAGAGCGCGGCCGACGTCACCACGGTGCTGGGGCAGCGCAGTCAGCAGCTCAATACCTTGATCCTCAACGCGAACGATCTGCTCGGAGTGCTCAACGACCGGCGCGAGGCGATCGTCGACTTGCTGGCCAACACCTCCGCGGTGTCCCAGCAGCTGACCGGTCTGGTCGCGGACAACGAGAAGACCTTGGCTCCGACGCT
The DNA here is from genome assembly GCA_023264735.1 of Mycobacterium sp. Taxonomy (GTDB): domain Bacteria; phylum Actinomycetota; class Actinomycetes; order Mycobacteriales; family Mycobacteriaceae; genus Mycobacterium. The sequence goes on along the minus strand of JAHFVD010000053.1, from coordinate 50,428 downwards.
GCAACGGCTCAATTCGGTTGTCGCCGTGCTGGAGAAGAACAAGGACAACATCGCCAAAATGCTGCCGAACGTGAAGAAGTTCATCCTTTCCGAGGGTGAGACGCTGGCCAACGGCCCGTACTACAACGCCTACGTGCCGAACCTGCAGCCCGCGCAGTTGCTGCAGCCGTTCATGGACTACGCGATCGGCTTCCGGCGCGGCGTCAACGCCGGCCAGCCGCCGGACAATGCGGGGCCGCGCGCCGAACTACCGCTGCCCTACAACGGTATTCCGGGAGGTTCGCGCTGATGAGCCGACGACTGCTCAAGGTCCTGGCGGTGGTGCTGGCCGGGGTTCTCGTGGTGGGCGCCGTTGTGCTGGTGCGCAACATCTTCTTCGGTCCGAAGACGATCTCCGCGGTGTTCACGACGGCCACCGGCATCTATCCCGGTGACGACGTGCGGGTGTCGGGTGTCAAGGTCGGCACGATCAAGGCGATCGAGCCGCAGGGCACCCAGACCAAGCTGGTGCTCGACGTCGATCGCGACGTGCCGATCCCCGCCGACGCCAAGGCGGTGATCGTGGCGCAGAACCTGGTCGCCGCCCGCTACGTGCAACTGGCGCCGGCCTACCGCAACAATGTCGGGCCGAAAATGGCCGACAACGCGGTAATTCCTTTGGACCGCACCGCCATACCGGTGGAGTGGGACGAGGTGAAGGCGCAGCTGATGCGGTTGGCCACCGATCTCGGACCGCAGAGCGGAGTCTCGGGCACCTCGGTGTCGCGGTTCATCGACAGCGCCGCCAACGCCCTCGACGGCAACGGCGACAAGCTACGCCAGACCATCACCGAATTGGCCGGTGTGTCCCGCGTCCTGGCCAACGGCAGCGGCAACGTCGTGGACATCATCAAGAACCTGCAGACCTTCATCACAGCCCTACGGGACAGCAACGAGCAGGTGGTGTCCTTCCAGAACCGGTTGGCGACGCTGACCAGTGTGATCGACGGGAATCGATCGGATCTCGACGGCGCGCTGAAGAACCTCTCGGTGGCGATCGTCGACATCCAGCGGTTCGTCGCCGGCAGCCGCGACCAGACGTCCGAGCAGCTCCACCGGCTGACCAATGTCACGACGAACCTGCTCAACAACAAGATGGAGATCGAGAACATTCTCCATATTGCGCCGAACGCACTGACCAACGCCTACAACATCTACAACCCGTCGTCCGGAAGTGCAGTGGGGCAGTTCGTGCTGAACAACTTCTCCAATCCGACCGAGTTCGTCTGCGGCGCAATCGGCGCGATCGAGAACACCACCGCCCCGGAAACGGCGAAGCTGTGCAGTCAGTACCTGGGCCCGGCACTTCGCCTGTTGAACTTCAACTATCTCCCAATAGGGATCGATCCCTACCTCATGCCCTCGGCCGCCCCGGACGAACTCGTCTACTCCCAGCCGAACCTCGCCCCCGGCGCCGGCGGTCCAACCCCCGACGTGCCGCCCATTGCGCCGGCCATCTCGGCGTACGAGGGTGTGGCGCCGGGACCGCCGCCGTTCACCGGCCGAGCACCAGGGGAGACGCCACCCGGCGCGGCGCAACTGCTTCCGGGTGGGGCGCCCGCCCAGGTTCCCAGCGTGATCTCGTCGCTGCCCAGCATGTTGAATCCGGCAGCGGCGCCCGGTCCGGCGCCAGGTCCTCCGATGGCCGCAGAATCAGGAGGGACGCCATGATCGGCGGGAATTCCGTGTGGCGGGCGGTGATCGTCGGCTCGTGCGTCGCGGTCACCAGCAGTGCCTGCGCATTTCAGGGGGTGAACTCGCTACCACTGCCCGGTGCGGTGGGACGCGGTTCCGATGCCAGCGTGTATCATGCCGAGATCGCGAATATCGCTACGCTGGAACCGAATTCGCCGGTGATGATCAATGACGTCGTCGTGGGCAGCGTGCGCAAGCTAACGGTCAAGAACTGGCACGCCGATGTGGAGTTCTCGGTCAAGCCCGACGTTGTGGTGCCAGCCAACACCGTAGCCAGCGTCGGTCAGACGAGCCTGCTGGGCTCGATGCATCTGTCGCTGAACACCCCGATCGGGCAATCCCCGAGCGGCAAGCTCAGTCCGGGCGGGACGATTGCGCTGAGCGCGTCCTCGACCTATCCGACCACCGAGCAGACGCTGGCCTCGCTTGCGGCCGTGGTCAACGGTGGGGGACTGGGGCAGATCGGCGATGTCATCCACAACTTCAGTACTGCAGTCAGCGGCAACGAGACTCAGTTCCGCGACCTGATCACGCGGCTGGACACCTTCGTCGGAACACTGGACAGCCAGCGCGACAACATCGTCTCGATTATCCAGTCATTTAACCGGTTGTCCTCGACATTCGCCGGCCAGCGCGATGACCTCGCCCAAGCGCTGGCGAAAATTCCGCCTGCCATCGACGTGCTGATCAAGGAAAGGCCAACGCTGACAACGGCATTGGAGAAACTCGGCACATTCAGCGATACCGCCAACCGACTGGTCAACGAGTCGCAGGCCGACCTGGTCGCGAATCTAAAGAACCTGGAACCGGCCTTCAAGGCGTTCGCCGATGTCGGTCCGGATCTGGATGCGCTCCTGGAATACGCGATCCACTTCCCGTTCACCCAGAGCTTCATGGATCGCGCGATCCGCGGGGACGCCTACAACCTGTTCGCGATCGTCGACCTCACCATCCCGCGGTTGAAGCGGACGGCGTTCCTGGGCACCCGGTGGGGAGACGCAGGCGCACAGCTCATTCCCGCCCCGGGTGATCCGGTCTACCTGAACTACACCTACGACCCGCTCAAGACCGGAGTCCTCCCGCCGCCACCGGACGTGTTCGACGATCAACCGCCTCAAGCGCCGCCGCCATCAGTGATGGCTGCTATCGGACCGATTCTGCCGTTCGTGCCCCCGCCGCCGACGAACGTGCCGGGTGCTCAGATCTATACCGAGGAGCAACTCGCCGCGACCGGGGTCAAGCCGATCTTTGCCGGACCCTATGGCGTACAGCCCAATCCGGCGGCGAATACCCCGCCGGTTGCGCCGACGGGAGGGGGCGGCTAATGCTCACGCGTTTCGTAAGAACTCAGCTGATCATCTTCACGATCGCATCGATCGTCGGTGTCGGGATCATGCTGTTCGCCTACATCCAGGTGCCCACCCTGCTGGGGTTGGGCCGCCTCACGGTCAAGCTCGATCTGCCCGCCACCGGCGGCCTCTACAAGTTCAGCAATGTCACCTATCGGGGTCTGCAGGTCGGCAAGGTCACCTCGATCGACCTCACCGACACCGGCGCCCAGGCGACGTTGTCGCTGGACACCTCGCCGAAGATCCCCGCGGACCTCAAGGCCGAGGTGCGCAGCATGTCGGCGGTGGGTGAGCAGTACGTCGAGTTGTTGCCGCGCAACGACAAGGCGCCCTATCTGCAGGACGGTTCGGTGATCGCGGTCGGCAACACCTCGATCCCGCAATCGGTGGGGCCGATGCTCGACCAGGTCAGCAAGCTGATGGACACCATTCCGAAAGAGAAGCTGAGCCAGTTGCTCGGTGAGTCCTACCAGGCCTTCAACGGGACCGGCTACGACTTCGGCTCACTGATCGACTCCGGCGCGACCATCACCAGAGATGCCAACGGTATTTCGGATAACACCCGTGCCCTGATCGACGATGCACGACCGTTCCTCGGGGCGCAGGAGATGACCACCGATTCGATCCGAACCTGGGCGGCCAGCCTGGCCGGTGTCACCGAGCAGGTCGCGAACAACGACCCGCAGTTCCGGTCGATTCTGCGCAACGGACCGGGCTTCGCGCAGGAGACCTCCAAGCTGCTGGAGCAGATCAAGCCAACGCTGCCAATACTTTTGGCGAACATGACCACTTTCGGCCAGATCTTCTTGACCTACAACAAGTCGGTCGAGCAACTGCTGGTCCTGGTGCCGCCATTCGTCGCGCAGATTCAGACATACGCGCCAACCAACAACCCCACCGGCTTGCCGAACGGTGACTTCTCGCTCGGCCTTGGCGATCCCGCTGCCTGTACGGTCGGGTTCCTTCCGCCGTCGTCCTGGCGCAACCCTGCCGACACGTCGGTCATCGACACACCGGACAACCTGTATTGCAAGCTGCCGCAGGATTCCCCGGTGGCCGTCCGTGGTGCCCGCAACTATCCGTGCATGGAACACCCGGGTAAACGCGCCCCGACCGTCGAGTTGTGCAACGACCCCAACGGCTTCCAGCCGCTGGCGCAGCGTCAGCACGTTCTCGGCCCCGCGCCGTTCGATCCGAACCTGGTTGCACAGGGCATTCCGATCGACAGCCGAGCTCTACCGGATTCCAACATCTTTGGACCGCTGCAGGGAACGCCGCTGCCACCGGGGGTGGCTGCGCCACCGCCGGGCGCACCGCCGATGGACCAGCCGACGCCGAATTTTGCGGGCACCGGTCCCGGACCGCTGCTGCCCGGCCAGCCCACCTACTTGACGCCGCCGGTGACGCCACCGGGCCCGGAGGGCAATATCGGGCCCGCACCGATCAACCTGCCGGGGCCGGAGAACATGCTGCCGGTCGACAAGCAGCCTCCACCCACGGATAGCGCTGCGCCCCAGGCTGCTCCGAGTGCGTTCAATGGCAGCGCTCAGAGGGCGCCCGCGGTGGAGGTGGCCAAGTACGATCCGCGCACCGGCCAGTACATGGGCAGTGACGGCACGCTCTACCGCCAGACCAACTTGGCCAAGCCGGCAACGACCTGGCAGGACATGCTGCAGAGCTGAAAGGGGTACGTCGATGCTGATGAGTGAATATCGGGCGGGGGCGGCGATCTGCGTTGCCCTCGCGGCCGCCAGTCTGACCTGCGCGACACCCGCTGCGGCGGACCCGAATTGGGGTATCAACGGGACGTTCGCGACGTCGTCCAACGGCGAGTGGGCGAAGGTCAACCAGCGCTACGAGGACCAGCCGTCCGAACGGAATACCTGGACCATCTCGACCACCTGCATCTCACCCACCGAGTGCACAGGCACGGTGACGAGCGATGCGGGTTGGACCGCACCGATTTACACCACGAACAGCCTGTGGTACATCAAGCGCACGATCCCGAATTGGCGGTTCTGCGCCGACGGGGCGGCAATCGAGGGCTTCCAGGAGTACAAAATCTATCCGGTCGGCAGCGACGGTCACTACGACACTGCCGCGGACGAATACACCGGTGAAAACCGCGTGATCGGCCCGAGTGGCTCGTGTGGTCGCAACCAATGGCCGGTCATCGAGATGCCGTTCTACATGAAAAAGCTGTAGGGCCTTACCAATTCCGCAGCGAGCACAGCGCGCCCTTGGGCCCGCTGTTGGTCTTCACGACGACACCGTTGATCGCCATCGTGCAGTTGAATCCCGCCGCTGCCTTGGGTAATGAGCCCTGAGCCTGGACGGAAACCATGCCCCACTGAATCGGATCGGTCAGGGTGGCTTCGAGGACCCATGGCTTGCTCGGTCCGACAGTGGCTTCGGCGCTGGGGCTGAACACGTACGGGTCGTGGCTGTAGTCGGAGAACGTCGGGGGATCGGTATCCCGGTAATAGATCTCGGCATTCACCGGTTTGTCGGCGGTGACGGTGTACCGCACGTTGTACGCAGGCAGGGGAGGCGGATCCCCCGGGGGTGGGTCATCGGCCAGAGCTGGCGATGCGAAGCCGGTTGCGGTGCACAGGATGGCGAGAGCGATGGTGAAAACCTTCGAGGTCGTTCGCATGTCACATCCGATTCAGGCTGAACGGGTAGGTGAAGCTGCCGCCAGGCGCGCCGTCGCAACCTGCGTCGAACGTCGAGACCATCGATCCGGCAAGTGTCGTCGCGTCCCACGTGTAGACGTCGTGGGTGGGAATGGTTGGGCCGTAATAGATATCACCGCAGCGCAGACCGAACGGATCGTCGATGGTCAAGGTGTACTGACCGTTGACCAGGGGTGCGTCGCCAACGCTCTGGACGGCTTTGGCGATGGGTCGCGGCAGCGTGAGGACGTGGACGCAGTGGGGGATGTTTTCGTTCGAGTTCGGCTCTTTGCAGGGAGTTATCGCTGACCAGACCCACGTGTGGAAGTCCCTGCGGTCCGGCATGATCAGCTCGTAATTGCCCAGATTCAGGTCGGCAGCCGCGGGCGGAGCGAGAGTCACCGCAGCCGCGATAAGCGCCGTGGTTATTGCGAGGGACTTCAAACCGGCTTCCTCCACCTTCGAGCCAAGCTGCACACGCTGCGAGATTGGCATTCTCGTGTTCGGAGAATACCGTCTCTGGGCTTTCCGGAGAACGGGTTTGGCAGGTTACGTCGCCGTCAGGCGAACTCGACGTCCGACATCTTCAGCTGGTCTCCCTCGCGCACCAGGCTGACCACCACACGCCAGACCCGGGGCTGTTGGTCTTCCTTCGGTGCATCGGGGCCGGTCCGCTGAGAGGTCGCCGCGACCAGAACGGTTGCCGAGTCTTTGTCCATTGACTCGACTGCGGTGTTGTTGACGGTGACCTTTGTCGCGACCTTTGCGTCGGTAAGCGCTTTGATCAAATCGCCGGAGCCGTCCTCGAAGTTCGACTTGAACTTGCCTGTCGAGTCGTCGATGACCCGCTGAACGCTTTCCTGGGCGTGGGTGTAGTCCAGCGACATCAGGTTCACGACGCCCTGCCGGGCCGCTGCCGCGAATTCGGCGTTGCGGTGCTGGAGCTGCTCGGCGTTGCGGTGTTGCCAGAGCATGTATCCGGTCGCGCTCAGCAGGACCGCGACGACCACGAGAACGGCAAGGACGGCGGCCACCGTGCCCAGGCGGAGCCCGCGCTTCGGTTTCGGGGAGATATCCGGGGAAGTCTGGGCCGGTTCGGTATCGACGGGCTCAGCCTCGGATTCCGAATCGACAGACTCGGCCTCGGTCAGAACTTCGGGCGCAGTTTCCGACTGCGTCGGCGTCTCGTCGCGAGACGCTTCCAGCTTGGCGCGCAATTCGTTTGCCCGAGCGCGGGCGGCCTCGGCGCGCTCCTCGGCCGCAGCGGCCGCGGCCTCTGCGGCTTCGGCAGAGACGGTGTCGTCAGGCTCATTCTTGTCCGGCATGGGACCTCCTCGTCCATCACGGTCGCATGGCGAAGAGCGACGCTAGCACTGCCGGCCAGCTTTCCACGAGGCGATTATGGGTTTCGTCCCGGTTTCTTCTCTGAGCCGGAGAATTCGCTTACCGAGTATGCGAAAGTATTCGAGTGCGATCGACCGTGCCAGTTCTTGCTGCACTCCTGACGGCCGGATTGTTGATGCCGGCGTCGGCCTCCGCGGACCCCGCGGGGACGCCGATCAACGCCAATGAGTGCAATGACGCGTTCTGTACGCCGGGCATCACGCCGGGCGTCGAACTCGGTGCCCCCTGCGGCAACACGACCTACTACGTCTTTGGTGTCGACACCCGAAACAACTGGGGCCGGCTGATCTTCTGCGGGTCGCCACGGCGCTATGAGCCGCGGTACTTCCGTTCGCCGCCGATGGTGGGTATCAAGAATCTCGACGGCGACTGCACCGGCTACGAGAACTCCGTCGCGCAGGCGCCCGACGGCATGTTCCTGTCGTGTGTCGCGACCGGCGGACGGACCCGCTGGGTGCAGGGCGACGCCTAATCGTCAACGCAAAAAGCCCTAGGCCGCTAGCCGCGACCTAGGGCTTTTCTGTCCCTCTTAGCTTCTGCCGGTGAACCGCACGTGGATGTCGGCCAGCCCGCGCAGGATGTAGGTCGGCTCGTAGCCGTACCGGCGGTCGTCGGCCGGGCCGTGGAATTCCTCGTCGATGGTGATCTCGCCCATCCGGTCCAGCATCCGTTCCAGGGACACCCGACCCTCGACCCGCGCCAGCGGGGCGCCGGGGCATGAGTGCGCGCCGCGGCCGAACGCGATGTGCTCGCGGACGTTGGGGCGCCGCACCTGGAACTCGTGCGGGTCGGTGAAACGCCGCGGATCGCGGTTGGCCGCGCCGGGCAGAACCATGACCACCGTGCCGGCCTTGATATCCATATCGCCGACCTTCGACGATCGGCGGGCCAGCCGCGAGTCACTCTTGACGGGGCTTTCCAAGCGCAGCGACTCCTCGATGAAGGTTGGGATCAGGCTGCGGTCGTCGCGCAGGCTCTGCTGCAGTTCGGGGCGCTCAGCCAACGCCTTGATGGCCGCGGACAGCAGCTTGGCGGTGGTCTCCTGGCCGGCGGCGAACAGGAACGTCGCGGTGCGCACCACGTCGATGATCTCCGGGGTCGACCCGTCGGCGTACTTGGCCGTCGCCAGCTCGGTCAGCACGTCTTCACGGGGATTGCGGCGACGCTCCTCGAGGTAGCTGCTGAATTTCTCGTCCAGGAACTCCAGCGGGTTCGTGCCGACCGACACATGATTCAGCGAACCGACTTGTGCTTCCGGCCGATCGGCGCCGAGCACCGTGCGGAACTCCTTGTGGTCCTCTTCAGGCACGCCGAGCAGGTCGGCAATCACCAAGAGCGAGAAGGGCTTTGCGTACTCGGCCAGGAATTCGCTGTGCCCGAGGGAGGTGAACTCGTCGAGCTGGCGGTCAGCCAGCCGCCACATGAAGTCCTCGTTTTCCTTGAGCCGCTTGGGGGTGAGCAGACGGCTGAGCAGCGAGCGGGCCTTGGTGTGATCCGGCGGATCCATCGTCACCATGTGCTCGTTCATCGGGAAGTACGTCCGGTGAGCATCGATCTGCTCGTTCAGGTCGTCGCCCTCGGGGGTGAACGGAAGGGGAGGGAAGGGCCCACCGAGAGCGACGATGTTCGAGAAGTCCTCGGGGTTCTTGTAGACCTCGAGGGCCTCTTCGTACCCGGTCACGGCCACGAAGCCGTGCGGTTCCAGCCGCACCGTCGGGCTCTGCTCCCGCAGGTAGTCGTAGTACGGGTAGGGGTCGGGAACCAGCGACTGATCGGTGAGGAAGTCAACGGTGGCGAAGTCGGTCATGAGCGTGTTCTTCCTCCAAGCAGCGGGCTGATTGCTGTGCATCTGCTTAGCATGGCGTAAAGTGCGTGGTCAAGGCTGCATCCCATCGGCCCACGTACTATCGGCGTGTTCAATCGGGGCGTTTACGAGAACGAGGTGGCACATGGCATCGGCGCGGCGGATCGGAGCGCCCGACGCGAAAAATCGCCTGGTGCTGCTCGATGCCGCCGAACAGCTCCTGATCGACGAGGGCTACGCCGCGGTGACCTCCCGTCGTGTCGCCGAGAAGGCGGGGCTCAAACCGCAGCTGGTGCACTACTACTTCCGCACGATGGACGACCTGTTCCTCGAGGTCTTCCGCCGCTACGCCGATCAGGGCATGGCGGCCCACCGGCAAGCGTTGGCGTCGCCCCAACCGCTTTGGGCGCTGTGGCGCTTCGGGATCAACCCTGCCGCCAGCCGGCTGACGATGGAGATGGCCGCGTTGGCCAACCACCGCAAGGCCCTTCGTGCCGAGATGTCCCGCTACGCCGAACGCTTCCGTGAGGATCAGCGCCAAGTGTTCGTCACCGTGCTGGAGCGCAAGGGCGTACTGCCCGCCGAGGTGCCGCCGGTGGTCTGGTCGATCCTGTTGACCGGCGTGTCGACCGTGGTGATGCTGGGCGAGGCGCTCGGCGTCACATCGGGGCACGCCGAAACCCTGGAGCTGGTCGAGAATTTCCTGACCGTGATGGAGGGTCCGCCGCAACCGGCGGAGGCCTCAGCTCACCAGTGGCGCAGCGAGCAGAGCGCGCCCTTGGGGCCGGAGTTCTCCGCGACGACGACTCCGTCGACGGCAAGCACGCAGTGAAAATTCGGCGGGGTCTTCGACAGCCCGCTGCTGGCCGCGACCATCGCCCATTCGTCGGGGTTGGCCAGCGCAACGTTGAGCACCCACTTCTGGGTCGGACCGACATCGGCCTCGACCTTGGGGCTGAACACGTACGGGTCGTGGCTGTAGTCCGACCAATTCGCCGGCTCGGTATCCCGGTAGTAGATGTCGGCGGCCCGGAACGGCAGCTCGGCGAAGACGCTGTAGGTGACCTGGTGCATCGCAACACCCTCGTCGGCACCGGCAGGGGCTGAAGAACCCGCCACACATACCGCTGCCAGGGCCACTGCCGACCCCAACTGGACGAACCTCATGGCTCAGTTTGGCATGGCGGCGTCTGCGCGGGCGGCGTTTGTCCCACCGAGGGGTCCCTTCATCTGACGACGCCCTACAGCGAACGGTCATTGGCCCCGGCCAAGACCTCGGGGCTGTACTTCCCGGCAATGAACATCCACGGATCCGCATACTGCCCACGGCCTTCGCGGCGCCGCTGCGCAGCCAGCGCCAGCCTCAGCGCCGGCCTGATGAGTGGTCCCGCCAGCCCGAGCGTGCTGCGCAGTGCGCCGCTCTGGGACCCGGCCACCCAGTCAACCGTCTCAGTCCAGCTGTGCTGTTGAAAGTCCAGCAGAGCTTGGGATTCCGTCGTGTCGTACCAGCCGGTGAAACTCCAGCCCCGATCATCGTCGGGGTCGCCGGGCAGGCTGGCGCCTCCGCCGAGGCGGCCCAGTCCCATCGCTGACATCATGTCGTCCTCGACATCGCGGTGCGTGTGCACGTGGGTGTCGTCGCCGCCGATCAGCAGCACCTTGCCCGTGATGGCCTTGGCGCGTTCGACGCCGTTGGCGAAGGCCAACCCGACGTCTCGCGCATCGACGGTGTGCAACCGGTTGTCGCCCGGCGTCGCCCGCATCAGCACCAGATGATCACCGTTCATGCTGCTCGCGGCGTCGGGGGAGATGACACCGGCCAGGCGCAGCATCGCGTACGGCAGCCCGCTGTCGGCGATCACCTTCTCGGCGAGCACCTTGTCCTCGCCGTACTGGTCGATGGGATTCACCGGTGTCTGTGGGGTGATCAGTTCAGGGTGGCGATAGGGATTGCGCGAGCCGTACACCGAGGCACTGGATGCCAGCAGCACAATCGGTGGCTCGCGCAGCGCGGCGGCCGCCCGGACGAGGGTCGCGGTGCCGCCGACGTTGATCCGGCGGGCCTGCTTCGGGTTGCGATAGGACGCCGGTGCAATCATCGCCGCCAGATGCACGATCGCGGTGGGTGGGTGCTCGTTGACCAGCCGGCCAACGGCTTCCGGGTCGAGCAAGTCGGCGTACACCGGCTGCAGCATCCCGGGGTGCCCGGCGGCCGCGAGTCGCGCCGCGACGGCCTCCGTTGCCGGCGTCTGCAGGTCGGTGGCGATGACGGTGTGCCCGCGTTGGAGCAGGATCTCGGCGCAGCGTGACCCGACCTGACCGAATGCTCCGGTCACCAGAACTGTGTGGGCCGCCATCAAACCATGCCTCGCTTCCGGGCCAGCCGCGCCGCGGAGTCCCGCAGCCGTGGTGAAATCCTCAGGGAGAAAAAGGGATTGAATACATCTTCGCGCAGTCGGGTCAGGGTGGATGTCTTGATCCGCCACTGCCCGTCGGTCTTCTCATAGGTCTCGTGGTAGTGGCCGTAGCCCTGCAGGTTGATCCCGGGGGCCAGTCGCACAATGTCGTTGAGTGCCCAGACGCCCGTCGCCGTGGATGGCGACGTCAGCTCGATCTCCGGGGCGTGCACCTGGTGCACCGTGGGTTGTGAGGGCTTGCCCAGGGTGGACTGGAGAAACGCGACAAACTCATCGGCGCCAGTGATGAGCACGCCGCCCGACGGGGTGGTGTCACTCACGAAGTCGTCGGTGAAGATATCGCGCCAGCCCGCCCAGTCCTTGGTGTCCAGCAGACGGCAATAGCGCGACTTGAGTTGCTTGATTGCTTCGACGTCAGCCCACGAATCTTGTTCGGCCACCGGCATAGGCTAACGAATGGGCCGCCTGCGAGTGCCCAACTGATACAGCCGCTCCCGATGTGATAGCCACGCGACGTAAACCCTCGCGAATGGCAAAGGCGCGGGGATGCGAGGTGGTCGGCACGATGCTCGATCGCCTTGCAGATCTTCGTCCTCAGTGGCGTTGGACGCCCTTGCCTGGGTGGGCGACTTCGTCACCGGCCTGATGACCAGCTGGCCCGAATTCCCGTTCACCTACGGCGGTGTCGACAGCGAGCACCCGAATCGCTTTCCGGTCATGGATACCACCGCGGCAGACGGCAAACGCACCGCTGCGCTGTGGGAGCGATTCAACGGAGTGCGCGCCAGGTTCCCGCTGTGATCAGTCCGTTCATCCGACGGTCGATGTGGTCAGTGGCCGGTTCTGCGCGCGACGGTCTCGGCCCTGTTCAGGATGGTGTCGATGGCCTCGTGCATCGCGTGGTTCAGTGATCGGTCGCGGATCGTTCTGGCGATCACGATGAAAGACCAGGCTGCTGCCGCGAAGGCCGGGACCAGGTCGACGAGATCGTCTGGTCGCGTCAGTCTGGGGAGGGCGACGGACCACAGTGGCGGGAAGAACGACGTGATCGGCAGCCGCCCGTTGCCTTCCCGGTCGTCGATGCGCACCCAGGCGTCGACCGTGCGTGTGATGACTGCCGCGCCGTCGCCACCTTGTGCGCTCGCGGCGGCCGCGGCATCGGCAATACGACGGGTGAGATCGCAAACCGCGAGCTGAATCTGCAACTGCAAGTCGCTGTTGTCCGGGCGCGGAGGCGTGGGAGGCATGCTCAACCAGCGTGTTTGCGGTGGAAACATGGTGTCCCAGAGCCGGGGATCGATGCTGGCCAGCAGCCGCAGTTGCGTTGAGCTTTCCGTCGCTATTTAGGACACCTCGTCGTATCGCCAGAACGGATTCCCCCCGGCGACACCGTATAGTGAGCGACCCGCTGAGAAGCAGGTAGTCGACTACTCTATTTTTGGCTTTTCAAGGAAGAAGCGCTCCGCGGACCGGCGAACGGCGCCGTCACCTGGCGCGGTTCATCACCCGGTCGGCGGCGGCCCAGTGCTCGTCGGACACCCATAGTTCGGCGAATGCGTCGATGGCCTCGGCGGGAGTCACGCCGGCAATCACCCGCTTGATCCGGCCGGCCGGACGGTTGGCCAACGACCGTGCCAGCGTGCGCCATTCGTCGTCGAACGAGTCGCGGGGGACCACCCGGTCGATCAGCCCCCACCGCTCGGCCTCGCCCGCGGTGAGCACCGTGCCCGATCCTGCGAGCAGCAACGCCCTGCTCTTGCCGACCAGCGCCGCCAGTCGTTCGGCACCGCCCCAGGCCGGCATGATCTCCAGCGACACCTGATTGAAGCCGATCTTCACGTCGTCGGCGGCCACCCGGATATCGGCGGCGACGGCGACTTCGGCGCCACCACCCAGCGCGTGCCCGTTCAGCGCGGCGATGACCGGGGCGGGGAAACCGGCGATCCGGTCGCAGATGGCGCGCATCCGGGACGCCATCGTGGCGGCCTCCTCGGTGGTGCGCAGTGCGGCGAGTTCTTTGAGGTCGCCGCCGGACACGAACGCCCGGTCACCGCCGCCACGGATCACCATCGCCTGTGCGCCTGCCGCGGCGTCGAGCGCCTCTTCGAGTTCGCCCATGGTCGACAACGCGATGGCGTTGCGGGCATGCGGCCGGTCGATTGTGAGGACCACGAGTCCGTCGCTCCACTCCAGGTCCACCATTTCGTTCTCCAATTTCGGTATTGGCATTCTCAGCGCACGAGAATAGCATCGCCATGCGGAGGTGCTGGTAGTTGAGAAATATCCCGGTTGAGCTGAGCAAACGCTACATCGAGGAGGGCTGGTGGACCCCGGATACCCTCGGTGAGCTCCTGGCCCGAGGGCTGGCGGCCAACCCCGACACGGGGTTCTGGGTGCACTCCGCGGTGCGCCCGTTCAGCGGAACCTTCCGCGATGTCGAGGTCGCCGCGCGCCGGCTGGCCGCCGGACTGCGGGCTCGCGGTGTCGGGCCGGGCGACGCCATCGCCTTCCAGCTGCCGAACTGGGTCGAGGCCGCGGTGACGTTCTGGGCGTCGGCTTTTCTGGGCGCCGTCGTCGTCCCGGTCGTGCACTTCTACGGCCGCAAGGAACTGACCCACATCATCGGCACGGCGCGACCGAAGGTCTTCATCACCACCGAGCAGTTCGGCCATATGACGTTCCAGCCGGATCTCTGTGCCGACGTCCCGATCGTCGGACTGGTGGGTCAGAACTTCGAGGAGTTGCTGGCCGACGAACCGATGGTCGGCGAGCTGCACACCGACCCGGCCGGCCCGACGCTGATCGCCTTTACCTCCGGAACCACCCGTGACCCCAAGGGCGTGATCCACAGCCACCAGACACTAGGCTTCGAAACCCGCCAGCTGCTGGAGAACTATGCGCCCGATCGCGGCAGACAAATCACCGCCACCCCCGTCGGCCACTTCATCGGCATGGTCGGGGCATTCCTGATCCCGGTGCTCGAGGGCGCCCCCATCGACCTGACCGATGTCTGGGATCCGGGCCGGGTGTTGGAATTGATGGAATCCGAAGGGATGTCGATCGGTGGTGGCCCGCCGTACTTCGTGACGAGCCTGCTCGACCATCCGAAGTTCGCCGAGTCGCACATGAACCGGATCAAACACGTCGGGCTCGGCGGCTCGACGGTACCGGCCGCGGTGACCCGGCGGCTGGCCGATCGGGGAGTGCACGTCTTCCGGTCCTACGGCAGCACCGAGCACCCGTCGATCACCGGATCGCGGCCCGACGCCCCCGAAGACAAACGGCTGCTCACCGACGGTGATGCCCGACCCGGCGTCGAGATGAAGCTGACCGAGGACGGCGAAATCCTTTCCCGCGGACCGGATCTGTGCCTGGGCTACACCGACGACGCGCTGACCGCAAAGTCCTTCGACGACGACGGTTGGTACCACACCGGTGACATCGGGGTCCTCGACGAGGACGGCTACCTGACGATCACCGACCGCAAGGCCGACGTGATCATCCGCGGTGGCGAGAACATCAGCGCACTCGAAGTGGAGGAGCTACTGCTCAGCATGCCCGCGGTCGCCGAAGCCGTGGTGGTGGCCGCGCCGGATGCCCGCCTCGGTGAGCACACCGCCGCGGTGTTGCGCGTCAAGGAGGGCCACAGCATGCCGACCCTGCAGGAGGTGCGCGCCCACTTCGAGAGCTGCGGCGCTGCGCGGCAGAAGTGGCCCGAGGAGCTGCACGAGGTGGGCGACTATCCGCGTACCGCCAGCGGCAAGGTGCAGAAGTACCTGGTGCGCAAGGATATTGCCGAGGGGAAGCCATCTCGTTGACACCTCACTGAGAGCGAAGTTTGGGCATACGACGCCACCTTGAAATCTACGAAGAATACATTCGGATGCTCACCATCGAAAACAACAGACAGAAGGAACGACTCGAACAGCTGGCAGCTCAATGCCCGTCGAACCCCTAGCGCCGGACCTCCGCAGGCACGGAGAAAATCCAACGGCGACGGCGGCATGGAAGCGCTCCTAGCCCTCACAGTTGCGTTGGCGGACAACGCAGTTCGTGTCGTCTCAGGTGGTTGGAGATGGCCGGTGGGGTGGGGTGAGGGTTGCGGTCAGGCCGCGGAGCAGCAGGTCGAGGAAGCGGTCGAGTTCGGCGGCGCCGTCGTAGGAGGCCAGGGCGGGGGCGAGGGCCCGCAGATGGGGGAATTCGGTGATCGCGAGCCGGTGCAGACCGAGGCGCAGCACGTGGTCGGTCTCCTCGGGTCGTTCGACGACCTCTTGCAACTCGTTGAGGATGTGGCCGTGCAAGAAGCCGAACAGCATCCGGTAGATATGGAGGGCATCGTCGCTGCCGAACCCGGCCGAGCTGAGCAGCGCGAGGACGTCTTCGAGGGGCCGCAGCATTCCCGGGGGCCGCTGCCCGAGTGGGGTGGCCAACGGTCGAGTGACCAGTAGCGGCACCACGTTGGGGTGCGCCAGGGCCAATTGACGGAAGTCGCGCGCGACGGTGCGCAACTGGGCGGCCCAATCCGGGTCTGTGTTGTCCACTGATAGCTGAGCGAGGACGATCTCGGCGACGCCGTCGAGCACGGCGGCCTTGTTGGCGACATGCCGGTAGAGCATCACCGGATCGCTGCCCAGTGCGACGCTGAGGCGGCGCATGGATAATCGGTCCACCCCATCGCGGTCAACGATGCTCAGCGCAGCTTGCAGGATCATCGACCGACTGAGCCGACCGTTGTTACCGCCGGCGGTTGCGACGGACGGATCGCCGTCGTCAGCGCCCGCATCGGGCCCGGTCGGCTGTCTGGTCATCGCCGCACCTCCCCTTCTGTTTCGCTATCGAAGCGATCAGCACATGGCTGGCCGGCAGCGAATATTAACGGTGTACGTCAACACTGTATTAACAGTGTTGACATTAGCGTACATCGGGCGTGTACTGGACTTCTAGCACCAGGATCAGAGGCGTCGCCATGATTGTCATCGTGGGATTAGTTGTTCTGCTCGTCGCGGTGATCGTGGGGTTCACCGGGGTGCTGACCAATGCAGGTGCCGCTCAATCGTTGACCGAAAACTTCTCCCTATTCGGCTATCACGTCACTGGGTCGACCGGCACGTTGTTCCTGTCCGGAATCGTCGTCGGCGCGGTGGCGATGCTGGGCCTGAGCGTGTTGCTGGCCGGTGCGCGCCGCACCGCGGGCCGCGGGCGCGACAGCCGCCACGAACTGCAAAGGTCCCAGCGCGAAACGGCGTTTCTGAACCAGGAGCGCGACCAACGGCTCGAACACCAGCAGGCCGGCGCGGTCAGTGGCGCGGTGGTGAACCCGCAGCCGGCGCCGACCCCCCACAGCAGGATTCCGCTGTTCAGTCGCTTCTCGCGCGCTCGACCACCGGTGGACACCTCCCATGTCGCCGGACGCTGATAGGAACCGAACCCGGCCAATGCCGATCAGCCCGCACTCGCGGGCCTGTAATCACGACAACGAAAGGAATCGGCAATGAGCATCGGTAAGAAGATCGCCCACAAGACCCAAGCCGCCAAGGGCGCCGCCAAGAAGTACTTCGGCCGCGCCACCGGCAACACGCGCCTTCGCACCGAGGGACGGGCCGATCAATTCACGGGCAACACCAAATTGGCAGCGGCCAAAGTCAAAGACGCCTTCAAACACTGACCCGGCAATCCTTCTCCCAACCATCTACACAGAAACTAGGCAACCGCCATGATCGTCCTCGGAATCATCCTTATCGTCCTGGGACTCCTGCTCCCTAGCCTCGTCCCTACCTTCGCTTTCGCCCACATTGTTTTGGTCATCGGAGTCATCCTCCTGGTCGTCGGCCTGCTAATGATGCTCATGGGACGGATGGGACACGCTGTCGGCGGCCGCCGCCACTACTACTAACCGGCCACGCGTTAACCAAACGTGGCGACACGACTCGGCATCCATGATTCGCCGCCCCGCGACCACGACCAGACCAACGCCGCGCACCACAGAGGCGGGTATCGCCGACATGCGCTCTGGGTCAGCGCGTGACCCGGCGACCCAGAGCCCTGCGCGCCTCCCCGCCGATAAAAGGGCGAATAGCAAAGGAAATACAACATGCGTTTCGTAGGGATACTGGTGATCGTCTGGCTGGTCGTCGGGGCCGTCGCGGCCGGCCAGCGCGGGTATTTCACCCACGCCAGCCAAAACTGTGCCGACACCGGAACGATCGCGCTGACTGTGATCGCCGGACCACTGAACTATCTGGGTGTCAATCCCAAAGTGACGAACTGCAATGTGCCCCAACCCAGTCCATAACGCCCACACCGAAATTCCAGCCGGTTTGAACTTCGACTTGCTCAACCAACCCAAGGAGTCGCCATGACTACCAGCACCATCGTTTTGATCGTCGTCATCGCAGTCGTTGCACTCGTACTAATCGCCGCAATCGCGTGGGTGGCGCGCAACAAACGCACCCAACACCGTCGCGTCGAAGCCGGCGACATCCGCGACAAAGCCGCCGATGAGTCCCACAAGGTGGGCCAACGCGAGGCGCTCGCCGACGAGACCGCTGCCAAGGCGCGCGTCGCCCAAGCCGAGGCCGACGCAAAGACGGCGCACGCGAAAGGCCTACTACACCAAGCGCAACTACGTCGCACTGACGCGGCAAGCGCCCGCGACGAGGTGAACCAAGAGTTTGAGCGCGCCGACAAGATCGATCCGGACTCGCAAACCCCTGAGGACACACCGCGCCAAGACTCCGAAACCCGCGCGACACCTCCAGGCACCTCCGACGGCAAGCAAGGCCCACGATCGATGCCCCGAGCCGGCTAACACGTCGAACCCCGACACCGGACTCAGTCACGACCCGCGCGAAGTCGTGTGCGTTCGACGACGGATGCGTGAACACAAAACAGGCGACATCTCGCGTAGCAGCCCCGGCCACGCGATTGAAGAGCCGGTTAGCAGAGGCCCGCAATGTCTGACCACGCGTCGTCGTCCACCGCGACGCAGATCGCCCAAAACAGCGTGTTCGAACGATTCGCCCGCGCCGGATACGTCGTGAGCGGTCTGCTGCACCTGACGATCGGCTATCTCGCCATCCGGATCGCCCTCGGCGTCAGCGGCGGAACCGCTGACCAGTCCGGGGCACTAGCGGCATTGGCCGCCAAACCGTATGGCATCGTCGCGCTCTGGGCCGCCGTGGTCGCGCTTGTGGTGATGGGGCTGTGGCGACTCGTCGAAACAGCCCTCGGACGATCGACCGACCCGAAATCCCAAGGCGCATCATCGGAAGTCTTAGATCGGGCGAAGGCCTTCGCGCTGGCGGTGGTCTATTTCGCGTTCGCATACTCCGCGTTCGGATTCGCCCGGGGGGCCGGAAAGTCCACCGGTAAGCAGAATTCGGATATCAGCGCACGCCTGATGCAGACCGGCGCCGGCACGATCGCACTCATCGCCGCCGGGCTGATCATCGTCGCGGTCGGTGGATATCACATCTATAAGGGAGCCAGCCGCAACTTCCTCGACGACCTCAAAGGCCGCTCCAGCGATCTGGTGCGACGACTGGGCATAGTCGGCTACATCGCCAAAGGGCTGGTCCTCGCCGGTGCCGGCGCGCTGGTCATCGTCGCGGTGAGTCGTTCGGAGCCGAACACGGCCACCGGACTTGACGGGGCCCTTAAAACCCTCGGCGCCCAACCCTACGGAGCAGCACTGCTGATTGCGGCCGGCCTGGGAATCATCACTTACGGCCTCTACAGCTTCGCCATGGCCCGCTACACCAAAATGTAAGTGCCTCTGGCGGGTTCAGCGTGCAATCGCGATGCACGACCCTCGCCAGGCCGGACGGTTGGCGACGCCGGAAGCAGGGTACAACCGAGACACGGCGTTGTGTGCGGCCGGCCGCTCAGAACACTGAGGTCCCGGCGGTTCAGATGCGCAGCTGTCGGGACCGACACCGGAAAGAGAATTAGAAGCCGCTACTCGACGAAACTCAGCCTCAATACCCAATGAAGACGTGCGCCATGGCTCGGAGGGGTGTCAACGCGAGGCAGCGGCCAGGCCCGCGCGGTAGCCGAATACCATTGCCGGGCCCAGCGTTCCGCCGGCTCCACCGTATGCCCTCCCGGTCACGCCGGCCATCGCATTCCCCGCCGCGAACAGCCCCGGAATCGGCTCACCGCAAACGTGCAGCACCCGGCCATCGCGGTCGGTGCGTGGCCCGCCCTTGGTACCCATCGCGCCGATCCCCACCGGCACGGCGTAGTACGGCGGGGTGTCCAGCGGGCCGAGGGTCTGCAGCGCTGGCGTGGCTGCCGAGTTGTCGCCCCAGTAGCCGTCGTATGCGCTTGCGCCACGGCCGAATTCGGGGTCGATCTCCTGGGCGACGGCGTCGTTCCAGGCCGTCAGGGTGGCGGCCAGTCCGTCGGCGTCGATCCCGGTCTTGGCCTCCAGATCGGCCAGTGTTGCCGATTCGTTGAACCAATCGGGAGCGACGCCGCCCGGCTCGATACCGAGGAAGCCGTACTGCTTCAGGTGTTGGGCGTCGAACACGATCCACGCCGGGTCGTTGACATAACCGGCCCGGGGGTCGAGCTGGTGGAACGGCCCGGACATCGAGTTGTACTCGCCGGCCTCATTGAGGAAGCGCTTTCCGGCCTGGTTGACGATGATGCTGCGCGGCCGGGTGCGCTCCAATCGCACGCTGCGGCTGCGCGGTTTACCGCCGAGCGTGTCGCCGGGGATCTGAATGACGGGCACCCACCAGGCCTCGCCCATATTCGCCAGGTCGGCGCCGTGCGCCATGGCCATCCGCAGGCCGTCGCCGGTGTTGTTCGGCGGTGACACCGGGCCGCGCAACGGTCCGCGCAGGTAGGCCTCGACCAGGCGCTGATCCCATTCGAACCCGCCGGTGCCCAGGATCACCGCCTTGTTGGACTTCACCCGGATGTCCGTGCCGCCCAGAGTGATCCGCACCCCGGTGATACCCGATGCGGAGCCGATCAACTCGACCGCGCGGGCCTCGGTGACCGGCGTAATCCCGAGGTCCAGCAGGCCTTTGAGCAGGCCGGCGATCAGAGCGGTACCCGCGACGCAGTAGTCACCGTCCATATCGTCGACGGCGGCGTGGATCCGGGCGCGTGTCTCGGCGTCGATACCGACATTGCTGAAGTCGATGGGGAATGAGGTGATCCGTGAGGCCCATTCGCCGACTGCGGCTTGATCGAATGGCTTGGCGTTCAACGACCGCCCGCCACCTGGCTGCCCGCCGGGGAGCTCGGGCTTGTAGTCGGGAAAGCCCTCGGCGACCTCGAACTGCAGCGCGCTGTGCGCTTCGACGTAGTCCAGCATTGCGGGCCCGGTGCGTACGAAGGTCTCGACCAGCTCGCGGTCCATGACGCCGAGTGATTGGGCCTCAAGGTATTTCAGCGCATCGGCGACAGTCAGCTCACCGCCGGCGGCCCGGTTGTGCGCGGGAATCCAGACGATGCCACCCGACACCGCGGTGGTGCCGCCGACTGTCGGCGCCTTCTCGTACACCGCCACCGATGCACCTTCGGAGCGGGCGACCAGTGCGGCAGTCAGGCCGGCCGCGCCGGTGCCGAGAACGACGACGTCGGCTTCGCGGTCCCACGCGGGTGGGCCAGATCGGCCCGAGTCCCAGGTGTCCGTCATCGCCGGCTCCTTTATGTTGCCGCACACGGGTTTTGGCGTGTGCATTTATCGAACGCAGGTGTTCGGTTGTTGTCACGCTAATGACGTGGCTCGTGCGGTGTCAAGCGCTCCAGTCAGTGTTTGCCCAGTTCAGCGGGGTGCTTAACTCAGGACGGCCGAAAGGCGTTGGGCTGCCGTGATAGCCGCTTCCCGGCCGTCCAACACCAAGTCCTCGCGGTGCGAGATCAGGTTGATGCAGGTGTGCGGCGAGGTGGGGGGCCGGTGCACCGGGACGGCCAGGCCGTAGGTATTGGGCTCGACCTCGCCGTGGGTGATGATCCAGCCCTGCTCGCGGGCACGGGTCACCAACGGTCGTTCGCCTGCCCGCGGGGGCATGCTCGCCAGCAGTGCGATCCCGGCCGCACCCCGATCGAGTGGGTAGCGGCTGCCCTCGTGAAAGGACAGTTGATACGACACCCGAGTGGGCACGATGACCGCGATCGCGACCTGCTGGTCACCCTCGGCGACCAGCAGTGACACCGTCGTACCGAGTTCGTCGGCGAGCCCGCGCAGGGTCGGCAGCGACAGTTCGCGGACGTTGTTGTCGAACGACGCCCCCAGTGCCGCAAGGCCGGCGGCGGCCCGGAAGCGTCCGTCCTCGGCCTTGGCCACCAGCCGGTAGGAGGCCAGGGTGCTCAGCAATCGGTAGGCGATGGTCCGGTGCACCCCGATCTTATCGGCGACCTGCTGGATGGTCAGCCCGCCTTTAGCCTCCGCGACCAGCTGCAATGCGTGCAGGCCGCGAGCCAGGGTCTGTGACCCTGGCGCAGCGCTGACCGGGCTTTCGGTGGATGTCTGCGTCATACCGTCCCCGTGCCTGAGGTGCGAAATCGGGTACGAGCCACCCCGAAGTGCCTTGACAGACGGCACTGCGAGAGTGATGCTCTTAAACTATCGCACGTCATAGTTCAATAATTACACATACCGCTTACGAAAAGCGAGAATCCCATTATCGTCGACGATAGGGGCCACGGGGTGCCGGAGTTCGAAAGCGTCTGGAGCGATCTGCAGGGCGTTGAGTTCTCACAGGGTTATCTGGATGCCGGCGGAGTGCGCACGCGCTACCTGCATGCCGGTGATCCGGCCAAACCCACACTGGTGCTTCTGCACGGATCCGGTGGGCATGCCGAGGCTTACGTGCGCAACCTCGAGGCGCACGCCGAACATTTCTCCACCTGGTCGATCGACATGCTCGGGCACGGCTACACCGGCAAGCCCGGGCATCTGCTCGAGATCCCGCACTACGTAGACCATCTCGCGACCGTCCTCGACGCCATCGGGACGCAGCGGGCCTACATCTCCGGTGAGTCGCTCGGCGGTTGGGTGGCCTCGCGGTTCGCCGTCGATCACCCTGACCGACTCGAGCGTCTGGTGCTCAACACCGCCGGTGGTTCGCAGGCCGACCCGGAGGTGATGAAGCGGATCATCACGCTGTCGATGGCCGCTGCGGAGAATCCGAGCTGGGAGACCGTCCAGGCCAGGATCAAGTGGCTGATGGCCGACAAGACCAAGGACTACGACGACATCGTCGCCAGCAGGCGACGGGTCTACCGGCAGCCGGGCTTCGTCGCGGCGATGCGCGACATCATGGCACTACAGGATCCCGAGATCCGGCAGCGAAACCTGATGAGCCCCAGCGACTACAGGGCGATCACCGCGCCGACTCTGGTGTTGTGGACCAGTGACGACCCGACCGCGGACGTCAGCGAAGGCAGGCGTATCTCGGAGATGATCCCGGGCGCCCGCTTCGAGGTCATGGAAGGCTGCGGGCACTGGCCGCAGTACGAGGACCCCAAGACGTTCAACCGGCTGCACATCGACTTCCTGCTGGGCCGGTGAGCATGGATTTCGATGTCGTCGTCGTGGGTGCCGGGCCCAGTGGTCTGACCCTGGCCAATGCCCTTGGCCTGCAAGGTGTCCACACCTTGGTCGTCGACGAGCGCGACGCGCTGATCGACTACCCGCGCGGGGTGGGCCTGGACGACGAGTCGCTGCGCACCTTCCAGTCGATCGGTGTGGTGGACGCCGTCCTGCCGCACACCGTGCCCAACCAGATCCTGCGGTTCTACGACCGCAAGCGCCGACTGCTTGCCGAGATGGCGCCGCCCGACGCACGATTCGGGTGGCCCAAGCGCAACGGCTTCGTGCAGCCCCTGGTCGATGCCGAACTGTACAAGGGCCTCAACCGGTTCGACCACGTCGAGGTGGCCTGGGGCCACCCGATGACCTCGATCACCGAGACCGCCGACGGCGTCACGGTGGGGTTGTCACCGGCCGACTCTGGTCCGCGAAAAGTCAACGCCCGCTATGTCGTCGGCTGCGACGGCGGGCGCAGCGCCACCCGCCGCCTGATGGGGGTGTCCTTCGACGGCACGACGTCGTCCACCCGATGGCTGGTCGTCGACATCGCCAACGACCCGCTGGGGCATCCCAACAGTGAGGTCGGCGCCGACCCGGCCCGGCCGTACGTCTCGATCTCCATCGCCCACGGCATCCGGCGATTCGAGTTCTTGATCCACGGCCACGAAACCGACGAGCAGGCCGAGGATCCCGCGTTCGTGGCGCAGATGCTCGCCCGGCTGGTGCCGTACCCGGACAGGATCGACATCATCCGTCGGCGCCTCTACACCCACCACTCTCGTATCGCCAGCTCGTTCCGCAAGGGCCGCATCATGATTGCCGGGGACGCCGCGCACCTGATGCCGGTCTGGCAGGGTCAGGGCTACAACAGCGGGATCCGCGACGCCGCCAACCTCGGCTGGAAGCTGGCCGCGGTGGTCAAGGGTCAGGCGCGCGACGCGCTGCTGGACAGCTATGACGTCGAGCGCCGCAAGCACGCTCGCGCGATGATCGACCTGTCGACCACGGTGGGCAAGGTGATCTCACCGACCAACCCACGGGTCGCCGGTGCACGGGATGTGCTGATCCGCGCCGCTTCCCTGGTGCCCACGTTGAAGCGCTACGTGCTGGAAATGCGCTTCAAACCGATGCCGCGCTACGAGCAGGGCGCGGTGGTGCACAGCGATCCGCGCCCGGAGTCCTCCGCAGTCGGCACCCTGTTCATCCAGCCCCGCGTGGACACCCGGGATCGGCAGAACGTGCTGTTCGACGACGTCATCGGCCCGTGGTTCGCGTTTGTGTGTTGGAGTAACAACCCCCGACAGCTGCTGGGGGAGAAGGCTTTTGCCGACTGGAAGGCGCTGGGTGCGGTCTTCGTCGCACTGCGCCCGATCACCCAGCTGCACTGGACCGGCCACGACGATCCCGACGTGGTCGTGGTCGGTGATCGCACCGGAGCCTTGAAAGCCTGGTTCGACGCCCACGAAGAATCCGTGATGTTCCTGCGGCCCGACCGCTGCATCGCGGGCGCGTGCATCGCCCAACGCACACCGGAGCTGAGCGCGGCCCTGCTCGACAAGCTCACCCTCACCCCGGGAGGAGGCACCGATGCCACTGGCCCTCTGCTGCATGTCGCACAGTCCGCTGCTGAACCTTCCCGGCCCGTCGGCGGAACTGCTTGACGACATCAATGCGCGGCTCGCCGAAACCCGGTCCTTCGTCGCCGATTTCGACCCCGAGCTCGTGGTCATCTTCTCTCCGGACCACTACAACGGGTTCTTCTACCGGTTGATGCCACCCTTCTGTATCGGCACCGCCGCGCACGGTGTCGGCGACTACGGCACCCATGCCGGGCCCCTGAACGTGCCCGCCGACGTCGCCAACGAGATGGCCGCCGCGGTATGGGAGTCCGGCGTCGACGTGTCGCTGTCGGCGGCCATGGACGTCGATCACGGCACCGTGCAACCGCTCGAGGTGCTCTTCGGGGATGCCGTATCCCGACCCGTCATCCCGGTGTTCATCAACTCGGTCGCCACCCCGCTCGGACCACTCAAGCGCACCAGGGCCCTTGGCACCGCCATCGGCGAGTACCTGGGCACCCTGAGCAAGCGCGTCCTGGTCGTCGGATCCGGTGGGCTGTCCCATGATCCGCCGGTGCCGACGTTGGCGACCGCACCACCTGCCGCGCTGGAGCGCATCGTCGGTGGGGCACCGATGTCGCCGGAAGGACGGGCGGCACGCCAAGAGGCCGTGATCGCCGCGGCGCACGACTTCGCCCACGGGCAGAGCCCGCTGCAACCGCTGAACCCAGACTGGGACCACGCCCTGCTGGACCTGATCGACACCAATCGGCTGGCCGAGGTGGACGGCTGGACCAACGACTGGATCGCCCGTGAGGCGGGCAATTCGGCGCACGAGATCCGAACCTGGGTCGCGGCTTTCGCCGCACTGGCGGCCCAGGGAAATTACCAGACCCAGCAGTGCTATTACCGCGCTGCTCCAGAGCTGATCGCGGGCTTCGCGATCCGGACGGCGGTACCCACGCAATGACCGAGTTTGACCACACCGTCGATGTCCTGGTCATCGGCTCCGGCGCCGGCGGGATGACCGCCGCGCTGCGCGCCGACGCGGCCGGGCTGGACACCCTGATCGTGGAGAAGTCACCCAAATTCGGTGGCTCATCGGCACTGTCCGGCGGCGGTATCTGGGTGCCCGGTGCGCCGTCGCAACGCAAAGCCGGCTACTCACCCGACCCTGACGGGGTGTTCGCGTACCTCAAGACCATCACCGGCGGTCTGGTCAGCGACGAGCGGCTACGCGCCTACGTCGACACCGCCCCGGAGATGATGGAGTTCCTGGAGAAGTCCAGCCGCTGGTTCGAATTCGTCTGGAAGCCCGGCTACGCCGACTACTACCCGGAGCTACCCGGCGGGTCCGAGCGTGGCAGCACCATCAACGTGCCGGAGATCGATCTGCGCAAGCTGGGCGACGAGGAGCAGAATCTGCTCGCGCCCCTGGCGTTGGCGCCGAAAGGAATCTGGTTCGCCCCCAAGGATCTTCGGTTGTTCTACCAGGTCAGGCAGAACTGGCGGGGTAAGGCCGTGCTGCTCAAGCTGATCTGGCGGATGTTCCGGGCCCGGGTGTTCGGCGACCGGATGGCCGCGATCGGGCAGTCGCTGATGGCCCGGATGCGGCTGGCGCTCAAGGAGAAGGACATCCCGCTGTGGCTGTCGGCTCCGATGACCGAACTGATCACCGACGTGGACGGCGCCGTGGTCGGCGCTGTGGTGGAACGGGACGGCACACCGCTGCGGATCGGCGCCCGGCGCGGTGTAGTGGTGGCCTCCGGTGGGTTCGACCACGATATGGCGTGGCGTCGCGAACACCTGCCCGTGCTGGAGAAGGACTGGAGCTTCGGCAATCCCGCGGCCACCGGCGACGGTATCCGGGCGGGGGAGAAGGTGGGCGCCGCCACCGATCTGCTCGACGAGGCGTGGTGGTTCCCCGCGATGTGCTGGCCGGACGGGCGCCTGCAGTTCATGCTCAATGAGCGGATGATGCCCGCCCAGTTCGTCGTCAACGGCGCAGGCAAGCGGTTCATCAACGAGGCAGCGCCCTATATGGATTTCGCGCACGCCATGATCGAGGGACAACAAGACCTGGGCGAGCGAAGCGACGGGAAGGCGGGAGTGCAGCACATCCCGTGCTGGCTGGTCACCGACATCGCGTCGTTCCACCGGTACGTGGTGGGCGGGCATCTGCCGATCCCGAAGGTGCCGTTCGCCCCGGTGCCGACCGGCCGCAAGATCCCCCAGGCCTGGCTGGACTCCGGGATCGTGGTGGCCGCCGACACCTTCTCCGAGCTCGCGACCAAGATCGGTGTCCCCGCAGACGAATTGCAGTGCACGGCAACACGATTCAACGAATTCGCGCGCAAGGGGCACGACGACGACTTCAACCGGGGCGACAGCGCCTACGACAACTACTACGGCGACCCGACGCTGCCCAACCCCAACCTGGCCCCGCTGGGCAAGGCACCGTATCTGGCCTTTCAGATCATCCTCGGCGACCTGGGCACGTCCGGTGGATTGCTCACCGATGAGCACGCCAGGGTGCTGCGCGAGGACGGCACCGTCATCGGTGGGCTCTACGCCACCGGGAATGCCTCGGCCGCGGTGATGGGCCGCAGCTACGCCGGCGCCGGCGCCACCATCGGACCCGCGATGACGTTCGGATACGTCGCAGCAGAACACATCTCCCACAATTCCGATCGAGAGGTAACCGCATGAAAATCTCGCTGTTCTACGAATTCCCGCTGCCGCGGCCGTGGTCGGAGGACGACGAGCATCAGCTGTTCCAGCATGGCCTCGACGAGGTGGAGGCCGCCGACAAGGCCGGGTTCTCCACCGTGTGGCTCACCGAGCACCACTTCCTGGAGGAGTACTGCCACTCCACCGCGCCCGAGATGTTCCTGGCCGCGGCCAGCCAGCGCACCAAGGACATCCGGCTCGGCTTCGGCGTGATGCACCTGCCGCCGCCGATCAACCACCCGGCGCGGATCGCCGAGCGGGTCGCCACCCTGGACCATCTGTCCAACGGGCGCGTCGAATTCGGCACGGGCGAAGGCTCATCGGTGGCCGAGCTCGGCGGTTTCGACATCGACCCCGCCGATAAGCGCACGATGTGGGAAGAAGCGCTTGAGGTGTCGATCCGCTGTATGACGGAGGCGCCGTTCACCGGTTTCAAGGGTGAGCACGTCGAGATGCCGGCCCGTAACGTCATCCCCAAGCCGCTGCAGAGCCCGCACCCGCCGGTCTGGGTGGCCTGCACCCGTCCGTCGTCGGTGCAGATGGCCGCCCAGAAAGCAATCGGCGCACTGAGTTTCGCCTACACCGGACCCGAGGCGCTCAAGGAGCGGGTGGCCGGCTACTACAAGGAATTCGAGGAGCAGGGCGCTCCGGTCACCCCGGCCATCAACCACAACATCCTGGCCATCGGCGGCGACCTGTCGATGATGGTGGCCAAGACCGACGACGAGGCGTTCGAGAAGATCGGAATCGGCGGCGGCTTCTTCTCGTTCGGCATCATGCACTACTACCTGACCGGTATGCACACCCCCGGCCGCACGGGCGTGTGGGAACTGTACGAGAAGGCCGTCAAGGAGGACCCGACCCTGGCCTATGGTCCGGGGCGCGGCGCCATCGGTTCACCGGAGACGGTGCGGGAGTTCCTGCGCGGCTATGAAGCCAGCGGTGTCGACGAGATCATCCTGCTGCTCAACCCGCGTAGCCACGAGGGCACGATGGAGTCCATCGAGATCATGGGCGAGGAGATCTTGCCGGAGTTCATCGAGCGGGACGCCAAGGCCGTCGCCGACAAGGCCAAGCGGCTGGCGCCGGTGGTCGAGAAGGTCGAGGCCCGCCGTCAGCCCTCGGAGGCACCGATATTCGACGAGACCTACTCGTTCGGCGGGCTGCCTACCGGCCGGGGTGGAAAGTTCACCGCCGGCGAGATTCCCGAGGCGATGGCCGAGATCAACGAGGGCCGCGTGAAGGCCGCGCAGTTGGAGAAGGAGAAGCGGGAAGCCAAGTAGCCCGTGTCCACCATCGACGATCTGCTGCGGTATGACGGCCGCCGTGTAGTAGTGACCGGCTGCGCGTCGGGAATCGGCGCGCAGCTGTGCGGGCAGCTCACCGATCTGGGTGCCGAGGTGGTCGGCCTTGACGTGCGACCCCCGGCGCCTGACACGGTCGGGCTGAGCGAGTTCGTCGAGGTCGATCTGGCCGATCCGGAGTCGATCGATCGGACCGCGGCCGCGGTGAGCGGCCCGATCGATGCGCTGTTCAACGTGGCCGGGGTGTCCTCGGGCATCGGGAACCCGTTGTTGGTCGTCACGATCAACTTCCTGGGCACCCGGCATCTCACCGAGGCGATGTTGCCCAAGCTGGGGCCGGGCTCGTCGGTCGTTTGCGTCTCCTCGCTGGCCGCGGCGAACTACCGTGAGAACCTGCCACAGGCGGCCGGCCTGCTGGCGACGGGCTCGATGGCCGAGGGCATCGGTTGGTGTCACGACCATCCCGACGCACTGGCCGACGGCGGCTATCGGCTGTCCAAGGAGGCGATCATCGGGTACACGGTGAGAAGCGCCGTACCGCTGGGCGCCAAAGGTATTCGGATCAACTGCACCGGACCGGGCGTGACCGAGACACCGATTCTCAACCAGCTGCGGTCGGCCTACGGGCAGGGCCTGCTCGATGACATCCCCAAACCGCTCGGACGAGTGTCGAACCCGGCCGAGCAGGCCGCGGTGCTGGTGTTCCTGGGTAGCGGGGCCGCCGGTTACATCACCGGACAGGTCATCTGGGCCGACGGCGGCAACATCGCGGCGCGCCAAGCCGCCGACTACGAGAAGGGATGACCAGCGTGGCCGATATGAGCGATTTCCGTCGGGTCGCCGACGACGTCCGCAACTGGGGACGGTGGGGTGACGCCGACGAGCTCGGCACGCTGAACTTCATCACGCCCGAGAAGGTCGCTCAGGCGGCGGCAACGGTCAAGCACGGCAAGGTGTTTCCGCTCGGTGTCGACTTCGGCTCGTCGGGGCCGCAGGGCGCGTTCCAGTACCGGCAGAATCCCACCCACGTGATGACGATCGACGGCGGCGACGCTAACACGTTGATGGAGTACGGGCCGAAATGGCTGCGCAACCCGTCGGCCGTCCAGCTGGGTGGGTACACCACGGCCGGGCCGATGCGGTTCAACGACGACATGATCATCATGCCGCTGCAGGCCGCCACCCAATGGGACGCACTGTCGCACGTGTACTACGAGGACAAGCTGTACAACGGCTTTCCCGCGGACTCGGTGACGAGTCTCGGTGCCTACTACCTGGGCATCGACAAGGTCGCCAGCTTGGGCATCACGTCCAGGGGTGTACTGCTCGACATCGTCAAGCTGCGCGGCGTGCCGACGTTCTGTGAGCTCGGCGACCCGATCACGCCTGCCGAACTCGACGAGGCGGCCAGGACGCAGGGAGTCAGCATCGAACCCGGCGATATCGTGCTGGTCCGAACCGGTTGGTGGGCACGATTTTTGGAGACCGGCGACGGCACCGAACCGGGCGCAGGCCTGGATTGGACCTGCGCGTCGTGGCTCGCCGACCATCAGGTGGCCGCGGTGGCGGCCGACAATCTGATGGTGGAGAACCCGGCGTCGGGGGTCGACGGCGCCATTCTCCCGATGCACATGCTGTGCTTGCGTGACATGGGCCTGATGCTGGGCGAGTACTGGAATCTTACCGAACTGGCCGCCGACTGCGCGGCCGACGGGCGCTACGAATTCCAGCTTGTCGCACCGCCGCTGTCCGTCACCGGGGCCGTCGGGTCGCCGGTCAACCCCATCGCGATCAAGTGACCATACAGCACCGGACCATCCTCGTCGACGGACTGACCACGCATTTCCTCGAGGCCGGGGAGGGCGACCCCGTCGTGCTGCTGCACGGCGGCGAGTTCGGCGTGAGTGCCGAAATCGGCTGGGAACGTGTCATTCCCATACTCGCGCAGAGCTATCGAGTGCTGGCTCCCGACATGCTGGGGTTCGGGGAATCGGCCAAGGTGGTCGACTTCACCGATGGGCGCGGCATGCGGATCCGGCACATCGCCCGGTTCTGCTCGGTGCTGGACATCGACTCGGCGCATTTCGTCGGCAACTCGATGGGCGCCATCAACCTGTTGGTCGACCTCACCTCGGACGCCCCGGTGCTGCCGGTGCGCAGCGCGGTCACGATCTGCGGCGGCGGCGAGATCCAGAAGAACCGGCACACCACTGCGCTGTACGAATACGACGCCTCGTTCGAGGCGATGCGGGCCATCGTGGAGGCGTTGTTTTTCGACCCGTCGTATCGTGCGGACGAGGCCTATGTGCGGCGGCGCTACGAATCCAGCATCGCGCCGGGGGCCTGGGAGTCATTGGCGGCAGCGAGGTTTCGTCGTCCGGGCTTGGATGCCCCGCCCACTCCGTCGAGCAAGCGGGCGTACGAGCGGATCGACGTCCCGGTCCTGGTGGTCGAGGGTGCGGGGGACAAGCTGCTACCGCCCGGGTGGGCGGCCGAGATCGCCGGGCAGATCGCCGGTGGCCGCTCGGTCGTCGTCGACGATGCCGGTCACTGCCCGCAGATCGAACAGCCCGACGCGCTGGCCGAGCAGCTGCTGAAGTTCTTCGCCGAGCAGGCCTGATCGCGCTGCGCCCAAACCGACATTTCGCAGAAGAAGTGTGAGTAGAACTCTGCAAAACGTCGATCTCGGGACAACGGCGATGATGGGATGCGGACCTGGCGACGAGGTTGAAGCGATACAGGAAAAGTTCGAGTAACAGGCTGCGTGAGTTCAATCTCGACGCATTCTGGACTACGCCAGGAGCGGCGCTGGGATCGAGATCGACGTTTTGCCGAGGTCTTCTTGATGTTTCGCGGCGAAACGTCGGTTTGGGCGTATTGGGCTAGGTCGCGGGCCCCACCCGCTCCACGCCCACGTACGCCGAGCTCAACGCGGGCGTCTGCGACAGGGGATCCACCGGGGACCCGTCGATCAGCAGATTCCGGTTGACGCCGAACGATATTGGCGCCGCTCCGCCGCACGGGTCGAAAACCCCCGACCCCCATCTACTTCAGGCAACTGCCGCCGTCGACGGGCAACTGCACGCCGGTGATGTACCGGGCCTCGTCGGAGGCCAGGAACAGCACCGCGTTGGCGATGTCCTCGGGTTCGACCCAACCGATGGGCAGCGTGTGCATGAACTCGCCGACGACCTTGATGTCGTCTGGGCCCGGGTTCTCCAGGTCGGGGCGGAACAGCTTCATGGTGCCCTCGTTCATGAACAGGGGGGTGTTCACGTTGGTCGGGTGCACCGAGTTGACCCGGATGTTCTTGGCGCCCAGCTCGACCGCGAACGTCTTCATCAGTCCGACGACGCCGTGCTTGGCAGCCACGTAGTGACCGCAGTGGGGATAGGCCTTGATGCCGCCGACGGAGCTGGTCAGGATGATCGAGCCGCCGCGCTCACCCGCGAGGATGTGCGGCACACCGGCTTTCACCGTCTTCCATACGCCACCCAGGTTGATGTCGATCATTGCGGTCCAGTCGGTTTCGCTGGTCTGGTCCAGCGTCTGCCCACCGTTGCCGATGCCCGCGTTCGCGACGATGACGTCGAGGCGGCCGAACTCCTCGACGCCGGCGTCGACGGCGCCCTTGAGCGCGTCATAATCACGGACGTCGACCTGAGCGGTGAAGATGCGACCGCCGGCGTTCTTGACCAGATCGGCGGTCTCGGCCAGATCCTCCGGCGTGGACGCGGCGATCAAGTCGACCGTATCGATCTTCTTACAGATGTCGACGGCGATGATGTCGGCGCCCTCCGACGCCAGCCGGACCGCGTGTGCGCGACCCTGTCCGCGTGCCGCACCGGTGACGAATGCGACTTTGCCTTCTACCCGTCCTGCCATGGTCGTCAATCCTCGTGTTCTCGTAGTGGGTGGATGTCAGGGAACGATCGTCGGCATGGCATCCCAGCCGCGGACCGCAGTGGTTTGGGACTTCACCGCATTCGGCCAATCGACGTCCCAGGTGGGGAAGCGCTTGAGAATTTCTTCGAGCGCGATGCGCCCCTCCATCCGCGCCAGCGCGTTACCCATGCAGAAATGGGTACCCGCGCCAAAGGTCATGTGCGACTTCAGTTCACGGTGAATGTCGAACACGTCGCCGTCGGGAGCGAAGCGGCGGTGGTCGCGGTTGGCCGCACCGACGAGCATCAGCATCGCCGAACCCTCCGGCACCGTTTGCCCGTAGTACTCGGTGTCGCGGGCGACGTAGCGGGCGATCTGCAATGCCGGCGGTTCCCAGCGCAGGAGCTCTTCGATCGCCTGCGGGATCAGGGCCGGATTCTCGGCCAGTTCGCGACGCTGATCCGGATGCTCGGCCAGTGTCTTTCCGGCCCAACCGATCAGCCGCGTGGTGGTCTCCGACCCGGCGGTCGCGATCACCGTCAAATAGAGCAACAGTTCTTCGCGGGCCAGACGCCGCAGGGTGCCGGTCTCGTCGGTGAACTCGGCGTTGAGCAGGTCGGTCATGATGTCGTCGGACGGGTGGTCGCGGCGGTAGTCGATGAACTCGGCGAACACCTCGCCGGTGGCCAGCAGGTCGACCTCCTTTTTCTGGAGGGTGGCCTCGCCGTGATCGGTGATGGCGCGCTGCCGGTCCTCCGGAATGCCAAGGAGCATGCCGATCACCCGCATCGGCATCTGCTCGCCGAGGTCGTTGACGAAGTCGAACCGACCGGTGCCGATCAACGGATCCAGGCAGCGGGTGGTGAATTCGCGGATCTGCGGCTCCAGCGCGGCAACTTTGCGCGGGGTGAACACTCGCGACAACAGATTGCGGTGGATGTTATGGATCGGCGGATCCTCGAAAATCAATGTCCCGGTGGGAATTTCCATCCCGGATTTGATGATTTCCAGCAGAGCACCGCGGCCGGATATAAATGTCTCGTGGTCGATGACGGCCTTGTTGACATCGTCAAACCGGCTCAGCGCGTAGAAGTCGAGATCGGGGTTGTAGTACAGCGGCGCTTCCTCGCGCAGCCGGGCGAACATCGGAAACGGATTGATGTTCTGGTCGACGTCATAGGGGTCGTAGTGAAGATCCCTATCGGCACTGACTGTCACCGGATGTTCCTCCCATGGGCTGCGGTGTGAGCAACTGTTGCAGCTTCGTTCAAAACGTGTCAATGCCGTATACGGTTTGCGTGAGGTTTGCTGGCCAAGTGAGAGAACATGGTTCTCCAATCGCTCGTTTAGCCGCACTAATGGGTTTGTCGGCCCCAGCGGTGGGACTGCCTAGACCTGGTTCCAGGCTGTCGTTATCGACATGTCGCACTTTCGCGCGATAACAACAGCCTCGCGGCCCGCATTTAAATCAACCGCTTGACTTCGGTCGGATGCGGCGAGTTGACTGCGTACGCCGCCGGATCGGCGTGCGGACGAGAGGGATTGGGCCGTCATGGGCAACGAATTGGCAGGCAAGGTCGCGGTCGTCACCGGCGGCGCATCGGGTCTTGGCGCCGGCATCGTCGAGCGGTTTCTGGCCGAGGGCGCGACGGTCGTGTTCGGTGACATCGACGTCGAGCAGGGCCAGGCCCTGGCCGACAGCCATCCGCAGGCGTTGTTCCTGCGTACCGACGTCGCAGCCACCGAACAGATCACCCGGCTGATCGACACCGCAGTGGAGCAGTTCGGCCGAATCGATGTGATGGTCAACAACGCCGGGGTCTCGGGCAAGATGCGCCGGAGTTTCCTCGAAGACGGTCTCGACGACTTCGAGACCATCATGGCCGTCAATCTGAAGGCCGTCATGGCAGGCACGCGCGACGCAGCCCGGCACATGAAGACCTCCGGCGGCGGCTCGATCATCAACCTGACGTCGATCGGCGGGATCCAGGCCGGCGGCGGTGTGATGACGTACCGGGCATCAAAGGCCGCGGTCATCCACTTCACCAAGTGCGCGGCGATCGAACTGGCGAATTACGAGGTCCGGGTGAACTGCCTTGCGCCCGGCCATATCCGAACAGCCATCGTGTCGAAGTCCGCGCACGGCATGGATGCCGAGCAGGTCGCGAAGTTCGAGGCGGGCATCCGGGCGACGATGCGGGCCGACCGCCCGCTGGAGCGGGAGGGGACCGCCGCCGACGTCGCCGAGGCGATTCTCTTCTTCGCCGGCGACCGCTCGCCGTATGTCACGGGCACGGTGCTTCCGGTCGACGGCGGGACCGCGGCAGGCAAGCCGGTGCCGAAGAAAAAGAAGCCGCAGGATTCTTAAATCAATCGCTTGACTTAATTGTGACACCGGAGTTGACTGACCAGCGATGACCACCGCGACCAAAGGCACCCGCACGGATCGGGCCAGCTTGACCCGGGAGGCGATCCTGACCGCCGCCGAGCGGCTGTTCGCCGAGCACGGCGTCTTCGCGGTATCGAATCGGCAGGTCAGCGAGGCTGCCGGGCAGGGCAACAACGCCGCCGTCGGCTACCACTTCGGCACCAAGACCGATCTGGTCCGCGCGATCGAGCACAAGCACGCGATCCCGGTGGAGAAGCTGCGCGAGGAGCGGGTCGTCGCACTGGAACTCCGCGCCGATTTGGGACCCGCCGCCGAGCTGCGCGACTGGGTCGAGTGCCTGGTGCTGCCGCTGACAGATCACCTCACCGCGATGGGCAACCCCACTTGGTACGCCCGGTTCGCCGCGCAGGTGATGGCCGACCCCGCCTACCAGAAGACCGTCACCCGCGACGCGCTGACGCTGCCCACGCTGGTGACCGTGGTGGAGAGCATCAACCGCTGCCTGCCCGACCTGCCGGGCCCGGTTCGCGTCGAACGCAACATCATGGCGCGCAACCTGCTGATGCACACCTGTGCCGAATACGAGCGTGCCCTCGCCGAGGGCGCGTCCATGCCCCTAAACAACTGGCGGACAGCCGCTTCCGGCCTTGTCGACGCGCTCGTCGGGCTGTGGCTGGCCCCAGTGACGCGACAGGACTAAACGCGATGAGGGTCACCGTCGACCAGGACAAGTGCGTGTCCTCGGGCCAGTGCGTGCTCAACGCATCCGAGGTGTTCGACCAGCGCGACGAGGACGGCGTCGTCGTCCTGCTCGCCGACAGGCCCCCTGCCGATCAGGAAGACAACGCGCGCCGGGCCGCCGCGGCCTGTCCCGCACAGGCCATCTACGTCGAGGAGTGACGCATGTCGGACACATTGACAACTGAGCAGACCGAGGCCGCGGGCGCAGTCCCGGACTACCCGATGGAGCGCGCGGCGGCCTGCCCGTTCGCGCCGCCGCCCCCGATGCTCGAGATGAATGAGACCAAACCCCTGTCGCGGGTACGGATCTGGGACGGGAGCACCCCGTGGCTGGTCACCGGCTATGAGGCGGCCCGCGCACTGTTCGCGGACCCACGCATCAGTGTCGACGACCGGATTGCCGGCTTCCCGCACTGGAACGCACACATGCTCGCCACCGTGAACAAGCGGCCTCGTTCGGTGTTCACTTCCGATGCCGAGGAACACACCCGCTTCCGGCGCATGCTGTCCAAGCCGTTCACCTTCCGTCGGGTGGAGATGCTGCGCACGGTGATCCAGGACGTCACCGACGAATGCATCGACGAGATCCTCGCCGGACCTGCGCCCGTGGACATGATCAAGAAACTCGCCTTGCCGGTTCCGACGCGGGTGATCAGCGACATGCTCGGGGTGCCATACGAGGACCACGAGTTCTTCCAGGAACACGCTAACGCGGGAATGGCCCGCAACGCCGCCGCCGACGCCATGCAAAAGGGCGCGATGAGCCTGCACCAATACCTGATCAATCTGGTGGAGAAGAAGCAGAAAGAACCTGCCGAGGATGCTGTGTCCGACCTCGCCGAACGGGTCACCGCCGGCGAGATCAGCGTCAAGGAGGCCGCACAGCTGGGCACCGGTCTGCTGAT
The DNA here is from genome assembly GCA_023264735.1 of Mycobacterium sp. Classification (GTDB taxonomy): domain Bacteria; phylum Actinomycetota; class Actinomycetes; order Mycobacteriales; family Mycobacteriaceae; genus Mycobacterium. The sequence continues at coordinate 13,981 of JAHFVD010000053.1, read as the reverse complement.
CGCGGGACATGAAACCACCGCCAACATGATCGGCATCGGTCTGCTGGCACTGCTGGAGAACCCCGAACAGGCTGCCCTGCTGCGGGATTCCGATGACCCGAAGTTCATCGCAAACGCGGTCGAAGAGTTGATGCGCTTCCTGTCAATCATTCAGACCGGCCAGCGCCGAGTCGCCCTCGAGGACATTGAGATCGGCGGCGAAACCATCAAGGCCGGCGAGGGCGTCATCCTCGATCTGGCCCCGGCCAACTGGGATCCCGCCACCTACGCCGACCCCGGCAAGCTCGACCTGACCCGTGATGCCAGCCAGCAGTTGGGATTCGGCTACGGTCGCCACCAGTGTGTCGGACAACAGCTGGCCCGCGCCGAGATGCAGATCGTGTTCCCCACCGTCCTGCGCCGGATGCCCGACATGAAGTTGGCGATCCCGTTCGACGAGGTGCCGTTCCAACACGACCGCCTCGCATACGGCGTTTACGAACTTCCGGTGACCTGGTGAAAGTCTTCAGCCCAAATCGAATGGAGTGTCAACGATGTCTACATTGACTGCCACGCTCTACCCGCCGGAAGGTTTCGGCGCGCCCAAGAACCGCCAGGGTCACGCCACCGGTGACTTCGGATTGCCGGTCGGCACTGAGGTTTTCTCCGCCGACAACCACATCTCGGTGGCCCAGGACATCTTCTACGAGAAGTTCCCCGAGGACCTCAAGGGCCAGGCGCCACGCATCTGGTACGAGGACGGCGCCTACATGGTCGGCATGAAGGGCAAGTCGTGGACGGGCGGTGACTTCGGCCGCGTGCTCATGCAGTACGACGATCTGGCCGGGGCGTCGACCAACGACATGGCCGCTCGTGTCCGCGAACTGGCCGAGGACGGTATCGACAAAGAGCTGGCATTCCCCAACGCTGTGCTCGCGCTGTTTCACTACCCAGACAAGGCGTTGCGGGAGAGGGTGTTCCGGATCTACAACGAGGTGATGGCCGAGCTGCAGGAGCGGTCAGAAGGCCACTTCTACGGTGTCGGCCTGATCAACTGGTGGGACCCCAAGGGCACCCGCCAGAATCTCGAAGAGCTGAAGGCGCTCGGGCTCAAGACGTTCCTGCTGCCGCTCAACCCCGGCAAGGACGACGAGGGTACTATCTACGACTACGGTGCCGCGTCCATGGATGCGGTCTGGGATGAGATCGAAGACTCCGGCGTGCCCGTCACCCACCACATCGGTGAGACACCGCCGAAGACGCCGTGCGAGAACAACAGTGTCGTCGTCGGGATGATGGTCAATGTCGACTCGTTCCGCGAACAGTTCGCCAAGTACGTATTCTCCGGAATCCTCGACCGGCATCCGAAACTGCGTGTCGGCTGGTTTGAGGGCGGAATTGCCTGGGTGCCAACGGCATTGCAGGACGCCCAGCATCTCTTGGCGTCTTACCGGCACATGTTCAACCACGAACTGGCCCACGATCCGCGCTACTACTGGGACAACCATATGTGCGCATCGTTCATGGTGGATCCGCTGGGCCTGGAGCTCATCGACAAGATCGGTGTGAACAACGTGATGTGGTCGTCTGACTACCCGCACAACGAGTCGACTTTTGGCTACTCCGAGAAGTCGCTGGCCGCCGTGGTTGAGGCGGTCGGCCCGGAGAATGCGGCGAAGATCTGCAGCTCCAACATCAAGAACTTCCTGGGTGTCCAGTGACCACATCGCTGACTCGGCCCTTGCGGACGCTGGCCGATATCCCGGAGCTGCCCGATCGCGCCAGGATGCGCGCCGAAACCGGTGCGCGGCTGCGGGCGGCCATGACCGAACGCGGCGTCGACGCCCTGATTCTGCTGGGCAACAACGCCGTCACCTACGCGACCGGCACCAGCTGGCCGCTCGGTGACGCCGGGCTCTCGCACGTCGAGCGGCCGGTCGCGCTGGTACTTGCCGGCGATCCGTCACCGCACCTGTTCCTGCCGTTCCGGGAGGGCGCCGCCGAGGAGACGGATCTGCCTGCTGACCATCTATACGGTCCGGTGTATGTCGAATTCGACGAGGGCGTCGAGCATTTCGCCCGAGTGCTGAGTGACCTCATCCCGCGCGGCAGCACGGTGGCCGTCGACGAACTCACCGGTGCGATGCGCCGCGCGCAGAGCCGGCTGTTCCCCGACGGCACACCCGGCGATGCCGCAGTGGTGGTCGGCGCGGCCAAGACGGTCAAGACCGCCGACGAGATCGCCTGCATCCACAAGGCCGTCCGGATCACCGACTCCGCGATGGTCGACGTCCAGCGGGCACTGGCACCGGGTATCCGCCAGATCGACCTGTCGGCCGAATTCATGCGACGGGCATTCGAACTGGGTGCGGTGGCGAGCATGCTCGAGCCGATCTGGCAGGTCATGCCCAATACCAAGGCCGACGGTGTGTGGACCACACACGGCGATCTCGCGCTGCCGCTGCTGTCCACCGAGCGCGAATTGCGTTCCGGCGACGTGCTGTGGACCGACGTGTCGATCACCTACGGCGGGTACTGCTCGGACTTCGGTCGGACGTGGACCGTCGGTACGCATCCGGATACCCGCCAACAGGCCAACTTCCGTCGCTGGCGCGACATCATGGCCGCTGTGCAGGAGGTCACCCGCGCCGGGGCCACCGCGGCGGACCTGGCCCGTGCCGCGATCGCGGCCAATGACGGCAAGAAGCCGTGGCTGCCGCACTTCTACCTGGGCCACGGTATCGGCGTCAACGCCGCCGAGATGCCCATGATCGGAACCGATCTCGGCGACGAATTCGACGAGAACTACGTGCTGCAGGCCGGCATGGTGCTTGTCCTCGAACCCGTGATCTGGGAGGACGGCACCGGCGGTTACCGCAGCGAGGAGATCGTGGTCATCACCGAGGAGGGCTGGATCAAATTGACCGACTACCCGTACCTGCCCTATGGCGACTGAGGTACTGGGCGACGAGCGCGCTCTTCGCACCGGGCGGCGGGAGCGTGCACTGGCCCAGATGGAAGCCCACGACCTGGACATCCTGGTGCTCGGGCGGCAGTCCAACATCCGCTATGTCAGTGGCGCCCAGCAACTCTGGGTGGCCGGCACCAGGCCGTTCGCTCCGTCGTGCGTGTTGCTGCGCAACGGTGCGGTGCACCTGCTGAGCACCTGGGACGAAGGCGTTCCCGAGGATATCCCGCACGAGAACCTCTACGGCATCGCGTGGAACCCGGTCAACACCATCGAGAACCTCAAGAAGATCCCCGGCGCGGCCACCGCCCGGCGGGTCGGCTCCGATGCGCTGTCGCCGGGCTTCGCCCAGCTGTTGCCGATGGCGTTCCCGAATGCCGAACTGGTCGACGGTGAAGCCGCGATGGGCGCGGCTCGCCGGATCAAGACACCCGAGGAGATCGACGCGCTGCGCGAGTCGGTCCGGGTCGCCGAGGTCGGGCTGGCCGCTGCCGCAGCAAGGCTGCACGATGGTGCGTCGCTGCAGGACCTGACCGCAGTGTTGTTGGAGGCCATGACGGCCGGTGGGGTCAGCTCCCCGGCCCACCAGGATGCCGTGTGGGTGACCGCGAAGGATCACCCATGGCGGCGCGTCCGCGGCGACGAGCGGGTCCACGACGGCGATCTGGTGGCGTTGGCCTCCGCGGTGCTGGATCGGGGCTACATCGGCGAGGTCGGTCGCACTCTGCCGATCGGTGAGGTGGCAGGCGCCGGCGCGCTGTACGAGCGCTCGGATCGGCTGCACGAAGCACTGATCGGCGTGTGCCGGCCCGGCGCGGCTAACGCCGGTCTGCTCGCGGCGTATGACGCTGTCGGTGAACCCCTTCCGGTGGTTCCGGTAGCGCACGGCCTCGGTGTCGGGTTCGACTCACCGGTGGTCTCGCCACAACTGGCGGCCACCGCGGCCGGCGAACAGCTGGAGCCCGGCATGGTGCTGGCCGTGACCGGCTACGTGTTCGAGTCCGGTGTCGGGGCGGTGTTCCGTCGCGATTCGGTGCTGATCACCGCCGACGGCTGCGAGGTGTTGACGTCTAGCCCGACCAATGGCTGAGGCAGAGCGCCCGTCGGCCGAGGAGATCATCCTCTACGAGAAGAACCCGAAGACCACGATCGCCACGATCACCTTCAACCGGCCGGAGTATCTCAACGCACCGACTATCGCAGCGCGCCTGCGATATTCGGATCTGCTGTATCAGGCGGGCGTGGACGACCGGGTGAAGGTTCTGGTGATCCGTGGTGCCGGTGAGGATCTCGGCAGCGGTGCCGACCTGCCCGAATTCATGGAAGTGCAGAACGACGAGGACTCCGAGCGGCGGCTCTCGGAGTTCCGGATTGCGCCGGACGCCGTGAAATACCCGCCAAAGGGGTCATTTCGGCGTGGCGCCACCGTCGGGGCCTGGTACGCCAGCCCGCAGTCGGGGATCCGCACCCTGCAGGACTTCAAGAAGATCTCGATCCTCGAGGTCAAGGGGTACTGCTACGGCTGGCATTTCTACCAGGCGGCCGACGCCGACCTGGTGATCTCCTCCGACGACGCACTGTTCGGCCATCCGTCGTTCCGCTATTACGGCTGGGGACCGCGGATGTGGTGGTGGACCCAGATGATGGGCATCCGCAAGTTCCAGGAGATGGTCTACACCGGCCGGCCGTTCACCGCCGACGAGATGTACGAATGCAACTTCCTCAACAGCGTGGTGTCACGCGACGAGCTCGAGGACGAGGTCGACCGGTACGCGCTGGCATGCGCGCGAAACAGGCCTACCGACACCGTGTTTCAGCAGAAGATGTTCTTCGAGGTGTTCAAGCAGTTCCAGGGCGAATATCTGGGCAGCCTGCTCGGCAGCACCTTCGAGTCGCTCGGCGGCGCCGCTGCACACGATGAGGACGATTTCGACATGCACGAGGCCCTGGACGGCGGACTCTCCGGCGCGGTCAAGGACAACGACAGCAAGTTCCCACCCGAGTGGCGGTTGTCGAAGGCTGGTCGCAAGAAGGCCAAAGCCAAGACCAAGAAGAAGAAATAGCGATGGCCGACTCACCACTGGCCGGCTTTGTCGTGGTCGACCTGTCGACCGGCATCGCTGGCGGCTACTGCACTAAACTGCTGTCCGACGGCGGCGCCGAGGTGATCAAAGTCGAAGCCCCCGAGGGCGATCCGCTGCGGCGATGGTCAGCTTCGGGCGCGTCGATCGGCCCGGGGGAGGACGGCGCGCTGTTCAGCTTCCTGGCCGGCGGCAAGCGCAGTGTGGTGGCCGACCCGGCCGTGGTCGGCGACGTGGCGTTGGTGAACGATCTGCTGGCCTCAGCCGACGCCGTGGTGTGGTCACCCGGTTCACCGCTGGCCGACGACCCGACGCTGGCGCCGGACGCGCTGCACGCCGCATACCCACACTTGATCGTCGCCTCGATCACCCCGTTCGGCTTGCACGGACCCTGGAGTGAGCGTCCCGCAACGGAATTCACCCTGCAGGCCTGGTCGGGCGGGATTGTCGGGCTCGGCCGTGGCGCGCCGGACCGTGCGCCGGTGTACGTCGGCGGGCAGGCCGGGGACTATCTGTCGGGTTCCTATGCCAGCGCGGCGATCCTGGCGTCGCGGATGCGGGTGCTCGGCGGCGGTGGGGGTGAGCTCATCGACCTCTCGATGCTGGAAAGCCACGTCATGGGGTTGACCTATTACCCGGTGACCTATTTCGAGATGCTGGGCCGCCCGTGGCGCGACGCCCGCAAGCTGACCGTGCCGGGCATCGCCAGGGTCAAGGACGGCCTGGTCGACGTCGGCTGCGGCACCGCGCAGCAGTGGTTCGATCTGTGCGCCATGACCGGGCATGAGGACTGGATCGACGAGGACGCGCCACTGACGATCACCGAACAGGCCAACGAGAAATCGGGGGAGTTCTACGCCTGGATGGCCGAACGTACCGGTGACGAGGTGCGCGATCTCGCGACGGCGTTCCGGATCCCCAACGCCCCGGTGGCCAGCCCGGATACCGTCGAATCGCTCGAACATTTCGTGGCCCGCGGGTCATTCGTCACCCACCCGGCCGGCTTCCGTCAGCCAGCCGCTCCCTACCGAATCGCCGGCGTCGAGCTGCGTACGCCGTCACCGGCGCCCCGACTCGGTGAACACACCGACCGGTACCGGCACGCGCCGCGCAGTCCGCGGCACGCCGGATCCGCGGCGGATCGCTTGCCGTTGAGCGGAATTCGAGTCATCGACCTCACCACGTTCTGGGCCGGTCCGTCGTGCACCCACCTGATGGCGCTGCTGGGCGCCGAGGTGATCCACATCGAGTCGGCCCGCAGGCCCGACGGCACCAGGATGATCGCCGGCGTACCGGTGACCGAGGATCAGTGGTGGGAGAAGCAGCCGATCTTCGCGGCGCTGAACACCAGCAAGAAGGACCTCACGCTCGACCTGGGCACGCAGCGGGGCCGAGAACTTCTTCACCAGTTGATTGCCACCGCCGATGTGGTCGCCGAGAACTACACCCCGCGGGTGCTCGATCACCTCGGCCTGGATTACGCCGCCGTACAACAGATCCGACCCGATGTCGTCATGACCCGGATGCCTGGGTTCGGGCTCGACGGGCCGTGGCGGGACAACCCGGCCTTCGCCTACGTCATCGAGGCGGCCGCGGGCATCAGCTGGCTCACCGGCTACCCGGACCGAAATCCATACGAGCCCTACTCCCTTGGTGACCCGAACGCCGGACTGCATGCGCTCAACGCGGTGCTGCTGGCACTCGAACACCGCAGGCGCACGGGGGAGGGCGCGCTTATCGAGGCGGCGATGGTGGACGCGGCGCTCAATATCGCGGCCGAGCAGATTGTCGAATACAGCGCTTACGGCGCGGTGTTGCAGCGTGCGGGTAATCGGGGACCGGTCGCGTCGCCGCAGAACCTCTACCGCACAGGTGAGATCGACGAGTTCGGCCGTGACGACTCGTGGGTTGCGATCGCGGTGGCCACCGACGCGCACTGGCTCGCTCTGCGTGACGCACTCGGAAATCCGGACTGGGCGGTCGATCCCGAGCTGGCCACCGCCAGCGGCCGGCGGGCCCACGCGGACGACATCGACGCCCACATCAGCAGCTGGTGTCGCGACCGCAGCGGCGACCAGATCGTCGGCACGCTGTGGCCGGCGGGCGTCCCGGTGGCCAAGGTGATGCAACCGCACCGGCAGCCCGAGCTCGAACAACTGACTGCCCGTGGCTTCTTCGAAGTCTTGGATCACCCGGTCAACGCGCCTGCCCGGTTCACCACGATGCCGTTCCAGCTCTCCCGCGGGCCGCGGCCCGTGCATGCCTCGCCGGCACCGCTGCTCGGCCAGCACAACCACGAGATATTGACCGAACTCGGCCTATCGGTCGACGAGATCGCCGCGCTGGAAACCGAGGGGGTCATCGGCGCTGGGTATTGCGGTTAGTCCATAATGAGAATATCGTTCTCACGAGAAACCTAGGAGGATTTCATGGGGCAGCTGTCGCACCGGGTGGATATCCCATTTCCACTGTTCGACGCGGATAATCACCTCTACGAGCCGCCGGAGGCGATGACCAAGTACCTCCCCAAGGAGTACAAGGACCTCGTCCAGTACGTCGAGATCAACGGCCGCACCAAGATTGCGCTGCGGGGCCAGATCAGCAACTACATCCCCAACCCGACGTTCTCGGTCGTCGCCAAGCCTGGTGCGTGGGAGGAATACTTCAAGTTCGGTAACCCTGACGGCAAGAGCAAGCGCGAACTGTTCGGCGAGCCGATGCGCGCCATCCCGGCGTTCTTCGAGCCCGGCCCGCGCCTCGAGATGATGAACGAGCTGGGCATCGACCGCTCGCTGATGTTCCCGACACTGGCCAGCCTCATCGAGGAGCGTCTCGCCGACGATCCGGTTGCGATTCACGTCGTCATCCACGCGCTCAACCAGTGGCTCGACGAGGTGTGGGGCTTCAACTACCAGAACCGCATCTTCACCACACCGGTGATCACGCTGCCGATCGTCGAGAAGGCGATCGAAGAGCTCGAGTGGTGCGTCAAGCGCGGTGCCCGCGCGATCCTGATCCGCCCCGCTCCGGTGCCCGGCTTCCGCGGTCCGCGTTCGTTCGCGCTGCCCGAGTTCGATCCGTTCTGGGAGCGGGTCGTGCACCACGACGTCTTCGTCGGTATGCACTCATCGGACTCCGGCTACTCGCGCTACACGTCCGAATGGGACGGCTCGGTGACGGAGATGCTGCCGTTCCAGACCAACGCGATGGGCATCCTCAACGAGTGGCGCCCGATCCAGGATGCGGTGGCCTCGTGGGTGATTCACGGTGCGCTATTCCGTCACCCCAAGCTGAAGGTCGGCATCGTCGAGGCCGGCTCGAAGTGGATGTTCCCGCTGCTGGACTCCATGGCCGAGGTCTGGAAGAAGGCGCCGGAAGCCTTCCTGGGCAACCCGATCGAGGAGATCAAGAACCGCATCTATGTCAGCCCGTTCTACGAGGAGGGCATCGACCAGCTGGTCAACCTGATCGGCGTGGACCAGGTGCTGTACGGCTCGGACTGGCCGCACCCGGAGGGGCTGGCTGAGCCGACCCACTATGTGACGGCGCTGGAGCATCTATCTGTCGATGATCAGGCAAAGATCATGGGCGGCAACCTGTCTCGCCTCGTCACAGTGTGACCCAAGCGCAAACCTGGCAGACCATCCCCGAGATGGTCTTGAGCGCGGCGGACCGGTTCGGCGACTCTGAAGCAGTCGTCGATGGTCCGCTGCGTCTCGGTTACATCGAGGTCGCCGAGCGAGTGCGTTGTGCGGCAGGCGCTTTCGCGGACTTGGGGGTCGGCAAGGGCGACCGTGTCGCGATCTGGGCCCCCAATTCCGCGTACTGGATGATCGCCGCTTTCGGTGTGCTCACTGCCGGTGGCATCGTGGTCCCGGTCAGCACGCGCTACAAGCAGGCCGAGGCCGCCGACATCATCACCCGCAGCGGTGCCAAGGCAGTGCTGATCGAGAAGGGGTTCCTGGGGCAGGATTTCGTGACTCCGCCCGGTGTGCCCGCGATCGATCTGAAGTCCGGTTTCCTGGAGGCGGGCCGTCCGTTCGAGCGCGCCGTGAGCGGAACCGATATTGCCGACATCGTCTACACCTCAGGCACCACCGGCCGCCCCAAGGGCGTGATGATGAACCATCTGCAGAACCTGCGGATGTATACCGAGTGGTGCGACCTGGCGGACCTGCGCCGCGGTGACCGCTACCTGATCGTGAATCCGTTCTTCCATACCTTCGGCTACAAGGCCGGCTGTCTCGCCTCGTTCAT
>JAHFVD010000053.1:0-4596 GCA_023264735.1 Mycobacterium sp. | reverse complement strand
AGAGCTGCCGTTCGAGACGCTGGCCACCGGCTACGGCCTGACCGAGGCGGGCACGGCGACGCTGTCGCGGCCCGGGGATTCGTTCGAAGACATCGCCACCACGGCCGGCTTGCCCTGCGATGGGGTCGAGGTGTGCATCGCCGACGATGCCGAAGTATTGGTGCGCGGTTACAGCGTGATGCAGGGCTACTTCGACGATCCGGGCGGTACGGCTGAGGCGATCGACGCCGACGGCTGGCTGCACACCGGTGACCTGGGCAGCTTCACCGAGTCCGGGCGGCTGAAGATCGTCGGCCGCAAAAAGGACATGTTCATCGTCGGGGGGTTCAACGCCTACCCCGCCGAGATCGAAGGCTTCCTGATGGAGCATCCCGCCGTCGCGCAGGCGGCCGTCATCGGCGTGCCCGACGAGCGGCTCGGTCAGGTGGGTAAGGCCTTCGTGGTGCTCAAGGAGTCTGAGGCGGTGTCGGAAGCGGACCTGATCAGCTGGAGCAAGGACCGGATGGCCGGATTCAAGGTGCCCCGGGTCGTGGTGTTCGTCGACGCTCTGCCGCTCAATGCGACCGGCAAGGTGATGAAGGACCAGTTGCGCTGAATTGGTGGAAATATCATTTCCGCACCATGATGGCGGAATTCAGGCGGGTATAGCGCCAGTGCGACCAAGTGACTTATCGCCTGGTGATAATCTCATTCTCAGCAGATATCGCGCCTCGGCCGTGCATGTGACGGACGACTCAGCCCTCGCCCGTACGCTGGCGGGATGTTTGGACCAGAGAGGAGTTCGACATGCGACGCCTAGACGTTGTTGCGCGCCGTGTGCCGAACGCGAACGACATGTGTGAGTGCCATGGCTGCTGACGTAGACGCAAAGGTATTGGCCGAGCTCGCCGAAGCTGAGGCGGCCGAGGCCGAAGCCGAGGCCGAAGCCGCCCGCGCCAAGGCCACCGCGGCCCGGCTGCGTGGTTCGGCGCCGGCTACCGAGGTTGTCGAGCCCGGCGACGAAGTCGAGCTCACCGAGGACACCGAGCTCGCCGAAGACGACGACGGGCTGGACCCGCGTGGCTGGTGGTCGCGGATAGGCCTGGTGACGGTGGCGGTGGCCGCAGTCGTGGTCGTGGCCATCGGATCGCTGGTGATCACCGGCTTGATGCTCGTTGCGCATCAGAAGGTCGCTGCCCAACGAGCGCACCAGGACCAGCTCATCGACGCTGCGCGCACCGGCGTGACCGCACTGTTGTCGATCGACTACAACCGCGCTAAAGATGACGTCCAGCACGTGATCGACTTGTCAACCGGCTCCTTCAAGGACGATTTCTCCAGGGGTGCCGACGACTTCGTGCAAACCGCTCAGCAGTCCAAGGCGGTGACGGTCGGGACGATCAAGTCGGCCGCGCTGGACAAGGATGGCGGCGACACCGGGGTGGTGTTGCTGGCGGCGTCCTCGACAGTGACCAATGCTAATGGGGCACACCAGGATCCGCGCGCCTGGCGGATGAGCGTCACAGTGGCGCGCGACGGGGACAAGTTCAAGATGTCGAATGTGGAGTTCGTGCCATGAGCAGTGAAAACAAAGACGCCGACGCAACCGAGGTCGACATCACCGAGAGCGGCGTGACGGAACTCGACGTCGCCGACGCCGACAACGTCAACGCCGAAAAGACCGGGGAGACTGACGAGTCCGGTGACGCAAAAGAGGTCGACGAGGTCGAAATCCCGGGCGAAGCCTTCCAGGAGCGGCGCAGTGTCGGCCGATTGGTCGCCGTCGTTGTGCTCGCGGTGCTGCTGGTGGGATCGGCCGCCGGCGCAGCGTCGGTCTACTGGTGGATTTTCCGCCCGGATCAGACGGCCCTCGGCCTCAACCTCTTTACCACCGCTTCCGTCGATCAGCAGATCCAGGATCGGCAGAAGCAGGTCACTGGTGCGGCGCGCGATGGCACGGTAGCGCTGCTGTCCTACGCGCCGGAAACGCTCGACAAGGATCTGGCCAACGCGAAGTCTCACCTGACCGGTGAATTCCTCAAGTACTACAGCCAATTCACTGACCAGATCGTGGCTCCGGCGGCCCGGCAGAAGGGCGTCAAGACCGAGGCGACCGTGGCGCGCGCGGCGGTCTCGGAACTGCACGCCGACAGTGCGGTCGTGCTGGTGTTCGTCAATCAGGTGACGACCAGCAAGGACCGGCCTGATCCGGCACTGGCGACCAGCAGCGTGGTGGTCAAGCTGACCAACACCGACGGTCATTGGCTGATCTCAGAATTCAACCCGGTTTAGGCGCGCGGCGGCTCAGGGGAGGTCAATCGATGAGCGTGGCACTGTTGTTGGAGATGGCGGCCTCCGACTCCGAACGGGTCGCGGTGGTCACCGACGACCAGCGGCTGACGGTGGGCGAGCTCAACAGCCTGGCCGACTCCTGCGCGGGAGTCATCGCCGCCTCCGGCGCCGGCAGTGTCGTGTATGTCGGCCTCGGCGGTGCCATGCTGCCGTTGCTGATCTTCGCCTCCGCCCGCGCCGCGCGGGCGTTCACGCCGCTCAACTACCGGCTCTCCGGTGAGGCGCTGGCCGAACTGATCGAACGGCTGCCCGACCCGCTCATCGTCTTCGATGCCGAATACGCCGACGTGGTGGCGGGTTTGGGCACGGCACGTCTGGAATCGCAGGAATTCCTGGCCGCCGCCGGGACGGCCGAGCCGGCCGCTGAATTCCCCGACCCCGACGACGTGGCGGTGGTGCTGTTCACCTCGGGTACCACATCACGGCCCAAAGCCGTTGAGCTGACCCACAACAACCTCACCAGCTATGTGACCGGCACCGTGGAATTCGCCTCCGCCGAGCCGGGGGACGCCGCATTGATCTGCGTGCCGCCCTACCACATCGCCGGTGTCGGTGCGGCACTGTCGAATCTGTACGCCGGCCGGAAAATGGTGTACCTGCGCAAGTTTGATCCGCAGGCATGGATCCGGCTTGCCTCCATCGAATCGGTCACCAGCGCGACGGTGGTGCCCACCATGCTCGATCGCATCATCACCGAGCTCGAGACCAATCCGACCTCGCTGCCCGCGCTGCGCACCCTGGCCTACGGCGGCTCCAAAGTTGCGTTGCCCCTGGTGCGTAAGGCGCTCGGACTGCTGCCCGACGTGGGCTTCGTCAACGCCTACGGCCTGACCGAAACCAGTTCCACCATCGCGGTTCTCACCCCGGACGACCACCGCGAGGCACACCAGGCCGCCGACGAGTCCGCCCGCAGACGGCTCGGCTCCGTAGGACAGCCCGTTCCGGGCATCGAGGTCCAGATCCGCGCCGACGACGGCACGGTCCTGGGGCCCGAAGAGGTCGGCGAGCTGTACGTCCGCGGTGATCAGGTCTCGGGCCGCTACGCCGAAATCGGCTCGGTGCTCGACGCTGAAGGCTGGTTCCCGACCAAGGATGTCGCCTACCTGGATGCCGACGGATACCTCTTCATCGGTGGGCGTTCGGACGACACGATCATCCGCGGCGGGGAGAACATCGCTCCGGCGGAGGTCGAGGACGTGCTCGTCGAACACCCGCACGTGCGCGATGTCGCCGTCGTCGGTGTCGAGGACGACGAATGGGGCCAGATCATGGTCGCTGTCGTCGTTCCCGTCGCACACATCACCCCGGACCCGGAGGACCTGCGCGCGCACGTGCGCACCCAGCTGCGCGGTTCGCGCACGCCCGACCGGGTGGTGTTCCGCCACGAACTGCCCACCACGCCGACCGGCAAGGTGCTGCGCCGCCAATTGGCTGACGAGCTCAAGTCGCCGACGCCAACCCAGTGATCCCAGGAGGACAACCATGATCAAGACCGGCACACGCCTGCAGAGCCAGGTCTGTGACACCCAGGTGATCGTCGTGCGGTCCTCGGACAGCCTCGACGACCTGCGCGCAGGCGGTGTCGCGATGATCCCGCTGGACGCCGAGAAAACCGAAGGGGCCCAACTGGATCCCGGATTCTCCGACGGCACCGTGATGGGCAAGCGCTACGTCGACGCCAGCGGCGCCGAACTCCTGGTCACCAAGGCCGGGGCGGGCAGCCTGAGTGTGGGCACCACCCCGCTGGAGCAGAAGACCGCCAAACCGCTGCCGGCCAGCGACTAGACGGCGTCGGCGTGGACGGCATGGCGCAGGGCCAGACCCACACGCTCGTCCTCGCCATGGACTACCGGGTGCCGGACCCGAGCCGGATCTGGCACGTGCTGCAGCGCAGCAAGCCCGCACTTGTCGACCTCGGCGCCCACTACGTGGTGCTGTACACCTCGATACACGACCGCGACCGGGTCATGGTGACCATGTCCCTGCGCAGCAGGGAACCCATCCTCGAGGTGCTTCGCTCGCGGGCCTTCCTCAACTGGTTCGACGCCGTCGGTCTCGATGACATCCCTGCCATCTTCGCTGGGGAGACGATCGAGAAGGTAACCATCGTCGAGCTCCCGGAGACGGCGGCGCCGGGCGTGATCGTCGCGGCGACCGCCGCGATCGAGGATGTGCCGTCGTTGATCACAGGCGTCCAAGACGGACTACCGCGATTCGCTGCCGCGGGCGTTCGGGCCGTCCGGATCTTCCAGGCCTTCGACGACG
>JAHFVD010000127.1 GCA_023264735.1 Mycobacterium sp. | reverse complement strand
CTGGCTCGACGAAGCCGCCCGCCACCACCGTGTCGCCGACGCGTTGACCGACCACCTGCACCGCCTCGACCGCTGACCGAATCGACCACCTGGGGTTGATGCGCCCCCGAGGGCCGGATAAGTTCCTGGGGGTTGTTGGACCAGATCTGGCGCCAGATCTGTTTGGGGAACGCGGTGAACGCCAGCAGATCCGCCCGTGCGGCTTCCAGGTGCTCGGCGGTCTTGGGCAGCTTGTCGGCCAGGGCGTCGATGATCCGATCATATTGAGCCTCAACGGATTCTGCGTCGGGCTGGTCGAACACCGAATGCAACAGCGTCTTGACCCACGGCCACGAGGCCTTCGGGGTGACGGCCATGAGGTTGGTCGTGTAGTGGGTGCGGCAGCGCTGCCAGGCCGCCCCGGGCAAGGTGGCGCCGATCGCGGCGACCAGCCCGGCGTGCGCATCGGAGGTCACCAGCTTGACCCCCGACAGGCCGCGGGCGGTCAGCGACCGCAGGAACGTCAGCCAGCCGGCCCCGTCTTCGGCGGTGGTGACTTCGATGCCGAGGATCTCCCGATAGCCGTCGTTGTTGACACCGGTGGCGATCAGGGCGTGCACGTTGACCACCCGCCCGCCCTCGCGGACCTTGAGGACCAGCGCGTCGGCGGCCATGAACGTGTAGGGGCCGGCATCGAGTGGGCGGGTGCGGAAGGCCTCGACGGCGGTGTCGAGTTCCTTGGCCATCACGCTGACTTGGGACTTCGACAGCGACGTGATCCCCAGGGTCTCGACCAGTTTGTCCATCCGCCGCGTCGAGACTCCGAGCAGATAGCAGGTGGCCACCACGGTGGTCAGGGCCCGTTCGGCGCGTTTGCGCCGTTCCAGCAGCCAGTCCGGGAAGTAGGAGCCCTGGCGCAGCTTCGGGATCGCAAGATCCAGACTGCCGGCACGGGTGTCGAATCGGCGATGGCGGTAGCCGTTGCGGGAGTTGGTGCGCTCGGTACTGCGTTCGCCGTATCCGGCGCCGCACAGGGCGTCGGCTTCCGCGCCCATCAGGGTGTGGATGAACGTGGCCAGCAGCTCGCGCAGCACATCGGGATGGGCGGTGGTGAGTCGTTCGGCGAGCACCGCGGGCAGGTCGATATTGTGGGCAGTGGTCATCGCGTCGGTTCCTTTGCTCGAGTGACTTTGGACGGTCCCTCGAAGAATCACGCGATGACCTTCAATCAGTCGGCTACGACACGCCGGTACCGCTGATCAGGTCCGACTCGTACACCACTCTGCTGGACGCAACCTGCGCATCCGCAGGCGCAGAGATGCATCACGGTGGCGTACGGCAGCGACACGTAGAGGACACCGGCGTCGAGGTCGGCGGGGATGAAGTCGACGAACTCATGGGTGAAGCGATCCGTGGGTAGCACCGTCACTGGTCCTCGTTGGTGATGTCGTTGCCGTCGCTGGCGTAGAGGCTGAAGTGCTCACCTTCGAGGTCGGCGTAGATGCCGACGTGACGCTTCCACCGGTTGACCGCCAGGGCAGCGTTGAGTGCGTTCATGTCGACGATTTGCACGTTCTGGCCGTAGAGATCGGCGGCGGCGACGGAGGTGGGGAGCCGCTTGCGGTCGTCCCAGAGGTGATCTCGGTGGCCGGGAAGGCTGCTGGTGATGCGGACCTGTCCGCCGATGCCGCGCTCGGCCAGGTACAGGCCCATCCCGACGTCGAGCTGGAAGGCGAGCACCTCACCTGGCTGCGAGATCTTCCGATCACTGCTCTCCAACTCCGCGGTTACCTGCCCACCACCAATGACCGGCGGGAGCTTTACCACGCCGCCTTGGCCTTTTTCGGCGTCGCCAACCTGGCCGCGTGGCGCCGCATATGGAGTCGCCCAGTGGCCTCGTTCAAGCGGGCGAACACATTCACCAGCCACGCCGAGTCGGTGGCGTCGTGGATTCGGATCGGGGAGCTCACCGCCCAGCATCTTCACGCCGAACCCTTCGACAAGGACGGATTCCGCACCGCACTCCATCACGCCCGCACACTCACCAGAACCGACGACTTCCTGCACGAACTGCAAGGCTTATGCGCTGCCCAGGGTGTTCTCGTCGTCTATGTCGCAGAGATCGACAAATGCCGCATCAGCGGAGCCACCTGGTGGTCCAGCCCCACTAGAGCGGTCATCGCTCTCAGCGATCGCTACAAGACCGAGGATCAGTTCTGGTTCTCGTTCTTTCACGAGGCCGGACACGTTCTCTTGCACTCGAAGAAGGAGACCTTCATCGACGACGGCTCCGAGAGCGACGACATCGAAGACGCGGCCAACCGATTCGCGGCCAACACCCTCATCCCCCCGCGGGAGCAACACCACCTCGCCGCACTGACCACGACCACCGAGGTGGAGGCCTTCGCCACACGCATCGATGTCAGCGAAGGGATCGTCGTCGGACAGCTCCAACACCGCGGCCTATGGGAATGGCGAAAAGGCAACGGGCTCAAACGCCGCTTCGACTTGACACCCACCTAAGACACGCAGCGAGCTCGCAGTCGAAGAATCCCTGGTAGCGGACGTCAACCGACGACGAGTCGATCATGCGTGCCTCCTACCGGTGGGCGGAGTGCTTACCGGGTGCCACCTCAACCCTGAGGAAGCGGTGGCACCCGGCATGCTCGCCTACGCCGAGATCATTCCGTGCGGGTCGATGATGAACTTGTTGGATGAGCCCTGGTCGAAGATCGCGTAGACGTCCGGCGCCTCGTCGAGGCTGATGACCTTGTTGTTGAGCATGGGGCTCAGGTAGGGCATGCGGTCCCACAGGATCGCCATCATCAGTTCGCGGTGATAGTGCATGATCGGCGCCTGCCCCGCCGACACGCGCGGCGACTTGATCCACGCCTTGCCGAAGTCGAGCGGGAAAGTGCCTTCTTGCCGGCCTCTGTCGGCGCCAGGGGGTCAGGTCCGTAGACGCCGATGACGCCCGTGGCGCCGCCGGCGCGAGTGGCCTCCAGCACCTGGTTGATGGCAGCCTGCGGCTGAAGGTCCTCCGCCTCCTTACCGATGCCGTGCGCTTCGGAACCGACATAGTCCACGGCACAATCGACTTCACGCTCGCCCAGGATGGCCTCGATCTGGTCGGGCAACGGAACGTCCTTATTCAGATCGATCGTCTCGCACCCGTTGTTCTTCACCAGATCAAGCCTGTCCTGGTAGTAGTCGCCGACGATGATGCAGGACGCACCCAGCAGCCGCGCCGCCGCCGCACCACAGCGGCCGACCGGACCGGCACCGGCGATATACACCGTCGAGCCAGGCTTGGCGCCCGCCTCCATCAGGCCATGAAAGGCCGTGGGCAAAATGTCCGAAAGCAGGGCGAGATCAAGGATCTTCTCCATCGCCTGGTCTTTGTCCGGGAACCGCAACAATTGGAAGTCGGCGTACGGGACGAACAGGTACTCGGCCTGACCACCCTGCCAGTCGCCGAGGTTGAACCCGTACGCGCCGCACGCGACGTCGGCATTCGTGGTCTCGCAGACATCGGTACGGCGCGCCTTACAGTTGCGACACCGCCCGCAGGCAACGTTGAACGGGACCGAGACGAGATCACCCTCGGTGAGGAACTCGACGTCGGAGCCCACTTCGACGACCTCACCGGTCATCTCGTGGCCCATGACCATCCCCTCGGGCACAGGAAAAGAGCCTCGGAAGATGTGCAGGTCGCTGCCGCAGATGTTGGTGGCGACCATTTTCAGGATCGCGCCATGGGGAGCCTTCTTGCCGTTGGGCATGACCAGTTTCGGATACTCCAGCGAATCGACCCGCATGTCCCCCGGATTGTGGAAGACGACTGCGCGATTACCTTCAGCCATGGTTGTGAACCTCCTTGCAGCACAATTGATGTGCTGATGTGACGGTCAGTCGGCCTGGTGGCGAACTGTCCTGTCAGCGTATGCAGGACCATGCATCGTGTCGGTGACCGCGCGCGCCACCGTTATGACAATCCGTGCCAAGGCGTCAGTCGGCGAGTTCAGCGGCAAGATACGCGGCGGTGGCGCTGTCCCGGTATGCCGCGACCTCCCGCGGGGTACCGGCGACGACGATGCGGCCACCGGCGCCCCCTGCGCCGGGTCCCATGTCGATGACGTGATCAGCCTGGGCGACCACCCGCATATCCAGTTCGGCGGCGACCACGGTGTTGCCGGCGTCGACGAGCCGGTGCAGGTGTGCCAGCAGCCGGTCGGTGTCGGCGGGATGCAGTCCGGCGGTGGGCTCGTCGAGCAGGTAGAGCGTGTCACCGCGGTGGGCACGCTGCAGTTCACCGGCGAGCTTGACGCGCTGCGCCTCGCCGCCGGACAGTTCAGTGGCCGGCTGCCCGAGCCGCAGGTAGCTTAGCCCGACATCGCACAGCGCCTCCAGAGCTTGCAGCACGGCGGGTTCGCCGTCAAAAAACTCCCGGGCCGCCGACACACTGAGTTCGAGTACCTCAGCGATGTTCTTGTGCCGCCAGCGGATCGCGAGAGTCGCGGGGTTGTAACGGGTTCCGTGGCAGTCGGGGCACGGGCTATAGACGCTGGGCAGGAACAGCAACTCCACCATCACCCAACCCTCCCCTTCGCAGGTCGGGCATCGTCCGCCGCTGACGTTGAACGAGAACCGTCCGGGTTTGTAGCCGCGCTTCTTGGCCCCGGGGGTGTCAGCGAAGAGCCGGCGAACGTGGTCGAACAGCCCGGTGTAGGTGGCGATGTTGGATCGCGGTGTGCGGCCGATCGGCTTCTGATCGATGCACACCACCCGCCGCACACCGTGGGGGTCGCCGAGCACCTCGCCCGAGGCGGTGACCTGCGTGGCCTCAGTGAGCAGGTCGTCGTCGCGGGCGTCGTCGAACCGCACCGGACGGCCGAGGTGCTCACCGACGATCTCGGGTAGGGCCTGGGCGACGAGGCTCGACTTGCCCGACCCGGACACCCCGGTGACCGCGGTGAGGCAGCGCAACGGCACCGATACCGACAGATCATGCAAATTGTTGCGTTGCACACCAGCGAGTTGCAGCCAGTCACTGCGCTCCCGCGGTGTGCGCGAGGCGACGCGGGTCTCGTCGCCGAACAGATAGCGGCGGGTGACCGAGTCGGTGACATCGGCCAGCCCGGCCGGGGGACCGCTGTAGAGGATCTGGCCGCCGTCCAGCCCGGCGCCGGGCCCGATATCAACCAGCCAGTCCGCCGCGGCGATGACATCCAGCGAGTGCTCGACGACGAAGACGCTGTTGCCGCTGCGTTTGAGGCCGGCCAAGATGTCCAGCAAGGCGTCCCGGTCGCGGGGGTGCAGACCGGCCGACGGCTCGTCGAGGACGTAGACGACGCCGAACAGTTGTGACGAGAGTTGCGTCGCGAGCCGCACGCGCTGCAGTTCCCCGCCCGATAGCGTCGGCGTGCTGCGGGCCAGGGAGAGGTATCCCAGTCCCAGATCGATGAGCGGTTGCAGCCGCTCCTGCAGCTCTGCGACCAATCGCTGTGCAGCGGCGCGCTTTTCGTCTGACATGTTGGGTGTTTGCCGGACATCTGGTGCCGCGGCATGCGCGGAACCCCCGGCCACGACCCGCGCGTTGACCGCCGACTTTCGTGTCTTCTGGTTCAGGGCCGCACCGGAGGTGGCCGGCTTCCACCGCGGGCTGAGCACCCTGGCGCACAGCGCGGCGAGCTGGTCGAGGGTGAGCCGCGACAGCTCGGCGATGTCCAGACCTTCGAATGTCACCGACAGCGCTTCGGGTTTGAGCCGCTTTCCGTGGCACGCCGGGCATGGGCCGCTTCCGACGAATTGAGAGACCCGTTTCTTGACCGCAGCGCTCTTGGTGTTGGCGAACGTGTCGAGGACGTAGCGGCGGGCACCGATAAAGGTGCCCTGATAGCTGGGCTCCATATCGGCTTTCACGGCGCGTCGAGTTTCCGCCGGGGTGAAGCCCGCGTACACCGGCACCGTCGGACGCTCCTCGGTGAACAGAATCCACTCGCGGTCCTTGCGCGACAGCGTCTTCCACGGAGCGTCGACGTCGTAGCCGAGCGTGGTAAGGATGTCGCGCAGATTCTGCCCGTACCAGGCCGGCGGCCATGAGGCGATGGCACGCTCACGGATCGACAACGACGGGTCGGGCACCATCAGTGCTTCGGTCACCTCATACACCCAGCCCATACCGTGGCACGTCGGGCAGGCACCCTGCGGGGTGTTGGGCGAGAAATCCTCCGCGTAGAGCATCGGCTGGTCCGCAGGGTAGGTGCCCGCACGCGAATACAGCATCCGGACCAGACTCGACAGCGTGGTGACGCTGCCCACCGACGAACGGGTACTGGTACCACCGCGCTGCTGCCGCAACGCGACCGCAGGTGGCATCCCTTCAATCGAATCGACATCCGGGACACCCACCTGATCAATCAGACGCCGCGCGTACGGCGCCACCGATTCCAAGTACCGCCGCTGGGACTCGGCGAAGAGCGTGCCGAAGGCCAGCGATGACTTGCCCGAACCCGACACCCCGGTGAACGCGACGAGGGCATCACGCGGCACCTCCACGTCGACGCCGCGCAGATTGTGCTCGCGGGCACCGCGCACCCGAACTCTATTATCTGGCTCCACTACTCATCTCCTCGTCCGACGAGGCTAGCAATGGCGGCGGGACATCCCACTGTCGATGCGTGCCACAACCCTGACGTCCCGTGCCAGTTTGGCCCGCAGAGGATGGCCGGGCTGCGCATTCCTTTTGAAGGATGCTGCGGGCCCCTCCACAAGATGCACGCCCGGCGAGGTGCTGCGCTCGGTGGTGCTGATCTGACGAAGTTACGGCGACGGATCGAGCCGGTCCTGCACGTCGCGCTACGAGGTGCCTCACCTAATTGTGAGCGCGAAGGGTGAGCTGGTGCCTCACGCATAATGAGCGCGTGGGGGCTTGCGTTACTTCGCCGTGGCCAATCGGTTGATTGACGGTTGCAATGCTTCCAGGTCGAGGTGGCGGGCGGCGGTGAGGGCCTCGGTCTTGGCCTGGGCCAGATCCAGGAGTTGCATTTGGATGGTGTTGATCTGCCGGGTCAGATCGGCCGGGTTGATGCCCTCGATTCGGTCGGCAACGTTCGAGAGTTGTTGTGCTTCAAGGAGTCCTGATGCTTGCAGGCGTTGCCACGGGGTGGCCGGCTTGTCGTAGATGCGCTTGCGGCGACCGTTTGCGGTGGTGGTGTAGCCAACGGGTTTTTTGGTCGGGGTGAAGAAGTTCAGGCGCAGCGACACCAGCTTCCACAGCCGGTTGAGCAGCTCTAGCTCGTCGGGGGTGTCGTAGCGCCAGTAGAACGCGTGTTTGCGCACCACATGGTGGTTCTTCGACTCCACATGCGCCTGGTCGTTCTTCTGGTACGGCCGCGAGCGAGTCTGGGCGGCATGGTGCGCAGATGCGCGGTCACGGTTTGTCCGGTGCCCTCGAACAATCGGTGCAGAGTGCGGCGGGACACACGTGGCAGCCGACGGCGATCCGGTCCACATCGAGGTCTGGGTAGCCGAGGTGGTGGCGCAGGTAAGCAAGGGCCCGCTCGCGCTGCAGCAGGAGCGAAAGGTCTTGTACACCTCGAGTTCTCGCTGCGTAGGCGAGCAAGGAACTGGCCAGGTTCGCCCCGTACGGGGCCAGCAGGCCGGCTCCCTCCGGGTCGGTGGTTTGCGTAGCAGCCAAACTTTGGAAGAACGCGGACACTGACGAGAGCGCCCCGTCCACGGGGATCTCCACCGCGAGCAGATCAGTACTAGGCCGCAAGCCGGCGTCAGCGAATGCACGCTCGGCCGGTAGATGAACCACGACCTGCTCGTACGGATCGCGGTAGTCCAACGAAAACGGCCGCGCGCTGGCATAGATCACCACCCGGCCAGGTCGGACTTCCGCGCTGTGGCCAGCCTGCGTGACGACTCCCGTGCCACGGCTCTGAAACAACGCGTATAGGTACTCCGCTTCGGCCCCCCGGGATATCAGAGTGCTGCTTCGACTGACCTTCTCGCCGCTGGCCCGCTTGACGGACAGCGCAAAGTCACCGTAGTCGGCATAGCTAATCTCGCCGGAGAAACTCCGATCATAGGGGCTCGGCGCAACATCGACGTAAGCCTGGCGTCGCACCGAGCGCCAATAGTCGACGGCGGCGTCAGCGTCGACCGCGTGGGTGGACCACGTCGCAGTTTCTGGAGACGTGGCCGCATCGCGCTCAGGCACTTTGTCGCCTCCCTCCATCGCTGAATCTATGCGATAGCGCCGCCAGACGCGTTCAGGATTGCGCCCACATTGTGTGGGAGTGCCCCGCCGGATGTGCGCAAAACCTCTGTTCAAAGGTGCGGGGCCGTAGCTGCTGCGCCCCCACCACGAAGAAGATCGAGGTTTCCCCGGGTGCAGTTCCAGCGCGTCTCGCTTCTAAAGAAACGAGACACGGTTGAGGCGCCCACTCCCCCGTCGCATCGCCCCAGGTGGAACCGTCTCATATCTCGTCTCACACAGCGTGTCTCGCATCTTCCCTGTCGCCGCCAGGTGAGACAGTGAACGAATGACAGCCATTCTCGGCTACGCCCGAATCAGCACCACCGGCCAGGACCTCACCGCTCAACGCAACGCCCTCGCAGCAGCCGGCGTCGACCCGGAACGGGTTTTCACCGACGAACTCTCTGGAGCGGTTGGCACCGCCCGTCCTGGTCTCGCTGCGCTGCTCGACTACGCCCGAAGCGGAGACACCGTTGTGGTGGCCGCTATTGACCGTCTCGGGCGCTCCGCTGCCGAAGTCACTCGCACTATCGCCGACCTCGACAAGCGAGAAATCGTGCTGCGCGCCCTCCGCGAGGGCATCGATACCGCAACTCCCACCGGCCGTGCCGTCGCTGCCATCATGGCGACCCTGGCTGAACTGGAACTTGAACTCGGCCGTGAACGACGCGCCGCCTCACGTGAAGCCCGCCGATCGCGCAGCCTGCCAGCCACTAAACCGCCGAAGCTCAGCGCCGCACGCCAGGAACAGCTATGCCGGCTGGCAGCCACCGGTGAACCGGTCGACGAGCTCGCCGCTGCATTCGGCATCGGGCGTGCGACCGCGTACCGATATTTGAGCCGGAGTCGGGCCACGTGAACGAGATCCCGCGTATCCCAGCACCAGGTGGTGACGATCCTCGCATCGAGCTGATGCACAAGGTGGCAAGGCTCGAATCTCAGTACGCCGATCGAGTGGACGAGACGGAGACCGGCTGGATGACGGTGGTCAACGTGGCACTTGATCGGTGGCGCACGTCGTGGCAGGAGCAGACGTCGACACCGGAACTAAACCCTGAGCTGAGCAGGAAGTTTCGAGTCTGTTTTCCGCTGGCCGCTCATGCGTTGAACCACGTCGAGGCCGCGGTAACTCTGCATTCATCATCTCCCTGGGTGGCCATGTCTTGTGTTCGGATCGCGTTCGAGCACGCTCTGACTGCGCAGTGGGTCTTATGGACCAAGGACGGGGAAGACTTGCTCGCACAACAGATGTCACTACAGGATCACCGACGGTCGAGTGAGTTCATTGACGCAGTCGTACGGGCCGCCGCCGATACACCCAACCTGGCCGAGTCCGCCGCTCTGGCCGAAGAGTTGAGTGAGTTCCTCGGCGAGAAACCAGTCTCGGTCTGGTCGGTCTTCAACCTTTGCGAGAGGTTCTCATCCACTCGCTTGCTCTATGGAATTTACCGCGATCTATCGCAGGCAGTCCATCCGACGTATGGACTCGTCCGGGCGCACTTCGACATCACGCCTCCCCCGGAAGTTGTTGTGGGCCCTATAAGACCGTTCGGGGCCGAATTGGATTCGCCGGAACTGATTCGCGGTATGGCTGTTTCAAGTTTGTGGGCGCTCTACGTCCTCGAAGTATCGAGAGCTGGGCACCCGGACGCAGCCGAGGTGCTCCGCTTAGCCTCGATCCGTGGACTTGAGTGATTGATGTGTCTGCCGTGGCTGGTTGTCGTTTGGTGGGCTTGTGAGCGTGACGTAACCGCTGGTCTGCCCAGCTTTTCCCTGTGCGCTCCGGTAGGGGCCTATTCGGCCAGGTGGTCAGGTGGTGGCGGTGAGTGGTGGGCTGTGGCCGATGGTGTTGCGCCACAGCGTAAGCCAGTGGTCAGCCCAGGGCCAGTGGCTCGGTAGGTGCAGAAGGGGTCGGCGTTGCGGTCGGACCAGGCGTGCGGGGACGGTGATGAGCTTGCGGCGCAGTGTGGCGCCCCGGGCGACTGCGTGGGCTCCACCGGCCAGGACGCCGGCGGCGCGCAGCAGGTTGTGGGCAATAGCGGCGCACAGGATCCACGCCGAGTTCGCTCCGAAACGTCCCGAAGGCATGTGAGCCAGGGGTCCATCGATCAGGTCGGCGAACACGGTTTCGATGATCGCGTGGCGGCGGTGGGTGATGTCGGCCGCAACGGTGGGTTCGTCGGTGTCGGTGAAGAACGGGTGATACCGCCACACCGGAAACAGCGCATCAGGAAAGCGGGCATCTTTGACCCGACGCACGATCAACCGGGCGGTCATCGGGTTGTCGGTGGAGGTGAAGGCGGTGTAGGTGGTCTCGGCGACTTCGGCATCGGAGATCCAGGCTCCCGTGTCGGGATCACGGACCGCTCCGGGGTATTCCACTGCAATCCAGGCGCTCTCGTCGATGGACTCGATGGCTGCAGCGACGGCGCGGGTCTTGGTCAGCACCAACGAGAACTGGGCACCGGCGCGGCGGCAGGCTGTGGCCACGGTGCTGTTGCCGTAGGCCGAATCGCCGCGCACCACAATCTGGCCGGTGACCCCGGCGGTGCGGGCGGTGGCGACGGCTTGGGCGATCATCCGGGCCGCACCCTTGCCGGAGTTGGCCTTCCCGGCTCGCAACCGGGCGCCGGTGATCACCGGCGCACTCGTGGCGGTGCTGATCGTGGTGACCAACGGCGACAGGCCCTTGCGCAGGATCTGCTTGCCCGCGATTTTGGTGTGTCCGTAGGAAGCACCTTGTTTGGCGTGGCCATAGACCGGACGCAGCAGTGAGTCGATGTCGAGGAACGCGCGCTCGTCGGCGCCAGGCAACAGATCGACCCGCGCGCAGAGTCCGGCCAGGTGCTCGCGCAAAACCGATTCGAGCTGGCGGGCGTGTCCGAAAGTAAACTCGCGCAACAAAGTTCCGATGGTCGAGGGTGCATACACGCCGCCGAACAGTGTCTTCATCCCACCTGCCCGCACCAGGTCGAGATCGTCAATGCAGTCCGCACCGGCACACATGCCCGCGATGACTGTGCTCAGCTTCGGTGCCGGGTTGGCCGCCCCGGACTTGATCCTCGGCTCGGCAATGACCACCTTGTCACGTAATAGCTGCGGCAAGGCAGTCTGGGCCGCCAGGGTCATCACCGGGACCAATCCAGCACAGGACACGAGATGGTCATCATCGAAGACCGCCGACGACACAGCGAAACTATGGGACACTTTCACCGGAAGTGCCTTTCTGACCTGGACTGATTAGTGCGTCGAGAACACCAATCTTCCCAGTTCAAAGGGCACTTTCCTCATTCCGACACCCTGCGACCAGCCGATACATCGGTGGATCGAGGCTTAGGCGAAGAAGCCGGGTTGCCCGTCGACCTGCGCGCCAGTGATCTCCACCCGCACCTCCAACCTGATTACGTGGCGGTCTTCATGCCCGCGGGTAGCCCTGGCGCACGCCGGATTAAGTTGACGCCGCCTTGAGCGGACCTCCGGGTAAATACATACATGTTAACTTACATACATGTTTCCTTACATGTAAGTGCACATGTAGACATGTAAGTAGTAAGATCGCAGCCATGAATGTTTCCGCCGCTGGGCAGTGTGAAATCGTGGCAGTGGCGCTGCAAAAGGGAGGCGTGGGAAAGACCACAACCACGATCAACCTGGGTGCCAGCCTCGCCGCGATGGGGTTCCGCGTTCTCCTGATCGACATGGATCAGCAGGCCCACAGCACCAAAGGCCTCGGCGTCGACCTCGGCGCCGACGATGCCTCGATGTACGAGGTGCTGCACCCGGACAGGGCAATGCGGGTTCCGCTGCCAACTGTCATCAGGCCGAGCGAGTTCGGCATCGACGTCGCGCCCGGCCATCTCGCGCTCAAGGAGCTGGAGCGCACAGGGCTCGGTTCAGGCGGTCAGCTGCGGCTAGCCCGCCAGCTCGACGACCTCGAGGGCTATGACTTCGTGCTGATGGACTGCCCGCCGGCCTTAGGGGAGTTGACGACGGCGGCACTGGCGGCTGCCGATTACGTCTTGGCGGTCCTCAAGGCCGGCCCCGACGAAATCGACGGCCTGGTCGAGTTGGGCAACGCCGTTCTCGATGTCCAAGAGACGCTCAACCCTGACGTGGAAATCCGTTACGTGCTGCTAGCTGACTTCGACGGCAACCCGAAGGCCAGCAAGGACGTGCGCAGGCAGTTACGCACCGATTGGGGGGAGTGGTCCGCAGGCGGGGCGTAC
Source organism: Mycobacterium sp. (assembly GCA_023264735.1). Taxonomy (GTDB): domain Bacteria; phylum Actinomycetota; class Actinomycetes; order Mycobacteriales; family Mycobacteriaceae; genus Mycobacterium. The sequence goes on along the minus strand of JAHFVD010000127.1, from coordinate 2,959 downwards.
CTGGGTGAAATCCCGCATACCGTGCGGGTGGTGGAGGCCAAGGGGAAGCGCATCCCGGTCCAGGTGCATGCCCCCACCTGTACGGCAGCAGTGGCATACCGAGAAATCGCCGAACGGATCGTGGCGAGGCGGCAAGCAGCATGAACGCCGCATCGAAACCCAGTGGCTTGGAGGTGGGCTCCACCAGGCCCTTGTCTCGCGCAGAGCGCCGGGCACAGGCCGCCCGGGTCCAACCCGAACAAACCCCTGCGGCACCGGCAGCAGAGGCCACATCGCCGCAACCGGACGATGAAAATCCGCCTCCCCGACCCGCGTCGGCGGCACCGACACCGAACCAGGACCAGGAGTCGGCAGAGCTGGCAGTGCGGTTGAAGCCCCGGCAACGCAAGGCGAAGAACCCGTTCGCGACGCAGCTGCACTCAGGGACGTTGGCGCGACTGGAATGGATCAAAGCGCGCGGATACGTCATCACCGACACCGTGGACGATGCGATCAACACCTACCTGGACGGTGCGGGCATCCCCAGGCCAGACCACAACGACCGCATGCCGTGATCAGGTGAGGTGTCAGGACCCTTCATCAGCCCGTAATTGCGGTGAACGTGCTGGTAGCAGCTGTTCACCCCTAGGGACTGCACGGTAGGTAACTACCGTTTCTGCCCATGCACATCTACGTCGATGAGACCAAGCAGCGCGACTACCTGCTCGTGGCCAGCGTCCACGTCTCGACGGATCTCACTGGACTGCGCCAGATGGTGCGTGGGCTACTCCTGCCTGGGCAGCGCTACCTGCACATGAAGGATGAGAAAGACGGCCGCAAACGCACCATCGCTCAGGCCTTCGTCGATGCCGGCGTGCAAGCCACTGTCTACCGCGCCGGTCCTCAACACCGTAACGAACGCCAACGACGGTCAGCATGTCTACAAGCCCTCGTTGACGACCACGCCGGGCTGGGCGAGGCGCACATCATCCTCGACGAGGACGAAACGATGGTGAAGTTCGACAACCAGAAACTCATCGAATACACCCGTGCCGCCGGCTGTCGAGACACCTTGCGCTACGAGCACCAACGCTCCCACGTCGAGGCCCTGCTCGCCGTCCCTGACGCGATCGCCTGGTGCTGGGCGAAAGGCGGGCCCTGGCGCACTCTGATCGCTCCAGCGGTCACGGCCATCCGCGACGTCTGACCAGGCCCGAGAAAGCGCAAAGCCCGAGCGCCACGGTCGTCCGGCCGGGTCTCGGGCTTACTTCCTGAAGCTCAACGCAACAGGCACCACGAATAATACGGGCACAAACGTCCGTCTGACAACAATCAGCGCTTTTGAAGCAGTCGCGTCCCAAAGCGCAATTTGAACCAGTCGCCACAAAAACAGCCATTTTGGCCCACCCGAAACGAACAAACCGGCCCGAGTCGGTGCCGTTCAACGCTGTTCTAGAAACAGGCCGGGCACCCTAGGCGTGTCGCGCGTTTCCAAAACGGGTTTCGATGCGAGGGTGTGCAGTATGGCTCGCCCAAGCAAAGGTGACCGTGCAGCTCACATGGTCAAAACCCATCCGGCCGTCACCCAGCGCCTCGTCGAGAAAGCCGCCGCCGCGGGCTCCTCTTCGGCGACGCAGTATGTCGCGGACGTACTCGCCCTGTATGCCGGGCTGCCTCAGCATGTCCGCGAACTCACCAGCTCCTCAGCGCTAACCGTCCCGCGCGCGCTCCAGGCGCTTCGTGGCGATGTCTACGGGCGAATCATGGTCCGCCCGCATCGCGAGGTTTCTGAACGCCTCACAGCACAAGCACCCGGTCACAAAGTGCCGCCGCACATTGCCGACATCCTCTCCGTACACGTCGGGCTGCCCGAATACGCCCGCACCCTCGACCACGGCGAGGAGGTCTTGCCGCTGGCGATGTGACGACACCAGCGCCAGGCCTCAAATTTTGGCGACGACAAGGCCTTGGCAAATGTGACATCTGAATAGCCGGTGTGCGGACTACCCCGCTGACATGACGAAGGCCTCGCCGTAGCGAGGCCCTGTCGAGGTTTTGAAGCGAGTTAGCAGCTCGGTTCTGGGTCCGCACCCATCTCCCCGAAGGGACTGTCTTTGCCGGACAGCTCTCACGGTAGCGCACGCCTCGAAGCTGCACCAGATTCGCCGCGCGATCGGTGCGCAAACCGTGACCTCTCCATTGCCCGATCACGTCGGGCGAGCCGTGCGTGGCCCACGTCGCTCGGCGCATCTGTAGCTCCTACCGCTCCCAGCCCGCACGTAGTGCGCGCACTGGCCAACGAGCGACGCCGCGAATGGGTGCAGCGCGCCGGGGCGTGCGCACCGCGTGCACCGATGTGGACTAGTCGCGCCGGTTGGCTTGACGGTCTGCGCAACTGGGCGCACTCAGCGGCCTTGGGCCAGCTGTGCGCCGAGGAACGGGTGTCGATCACCGCGGCCACGCTGTTGTCGATCGCTGCGGTGATGGCCGAGCACGCCGATCACGCTACTGGCCGCCACGTCGCCGTCACACGGGCGACGATCGCGTCCCGGGTGGGTTGTGACGTACGCACGGTGACTGCTGCCTGGCGCGTCCTACGGGTGTCCCAGTGGGCCGTGGAGGCGCAACGTGGCCACGGCTCACCAGGCACCCCCAGCATCGGCCGGCGACCCTCGGTGTACCACCTGGTGCCGCGCCGCGATCCCCGTCCTGTCACGCGCCCAGTTGTGCATGATTTCCACCTACCGCCGTCAGGCGGCGTTGGTTCTTTTTCTCCCGTAGGGAGTTACTCACCAAGCGGGCGCGCAAGCGCACCCGCCCACAGAATTTCCGACAACACACACCGGCAAGCCCGGCCGTGGCATGATCGCTCAAGCGGCCGCTACCGCCCGTGCTGCCGGGGTCACCGGGCAGATCCTGGTGCGTGGCGATTCGGCCTACGGCAATAGCACCGTGGTCACCGCCTGCCACCGAGCAGGTG